>JACPWU010000022.1 GCA_016196885.1 Chlamydiota bacterium | reverse complement strand
TAATCATGTTAGTCTCCTTAAAAATATGTTGATTCTCGATGCTCGATTGTAACTTTTAATTTTTCACTTTTCACTTTTAATTTCTTTTTCTTTTGAACGAATCAAGTTTAGTGCCGAGCCCGCTTTAAACCATTCAATTTGGTCTGGAGTCAATGAATGCTGGAGTTCAAGCGTTTCGGTTTTTCCGTCTGCACGATGGAGGGTTGCTGTCACAAATTTTCCTGGAGTCAATTTTGCTAAATCTTTCAAACTGATCCTATCATCTTCTTTGATTCGATCATAGTCTGTTAAGCTAGAAAATTTAAAAGGGAGAATCCCTTGCTTTTTAAGATTGGTCTCATGCAGACGGGCAAAGCTTTTGGCGATGACGGCTTTGCAGCCGAGAAGTCGGGGAGACATGGCTGCATGCTCACGACTTGAGCCCTCTCCATAATTTTGGTCGCCGATAGCCACCCAGCCTAAGTGATTGGCTTGATAATGCCGAGCGATGGCAGAAAAATTCTTGATTTGCCCATCTAAAATGTCTTTCCCAATGCCCGTTTCTCCATTGAAAGAATTAATGGCCCCCGAAAACATGTTGTCGCTAATTTTGTCCAAGTGCCCTCGGTATTTGAGCCAGGGACCTGCGGGAGAAATATGGTCTGTGGTGCATTGTCCTTTGGCTTTGATGAGAATGACAAGTTTTTCAAAATCTCGGCCGTCCCATTTTTCAAAAGGTTTCAAAAGTTCCAGGCGCTCACTTTGGGGAGCAACTTCAATCTCAATTTTTGCTCTTTCTGATTCTGGAATGGGAGCAATAAATCCCTGTTCTCCCTCGACAAATCCTTTTGAAGGAAGTTCAGGGGCCGACGGGGGCGTCAGTTTCACTTTTTGCCCATTAGGCGCTGTTAAAGTATCCTTGAGAGGATTGAAGCGTAAATCGCCGGCCAGTGCCATGGCAGTCACAAGCTCTGGGCTCCCAATAAAGGCCAGTGTCTCTGCGTTACCATCATTGCGCTTTGGAAAATTTCGATTGAAGGAGGTAATAATAGAATTGGCTGTGCCCGGTTTAATGTCATCACGTTTCCATTGTCCAATGCAAGGGCCGCAGGCATTTGCCAAAACAGTTCCGCCCATTTCTGTGAGCGTTTTCAACTGTCCATCTCTTTGAATGGTGTTGTGAATTTGGTATGAGCCGGGCGTGATGAGAAAATAAGATTTTGCCTTGAGTCCGAGAGATTTGGCTTCGGCTGCAACGGCGGCGGCGCGTCCAATGTCTTCATAAGAAGAATTGGTGCAGCTCCCGATCAGAGCGGCTGAGAGATGGCTTGGATATTTCTTCTCCTCCACCTCTTTGGCCATTTGTGAAATGGGTCTTGCTACGTCAGGGGAATGAGGGCCGACCACATAAGGTTCTAAAGTAGATAAATCAATTTCGACAATTTCATCAAAAAAATCTTTGGGATTTTTTTCGATTTCGGGATCGGCCTGAAGCTCTTTTTGAAAAGGTTCTAGTGCTGTGACAATTTCTCCGCGGCGTGTTGCCTTTAAGTAAGTCTCGATTCTTTCATCGTAAGGGAAAATGGAAGTGGTGGCTCCGAGTTCAGCTCCCATATTGGTGATGGTCCCTTTACCTGTGGCGCTGATAGAGCGCGTCCCAGGTCCAAAATATTCAATGATTTTGTCTGTTCCGCCGCTGGTGGTCAGAATCCCGCAAAGTTTTAGAATCACATCTTTAGAGGCAGTCCAGCCATTGAGAGTTCCTTTTAAATGAACGCCGATGAGTTTGGGGCATTTCACTTCCCAAGGAAGACCTGACATGACATCTGCTGCGTCTGAACCTCCCACCCCAATTGCAAGCATGGCCACTCCACCGCCATTGGGGGTGTGAGAGTCTGTCCCGATCATAAGGAGCCCGGGCATGGCATAATTTTCAAAAATCACTTGATGAATGATCCCCGCGCCCGGATTCCAAAAACCGATGCCATATTTTTGAGAGGCGCTTCTCAAAAAATCATAAACCTCTTCATTGACTTTGAGTGCTTGCTGCATATCTTGAGCAGCCCCTATTCGGGCTTGAATCAGATGATCGCAATGAACGGTGGTGGGAGAGGCCACTGTTTTTCGACCTGCCAACATGAATTGCAAAATGGCCATTTGGGCCGTGGCATCCTGCATGGCCACACGATCAGGGGCGAGAACAAGATAGCTTTCCCCACGTTTAAATTCCTGATGATTCAAATCCGTTGCATGAGCGGCCAAGATTTTTTCGGCCAAGGTCAAAGGCCGTTTAAATTTTTTTCTTGCAACATCCACTTTTGAAACAAAATTTTTGTAAAAATTTTCAGGGGCGAAGGCATTTTCCATAAATAAAATTCTCCTCAATCATTCGAGAAGAATAGCACGCTTGGAATTTGAATTCAATAACAGTGCGAACATGGTACAATTATTTTCAATAAGCCCATAGGACCCTGTATGCGTGAGATCTCTGATCAAAATAAAATTGATAAATTGATGAGGGTCTTTGGAGAGAAAATCTCTCAAGATACGAATGTCTACTTTGTCGGTGGAACAACAGCAGTCCTACTGGGTTTTCGGTCCAGTACGATCGATGCAGATTTAAAGTTTGAACCGGACACGGATGAAGTATACAAAGCCATTCGGGATCTAAAAGAAAAGTTGCATATTAACATCGAGCTTGCCTCTCCTGATCATTTTCTTCCTCCTTTGCCTGGTTGGGAATCGCGCAGTGTTTTTATTAAAAGAGTAGGCAAGGTATCTTTTTATCACTATGACTTGTACAGCCAGGTTCTGGCAAAAGTTGAACGCGGGTGGGAAATGGATTTGAAGGATGCAGAACATTTCGTGGGTCACTCCGTAGATATGGATAAACTGATGGATCTTTTTAACCAGATACAGCCTCAGTTGATTAGATATCCTGGGATTGAACCCCAAAAGTTGAAAGAGAAACTTGACCAGTTTAGGAGTTCAATTCATGAGAAACCATGATTTTGAAAATGTTCCGGGTTGGGAATTGGTCAATCGGGGGCTAGAAGACATTTCACAAGGGCACCCCCATACGACTCATGCCTTATTGGTATTCATGGCTGCTCCCCGATTGCGTTTTTTGGGAATAGATATTCCAAATGCTTTGATAGACAGAGAATCCAGTCCTCCCCATCACGAACTTTACAAGCTTTTGGAAAAGACGACGTCAGATGCATACTCACAATACAATGCCCTTCAGAGAAGGTTGGTGAGTTTCTGTCGTTCGGTGGAAAACGCCTATGATTAAAAGCTTTTGGTTTTAGGTAAGGAGAATATTCTTCTAAACATAATTTAAAATAATACGATATTTCAAATCATAGTAAATATAAATCGGATGCAAGAATAATGGTTGATTTTCGTATAAGTTGTGAGAAAATTTGGCTCTATTCATTCCATTTTATTCAAAGGGGGGAGAAATATGTCAGCCGAAGCGCATATTCATGTTTTATTCCTTTTGCGATGGATTCATTTTATCGCTGGAATTACCTGGATCGGTCATTTGTACTTTTTTAATTTTGTGAATGTTCCTTTCGCGAAGACGATGGACGCCGATACAAAGAAAAAGGTGGTTCCTCAGCTTGCGCCTCGAGCCCTTTTCTGGTTCAGGTGGGGTGCCATGTTCACTTTTCTCTCGGGTGTTCTCTATATCGTTTGGAAGATTTTTATTGGCAGCAATGGGGGTTTAATGGGAGTCGGTGGACTTTTCACCTCTACTTGGGGAAAATGGATTTCTTTCGGCGGACTTTTAGGAACCATTATGTGGTTTAACGTTTGGTTTATCATTTGGCCCGCTCAAAAGAAAATCATTTCTTGGATCAAAGCGGGTCAGGCTCCAGCTGAAATGGCGGGGCTTGTGAAGCGAGCCTATTTGGCTTCTCGAACCAATACGTATCTTTCCATTCCCATGCTTTTTGGAATGGGGGCGGCAGGCCATTTCCCTGAATTTAAGATTTGGTATTTGCCCATTGTTCTCGCAGTCGGTGTTGCGATTGCGTGGCATTTGATTAAGGTTTCTAACAAAGCAGGGGCAGACTTCTAGTTTTGAGGAAAAGCTTTATTTTTTAGACGAGAACTCGAATGAAAATTCGAGTTCTTTTGTTTCTTGGGCATTGATTTCAATGGTTTGATCTTGAGTTCCCAGCTTTTCATGCCAGGCTTCTATCACGTATTTTCCAGGAGGTAGATTTTTAATTTCAAAATGTCCTTGGGCATCCGTGACTGCAAAATAAGGATGGTTGAGAACTACCACGTAGCCTATCATCCAGGGGTGTAGGTCACATTTTAAGGTAATCATGATTTCAGATTTTGAAAAGGTTTTTGTCACTTCCATCCCCTCAAAGGGCATGCCTACATTCCAGGTTTCATTCGCTTGAGAATAGGAGTGAACATTGTGAAGGGTAGGATCGCTGTTCACCAAGATAAAAGGTTGGTTGACCTGAACTCCAACCACGTGCGGTGAATAGAGGCATTTCGCTTGATTTAATTTTACAGGTTCCTGAGGGGGCGTGAAGGAATATTGTTCAAGACCTTCTTTAATGTAAATAAACACATTTTGCAGGGCGCCGTCTTTGACCAAAAGCTCTTCGCTATAGGCCTTCCCTTGATGAAAAGTGCTGCATTCGGGATTGCCGCCCATGGGAAGTTCTTTAGGCTGGAGGGCTTGTCCCTTGAATAAAACTTTTCCTGAAATCGTTCCCGTTTTTTGGGGATCTATGGAAAGAGTAGGCTTGTTATTTTGGGATGTGGGAGTTTGTGAAGAAGAATTTTCATTTTCTTTCTTTCCGCATCCTTGAATGGATAGAGATGAGACAATTAAAAAAATATAAATAATTTTTGCTATGAAAGTGAGGTTCATTATGTAGTCGCCCCATTTATGGGGCTGCCGTGTGCCCCTTGCATGGATTGCCCGATGAATCGGGCGACTACAAAAAAAGCATGATGGGGAGAACTTTCATCGCACACGATGATCTCGAAAGATCATTGAAATTGATATTTTCATAATGAGAAGATTATCCTATGACCCTCTTATAAATTCAATTGAAATTGCTGGGTTTAGGTCAGGATGTCTTATATAATGAGTTGGTTTCCAAATCCCTGAGGCAGCGCTTCCTTTGATCCATGTCTTGGAAGGCTATGGGGTTCTTGCGGCTACGGCAGTTCCTGTGGCTCAGGGGATTGTTTCGTAAAGAGGTATGATGTGTTTCAAGTAGATCTTTTTCTTTGGGCCCTTTTTGGCTTTCTTGTGTGCGCAGCCTTGAGCATAGATTTGTTCATTGCCAATCGCCGTGACAGCGAGATCTCGATTCGAGAAGCAGGTTTTTGGGTTTTGATCTGGGTGGCGCTCGCCCTGGTTTTTGATGGGGTTGTTTTTTACCTCAAAGGTTCAGGGAAGGCCCTTGAATTTCTAACCGGTTATGTGGTCGAAGAATCCCTCTCGGTTGATAATCTTTTTGTCTTCGTGATGATCTTTTCTCATTTTCGGGTGAAATCCCTTCATCAGCCCCGCGTTTTGAAATGGGGCATTCTGGGCGCTGTAGTGATGCGAGCTTTTTTTGTCGCGACCGGAGTTACCCTGTTCAATCTTTTTCACTGGATGATTTATGTGTTTGGGGGGCTTCTGATTTTTGCAGCGCTAAAAATCTTGTTCGATGAAGAAAGTGAATTTGAGCCCGATCGAAATTGGGCGGTGCGTTTCTTTCGATTGTTTATGCCTGTAAGCACACAATCTCCAGATCAAAAGTTTTTCATCAAGGAAAATGGAAAATGGTTTGCAACACCCCTTTTTATTGTTCTTATTTTAATTGAAACCAGTGACTTAATTTTTGCGCTCGATTCTGTTCCCGCTGTGATTGGAATTTCACGAGATCTTTTTATCGTATACAGCTCTAATATTTTTGCCATTTTAGGCTTAAGGGCGCTTTATTTCATGCTGGCGGGGGTCATGGATCTTTTTAGATTCTTGAAAATCGGGATTTGTGTGATTTTGACCTTTGTCGGGATTAAATTAATGATCTCCCGCATTTTTGAAATTCCAACAGGCTTTACGCTTGCCTTGATTGCGCTGGTCTTAACTGTATCCGTCGCGGCTTCGTTGATTTTTAAAGAGAAGAAGAAATAAGGAAATATCTGCTTATGCAATATAACTATTGAATATTCATTTTGCATATATTAATATAACACTATGAAACTACGTAGCATCAGTAAAGCCCTTATAGAGTCAAGTCGACATTATCCTGTGATTAGCCTAACAGGCCCCAGACAATCTGGAAAAACAACCCTGGTAAAATCCCTATTTCCAAACCATGAATATGTCTTGTTGGAAAATCCAGTAGATCGAGAGTTTGCCTTAAGCGATCCTAAAGGTTTTTTGAATAGATATTCAAAGGGCGTCATCATTGATGAAGCTCAAAGGGTTCCCGATCTTTTTTCCTATATTCAAGGAATTGTGGATCAAAGGCAAAAACCCGGTCAGTTTATTTTGACGGGATCACAAAATTTCTTGTTGTTGGAAGCGATCGGACAATCGCTCGCAGGAAGGGTGAGTATCCACCATTTAATGCCTTTCACACTGAGTGAGTTACAAGACGACCCTGAACATCATTTTTTCAACAGGAATGATTTAAAGCTGCTCGAGTCATCTAAAAAGGACGACCTTTATGAGATCCTTTTTTCAGGACTTTACCCTCGAATCCATGATCAACATTTGGAACCCAGGGAATGGATTGGAAATTATATTCAAACCTATTTGGAAAGGGATGTAAGATCCGTTATTAACATTGGAGATTTGGAAAGTTATCGACGCTTCTTTTCTCTTTGTGCGGGACGCTGTGGACAAATCTTAGACCAGGCATCTCTAGCCAATGATGGCGCTGTCTCTCATACAACCGTGGGGCGTTGGCTTTCAATTTTGGAGGCTTCGTTTCAAATCATTACACTCAGGCCCTACTTTAAAAATTTTAATAAACGGATTATCAAGAGACCCAAACTCTATTTCACGGATACGGGGTTACTTTGCTACCTCTTAGGGATACGCTCACCCGAGGAGATTGTTACGCATCCACTCAAGGGAGCCCTATTTGAAAATTTCATTGTTGCAGACTTATTTAAAACCATTAACCATCATCAGTTATCTTCTAAACTCTATTACTGGCGAGAGTCCAATAAGCTTGAGATTGATATTCTCATTGAAGACGGCTTAAACATAGACGCCTATGAAATCAAGGCTTCAGAAACATTTGACGGCCGTTATGTTGAACAAGTTGATAAATTTAGATCTATTTCTCAGGATATTCGCTTAAGAAATTGCGGTGTATTCTATGCGGGTGATGAATCTTTTCAATATAAGAATCATAGGATTATTTCCTGGAGACATGTCTAAAAAAAGGGGGGGGGACAACTCATACCCAGATGCAAATTCTTGTGACAGCTTGGGCGATAGAGGGCTCGAACCTCTGACATCCACGGTGTAAACGTGGCGCTCTACCAGCTGAGCTAATCGCCCCCCTTCAAAACAGGGAATGGGGGATGGTGCGTATGAAAGAATAATGAGACACACTATACACTAAACACTAGGTGCCATTCACTGCTTTTTCTGAAGCTTCTGTTTTTGCGATTTCTTGCAGGTCTTTTTTTGAAAAGATTTTAAAATCTATAGGGGCCAATTTTTCTGCAATTTTTGTTTTGGCGAAGCGATATTGAAGGTCTTCAAGTAAGTTCTTTTCTTCCTTTTTTGAAAGATCACTCCATTTGCACTCTGCAACCAATGTTTTATGCCCATCCTTCTGAAGTGAAATCAGATCTATTTCAACGTCTTCTTCCCAATAACGGGATCCTCCGTAGGCTTGACGGCAAAAAATTTCCCATTGCTTTGATGCATGAAGATGAAGAAGATTCTTTTTTTCTGGAGGTGTAATCTTGTTCCAGCGTTCTCTGAAGGGAAGGTAAGTCCCATAGTAAAAAGACAGAGCAGGATCTTGAAGGGTGTAAAGAACCCTTTTGGTTGTTCTGGAAGATTCACCGAAGGGGAGCTCTTTTGAAATGAGGTTAACATCCAGAAGAAGGGCCAGAGGTCTGGACAGGTTTCCTTGAGCCGTTCCAATTCGAGCTCCCAGTTCGCTGGGTTTGGAGACACCTCGTCCGATCAAATCTAGAATAGCTTTCGGAATGGTTCCCGTGATGCCTTCATCCTGAATCAAGTGTTTAGGCTCTTCTGAGAGAATGGCTGTAGGCTCAAAGTAAAGCGTGTGAGCCTGATCAATGACGGATCCTGATGGCATGAGCTTCCAATAGTATGGAACGCCGCCTACTAAACAATATCTCTCGAAGGACACAGGGTCGTGAAGCGGGTAGTCGAGTGCCTTACAAAACCAGTGAAAAGGCATGGGCTCTAAATGAATATGTGCTGTGGCGCGACCGTACAAAGGAGATCCCTGGTTTAAGAATTGAGAGTGCAGCATGGATTGAGAAGATCCGGACATCCAGATAAAGGTTTTCTTTTTTGGGAGTTCATGGTCAATCCATTTTTGCAGAAAGCTGGGGAGGGTTGGGTCACTCTCGACCCAATAGGGAAATTCATCAAAGATCAATATTTTGGGAAGGTTTTCTTTTGAGAGAAGGGCGAAAAATTCACTCCATGTCTTTGGTTTTATTTCTCGAAAGAGGGGGAGGGATTCTTTCCATTCTTCTGCCAAATGCAGCAATTGTTGTTGGGGTTCTCCCTCAACCGCTTGATGGTAGAGGCCTCCTTCCTCTCGGCAGAGTTTGGTTAGAAAGGCGCTTTTCCCAATGCGGCGGCGTCCCGTGACGTAGCCAAATCCTGTCTTGTGAATGAAACGTTTTGCCTTTAAGAATTCCCGTTCTCTATCCCAGAAGCTGTACATGCAAATATAATGCTTCATAAACATGATGTTTGTCAAGCATTATGTTTGACAAGCATTACACTCGAGAGTGAGGGGATAGGCTCTTAGATAAAAGATCGTGATATAATCAATAGATATGCAATCAAATCAATCGGTTCCAAACAGCCATGCTTGTTGCCAAACGGCTCTTAAAAAAGCAGTCTGGTATAAAAATAAATTGATCGTTACTTTGATCTTTTTAGCGACGCTTTTACTCTTTGGATGTTTTATTCCATGGCTTCATCCTTTTCAGATCGCTTTTTGGCGTTATGTGAGAATGATTTGGTGGGCCCTGCTCGCTGGGATGATATTGGGCGGTGTGATCGATTATTATATTCCTAAAATTTATATTTCGAAATATTTGGCGCGTCGCCGTAAGCGCACCATTTTTTATTCAGTTGGGCTGGGGCTTTTGATGAGTGCTTGCAGCCATGGGATTTTGGCGCTTGCGATGGAGCTTCATAAAAAGGGGGCAGGGGGACCTGCCGTGGTGAGTTTTCTTTTGGCCAGTCCCTGGGCCAATTTACCGGTGACGCTCCTTCTTGTCGGTTTTTTTGGGGTCAAAGGGGTTCTGATTATTTTTTGTGCCTTGATCGTGGCGATTGTGACGGGGCTTGTTTTTCAAAAATTGGAGGTTCGAGGTTTGATAGAGAAAAATATTCATGAGGTTCCAGTAGATGAAAATTTTTCGATTTTGGGAGATGTGAAGCGTCGCTGGCAAGAATATCATTTCAGTTTGGAAGTTCTTTGGAAGGATGTCAGAGGCATTCTCCGAGGGGTGTGGGAGCTTTCGCAGATGGTTCTTTGGTGGATTCTGATCGGGTTTATCTTGGCCAGTTTAATTTCTGCCTATGTGCCATCCCATTTGTTTCATCACCTTCTAGGGCCTTCTTTAATGGGGTTGGGGGTTACACTTCTTTTTGCTGCGATTCTGGAGGTATGCTCCGAGGGAACGGCTCCCTTGGCTTTTGAAATTTATCGGCAGACAGGGGCCTTGGGAAACAGTTTTGTTTTCTTGATGGCGGGCGTGGCGACGGATTATACAGAGATTGGCTTGGTGTGGACGAATTTGGGAAGGAAAACAGCATGGTGGATGATTGCTCTTTGTGTGCCTCAGATTCTGATTCTTGGAGGGTTGATCAATTTCTTTTTTTGAAGAAAATTAGCTATTATCTTGCGCCTTCAAAAGACGCAGCTCAGATTCTAAAATTTGAATCAGGCGGTCGAGGCGGTCCTTTAAATCAAAGGTTTCGAGCAATTCTTGCTTGGTGTGATAATCCAGATTGGCTGTGAAGGCAACGATGTCTGAAAGTTCTTCCGGGTCCGTGATTTTTTCAAAGGATCTTATTTCTTCATCCGATGATTTTTTGGTTCGGAAAATTTTTTCAGTGAAGAGTTTTGAGAGTTTCCGCGTTCGCCAGGTGATTTCTTGAGAGCTTTCAGAGGCCTTTTCGATGGGTATGACTTTCGCGATTGGATAAGGGTCGCGCTGAATATATTCTGAGATTTTCGCTCGGCCGATGCCTTTCAAGATGATATTAGAATGACCTTCCGTGTTTTGAATCGAGAGTTTCACATAGCCCACTCCGACCACATCGTAGGCGGGGAAGGGCTCTTGATGGGATTCCCACCCTTTTTTGAGAAGTGATACGGCCATGAGGGAATGGCCTTTGACGCAATCCTCCAACATTTGTTGGTATCTGGGTTCGAAGATGTACAATTGAAGTTCCACGTGAGGAAAGAGAATGGCGTTCGGAAGAGGAAATATTGGAACTTTCTCTCCTGCTTTAATTTGAAGCCCAACAACCGTTTCCGTCTTCATGGGAACTCCCAGCTTGGATTGTCTATTCTTATTCTAACGTATTTGAGAGAATATGCAAGATGGTTTAAACCCCTGGTGCGCGGTACAGGATCACATTGACCTTTTCAAGGGTGATCAGGCCTTCTTTCACCATCTCGTCTAAATGGGGGAGAAATTTTGATATTTTCTCTTCGCTGTCTACCAATTCTATGATGATGGGTAAATCTTCTGAAAGCCTCAAAAGTTTGGTTGTGTGCAGATGGCTTTTGCAGCCAAAGCCCATGAAGCCTTTGATAGCGGTCGCGCCTGCCATGCCTTCTCGTTTGGCCAAATGGACAATGGCCTCATAAAGAGGTTGGCCCTGCCAGACATCTTGCTCGCCGATAAAGATTCTCAACAATTTTCCATCTGATGGGAGGCGCATGGGAGCTCCTTATTATTTGTTAAACAACTTCTCCGATAAAAAAACCCAATCTAAAAATAAAAAAACCGATCATGATACTTGAAAAAACATTCCAGAGTGCCCTGAGATTTTCCCCGTCTTTGATCAAATGAGATGTTTCTAGAATGAAGGTAGAGAAAGTGGTGAAAGCTCCGCAGAAACCAACCATGAGGAGAAATCTCGCGTTCGGTCCCAAGAGAAATTTTTCTTCGGACAGGGCTGCTAAAAAACCGATGATAAGGCAGCCTGTGAGATTCACGATCAGGGTCCCGTAGGGAAAACTCGTTCCTGTGATTTCATAGACCAGACCCGCCAAGACATAGCGGGCGAATGTTCCTGCAATACCCCCGAGGGTGAGACAAAGCCATTTCATAGTTGAAACTTTATCACAACTTTATAGCCCATGGGAAAGATTTGCTCGTTTTTCCCACACCCTTTCCTTGGGGCCACCCTCATTTTTTATTGACAATATTTTGGAGATGGAGTTTACTGGTCGCGTTTACTCTAAGGGAATCCGGTTAGAATCCGGAGCGGCCCCGCCGCTGTAACCTAGTCCTTTCTCGAAAGAGAAAGGAACCTTTTGACGAAGAAGGAGCCACTGGTCTGACATTGGGTTGGATTGGGAAGGCAGTCAAAAGGGCTGGGGAGCCAGAAGACCTGGGTGAATAAAAAAATAATCAATGACCCGGGCAAGTGAAAAATCATTTGTCTAGGGTGTGAGACCTTCGAGGGGAAGGCAAGATGCAGACGTATCTCTTTTTAGAACTCATGAGATTTTAAACCCATTCTTCGTATGAATGCGAAGAGATGGGTTTTTTTGTCCTCTTTTTTATCCCTCAGGTTCTCTTTTCTCTAAGTTTAGTATCTACGAAATACGAACGACCAACGACGAACAACGAACGACGAAAAAATGAATTCATTTAGGCAAGCACTTCAATTTTTGACCTGTGTCCATTTGGGAAAGACGGAGCCTTCTGAAGAGGTGAAGTCGCGGGCCCTCGCCTATTTTCCTGTGATTGGGATTTTTGCGGGTGTGGTGTTGGTGTATCTGGACCAGATGCTGAGGGGCTGTGTTCCACTTTTCTTGGCGAATGGAATTTTGCTCTTTGGCTGGATGGGGCTTAAGTATTCTCGCGGCCTAGAAAACTTATTGAGTTTCTCGTCTCATTTTTTTGAAACGCTTTTCTGGACGCTTTTGAAAGGGGTGATTTTGTGTCTCGTCCCTTTTCCCTTGAGATGGATGAGCTTGATTTTTATGACAACTTTTTCCAGTGGGGCCTGGGCTTGGAAGATAAGGGATGCGAAGCCAAAAGGGTGGGAATGGGAAGATGTGTTATGGGCTTCCTTTATTTGCCTTTCTTTGGCCTTGGCCTGTGGCCCCCTGGGGATTTTTGTGTTTGGGGTGGCGGTCGCTCTTTTGGCCATGGGTTTACGATTCTTCAAGAAATATTTTTTCCTTTTTGAAGAGACGATGGAAGTGAGTGTGATGGTGAGTGTGATGGTGTTTCGTTTGGTTTTGAAAATCTTATAAGAACGAGGAGGGGATATGAAGGGAAGACATTTTTTTAAAAGTTCTTTGGCGTTGATTTTGTCTTTAGGATTTTATTTACCGTCTTGGGGAGACGAGGTCCAGAAAACAGAACCCGTGATTGTGACGGCTACAAAACTCGAAACGCCGGTGAGTCATGTGACGCAGTCTTACTCTGTGGTCGATTCGGGTGAGATCTCTGATCGACATGAAGAGATGGTCGAAGAGTCTTTGCGAAATGTGCCGGGTGTATTCGTGGTGAGAAATGGCACACAAGGGGCTAATGCGACGACGTTTTTGCGGGGTGCAACGAGTGCACAAACGCTGGTCTTGATGGATGGGGTGGAGGTGAATGCACCGACGGTGGGAAGTTTCGATTTTGGCCATTTGAGGGTGGATCATGTGGACCGCATTGAAATTGTTCGAGGGATCCAAAGTGCTCTGTATGGCTCCGAGGCCATGGGGGGCGTCATCCATATTATTACGAAAAAAGGAGAGGGGAGGCCCCGTTTGTTCTTTGAAGGTGAAGGCGGGATGGATGAGACGGCGCGAGGGTTTGCAGGTTTTTCGGGGAAGAAAGGTAGGGTGGATCTTTCGTCTACCTATTCTTATCTCACCACGGAGGGAGAGTTTGACAACGATGCCTACGAGAATTTTCAGTGGACGGGGAATGCGGGAGTGGATGTCTCGGATCAGTTAAGATTGGATCTTATTTCTCGTGTGGGGAGGGCCGAAAAAGAGATTCAGGATTTTGGAATTACGATTCCTGATCCCAACCGTTCTCTTGAGACGGATTCTGAGTGGGTGGCGTTGAAGATAGACCATTGGCTGACGAGTGGGTGGGAACATCAATTGACACTTTCTTTCAATCATGAATTTCTCAAGGATCGGGATCCTTTGAATCCGGATGAAGTGGGCGTGGAAACGCTTAGCCGTATCACGAATGAAATGAGCACCGTCGAGTGGCAGCACAATTTTTTCTGGGGTGATCTTCAGACCCTGACGGCGGGGTTTGAATATCAAGATTTGTTTGGGAAAAACACGACGACGGGCAATGCCTTTGGATCGGATTATCCCTTTGAAGAAGATCCCAATAATTTTGCATTTTATTTCCAGGATCAGTTTAATTTTTGGGATCGCGTTTTTATCGTGCCAGGAGTCAGGTATGATGAGAATAGCATTTTTGGGGGGGAGGTCTCTCCCAAGGTGTCAGGGGCCTTTTGGATTTTTCCCCAAACCAAGCTCAAGGCCAGCTGGGGAGAGGGTTTCCGCTCACCCAGTGTGAATGAACTCGTTTTTCCGGATTATGGAAATCCCGATTTGAAGCCTGAGGAATCGCAAGGATGGGAAGCGGGTTTTGAGCAGACATTTTTAAAGGAAAAGGTCGGGATCGATTTTGCTTATTTTCAGACGGATTACGATGATTTGATTGATTCAGAAGTCATTTCATTGGATCCCTTTGTTTCCAGGGCAAATAATATTTCTGAGGCGAGCATTGATGGGCTTGAACTTTCTGGGTTCGTGAAGCCTTGGGAGTGTTTGACACTCAAGGGAAGTTGGACGCATTTGGATGCTGAAAATGATGTGACGGGAGAGCCCCTGATTCGTAGGCCAGATGACAGCGGCTCGGTGGGTGCTATCTTAAAATGGCAAGAGTGGACTCTCTCAACCGATGCGACGTTTGTAGGATCCCGGCCGGATTTTGACAAGGAGTTGGAAGGTTATGTGAAGTTGGATGTGGCTGTTTCTTATCAGGTGAATGAGCATTGGGCGCCGTATGTGCGAGTTGAAAACCTGCTCGATGACGATTATGAAGAGGCCTCCGGCTTTCCTGCGCCCGGGATTTTGGTGTTTGGAGGAGTCAGGGGAGAATTTTAAATGCCGTCGTCCGTCGTTCGTTACTCGTATTTCGTTGAAACGACTGACGGATGACGAACGACAGACAACGAACGACGGTTTTAAAGATGAAACCATTCTTTTTAGCCCTTTCAACCTTTCTGCATGCGGGTCTAGGTTTGACAGCGTGGGGGCTATTCCTACATGATTTTGGGGAGAAGCCATTTTCTGTCCAAAGAGGGATGGGAAGCGTTGAGGTTGAGATTGTAAGTGTGGGGAGGGAGGGGGTTGAGAAGAATATTGAAAAGAAAGTGACAGCAGATTCAAACAAGGTGGATTCCGCTGTCATTTCGACCCCGATCGAAATCGGAGGAGAAATCTTGCCTTTTAATTCTAGGAAAAGGATCCCTCGTTGCGATGTTCCTCGGGATGACACAAACAGGAGTTCGTCTCAACCCGCCGCCACTTCCTCTTTGAATATTCCTTCTTCTCAAACCCTGGGGGTTCCTGACACAGATAGTGGCATTTCTGGAAATCCGGTCCCTCCTTATCCGCGAATGGCTCTTTTAAAGGGATGGGAGGGAGAGGTTTTGTTGAAGGTGGCCGTGAATGAAGAGGGTCAAGTTTCGAGTGTTTCAGTTTCTCAATCTTCTGGGCGTGAAATATTGGATGCGTCTGCTCTTCATACGATTCAGGAATGGAAATTTTCACGAGGTTTATCAAGGGTTCTGGAAGTTCCTGTGAAGTTTGTTTTGAGGGGTGGGGGGAGTTATGAAGCATCATCTGGCATCTTAACTCTTAATAAATCTTCTCATTCTTAAAAGCGCTTCTTTAATCTTATCCATTCCGGTTGCATAGGAAAGACGGACAAAGCCTTCTCCGGAGGGACCAAAGGCAGTTCCAGGCACCACAGCGACCTTTTCTTTTTCGAGCAATTTTTTTGCGAAGTTCATTGAATCCATCCCTGTTTTTTGAATAGAGGGAAACGCGTAAAAGGCGCCTTCCGGGTGGTGGCATTCAAGGCCTATTTTGTTGAGGCCGTCTACGATAAAATTTCTTCGCCGTTCGTATTCCTTGCGCATGTTTGAAATGGCGGTTTCCCCATTTTTGAGGGCTTCACAAGCGGCCCATTGTCCCATGATGGGAGCGCACATGATCGTATATTGATGGATTTTGGTCATGGCGTCTAGGAGGGGACGAGGCCCAGCAGCATATCCGATACGCCAGCCCGTCATGGCATAACCTTTTGAGAATCCATTCACGAGAAGCGTTCTGTCTTTCATTTGAGGAAGGCTCGCGAAGGCCGTGTGCGGTGTTTCATAAGAGAGATCCGAATAAATTTCATCGCTGATGACAAAGAGATTCATTTTGTGAATCGTTTTTGCAATGGCCTCTAATTCCTTTTTAGAATAAGAAGTGCCTGTCGGATTAGAGGGATAATTTAAAATCAGTACCTTGGGTTTGGCGCCTTTTATTTTTTCGAGGTCTTGCAGGCGCAGCTTAAACTTTTCTTCTTTTCGCGTGGAAAGATATTGAGGATTTCCCCCGGCTAAAGAAACAATGGGAGAATAAGAGACATAGCAAGGTTCCGGAATGAGGACGGTGTCGCGGGGATTGAGAAGGGCTCGCACAGCCAAATCCATAGCCTCGCTCACCCCTACCGTGATGAGGATTTCATTTTCAGGGTCATAATCCAACTTGAATTTTCCCCGGAGATATTTTGCGATCTCGTTTCTTAATTGCAAAAGCCCTTTGTTAGAGGTGTAGGTGGTATGGCCATGTTCAATCGAATAAATGGCAGATTCACGAATGGCCCACGGGGTGTCGAAATCAGGTTCCCCAACGCCCAGAGAAATGATGTCTTTCATCCCAATGACCAGCTCGAAAAACGCTCGGATGCCGGAAGGGGGAAGGGCCTGGACTTGCTTGTTAAGATATTGATTTAAGTCGTTTTTCACATCGTTCTTTTTGGCGTTTAGCAGATAGCGTACAGCAAAAAGAAGTTTTGTTTTTCCTGTACGCTAAACGCTATACGCTGTACGCTGTACGCTAAAATGAAATGGCAATCCGTTTATCTTCTTCCCGTGAGCGCAGAATGTCTCCGTCCTCTTTGTATTTTTTTAAGAGAAAATGGGTGACCGTTCCATGCACATTCTCCAGGGTGGACAATTTTTCAGAAACAAAGGAGGCTACCGATTGAAGGTCTTTCCCTTCGACTGTGACGAGAAGATCGTAGCCGCCGGACATGAGGTAGCAGCTTCTCACCTCCGGAAATTGATAAATACGCGTGGCAATGGCATCAAAGCCAACGTCTCTTTGGGGGGTGACCTTGACTTCGATCAAGGCCCTCACCTCGCTGGAATTTCTTAAAAGCTCTTTATTCAGAACGGTTTTGTAGCGTAAAATCACCCGTTCCTTCTCATATTTTTGGATGAGTTTTTTAATCTCGACTACATTTCTTTTGACCATTTTGGCGATTTCTTCTGGCTTGAGCCGAGCGTCTTTCTCTAAAATTTCTAAAATGGGGTCCATGGTATTTCCTTTTTATGATCTTTGACTAAAGATAGCAAAATAGCCCTGACTTTGATAGCCTTTTAATATGAAAATTGCCATTCTTTCAAACCCCCATAAAATTCATGCCCCTCGAGTGGTGGGGAAACTGCTCAAGAAAATCTCTCGTAAGAAAGACGTGATGATCTTTTTGGATCGCTTTTTGGCCTTGTCTTTGGCGCGAAAGGATCTTTATCGAACGGATACCCAGTTGACCCGCGAGGCCGATATTTTGGTGGCCTTGGGGGGGGATGGAACTTTGCTTCAGGCAGTGAAGCGTGTCTCTCGGCCGAATTTGCCTGTCTTGGGTGTGAATTTAGGTGGCTTGGGTTTTTTGACGGAATTTTCAGCAGCAGAATTTTTGAAGGGCTTCGGGAAAATTCTAAAAAGTGATTTTGAAATAGATGAACGGGAGACGCTGCAAATTCGCCGCCTTCGAAAAGGGGGGAAGGAGCGGTCTTACGAGGCTCTGAATGATGCGGTGATTACCAAGGGGGCCCTTTCTCGGATGCTCAGCCTGGATGTTTTTGTGGATGAAGAATATTTGACCACTTATCGTTCGGACGGTTTGATTGTTGCGACGCCAACGGGCTCTACGGCCCATTCCCTTTCAGGCGGTGGACCTATCGTGGTTCCTCATTGTCAGGTGATGCTCATCACACCTATTTGCCCTCACACGCTCTCGAACCGTCCTTTGGTCCTTTCTCATGACCAGACTGTTCGTGTTCAATTGACCTCGAGCTCCCAGGGAGTGGGTCTCACCTTGGATGGCCAGCTCGGGCTTGATTTAAAGGAAGGGGATGCGGTCGAGATCAAAGAGGGCGCAAGGACCATTCCTTTGATTCGACTGAAAAATTGCTATTTTGAAATTCTTCGAGAGAAATTGGGTTGGCGTGGAACTGTTACGAAACCATCCTAATACCCGTAAAATACTGTATAATGGATATTGGGTTGCAATCTGTACGAAATACGAATGACGAGCGACTAAACCGCATTTCTCATCACGAGCTCAAAATGCCTACAGCTTGTCATCCCCGAGTGTTTTTATCGGGGATCCTTTCAGTCACAAAGGGGGATGAAAATCACCCTTGTAGTCGCCCCATTTATGGGGCTGCCCGATGAATCGGGCGACTACAAGTCATCATAACTTATTGTATAAGAATAACTAAAGACTATTTTCAGATGAAATGCGGGCTAACGACGAGTAAAAAATGATGGACAAGCGTTTTACGAAATCAGAAGGGCTAGAGGTTTTTAACGGCAATGAGCTTCTTGTGAAAGGGGCCTTGGAGGCTGGGGTGAGCCTGATGACGGGTTATCCGGGGTCACCTGTAGCGGACGTTTTTGATGTGGCCTCCAGCATCAAGGAGCTTTTGCTGGAGCATGGGATTTTGGCCCAGCTCGCCAACAATGAGGCCTTGAGCGTAGCCCGCCTGAATGGGTCCCAGATGGAAGACATTCGCGCCATGGCCGTGATGAAAAGCGTCGGGGCGCATGTGGCCTCAGACGGTTTGGCCCTGGGAAATCTTTCTAAATTTGGGAAAAAAGGCGGGGCTATTGTGGTCGTAGGCGATGACCCTTGGACCGACAGCACACAGGTGCCAGCCGATACCCGATTTATTTCTCGGCATCTTCAAGTTCCCGTGATGGAGCCCAGTTCTTTTCAGGAATTAAAAGACTGGGTGAGATGGGCGTTTGAACTGTCTCGGGATTCCAACCTCTATATTCTTTATCTTGTCACGACCAATCAAGCGGATGGAGGAGGCATGGTCGAGGTTTATCCGAACCAGTATCCTCGCATTAACCTTCATCACAAAGTGGAATTAGACACGCGAAAAATTCCGGTGGCCGATACGGTTCTTTTGCCGCCCCGAACTGCACGTCGAGAAGAAGATTTAGAGGGGCGCTTTAGAGAGCTTCATCGTTTATGTCGCGAAAAAAGGGTGAATGTCATTCATTATCCTGCTCAAGGCCTGAGCGATTTTGGATTCGTCAGTTCGGGTCTCGCGTACAGCTATTTGGAACATGCGCTTTTGGAAATGGGGCTTCAGGCGCATTTTCCCATTTTAAAATTAGGGATTACGTATCCTCTGGATCCAGAATTGGTTTTGGATTTTGCCAATCAGGTGAAAAACATTATTGTGATTGAAGAGAAGAGAGGATTTATTGAAGAGCAAATCACTTCTCTTTTGAAGGATGCTTCTCAAAGGCATTCCAATTGGATTTCACCGAAAATCTGGGGAAAATCTTTTCCGGAAGGACTTTCTGGCATTCCAGCCACACGTGGGCTCAATCCCTCTATTTTGATAGAACATTTGGGCCCGCTCTTTTTGCGATTTCCTGTTGAGGGAATGAATAAGGCAAGGATCAAAAGTGAATTGGCCT
Organism: Chlamydiota bacterium; assembly: GCA_016196885.1. GTDB lineage: Bacteria > Auribacterota > JACPWU01 > JACPWU01 > JACPWU01 > JACPWU01. The sequence goes on along the minus strand of JACPWU010000022.1, from coordinate 21,296 downwards.
TGATTGAAGCGGTAGGAAATTTTTCTGCTGAAATACCTCTTCGCACGCCGACTTTTTGTCCGGGATGTCCCCACCGCGATTCTTCTAGTGTGCTGATCGAAATTAAGAAAGATTTTCGGGATCCCAAATACATGAAAGCTCGTCATGAAACAAATCCCGTGGACTTGCTTTTTCATGGGGATACCGGCTGTTATACCATGTTGATGTTCGAGCCCAATCAAGAATTGATGCACAATTATTCTGGCATGGGTCTGGGCGGGGGAACAGGGGCAGGCATTGATCCTTTTATTGTGAATAAGCAAGTGGTGTTCATGGGAGACTCCACCTTTTTTCACAGCGGTATGGCGGCCATTTCTGATTCGGTCAAGAATCATCAAGATATCACCTACATTATTTTGGATAATAAAACCACGGCCATGACGGGTCATCAGCCCACGCCTGAGTCTGATACCGATATTTTAGGCCGTCCTACCTTTGCCCAGGACATCGAGCATGTTTTGAAGGGGATGACGCATGATGGCACCATTCCAGTGATGCGGGTTAATCCGGCTTATCGGACGCAGTATCGGGACATTTTGGAAGAGACCATTTTACAGGACGGTGTCAAGGTTCTAATTGCGGATAAAGAATGCGGTATTACCTATCACCGCCGGGTTCGTCGAGAGAAGGGTCGGACCATTCGGGAGAAGGGGTATTTGCCTAGGGAAGAATTTGTCAATATCACACCTCAAGTTTGCGAATATTGTTTGGAGTGTACGAAATCTACAGGATGTCCCGGACTCACGGTGGAGGAGACGGATTACGGTCCCAAAATTGTGACGGATCTTTCCACTTGTGTGGCAGATACCGCTTGCACCAAGGTCAAGGTCTGCCCCTCTTTTGAAAAGGTGATTGTGAAGCGATCGGGGAAACCGGAAGATCGTTTGAAAAAATTGGATCTGGATCATTTTTCTTCACCCGTCTATTGGAAAATCAAGGACCAGTGGCACACTTATGTTGCGGGCGTGGGAGGAATGGGAATTGGGGTTCTCACTTCTATCTTGGTTCATGCCGGGATGAAGGAAGGTTATCACGTCCTTTTCTGCGACAAGAAGGGTTTAGCGATTCGCAACGGAGGGGTCTATTCCGAAATCAGTTTTCTCAAGGGACCTTTGCCTGTTTCTCAAGTGATTCCCAATGGAAAGGCCGATTTGCTCTGGGGATTAGACGCCTTGGAGGCCGTTCGGGCCTTGGATTCTCGAATGCATTTACGCATGGGAAGTCCGGACCGGACCGTGGCCTTTGTTAATTTATACAAAACGCCCACCATTCGAAGTCTCATGGGCCTGGACCATTTTTCACTTGACGAATTAGAAGGGTTGCTGAAGAAATACACGCGCAAGGATTATTATGACGGTTTTGATTTCTCGGACGTTTCAGAAAAATACTTGGGATCTAAGCTCTACGTCAATTTGGTGATGCTGGGTGCGGCCTTTCAAAAGGGGTTACTCCCTTTGAGTCTGGAAAGTATTTTGGGGGCGATTCAAGATACCATTCACAGCGATTTGAAGAGAAATATTTTGGCTTTTAATGTAGGTCGGCGCATGGTTCTTTCGAGAGAATTTTTTGAGAAGCAAAATCAGCCCAAAGGTTTTCAAGCTCTTTTTGAAGAGAAAGAAAAAATTCTAGGTCGGGGTTGGCAGGGAAGTTACCGCTCCAAGGTTTATCGGGAGATCGTTCAGGGAGCCTTGACACAATTGGTTTTAGACGATGAGACCTTGCGTCATTTTGCCCTTCGTGTTTACGATCTCATTCAATATGAAAACGTAGCTTATGCGAAAAATTATGTAGAAAAAGTTCTTTCTGTCTATCACAAAGACCGGTTGGAACTGCAATACCAAGCCACAAAGGCAGCGCTTTTTAATTTGGCCAAGGTGATGTTAATCAAGGACGAAGTTTATGTGGCCCATTTACTGACGAGTGTGGAAAAGAAGAGGAGGGATGAGGAACGCTACAACATCCATCATGCAGGAGATCGGTTGATTTATCGCCACATCAATCGGCCACAATTTAAAATAGGCCCCTGGAATATCGAATTTGACATTGTGACCCAGAATTGGCAGCTCAATATTATGAAACATTTGAAATTTTTGAGAAAGATCCTTCCCCAATGGCACAAGGCAGAAAAAGATTTTCGACAATGGTATTCTGACTTGGTAGACAATTTTGATTTTCAGGAAGAAGCCTCCTATCGTCTCTATGTTCAGGCCCTTCAAACCCCTGAAGAGGTCCGAGGCTATCGCCAAGTGCGCTATCCCAAAATGGATGAGGCCAAACTCAAAGTGAGTGAGCTTTTGGGGACTTCATCTCCCCATTCAAAGAGATTGACACCTTCTTCTGCTTCCATAGAGGGTGTCAAAATCAACAGTGGAAAATAGTCGTGCGTCGTGAGGGGTGAGTCGTGAGTAAAATATTCTATAATTCATTTCAATGGAGGTAGTTGTAAATATAAATCGTAAATGGCTTATGTGCGATTACAAGACCTGACCCGAGAAGTTTGCGTTTTTTAGGATGGAGCAAAAATATTGACTATACTCCCTAAAGATGTCACAATTTGGGAGTATGATACCAAGATTGATCAATCCAACACGCTCTGGGAGTTTTTTCCTCTTTGGGGCTAGGGGGACGGGGAAATCGACCTTTGTTAAAGATCAGTTCTTGAAAGATGTTGATCTGTCGAAGATTTTGGTCTTGGACTTGCTCTTGCCAGAGGTAGAGGATTTGTATGTTCGGCACCCTGGGAGGCTTAAGGCGATGGTGTTAGAACATTTAGAGAAGAAGGAGCTTGAGTGGGTTTTTATTGATGAGGTACAAAAAGTTCCCAGGCTTTTGGATGTGGTTCATCATCTCATAGAGTCTCTTCATCTTAAGTTTATTCTGACGGGTTCTAGCGCTAGGAAATTAAAGAGAGGTGCAGCCAATTTGCTCGCGGGTCGTGCCTTTGTCTATGCGCTCCATCCCCTGGGCTCTTTTGAATTGGGAAAGCGTTTTGACTTGAGCCAAGCTCTTCATTGGGGGACGCTTCCGAAATTGAGTGAGATCGAGAATTCTCAGGACAAATCATTGTTTCTAAGATCCTACGCGCTGACTTATCTGAAAGAAGAAATCCAACTTGAGCAGTTGGTGAGACGGCTGACTCCCTTCCGTTCCTTTTTGGAGGTAGCTGCCCAGAGCAATGGGGCTCCGTTGAATTATAGTGCGATTGCCCGTGATGTGGGAACAGATCACAAGACTCTTCAATCTTATTTTCAGATTCTTGAAGATACGCACTTGGGATTTTTCTTGTCTGGATACAGCCGTTCTGTTCGAAAGGCCCAACGGACACATCCTAAATTTTATTTTTTTGACGTGGGTGTGAAACGTGTCCTGGCAGGTGTTCTGGACGTACCTCTGAGTCCCAGAACTTCAGCCTATGGAGAGGCTTTTGAGCATTGGGTTATTTTGGAGATTTTTCGTTTGAATGATCTCTTGATGAAAGACTTTCGACTTTCGTATTTTAGGACGCGAGATGTTGAAGTGGATCTCATTCTTTCAAGACCCAATGAGGAAATTTTAGTTGAGATTAAATCGAGTGAGACGGTGGATGAGCACAGGGTGAAAAAATTCGCTCGACAAGTTGAGGCATTTAAGGAAGCGAAGGCCTATTGGCTTTCTTTGGATCCAACGCCTCAAAAAATTGCACAGGTGCATTGTCTTCCTTGGCAAGAGGGTTTAAAAAGGATTTTTAATCTTTGAGCAGGGGTTCATGAGGCATCATGCCGCAAGACCTTGTAATGTGCTGCCACGAGGTACTAACCCACATTTCTGCCTTCAGTAAAGCTTCAGACAGAATGAAGGTCGGGCGCTAGGATGTTGAATTCTTGGGTTTAAGGCTGTCTATAATTTCTTCTCTAAAGTTCATGAAGAATTTTTTCAGCTCTGTCAATTCCAAAGGTTTCAACATGCGTGGAAGCACGGTGATGTTTTCTACATCTTTAATAATTCTTGCCCAGTGAAAAGGTTCAAGTCCTCCATCTTTTTGCATGCCCAATTTGAGAAGTTCCAAAATATTGTATGAGAGATAAGCCTTTAAAAAATACAGACCAACATAGTCTTTGGGCTCAAAGCGTCCGTAAATCGCGGTGACTTTGTTCACTGCAATATTTTTGGGATTGTCCACCATAAAGGATTGATGCAGTTGCGGGGTTCCCACTCTAAAATCAATATCTTTGACCAGATCTACTTGTAAACCATCGTTCAGGAGAAAGCGTCTATAAGTAGGAGAGCCCCTTTCTTTCACCGGATGTAGTCCAAAGTTTTTCCATGCATCTATTGCAATTCTTTCAATGTCGTCAATCTCAATCGAGTGTGTAAAAAGGTCCAGATCATCTGAGAATCGGTGCATTAGATAAAATCCTGAAAGGGCGGTTCCCCCTGTCAGATAGAAATGCCTTTTCAGTTCTGGAACGGAGAAAAAAGCCCTAAGAGCCTTTTGTTGTAACTCTGTTAAAACATTCATGGACGGGCCCCCCATCGTTCCAGTGCATAACGCCAGTGTTCTTTTATTTTCGAAGGGAGTCGTAGCAAGGGAAAATCGTAAGCGATTTGTTCAAGGGTTAAGTAAGACCATACCTCGCCCCATTTCCCATGTTCAATGATTTTTCCCACAAGCCAGAGACGGTTCTTTTGGGGGCCTCTCAGGATCTCCACGATTTCTCCATGGGTTAAATCATATTCCCATAGAAAGGAAGGCTTTTCATTTTTTTTTTTTTTTTATTCATGTTTTTTAAAAAATTCCCAAACAGACGCGCGTACCAAAGTAGAAAAGTTACGAATATAAGGGTGAACCTTTAGGAAATGGTTCATTTCCTTTTCTTCCTGTCGGGTCAGACGTATGGTTTTGAGCTCTTGTTTCATATATAATATTGTAATACAAAATATTACTTTTTCAAGACATTAAATTGAAGACGACTGAACGCCGCACCCTTTTCAAGATCAATGACCTGCGATTATTTTTTTCCATGTGCAAAATTTCCTCACTTCCTTTATCATCAATACCTTATGACAGCTTCAGAAAAAGTGCGTGTTCGTTTTGCGCCCAGTCCGACGGGATTCCTCCATATTGGAGGGGCCCGCACGGCCCTTTTTAATTGGCTTTTTGCGAGGCATGCGGGCGGGATTTTTCAGCTTAGAATTGAAGATACGGACCCGGTTCGTTCTGAAGATCGATTCCGGGATGAAATTTTAGAGAGCCTAAAGTGGTTCGGCCTCGATTGGGACGAGGGGCCCATTTATCAGTCTAGCCGATTTGATCTTTATCGTTCGCTGGCGCAGGATTTGGTGAAAAAGGACATGGCTTTCGAAAAGGAGGGTGCTGTTGTTTTTCAAATTCCTCCGGAAAAAGTCGAACTCGATGATTTGGTTTATGGCAAATTAGAATTTGACAACAGTCTTTTGAATGAGTTGGTCATTTTGAAATCGGATGGGACGCCGACTTATAATTTTGCCTGCGTTGTGGATGATGCAACTTTGAATGTCACGCATGTGATTCGAGGGGATGATCATCTTTCAAATACGCCCAAGCAATTGGCTTTGTATGAGGCTTTGGGTTTTAAGCGGCCTCATTTTGCACATGTTCCCATGATTTTGGGTTCGGATGGCGAGCGCTTGAGTAAGCGGCACGGGGCGACGGCTCTCCTTCAATATTGCGAGGCTGGATTTTTGCCGGAGGCCCTGATGAATTTCTTGGCGCTTTTGGGCTGGTCTCCGGGAGGGGATTTAGAATTAATGAGTCGTGAAGATTTGATCCGTCTTTTTTCTTTAGATCGGGTGAATCGCAAGAGTGCTATCTTTGATGTGGAAAAATTGACATGGATGAATGGGCAATACATTCGTCAAGCGGATTCTCAACGTTTGAAAAAGGATTTAGTGCCTTTTGTTCAGGCCCAATTTGGAAAGGTGCCCTCGGAAGAAAGTTTGGAACCCCTCGTGGCTCTTTTTAAAGAGCGCATCAAGACGCTGGCTGATTTCCCAAGGGAGGCTTGTTATTTTTTTCAGGATTCCATTGAACCAGACCCTCAGGCGGTTCAAAAATATCTTTCAACGCCAGAGTCCAGAGAGCGATTGAAAATTCTATTAGAAGAGTTAAAAGGGCTGGGCGGTTTTAATGAAGCTGCCTTGGAGCCTTGCATTCGAAATTTGGCCACGCGTCTCGGGGTGAAGGCGGGTGATTTGATTCATCCGGTCCGGGTGGCTTTGACAGGGAAGCAAGTGAGCCCAGGGATTTTTCAGATGATGAGCCTTTTGGGGAGGGAGAGAGTTTTAAAAAGGTTGGAAGACATGCTTGATCGGTAGATAAAAAATTTAATAACTCCCCCAACCCCTCTTAGAAATAAGAGGGGAGCTCTCACTATGAGAGGGGTTTTGCTCTCCCCTTAATTTAAGGGGAGATGGAGGGGTTACGGGGTATCACTGTGACGATGGAAGCAGAACTCAAGAAATCTACATTAAACTTAGCCAATCGTATTACCTTGGGGCGTATTTTTCTCGTTCCTCTGTTTGTCGTTTTGCTTTTGGGCTATTTAGAGTCGGATGCGTTCAAGAGCGAGTGGCTTAGAATTGGGGCCATGCTCTCTTTTGGAATTGCCATTTTGACGGATGCGTTAGATGGTTTTATCGCGCGTACGCGACACCAGCAAACACGCTTGGGAACTTTTCTGGATCCTCTGGCGGATAAATTACTTTTAACGTCGGCCATCATTCTTTTGGCACTTCCCAATCATGCCTTGCAGAATCGCTTGCCGTTTTGGTTTGTCGTGCTTGTCATTTCTCGAGATGTGTTTATTACGTTAGGAGCTTTGTTGATTCATATTTTAAATGGAAGTGTGAAAATCGTTCCAAGCGTTTTGGGTAAGGTCACGACTTTTTCTCAAATGGTCACCGTTTTCTGGATTTTATTGAAGTGGCCTCATGCGGATGTTCCAATATGGATTGCGGCCATAGCTACCTTTGCCTCTTGGATCGGTTATCTTATTTATGGAAGCAGACAATTGAATGGAAGCGGTAAGGTGCTCTCTCTGTGAACTCGAAAAACATCGTTGCCATCATCGGCCGTCCCAATGTTGGAAAATCCACTCTTTTTAATCGTCTGATCGGTCGGCGTATTTCCATTGTTCATGAGGAGCCTGGGATTACGCGGGATCGCGTGGAGGCTCGTCTCACCTGGAATGGAATTTCTCTTCGCCTGGTAGACACGGGAGGAGTGGATGAGAGTCAGAAGGATTCTATTCACCGTCAAGTGCACGAGCAGGTCAAAATGGCTTTGGAAGAGGCGGCTCTTGTTCTTTTGATTGTGGATGCAAAGAATGGAGTGACGCCCTTGGATGATGAGGTTGCAGCTTGGATTCGCCGTTCTGGGAAGAAAATGATTCTCGTGGTGAACAAAGTCGATCATCCTAATATGGAAGAAAACACACAAGAATTTTATAGCTTTGGTTTTAAATCTGTATTTATGATTTCTTCCATCCATGGGGTCGGCATTGCCGAACTTCTAGATGAAGTGACAAAACATTTGGGAAAAATTGAAGAAGAGGAAATATCTTCTCTTAAAGTAGCGGTGGTCGGGAAACCCAACGTGGGAAAATCCACGCTGATCAATTTCCTTTTAGGAAAGCAGCGCTTGATTGTAGATTCCGTTCCCGGTACAACCCGCGATTCCATTGATGTTTCTATTAAAATTAAGAATCATCTTTTCACTTTTGTGGATACCGCAGGAATGAGGCGAAGAAATCAAGTCAAAATGGGGCCCGAAACTTTTAGCGTGATGCGTTCCCTGAAGAGCATTCGAAGGGCAGATTTAACTGTGTTGATGACCGATGGGGCTGAGGGCGTGACGGCTCAAGACATTCGCATCTTGAATGAGATTCGAAAACGTTATAAGGCCTGTGTTTTGGTTCTCAATAAATGGGATTTGGTGAAGAAGGTTCAAAAAAGTGAATACACGAAGGCTTTACGAGAGAGATGGAAATTTTTAGATATTTATCCCATTCTTTTTTGCTCCGCCCTCACAGGTTTTCAGATAGACAATCTAATTGAAAAGATTGTTCAAGTGGATGAAAGTGGAAGGAGGAAAATTTCAGATGAGGAATTGGAAACATTTCTAGAAAATTTTCTCGCCATTCGCCAGCCGCCCAGTGAAGAAGGGCACATGCCTCGATTTGATCGAATTTTGCAGGCGGCAAGTCATCCTCCGGAGTTTCATATTCATGTGAATCAAGCCAGTTTCGTGAAGGAGTCCTATCGGTTCTTTTTGGAGCGTGAATTTAGAAAGCTTTTTGGGTTTGAGGGATCGCCTATTAAATTTGTTTATCAAAGCGGGAAGCGAAAAAGAAGCAGTCCATAGTCCATGGTCCATTAAAACTGTGGACTGTCGACTATGGACCATGGACTATGGACTTATGTTGATGACACGTCAAGGGTACGAAGAAATTGAAGAAAAAATTTTGGCCCCTTATGCGCGCAAAAGTGGCCAGACGAAGGGACGTCTTTATCCAGAAGAGGAACATCCGGTGCGCACGGCTTTTCAAAGGGATCGTGACCGCATTGTGCATTCGCGGGCTTTTCGCCGGTTGGAATATAAGACGCAGGTGTTTGTGAACCACGAAGGGGATCATTACCGCACGCGTCTCACGCATACCATGGAGGTTGCTCAAATCGGACGCAACATTGCCAGGGCGCTTTCGCTGAATGAAGATTTGACGGAGGCGATTGCCTTGGCACATGATGTGGGGCATCCTCCTTTTGGGCACAGCGGGGAGAAGGCTTTAGATTTGATGATGCAGGAGGCAGGGGGTTTCGAACACAATCATCAGTCGCTTAGAATGATTGAAAAATTAGAAAGGCGCTATCCCCAATTTGAGGGGCTCAATTTGACTTGGGAGGTTCGGGAGGGAATTCAGAAACATCGGCCGGGGGAAGCCGCGAATACTTCCAGTCTTGAGGCCCAAGTGGCCGACCTCTCGGATGACATTGCCTATCTTTGCCATGATGTGGACGATGGCTTGGCTTCAGGGCTCTTAAGTGAAAAGGATTTGGCCCAAGTGGAGCTTTGGCATCACGCCTTTGAGGCGATTCGCAAGGGTCATGCGTCGGTTTCGTCAGAGATTCGCTGCTATTACACCGTTCGTAACATGATCAATACCATGGTCACAGATTTGGTAAAATATACGGATCATTTGATCGCTCAGAATAAAATTCAAAATCTAGATCAATTAAAGGAGGTTCGACAAAGAGTGGTGGATTTTAGTCCAGAAGTGCGAAGTCTTGTTCAGGCCCTCAGGAGTTTCCTTTTTAAAAATCTTTACAACCATCCCCAAGTGCAAAAAATGAATGACCAGGCTTTGCAGGTAGTATGTGATCTTTTTAAGCTTTATAAAGCAAGTCCCCATCTTTTAAAGGAGACAACGCAAGCTAAACTTAAAGGGGCTCAACTTCAGCAAGTGGTCTGCGATTACATTGCGGGGATGACGGATCGCTTTGCTTTGAATGAGCATGCTCGGCTTTGCGAGTTGAAGGACAAAATTTTGTAATCTCATTTTGTAGTCGCCCGATTCATCGGGCAGCCCCATAAATGGGGCGACTACGAAAAAAGCATGATGGGGAGAACTTTCATCGCATACGATGATCTCGAAAGATCATTGAGATTAGCCAAGAGAATGAAAATGAATAAATTGTTAAAAAGGATCCGTCTCTTTTTTGTTTTTTTTCTTTTAACCTCTCAGGGTTGGCTTGCAGCTCTCCAGGACACTGAGGGTTGGGACAGTGCAGCCTATTTGATCAAAAGAAAAGAATATGCCCCTGCCCTTGAAGTGATTCACAAGCTTCTTGAAAAAAGTCCCCAAGATCCTTTTCTTCTGCGAATGAAAGGGATATGCCTTGTAGAGTTGAACAAAGAAGATGAGGCCATTCTTCTTTTTCGAGAGGCCTTAAAAATTGAACCTGAAAGTTTTTCTTGCCGTTATCACTTGGCTCAGGCGCTCGCTTATCGAGGGGACTTATCAGAGTCCATTCGTCTTTTAACTGACATTCAAAAGAGGGCTCCGGATTCGCTCTACGCACAAAGGGCCAGGGAAGTTTTGCCTGTTTTGGAACGTCTTCGGCAAGTGGAGGGGGTGCGCAAAAAAGATCGGCGCTGGAATTTTTTACTCCGTTTATCAGGGGAGTATGACGACAATGTGAGGGGACGTTCTCGCCACGTAGAAGGAGATGACGCCACAGAGTCTTATCGCTTGATTGCCTCCGCGGATATAGAACTTCGAATCTGGGAGCAAAAGGAGGGTCGAAAGCCTTTTACCTGGGGAGGAGGTTACACCTTTTATGAGAGTTTTCATGAGGAAGAGACCCTGGAAGATTTTGACGTCATGAGTCATTCTCCAAGGCTTTTTTTACAGCGCAAGGGCAGGTGGGGTGATTTCCCTTATCAGGCTTTTTTGCAGGGAAATTATCATTTTATCCGTTTGGGAGGGGAGGATTTCAGCGAAGAATATGAAGCTTCTACAGGACTCGATTTTCAATGGTTGGATCAGGCTGTTTTCAGACCTAAGATCAGCATACATGAAAAAAATTTCGAAACGGATACGGATTTTCCAGAACGTTTTTCAAGAGATGGCTTGAGTTATGAGGTGGGCGCTCAGCAGTGTTTTTATTTGTTCCAAAACAGATTGGTTTTAGGACCTGGATATTTTTTTGAGTGGAATGACGTGGAGGGAAATGTCTTTCGTCTGGAGAGCCATCGAATCAGCGGTTTTATTTCTCTTGCGCTTCCTTGGAAGCTTCGGCTTTTCAGTCGAGTGGAATACCAGAGTGAAGATTATGTAGAGTTTACGCCGGATCCAGAGAGATTGGACGATGTCTATACGTGTGGGGGTGGACTCTCTCGAAATTTTTGGAACGAGAAGGCGAAGGTAGAATTGAGTTATACTTATGTGACGACAAGTTCTAATTATGATTTTGCCGAATATGAGAGGAATATTTATGGGCTTTCATTCTATTGGGATCTTTAATTCTCGAATCACCTTTTGGGTTGCTCTTTTTTTAAGTGTATTGGGCAAGGGTGTGACTGCAGATTCTCCCTCTTATTTGTCGGATCAAAAGATCGAAGAGGAATTAAATTTATTAAACCGTCCGTGGAGAATTGAAAAAGTAAGGCTTTATCGATGGGAGATGATTCCTCCTCAGCTTTTGATGGGACTTCCTCCTTATGATCAGGAAGTAGAAGAGGCCCAAACGTTTTTAGGCGAGGAGGTTCTCAGGGATAAAGTTTCGCCTGCGGTTTCGGATGAGGCGGAGTCGTCCCCTTCTGTTGAGGAGAGCGATCTTGTTCCTGAATCATCCTCTGGCGGGTCTTCAATCGAAGGATCAGGTGCGAGCTCGGATCCAGGAAGCGGAGGTTGTTTTAATCCAAATAATATTCCAGGTTTTTGCGATTGAGAGGAGGAATGATGAGAAGAAAATTTTTCAGTTTATTTCTGGTTCTTATTTCTTTTGGGATGGTGGAAGGAGCCTCCGATGAGAAGGGGATAAGCTCAACATCGGGGTCTTCCCAAATAAATTTGTCACAAGGGATTTCGACGCAGTTTTCAGCTTCACAGAAGGGAGGAGCGTCTTCAACGGTTTTAGGAGAAAGAGATGTTGTGCACAACCCCCAAGATGCTTCTCTTTTGTCCCAAACAGGGATTCAAGATCCTGCCAGAGCACAGGTGCTTCAACCCATTCGCGATGCGGCTTCTTCAAGCAGCTCTGGATCTGTTTTGCCAGCATCCGCTGGGCCGCTTCCCTCGATGGGTGCCGCCATGAATCCTGCGAATGTTCCTTCTTCTGGAAGTGCTTCTATGGATATTCCGATGGATGTTAGGAAAGCAGATTTTGTGGAGAAGGGTGTCCTTTCTTCGGGTGCTCGAGGAGAGCTGGAGAATGGAAATATATTGGGGGATGCCTCAAGAACTTTAGGAGTCAAAGATGAGAATTCCTATCGAGAGGTTTTAGGAGATAAATTTGGCAGTCCTCTTTTGGAGGATGCTCCAGAGAAAATAGAAAAGGTGGACGTCCTTCCAAGGGATGAAGAAAGTTTTCCAGGGCATTCTTTGGGAGAGAGGGAACCCGGAAGGGATGAGCTGGGTTCTTTTGGAAAGGCTCCTTTGCCTTCCCAGGCTCCTCCTTCATCTCGCCTTGGATTGGGTATTGTCTCAGAGGGAGGAGGCAGTTTTTCCAGACCCGGCAGGAGAATACTAAGGGAAATTGGGGGCTGGTCTGGGACTCGACCCCCTCGAGAAGGACGGGACACCGATACACAGAATGGGGGAACCATGCGGAGTTCCGAGTGGAGAGATCGAGACGGGCTTGAACATCGTTTTTCAGAACATCGAGATGCGGATGGCCATGTTCAGGGCTATGTTCATTCTACCTATTCCAAGAATGAGAGAGGGGTGGATATAGAAGTCACAGTTCTTTATGGATCGGATGGTGAAGTGAGTCTGTACAGACGCACACATCGTTCTGCCGATGGAGGGGTGGTGGTTGAGGAGAGCGATGACAATGGAGAAACTTTTCATGAAGTTTGGGTTCAGAAAGGGACCCAGACGGATGGAGGTGAGAAGGACGAGACCCCATCTGAAGGAAGGGGAACGGTTGGGGCGACGCCCTTGGGGGAAAGTGGCTGGGTAGGGGGTGTCACATCAGGGTCTGGTGATGGAGACAGGAAAACTTCTTCAGAGACAGGTGCGTCGGAGAATCAGTCAGAGACGGACTCAAAAGCCAAGGAAGATACTTCTGATTCTAACGATTCTGATGATGACAAGGATGATAAAGACAGTGATGAAGACAGCAGTGACGATGAAAATAAAGAGGATGAAGATTCATCAGGAGATGACAAGAAGTCCTCTTCAGAGATGGGTCCAGATCTAGATCCCCTTGATCCTGAAGGGGGTGATTTAGACGGTGCTTTGATGGAGAGAGTTGCCCCATGGCAGAAAGAATTAGAGCGAGATGAGCGGGGGGAAGAGCAAACCAGGCGTTTCGGCCGAGAAGAAGAAGGACAGCCCGGGGCCGAGGGGACAGGAGAAAGAGGGAGATCTCCTTTAGGAATTCCGGAGGGTTGTCCTGTTGACTCCGAAGGTCGTCCCATTCGCGAAGAAAGAAGTTTAGATTTGAGTCTTGATTCTGTTGTGAATCCTGGAGGTTCTGAATAGAATGGAATCATTGGATAGATAATGCTCAGGAGATCTCATTTCGTGAAATCTGACCCGTTGGTTTTTGTGGGGGGAAAAATCCTTCAAGGAAATCAATTTGTTCCCGGAAATCTTCTTGTTGAGAATGGAAAAATTGAGAGTGTTACCTCTAAAATTCCTTCTCGGAAAATTCCTCAAATAGAGGCTTCAGGTTTGAAGCTGATCCCTGGTTTTATAGATTTGCATCTTCATTGTGATTTCCAGAATGATGAATCAGAACATCTTCAGTCTATTTCTCAAGATCATGCCCGATTTGGAACCACACGCTTTCTCGCAACTTTTTGTACTTCATCGATAGAAAATTTAAAGAGACAGGGCCAGCTTTTTAAACGAGCGAAACCGTTGTTAAAAGGGGCTCAAGTTTTGGGCTGTCATTTGGAGGGCCCTTTCTTGAATCCCAAACACGCAGGGGCGCAGCCTTCAGAATTTATTCGAAGGCCATCGCTGAAAGTTCTCCAGTCCTTGATAAAAGTTTATGGGAAGGATTTGCGTCTCATGACATTGGCGCCTGAACTGAAAGGGATTTTGCCGCTTATTTTGTATCTTAAATCCAAAAAGGTTTGTGTCTCCATGGGGCATACGGATGCAAGCTATGAAGAGGCTTTGGAGGGGGTCCGCTTGGGCATTCGTTATGGGACGCATGTTTTTAATCAAATGAGAAGGATTCATCATCGAGAATTAGGGGCAACGGGGGCGGCCCTTTTTGATGAGAGAATTTTTGCAGAATTAATTGCAGATGGTGTTCATGTTCACCCGCTTATGGTTAAGTTGGCTCTTCAAGTGAAAGGCTTTGAAAAATTTGTTTTAGCAACGGATTGTTTTATGCACCTTAAAGGAAATGACACTCGCCATCCCCCTCGCCTGTCTTCAGGGACTTTAGCGGGCAGTGCACTTTCCCTTCGCCGCGCCGTATTAAATTTGATAAAATTTGCGAACTTAAATGAGGGCCAGGCAATTCAGACAGCGACTCTGAATCCAGCCCGTGTCTTAAAAATAGATCGTTTGTTCGGAAGTCTAGAGCCTGGCAAATGGGCGGATGTGGTTTTGGTGGATCAATCGTTTAATGTGAAGATGACAATGGTGGGAGGAAGGATCGTATATCGTCGTTAGTTTTTCGTTGTTCGCCTTTCGTCGAAAAGGCAAATTATTGCTATGAAAGTCGGGCTCATTTTGTAGTCGCCCCATTTATGGGGCTGCCGTGTGCCCCTTGCATGGGCTGCCCGATGAATCGGGCGACTACAAAAAAAGCATGATGGGAAGAACTTTCATCGCACACGATGATCTCGAATGATCATTGAAATTAATGAATTCATTATTGACGAATAACGAGATACGAGCGACGAACGACGAACAACGAGCAACGAGCAACGAGTTATGTGCGGCATTATCGGTTATGTGGGTAAGCAAAATGCGGTTCCTATTCTGTTAGAGGGGCTAGCCCGTCTGGAATATCGGGGCTATGATTCTTCCGGAATCAGTGTGCTCAATGGAAAAGGGAATTTGCATGTCATTAAGAAAATTGGAAAATTGGCCGAATTGGAGAAAGCGCTCAGTGCTCTTCATCTTCGCTCTAAAATGGGGCTCGGCCACACCCGCTGGGCGACGCATGGACAACCTTCGGATTTGAATGCCCATCCTCACACGGATTGTACGGGTACCCTTGCTGTGGTTCACAATGGCATCATTGAGAATTTTCAGGAATTGAGAGAGGAACTTTCCGAGAAAGGCCATCGTCTCGTTTCCCAAACAGATACCGAAGTGATTGCCCATGTCCTTGAGGAGATTTTGAAAGAAAACTCCTCTGTGGAGAAGGCATTTGAAAGCTTGGTCAAGAAATTAAGAGGGACTTATGCCTTGGGTATCATGTTTAAAAAAGATCCTCAAACCTTGTATGCCGTTCGTAATGGAAGTCCCCTGGTGATTGGATTAGGAAAGAGAGAATGTTTTATTGCGAGTGATGTGGCACCTCTTTTAAAAAGAACCCGCAAGGTGATTTATCTCAAAGATCATCAATGGGCAATGATTCGTTCGGATCGCTGTGGGGTCAAAAATTTTTCGGGGCAAAAAATAAAGTCCAAAGTTGAGCATGTTTCCTGGCGATTAGAAGAGGCCGAGCGAGGTGGTTTTGAGAAATTTATGTTAAAAGAGATTTATGAGCAGCCCGAGATCTTGAAGAATGTGTGGCTCGGAAGAATGGATTTAAAAAAGAGCGATGTTCGTTTCGGACAAGAGATGTTGAGTTCGAGGGAGGCGCGGGGGATCGAGCGTTTGTTTATCATCGGCTGTGGAACGGCCTATTATGCAGGGTTATGTGGAAAATATATTTTGGAGCGTTATACGGGGATTCCCGTGGAAGTAGATTTGGCCAGTGAGTTTCGTTACCGGACTTTGAAATTAAGTCCGGGAACGGCTGTGCTTGCGGTCAGTCAATCCGGAGAAACGGCAGACACCTTGGCCAGCATTCGAAGGGCCAAAGAACTAGGCTGCCGAATTATTTCCATTGTGAATGTGGTGGGCAGTACCCTGACGCGCGAGAGTGATGCCGTGATTTACACTCAAGCAGGCCCCGAAATCAGTGTGGCCTCGACCAAAGCCTATTTGACGCAATTGTCGGCCTTTTATCTCTTGAGCGTTTTTTGGGGGAGGGCCCGAGGCGAGATGTCTTTGATGGAGGCCCGCCATCTTTTGACGGAGCTGATTAAAATTCCGGAAAAGATTCAATGGGTTTTAGATCATCAAGATCCGATTAAGGCTTGTGCTCGGAAATATTATTCTTATCGAAATTGGTTTTATCTGGGGCGTGGCTTTAATTATCCCACGGCACTAGAAGGGGCGCTTAAGAATAAAGAAGTTTCTTACAGCCATGCGGAGGCCTATGCGGCAGGAGAAATGAAGCATGGCCCGATCGCGCTTATTGATAGAAATTTTCCCGTGATTGCGATTTTGAGCCAGGGAGGCGTTTACGAAAAAATGATTTCGAATATTAAAGAGATTGAAGCCCGTCGCGGGAAAATCATAGCGATCGCGAATCCAAATGACAAAGTCGTATCAAAATTTGTCAATGATGTGATTGAGGTGCCCGAAACGTTGGAAGAACTCTCTCCCCTGTTGAATGTCATTCCCCTGCAACTCCTTGCCTACTACATGGCCCTCTATCGCGGCTGTGACATTGACCGTCCTCGCAATTTGGCGAAAAGTGTGACGGTGGAATAAGTTAGATCTTTTCAGGTTGTTCCTCTTTAATAAAAATGATCATTTTTATTTCTTAATTAATTTGACCTCGTTTTACCTTCCTGTGTCTTACTTATACAACTCATAGGGAGAAGTGTGTCAAAATGTCTCTTTTTAATTGGGGTGAAAAAAACAGAAATTTGGGCTTAAGGCTTGTTTCTTTCCTCACATTTCTGGCATTTTCATTTACGAATCTATTTGAAGGAGAGCTACTTGCGCAGGAAAGAGGGATAGAGGCTGGAAGTTTGAAGTTGGAGGGAAGAGCTCAACCGGTTGTCGTTTCATCCAACATCCAACATCCAACCTCCAACAATCCTTTAAATATTTCTATTCCTTCCAAATGGGGTGACATCCTCCAGAGCCATCAGGGTCAAGACCAGAAAATGATCATCCATATTCAGGATGTGCATTGCCATTTTGAGGCGCAATCTAATTCAGCCAAGATGATGAACGAGCTTTTTCAAGAGCATGGGGCGCATGGTTTGAAAATGATTGGTTTGGAGGGAGCTCAGGGGGATGTGGATACTTCTTTTTTTACAGCGTTTCCGGATCCGACCCTTCGAAAAATGATGGCCGGCTATCTCATGAAACAAGGAAAAATTTCCGGGGCGGAATATCTCTCCATAGTAAAAGACAAACCTCTTCCCTTAATAGGCGTTGAAAATATGGCTCATTATTTTGAGCATGTGGTGGGATGGAAACAAGGTATGGATGTGAAAGAAAAGGCTCTGCCGATTTTGGACAGGATTGAAAAAGTCATTCTTCACTTAAGAGAAAAGGTTTATTCCAAAGAAGTGAAGGAGTTTTTGGATCAGGCGACACGCTATGAAAAGGGGGAGATGGAGTTGGGAGAATATATAGAACAGTTAAAAGTTCAAAGTTCAAAGTTGAAAGAAAAAGATAAAAACTCCTCGTCATCTTCCAACATCCAACTTTCAACATCCAACATTCTTTCCTCCTCCATCTACCCCAATATCAATCTGATGCTTCAGATGAAGAAGCTAGAGAACAGAATAGATCTGAAGCAAGTCGAAAAAGAAAGAGTCAAACTTTTAGAAGATTTAAGCTGCAAACTCGTCAAAGAAGAAGGGGTCGAACTCATGGCCAAGAGTTTGTATTACCGACTCGAGAAGATCGAGGCGTGGGAGTATTACGAATATCTAAAAAAGCTTATTGAAAAAGATAGCACATCGTACATCGTACATCGTACATCGAACCTCAAAGACCGTACATCGGACATCGAACTTCGAACAGCGGACGTCGAAGTACGAAGTACGAAGTCCGATGCACTGAATTCGAAGTACGCGAATTTGATGCAATACATTCAAATGACCGAACTCTATCATCAAATCAACAGTGACGAATTGCTCAAAGAGTGCGAAGCCCTTCGAGATTCTCTCCAAAATGAAATAATGAAGACTCCAGAGGAAAAAGATTTAAAGAGGATTGAAGAAGATTTTACGATTTTAAAGAATTTTTTTCTGATGGAACTTAAGAAAGGGGAGCTTCGTTATTTTACGGAGAATAAAAAAGGGGTTTCAGCGAAGGAGATTGTGGAAGGATTGAAAAAAATACAGGGTCCAAGGTCATGGGTCCAGGGTCAGGATAACTCCCCTCGGTCCCCTCTTATCTTAAGAGGGGAGGAAAAGCAGAAGATGGCGGAGAACTCTCCCCTTAGTTTACCCCAGGGGGCTACTTCGTTGAGGGGAGATGGAGGGGTTACAAATAACGACATTGCCTTTCTTGACTCTCATCTAAAAGATCTCGAGCAATTTTACCGCTACGCCGACGTCCGTGAAAAAGATTTGGTAGAAAATACGCTGGCCAAGATGGAAGAAGAAAAGAGTCCCATTGCCATTCTTTATGCAGGAGGTTTTCACACGGAGGGCCTGACGAAGAGGCTGGAGGAAAAAGGGCTTTCTTATGTGGTGGTAGCGCCTCGCATGACCCATTTCAAATTGAAGACGCCTTATGTTTCCATCATGAAAGATGAGCAAACGCCTTTGGAAAAAATGATTAAGCAAGTGGGTCAAAAAGAGAAATCCACATTGGCCGTGGAGCCGATGAATTCGGGCCCGCAACCTATTGACGCGGTTCTCTCTGGACAGGTGCCAGCCTCTCCTGCGGCTCGAGTTGAAGCGGCGGGGGACCGGGGCTCTCTTCAAACACTTCGTGAGAAGACGCAAGTCATTTTAAGTGTTTTAGGCGTTCTGAAGTTGTGGCAACAAGTGGAGTGGAATCGCGATTGGCCGTTGGTGAATGCTCAGGGTCAATTGCTCTGGGAGTGGTTGACAAAATATCAAGAACTGATTCAGTACAGGGTCAAAAATGTTTTAGAGGCTCAGTCCTCGAATGGGGTGGAGCATCAGGTCGAAGTTCATGAGACGTATCGTTCAGAGGAAAGAGTGTTCATGTCTATTTTTGTGGATGGCCATCCTACCGTAGGTTTGATTCTTCGGGTTTCCGTGGCTGAGAAAATGTTGGGAGAGAAGAAGGTTCAAGACATTGAAGAGTATTTTGTGGATCAGGAGACTTATGAGAAAGAATTAACTTTGGCCCAAGCCCAAGGGGGACTTGATCAGTCTCCACAAGAATTACTGCGATTGATTCGAGTGATGACGGGAGGTGTAGGGAGAAGTTTAGAAGAAGATTTGGAACAAGTCCGTCAGCCTCTGAATCAAACGCCTCGTTTAAGGCAGGTGAGAGCCAAGGTTCACAGAAAGGAAAGGCTCAATCTTTATGAGGTGATGAGGTATCGCCATTCCAGATTTTTTGATATTTGGAGGGAGCTGGGTTTGGAAGGGGAGTTTCGTGTGATGTTTCCAGGTCGGGAGGGGGAGCGTGACTTTTGGAGATCGGATCAGTCACTCTTGCAAGTCTATCGTCGTTTGTCCAAATCTCCATTACGCGAGCTCACGCTTGAAGAGGCCCAGCATGCCCTTCATCAACAGGCGGAACTTTATGATCAGAAATTAAAAGGGCTGCGTGATTTTTTAGTGCATTCTTTGGAAAGCGGTCAGTGGGATAAGGCGAGGCTCAAGCGAATGGCTGAGGAACTTAAAAGGATGGAGGATGAGATGAGGCAGTTCTCTGTCCGGGTAGGTTTGGGTGGGGGAAGCTTAAAAGATGCGGAAGATCTTTTCTTGGCGGATCTAGCTCAAAGATTTCGTGCAGACAGAGTTTGGATGGCCTACACCTTTGGAATGGGGACTGTGAAGTATTACAGGAGGTATGGATTCGAATTAGAGGATCTTTTAAGATTTTCCATTTCCAGGGGACTTGGCTTGGAAGACAGGATTGCTTCATTTGTGAAAAAAAATGTGCAGGTTCAATACAGTCTGGAGGGAGTTCCTCATCGGGATATATTAGAGATTGTTGTGGCTCGTTCTCCAGAAGCCGAGCGCAAAGAGGGTTCTTTGGAAGGCCATGTGCGAGGGGAGGATTTAAGCGATTTTTGGAAGGGATATTCAGGGCAAAATGCCATCGTGGCTGGATTCCCTTATTTAATGGAGCATGCCTATTATGATTTTGGATTGCTGGTTTATAGGTTGTGGCATAACGGAGGGGTTCAGGATTTCGGAAAACGGATCGCGCCTCGCTTGGGTGAGTGGTTGGAATCTTTTGAGGGTGAAAGTCCAGTCCGTGTTAACGAGGCGGCGTTTTTCAGGGAAGGGATGGAACGGGCCTTGGCGAAACTGGAGGCCTATCTTGAAATGATGAGGATCGGTGAACATTATGAGCCGAGAAATATTCAGCCTCTGATGAAGGTGGTTGTGGAGAGTTGTGCAAGAGAGGCAAGAGAGTCCGAGATAGAACTGATTGCAGAAATTCCTGATGAGCCCCTGTGGGTTGCAGAGTGTGATGAGAATGTTTTTATCACTTCGATGTTGGATTTGATTCAAAATGCGATCAAATATTCTTATGGTTTTCAATCCCGGAGAAAAGGAAAGAAAGTTTTCGTGAGGTTGAAGCGTGTTGATAAGAATGTTGTGATTGAAGTTGAAGATGAGGGAATTGGGATTCCTGAAGCAGATAGGGTGAAAATTTTTGAAATGGGGCATCGGGCAAGCAATACACAGGGTATTGACGGAACGGGAGTTGGCCTTGCGGTCTTGAAGGCGATGGTGGATGTGATGGGAGGAGAGGTGTCAGTCCATTCTGTTGAAGGGGAAGGGACGAAATTTATCCTCTTTTTTCCAGAGGTGGATCGGTTGCAAGAACATCCTTCTTTAAGCACTCGAGAAATTGAACAAAGGACGGGTGAGGCTGTACAGGCTTTAGCGACTTCCCTACATCCGCCTAGGGTTTCTGAAGAAAAGGTTGGCGATGGCCCGATCGTCATGCGAGGCTTGCCAAAGGGAAGTAGACCGGTCGAAAAACGAAGATTTCGTATACGCAAGCCGCTGGCTGAGATGGAAGGTTCGTTCCGTACGGAGGCGGCTTTGTTGACCCTGTCGCTTGTGATGATTTGGGTTTTCAAAATTCCCTATGGGTTTGAATTGTTTTTGGCGCTGATTGTTTTTTCTGTCTCTCCTCAAAGTGCGATTGCAGCGGCATTTTTTATATCGGGGGTTTTAGTGGCGCTAGGAGCGCCTCATTTTATTTTCTGGCTGGTGGGTTTGATTGCTTTGGGAGAGGTGGGCGTGTTGTTAAAGAGTTACAGAATTTCGAGCCAAGTGAGGAATTGGCGAGCTGTGAGTATCGGAATGTCTTCAAAGACTTTTAACGTCAGTAAATCCTTATCTCCTGTGATGAGGGCTTTTG
>JACPWU010000024.1 GCA_016196885.1 Chlamydiota bacterium | reverse complement strand
ACCGAGGCAGCAGTTGGAACGGAAGTCATTAACGAGATGGATAGAAAATTAGAACTTCTTTTGAATCCTAAAAAGAAATCCATTCAACGAATTCTCATTGCCCCTTTTGGAGCAACAAAGGCCATCGAGGGACGGCATTATTTTGATCGCATCATCACACTCAAAGAAATTTTTAATCCATGAAATCAAATACCCGCTCAGAAATTTCAACGATTCCCTCTTCTCTCGGCTACTCCATGCCCGCCGAATGGGCTCCCCATGAAGGCACTTGGCTTTCCTGGCCCAAAGATCCGATCACCTGGCCGGAGCAACTTCCGGAAGTTGAAGAAATCTACACCCAAATGATTGAGTACTTGACCCCAAACGAAAAAGTTTTTCTTCTGGTCAATGACGAAGAGGCCCAACAAAAGGTTCTTGAAAAATTAAAAAAAAGAAATGTTCTTCACAAAAATCTCATCCCGCGGGGACTAGAAAATCTTGTCATCCATAAAATCCCTACCGTGGACGCCTGGATTCGGGACTATGGTCCTAATTTTCTCATCCGGCAAAATGAACTCGCATTCAACCATTGGATTTTCAACGCCTGGGGAGATAAATATGAAGAGCTAAAAAAAGACACGGATGTGCCTCAACGGCTTAAGCCTTTTCTAAATGTCCCCTCTTTTGAACCTGGAATTGTGTTGGAAGGCGGATCCATCGATGTCAATGGAAGCGGCACTTGCCTGACCACCGAACAATGCCTGCTCACCCCCACCCGCAATCCTCATCTCAAAAAAAGCGAGATCGAAAACACTCTCAAAGATTTTTTAGGTGTCTCGAATGTGATTTGGTTGGGAGAAGGCATTGTGGGAGATGACACCGATGGGCATGTGGACGATATTGTAAGATTTGTGAATCCTAACACCGTTGTATGCGCCCTAGAAGAAGACCCTCTGGATGAGAATTATGAACTTTTGAAAGAAAATTACAGACGCCTCGAACTTGCAAAAAATGAAAAGGGAGAGAAATTAAATGTCATCCCCTTTCCCATGCCAGGCGTCGTCAGTTACGAAGGAGACCGACTCCCCGCCAGCTACGCCAATTTTTACATCGCCAATGGGGTGGTTCTGACCCCCATTTTTGGACATTCCAATGACGAAAAAGCTCTTAAAACTCTTCAGAAGCTCTTTGCGAACCGAAAAGTCATCGGCATTCGATGTGAGAACATGGTAATAGGACTAGGTGCGATTCATTGTGTGACACAACAGCAACCTAAGATTTGTTGACAATTCCTTCTCATGCGGCAATAGGCTTAATTTTTAAAAACTGTTTTTCATTCATCTGACTCAGCTCCCAATTATTCTGAGCATTAAGCCAAAACTGAGGACTGCCACCCAAGGCCCTCGCAAGCTTAAGCGCCATTTCTATGCTGATACCTCGCTTGTTACGACAAATTTCATTAATGGTTTTTGGCAAAACACCCACATGCTTTGCCAAAGTTACCTGGCTCAGTTCCAACTCTTCTAATTCATCGAGCAAAATCTCTCCTGGATGAATCGGTGTCACATGCATTTTAAACATCGTCATCTCCTCCTCAATGATAATCAATAATTTCTACTTCCATCGCATGATCATTTTTCCACTTAAAACAAATCCTGTACCGATCGTTGATTCTAATGCTTCCCTGCCCTTTGCGATCCCCTTTTAAAAACTCAAAACGATTTCCTCTAATCTCAACCAAATCCTGAAGGCTACTCGCAGCTGCTAAACGAGCCAATTTAATTTGAGCCTTCTTATGAAGATACTGAGGCAAAAGCCTCAAGGCCGCTTTGGAAAGCCTTCCATAGTTGATATCTTCAGAAGCTTTATCTTTGAAGCTTACAATAGCCACAAGAATGAACCTTAAAGTTATCTTCAATACCTATTATACCACCATACAACATTTTCAATCAATCTCTTTTTATTCGCAAAATCTTTCACCTCAAACCATTCTGATGTTATGATAAAGGAATTAAACCCAAAGAAATAAAACATAGATGAAAAATTCTTTCTCTAAACGTACAAACTGGGAACTGGCAACCAATTCTCTCTCAAAAGCTCTCCAAAAACGCCGTGACTCACAACTTCCTGTGCTAGATCTAATAAAATCTAACCCAACTCGATGCAACTTTAAATATCCTATCGAAGAAATCTCAAAAGCCTTAACTTCGCCCCACATTTATTCATACCATCCTCATCCCAAAGGACTTCTCTCAGCACGACAAGCCATTGTTCAATATTATGCAAAGCAGAAAATAAAATTAAATAGGCATATGCACTTGATTTCCCTTTGTAGTCGCCCGATTCATCGGGCAAACCCATGCAAGGGGCACAGCCCCATGAATGGGACGACTACAACTTCTTGCCATGGCGCTTGCTATCTAAGGGGAATCAAGTGCATATGCCAAAAATTGAATCCTGACCAAATCTTTCTCACCTCTAGCACCAGCGAGGCTTATTCTTTTCTTTTCAGACTCCTCACAAATCCAGGGGACAATGTTCTCATTCCCTGCCCAAGCTACCCTCTTTTTGACTTCTTGGGAAATTTGAACGACATTGAGCTCAAACCCTATAAACTAGCCTATGAGAATGCTTGGCATATTGATTTTGACTCTCTAAGCGAAGCTGTCACCTCAAAGACACGAGCGATCCTGATGGTTAACCCAAACAATCCAACGGGCTCCTATATTAAGGAAAGAGAAATTAAAAAGCTGGTTGAATTTGCAAAGCAAAATGATTTGGCTCTCATTTCAGATGAGGTTTTTTTTGATTATGATTTTGAAAACAGAACTGAAAGAATGAGCTTTGCCCAAAGCTCTGAAGTTTTGACCTTTACCCTGAACGGCCTCTCTAAAATGGCAGCGCTCCCTCAAATGAAATTAGCCTGGATCGTTATCAATGGCCCTGAATCTCTTGTTCAAGAAGCCTGCCAAAGATTAGAAGTCATCACTGACACTTATCTGTCCGTTAACACCCCTATTCAAGTAGCACTTCCTGAAATTTTCAAGCATACAAAAACAATACAAATTCAAATTAAAAAGCGACTTAAAACCAATTTAAAAACCCTTCAAAACACCCTCCAGAACTTTCCCACTTGTGAATGTCTAAAAGTAGAAGGAGGCTGGTATGCCATCCTTAAAATCCCTAAAATTCTGACGGACGAAGCATGGGTGCTTTCCCTCCTGGAAAAAGAAAGTATTCTGATTCACCCTGGACATTTTTATCATTTTGATCAAGAAGGCTATCTTGTCTTAAGCCTCCTTCCCCAAACAGAGATCTTCACACCAGCCATTGAAAAAATCTTAAGCTATATCTCTGAAAAATCATGATTTTCTAAAAAACATAACTGCCTCTTCAAGAGAGAGTTAAATATTAACTATCAACTATCGAAAGTTATATCATTCAATGGTGGAGACGGAATGGACATCCATCTGGTAGATTCTCCTGCTGATCCTGGAACATTTAATCTTTCGACTACGGTTTATTCAATGAGAGTCCTGAAACCATCAGTATTTCTGCAGAGAACAATTATTGGGGTGGAGCAGCTCCTGCGAGTGGTAGCTCTTACAGAATAAGCTCTGGAACCGGAACCATCGATGCGGATCCTTATTTAACAACGGATCCAAATCCGTAAGAGATTTTTGACTACTTTTGATTTTCTAATCTCTTGATGGCTTCTTCGTAGACTTCAAGGTCTCGTCGAATTCCCACGGCAAGGATAAAGACAAGAACTTCTTCTTTCTCAACCTTGTAAACCACACGATAGTCATTGAATATCTTAAGCTTTCGATAACCTTGCAGTTCAAAACGGAGAGGCTCACCTACTTCTTCAGGATGATGAGAGAGTAATTCCTTACACTTCTTCTTGATCTTGTCTTTTGTTTTTAGATCAAAATGTTTGCTGTCTTCTGTGATCACTTTCTTATGAACTTTCAATTTTGAAACCTCTCAAAAAGGTCCCAGAGGGAAGCGCGCTACGAGCAAAGGAGGAGGCGTACATTTTTCCGTACGTCGCACGACTGAGCGAAGCAGGAAGCGTTGCAGATGGGCCTTTTTCAGAGGTTTCATTTTATAAATTTTCACCATTGATCAATGTCCACAACATCTCCGGCTTTTGCTTGCTTGTCCCGCTTCTGAGCCATTAAACCCAGAACATAGTCTTCTGCAAAATCAATCATCTCTTCCAAAATTTGATACTTTTTATAATCAATTAAAACAGCAACCGGGTGATTGTGCCGTTCCAAAATCACAGGATGATCTTTTAAATTCTTCAACACCTGCTCAGACTTATTCCTCAACTCGCTGATACCCGCAATGGTTGCCTGTGTCTTGACCGTAATCATACAAACCTCACCCCCTTTCCTTACAAAAAGCCTAACATATTACATAATTTATGTCAAATTTTGTTACATTTTTTGTCTCAAATTATTTCCCCCAATCCCGGGCATAGCGAAAATCGCGGTCAATGGTTCGCTGGGAAATTTTGGCAATCAGAGGGAGGCGACGCTTGTATTGAGAATCTCGCATGCGTTTATAAATTTTCGCTACAAAATCTGGATCAAATCCTGCTTCTTTTAATTCCTCCAAAGAATAGCGCTCATCCACCATGTAGTAAAGAAGGCGATCGACATCCCGATAAGTAAATCCCAACTCACCCTCATCGGTCTGTCCTGCCCAAAGATCCGCGCTCGGAGACTTTTTAACGACCTCCTCTGGAACCCCTAAATGTTCTGCCAACTGCCATACTTGGGTTTTATACAAATCTCCTATGGGATTGATTCCAGAAGCCATATCCCCATACTGAGTCCCGTATCCCAGAAGAAGCTCTGTCTTGTTACTCGTCCCAATCACAAGCGCTTTTAGATCATGGGAATGATCGTAAAGAATAGACATGCGCTCACGAGCCATTTTATTTCCGCGGCGAAGATTGGAAAGATTTGGAAAAAGCTCAAAATAGGAATCGATCATGGGCGTAATTTCAATCGAAAGAAATTGTATTCCCAGAATATGAGAAATTTTTTGGGCATCCTCTCGGCTATCCGCGCTTGATGCACTGTAAGGCATGGAAAGGGCCCAGACATTTGAGGGACCTAAAGCCTTTGCCAAAAGGAATGCGACCACGGCTGAGTCGACTCCTCCGGAAAGACCCAGGATCGCTCTCTCAAATCCTATTTTTCGAATTTCTTCTCTGAGGAATCGAACGAGAAGATTTTCGACGAGGCTTGGATTGACTTCCAGTGGATTCATTTCGGATTCTTGTAAGTTCATAAATTACCAAATCCAAATTTTCATCTCGGATCAAAGGACTCATAACACGACTGCGACGGACCTCCCCTTCGTCCAACTCTACCTTCAAAAGGTCTTCCTCAAAATAAGGCGCCTTCGCCATCACTTGCCCTTTGGGATTAATCACCTCTGAGCCGCCCCAGAAATTGACGCCTTCTTCGACCCCTGCTCGATTCACATACACCTGATAAACCCCGTAAAGTCCCGCATAAAACCGGTTCATCGCCTCCCACATCTGAGTACTGTAAAGATGATCTCCCTTGCCGACACCCCGTCCAGGGCTGGATGAAAGGGACAAAATCCATTGCGCCCCATCCTGCACCGCAATCTGAACAGAAGTGGGATGCCACAAATCTTCACAAATTAAAATGGCAATCTTTCCAAATCTTGTCTGAAACGAGCGAATCGCCTTCCCGCAAGAAAAATAGCGCTGCTCATCAAACATGCCATAAGTGGGCAAATAAACTTTGCGGTGAAGATGAACCAACTCCCCTTTTTCCAAATAAGCGGCCGAATTAAAAAACTCAACGGAATCCGTCTCTTCCACAAAACCAAAACAAATCGAAATTTTTTGAGAGAGATTTAACAATTCTTTAAACATCTTTGACCTGGTTTTTAAGGCCACACTCGAAACCATATCCCTTAAAAAATATCCCGTGAGACCCAATTCCGGAAAAACAATCAGCTCCGCCTTTTGGTTGATCGCAATGCGAATCTTCTCCCGAAACATCTGGAAATTCGCATCCAGATCTCCGAGCTTGGGATAAACTTGTGCTAAGGCTATTTGATGTTTCATCCATTTTCCTTACTCTATGTGAAACCCTATCTTTCTCTTTGGCTTTTCAGGTACAGCCATCAGCTGACGAATGGCTTCAAAAATAGCATGAATCTCTCCGTCATGCTTCTCAATCTTCCGTTCAAGTTGGCTTAATTTTTGAGCCAAATCCTTATGCGTAGAGAGAATTTCTCGTAACTTTACAAAAACTCTCATAATAGCAATATTGACTTGAACGGCCCGCTCACTTCGAAGAACGCTTGAGAGCATCGCCACACCTTGCTCGGTGAATGCAGAGGGTAATTGAGGAGAAAACTTAAGAGAGCTAAGGTGGTCACAATTTGTGACCACCTTGTCCTTCTCTGTTGGTGACAATCTAAACATAAAATCTTCAGGAAATCTCTCAATGTTTCTCTTTACAGCCTGGTTTAAAACCTTTGTTGGTACACCATAAAGACGCGCTAAATCTTTGTCCATCATCACACGATATCCTCTGATCATCAAAATTTTTTGTTCAATAGCTACTTGAGGAATCAACATATTCATGATTCATATCCTATCTACCAGCGCTCATTTTTCCCAAAAAAATCATTCTGTATGAAATCCTATCCTTCTCCTTGGCTTTTCTTCAACCGAACCTTCTATCAATTCCCTGATCGCATCAAATACCACTTGAAATTGTTGGTCATACTTCTTTTCCATTTCTTCAATTTTTCTTTTGAGTGACACATGTGTTAGAAGTAGTTCTCTGAGTCGGGTGAAAACACGCATGATTTGAATATTCACCTGAACAGCTCTTTCACTGTTCAACACACTCGAAAGCATGGCTACCCCTTGTTCTGTAAAAACACAGGGAAAATATCTTCTACCACCCCAACTTGAGGTTCCAATTTGGAACCTCAAGTTTTTAATTTCTTTTGACAGCCTTATTGAGATTTTTTGTTTCCACTTCATACAATTCTGCCAAATCACTGTCCAACATAACCTTCTTACCTCGAATCAACAATATTTTCTTTTCTACCCTTTCTTGTAAAATAATCTTTGCCATGCCTCCTCTTTTCTACCGGCATCAGATTCTGATCATTCTACTCCAAAACCTCAAAAAAAGGCCCAAAAATGATGCCCCTTTCTTATTGCCAGAAGCTCGAAAAATCCATAAGATGTGGCACTACTAAGGAGGCAATATCCTCCCGATAAGTTAATAATCTTTTTAGGTTAGGGTTTTAGGCCCCTTATCCTTGGTACTGTCAGAATGTACGAATAAAACTTTAACGAACTGACTTGCATGAAAATCTTAGTCACAGGCGGAGCAGGCTACATTGGCAGCGTCACCACTCAAGAGCTTCTCAATCAAGGGCATGAAGTGACGGTCCTGGATCATTTGAAAGAAGGTCACCCAGAAGCGGTGGACAAAAGAGCCGATTTCATTCAAGGAGATATTGCAGATGCGACCCTTCTCAAAAAAACCTTCTCGAAAAAATCTTTTGACGCGGTGATGCACTTTGCCGCCTCATGCCTGGTCCCGGAATCCGTTTCAAATCCTTCTCTTTATTATCAAAACAATGTCACCGCAGGGCTTTGTCTTCTGGAGGCCATGAGAGAGAATCAAATTCCTAAAATCATCTTTTCTTCTTCCTGCGCCATTTATGGAAATCCAGAAAAAATGCCCATCACAGAAGAAACACATCGGAGTCCGACCCATCCTTATGGGGAAACCAAATGGGCCTTTGAAAATATTCTCAAATGGTATTCTCAGGCTTATGGATTAAAAGCTGTTTCACTACGCTATTTCAACGCAGCAGGCGCGACTGAAAAATTAGGTGAAGTTCATGACCCCGAAACGCATCTCATCCCCAATGTTCTAAAAGCAGCCCTGGGACACCTTCCCCATGTCGAAATTTATGGAAATGATTATCCCACACCTGATGGAACTTGCGTCCGGGATTACATTCATATTTTAGACATTGCCCAGGCTCATATCCTGACCCTTAAGCTAGAGCAAACAACGGCTTTTAATCTAGGTAATGGTCATGGATATTCCGTCAAAGAGGTCATTCAAACCACTGAAAGAGTTTGCAGGATCAAAATTCCGACCAAAATATCACCTCGTAGATGGGGTGATCCTCCTTCTCTCATTGCGAACTCCCAAAAAATTGAAAAAGAATTAGGTTGGAGACCTCGATACCCTGCGCTAGAAGGAATAATTACCAGCGCCTGGAAATGGCTTCAAAATCATCCGGAAGGTTATTCAACCAAAACTCAAAAAACGGAAGCTCATTAAACCATGCAATCACCTGATATTGAAATCAAACCCATTTCAAAAATAAATTGTGTCATTCGTGCCCCGGGTTCCAAAAGCTACACGAATCGGGCACTGATCACGGCAGGCCTGGCAGACGGCATCAGCTACCTCTCCAATTACCTTCAAGCGGACGATACCGATCTCATGATCAAAGCACTCGAACAATTAGGCATCCCCATTCATCTCGAAGGTGAAAATCTTGTTGTCATGGGAAGAACTGGCCGCATCAGTCCTTCCAAGAAAAGAATCTTTGCTGGAAATTCTGGCACGACATTTCGATTTCTGACAAGCCTTCTCACCTTAGGTCAGGGTCCTTACATTCTGGACGGAGATGAAAGAATGAGGGAAAGGCCTATTGGCGATCTTTTGGACGCCCTCCATCGCCTTAAAATAGAATGCCGCAGTGAATTGAAAGAGGAGTTTCCTCCTATTATCATCGAAGCCCAAGGACTCAAAGGCGGGAAAACCACGCTCATGGGAGAAAAATCAAGCCAATATCTCTCAGGCCTTCTCATGGCCGCTCCTTATGCCCAAGAGTCTCTTCAAATTGACATCAAAGGGGAGTTGGTATCAAAGCCATACGTGGACATGACGTTGTCTGTGATGAAGACCTTTGGTGTGGAAGTCGAACGCAAGGATTATCGGCGCTTTAAAATCAAAGCCCCTCAGAAATACAAGCCTCGTTACTACTCGATTGAAGGAGATGCCTCAAATGCCTCTTATTTTTTTGCCGCTGCAGCCCTGACAGGCGGAAAAGCAAAAGTGACAAATTTGCCCTATTCAAGTGTCCAAGGAGATGTCCACTTCGTAGATATTCTTGAGCAAATGGGATGTCGCTTGGAAAAAGGAACAGATTGGATAGAAATAACGGGGGCTCCTCTTTGCGGCACTGAAGTAGACATGAAAGACATGCCGGACATGGTTCAAACATTGGCCATTGTGGCCCTTTTTGCCCAGGGGAAAACGGTGATTCGAAACATCGGTCATCTTAAAATAAAGGAAACCGATCGCCTAGAAGCCCTCACCACCGAATTAAGAAAAATGGGAGGAGAGGTAGAGCTTAAAAAGAATGATCTGTCCATCTCTGGAAGCTCAAAACTGAACGGAGCCTCTATTAAAACATACAACGATCATCGCATGGCCATGAGTTTTGCCATCGCTGGTCTCAAAATTCCAGGCATCATCATCCAAAATCCCTCGTGTGTCAATAAATCCTACCCCAAATTCTGGGGGGATTTTAGCCGACTCGAAGCTCATATTTGAACAATCCTGTATTCCACAACTTATCCACAGCTTATTCACAGGGCGTTTTGCTTCAAATAAATATCAAAACACAAATCAACTCCCCCATCCCTCTTAAAATTAAGAGGGGAGCTCTCCACTTATTTCAGGGAAGCTGAGAGGTTAAAAACTCTTGTTGTATGTTGAGACCCATTTACAGACGCCGCTTCATTTATAAATTTTCTCGTTCGTTCAAACAAACGAAAGAAAAAATGATGTTTCACTCAAAGAAAAAATATTTTTTGAAACATCTTGGCATTGTTCTTGAGAAAAATAAAAATTTTGAATGGTGTCCCGAGCTTGTGAGAAAGAAAAATCAAAAAGTTGTAAAAAATTTTATGAAATGGAGGAAGAGCTTCATGCTTTCGTGAGGAAGAAGGATGATCTCAGAAACTTCAAAAAAATATTATTCATAACATATTCTTTAAGAATAAGTTACGATAAAAAATTATCTGAGTATTTTAAAAAACGCTCTCGAAAAAATTCTCAAAATAAAATTTTCCTTTCTTTTGTCGCATAACTTCGAAAAAAAATATTTTTCCTCCTCAGCACATCAAAATTTTCTTTGAGATGACCTACAACTTTTTAGATTCTATGCATTCTCTCTTAATCACCTCAAAATTTTCAGTTGCTACAACTTTCTAAAAAAAATTTCTGCTCTAGAACTAAAAAATGATCTCGAATGAAGTTCTAAAATCAAAAAACAAGGTGGAGAATGGGCAAAAGTCTGATTTAATAGAACCTCAAAAGATTTTCAAAGCTCTCCTCTCATAAAGGAAAAAATGAGAGGAGAGTTTTTCATTCTTTGAAACAAACAAGTTTGAGGTCGAAAAAGGCAAGTGTTATCCACATGTCTATTTTACTGGATTTAGGGATATCTATTCTACTTCTCGCGGTGTCACTTTTGATTGCGCTAAAAAAACGCGTTCGGAATTTTCTTTATTGGGGGAGTTTGTGCGCAGGTACGCTATGGCTCCCCTCCTGCACTTTAAGGTTATGCCTTTGGGGCAATGTGCCTTTATCCTGGTCCTGGAACATTTTCTCCATGATTTGGCTGTCTCTCATGATGGTTTTAGGCCTATGCCTGATGTACGGATCTAAGACGATTCATTTCTTCGGAAGGGATCTGGTCATCATGGTCCTGTCAGGGGTGATTCTGCTCTTGGGCACGCTCATTCTTTCCTTTTGGTACTGAGGCAAGGGATCAATCGCTCATCCGAGGTATCTCCTAAAATGAAGTCATGGCTGATGCGGCACATCCAGCCCGATAATTTCCCTCCAAAGACAAAATGACCCAGATGAAAGCCCCAGTCGTCTTTCCATCGGGGCATGGGTAATTGCTCCTGAACAACATAATTCCGGCCCAAACCTCGTTTGACCTCCTTTTCCCACTTTACAGCAGAAACTTGAGATCCAAAAACGATCCCGCGCCCTCGATTGAGATCAGACGGTTTGAGAATGAATAAACTCTGATTTTTGACCAAATTCTCTGGAATGCTAAATCTTTCCCCTCGGAAAACGGTTTCCCCTTCTTTCAAAACCCTCGTCCAGGGGATGTGTCGAGCGCACAACGCTCTCTCTTCAGAAGTAAAATACGTATCGAACATTGGATCAGACAAAATGGCCAGTGTCCTTTTATCAAAACCGATTTGAGATCGAAGAGAGCCCATCATGCAGACATTTTGATCCAAATAGGCCCGTGTCATCGCTTTGACCTCACTCCACGCCTCAAGATACTCTCCAGTGACCACCCTCCTATATATAAGGTCAATGCGAAACCCCTCTTTTGAGAGAATGTGCCCATCATAAGAAAGAGATCGCGGATCTGCTAAAATGGAAGAATACCCTTGGTTTTGGAAATAAAAAGACAGGACTTCTTGCTCAGGCCGAGTGGACACATTTTCCCAATCTACGATAGCGATTTGAGGTTTTTCAACGCGACGCTGACGGCATTCCTGAAAGCAATTTAAAAGCACATCCAAAACCTTTTTTTTGAATTCACAGGGATAACTTTTTTTGTTGGAAGGGAATTTCTTTTGATAAAGCGAGTCTAGCTCTTCCACATAAGCCATGCCAGAGGTTCCGTCGGTATTTAATTCTAGAAATTGAAGATTTTTTCCATCAAAGAAGCTGTCCCATCGGCCAATCGGACAAGCCATGGAATAGCCTGGATCGGCCAGAATCAAATCCAAGAGCCGAGGGTCAAATTTGAGAATGTCTCTAAACTTCTCATTGATAAAAAGGCCTGTCACTTTTTCAATCAAGCCCTGAAGAAATTCAACTGACTTTCGAAAGAAGGAAGATTGCTCTGAAGAAATCAAATAGGGCTCATGATGTATTCTTAAATGGTTTTTCCCGTAAAGAAGACTATTCTCCTCCCACAAACGATAGAACTCTTTTTCTTTCATGAAATCTACCTCTGGCTGATTTTTTCTTATATAATCACATTGCTATGAAACATTCATGCCGACTGAGGTCGGCACAAAGGGGGGATGAAAATCACCCTTATAGTCGCCCCATTTATGGGGCTGCCGTGTGCCCCTTGCATGGATTGCCCGATGAATCGGGCGACTACAAAAAAACACGATGGGAAGAACTTTCATCGCACACGATGATCTCGAAAGATCATTGAAATTACTATGAATAAAACACTTTACCCTTTTAAATTTATACCTCTTCTCAAGGAAAAAATTTGGGGCGGGAGGAATTTGGAGAAAATTTTGGGGCGACCTCTCCCACCCGGCCAGAAAATCGGAGAATCTTGGGAAATTTGCGACCGCTCAGAAGATCAAACATGCGTTCAGAACGGGCCCTTTCAAGGTCAATCTCTTCATGAACTCATGAACACCCTGGGCGAGGCTCTGCTCGGAAATTCATTTACAAAGATCCCCCGTCGCTTCCCCCTCCTTTTTAAAATCATCGATGCCCAAGAAGACTTGAGCCTGCAAGTGCATCCCTCGGACGCCTATGCCGAGCTTCATGAAAAAGGAGACCCCGGTAAAACAGAAATGTGGTATGTCCTTGAGAGCAAAAAAGGAGCCCAAAATTATTGTGGACTTAAAAAAGGGATTTCGCGAGATACTTTTCGAAAGGCATTAAATTCCAAAGAAATTTTTAAATGCCTTCAAATTTATCCCACCCAAGCCGGGGATGTTTTTTTTCTGCCTGCAGGAACTGTGCATGCCCTGGGCAAAGGAAATATGGTGATTGAGATACAGGAAAACTCAGACCTCACCTACCGTCTGAGCGATTGGGGAAGAGTCGGATCCGACGGGAAACCTCGAGCGCTTCATTTGGATCAAGGGATCCATGTCATTGAATTCAAGTCATCTGGAAAAATTCCTTTTTATCAAAAAGCCCGATCTAATCAAACATGGGTTCAATGTCCTTATTTCAAAGTTTCCGAAAAAAAATATATTAAAGAAGAAGCGGAAGAAATTTCACCTCTCTTTTTTCAAGTATGGATTATTTTGGAAGGAGAAGGAGAAATAGAAAGCGAATCCTTTCAAAAAGGGGATTTTATTTTGATTCCCGCACATGCAGGAAAGATTTCTGTCATGCCTCATATCTCAACTCGAATTTTAAAAGTATTACCCGGGGAAAATCTCAAAAAATGAAACGATGGGAGAAAACATATCAAATCCTTATGCCCATCATCATGATTGGGCTCATGATCGAGTGCACGTTCATTGCTTTGTACAATCGAAGATTAAAGCAAGAAATTTTAACTTTGTGGGAAGAAACACATTCATCTCCTAACGAGGTAAAGCAATCATTCTACGATGAAAAATCTGTTGAAAACCATCCTGATTTTGGCAAGCCTGATGCTGCTTTTTCTTGAATACATTCATATTCGAGGAAATTTTCGCTTTATAAAAAAGCTTGAAGGAACTAAAAATCATTTCAACCAACCGGCGATGTCCTTGGCCCAATAGGTGATCAGAATTTGGGAACCCGCCCGGAGGGAGGAAGTGAGAATTTCGATGACGATTTCTTTTTCGCTGAGCCAGCCTTTTTGAGCCGCTGCCTTCACCATAGAATACTCTCCGCTCACATGATAAGCGGCAACGGGGATGGAAAATTTTTCTTTCACTCTTCGAATAATATCCAAATACGCTAAAGCCGGTTTCACCATGACAATATCGGCACCCTCTTCAATATCCAGAGCAACCTCTCTGAGAGCTTCTTGTCCATTGGCAAAATCCATTTGATAACCTCTGCGGTCTCCAAATTGAGGAGGAGATTCAGCCGCATCCCGAAAGGGCCCATAAAAATGGGAAGCAAATTTTGCGGAATACGACATGATGGGAAGATGTTCAAAGCCATTTCCGTCAAGACCTTCTCGAAGTCTCTTGACCATCCCGTCCATCATCGCACTCGGCGCGACCATATCAGCCCCTGCTTGCGCATGAGAGAGCGCCATTTTCTGTAAAAGTGGCAATGTTTCATCATTATCAATAGAAACTTCTGACTTCTGACTTCTGTCTTCTGACTTCTGTCTTTTAACGACCCCGCAATGTCCATGGATGGTATAAGCACATAAACAAACATCGGTGATGACAGCTAAATCAGGAAATTCTTTTTTAATCGCTCGAACCGCTTTTTGAACAATCCCCTCTTTCTGGTAAGAGGAACTGCCTTTTTCATCTTTCGACTCTGGAATGCCAAAAAGAAGAATCGCAGGAATAGAAAGTTTACTCACCTCTTCTACTTCTTTCAAAAGGGAATCAATGGAAAATTGAAAGATGCCTGACATGGAAGAAATTTCTTTGCGAACCTTATGTCCAGGTCTTACAAAGAGAGGATAAACGAGATGATCTCGTGAAAGAGAGGTCTCTCTCAACAATCTTCGCAAGCATTCACTTTGTCTTAATCTTCTCGGACGATGAATGGGAAACATATATTCCTCTCGTTATACAAACCAGCTATCAAAACAAATGACAAATTACCAATAAACAAATTATAAATTAATTCCCAATTTGCAATGACCAACTTCCCAAATCTTGAGTCATTGGAAATTGGAAATTGGATCATTCATTTGTAATTTGAAATGGGTCATTGAAAATTCCCATCATTGATTTATTCTAGCGGTTTAGCAACAAAATCTTCCCTCTCTAGAGAGACACGACCAAAAACCATTTCCACATCATGATAACTGTGAAGAATCCAATTTTCTTTCATCACTCTTTCCAACCAACGTGTTTTTTCTTGCATGACCCCCACCGGAGACAAATCATAAGCACACACACAAGTCTGTCTCAAATGCCAATGACTGGGGATCAGATCTCCCGGGCAAAAAAGAGTTTTTCCTTGCGAAGAAATTTGAATCACTTGATGGCCTTCTGAATGAGCCCCCGTAAGGAAAACTTTTATCCCTGGAAAAATCTCAGCATCCCCCTCCAACCACTCCACCTGACCGGCTTTAAATACGGGCAAGAAATTCTCAACCCAGTAAGTCCCTCGCGTGAGACGATTTGGATGCGTCGCAGCATTCCATTCCTTTTTCTGAATCAAATATTTTGCCTTTGGAAAACGCGGCTTTAATTTTTCATTTTCCTCATCTGTAAAGCCTCCACAATGATCCATGTGAAGATGGGTGGTAACAACATAATCTATCTCATCAAAACTCACACCTAACAATTTCAGATTTTTCTGAAATTTATTTTCTGAACTTCGACCATAAATCTGTCTTTTCTTCTCATTTAATTTTGAACCCACACCCGTTTCAATCAATATTTTTTTCTTACCATCTGAAACAAGCAAACAATGCGTCGCCCAGGGAAACATATTGTTTTGATCCACTGTAATAAATTTAGACCAGATGGCTCTGGGGAGCATACCAAACATCGTCCCTCCATCCAAAAGGAAGTTCCCATCAGAAACCACCTGAATGTCAAATTTTCCAATTTCAAGATGTTTCATGTGCAAGCATTGCCTCCACCAAGCCAGGAATGGTGTGAACCTTGGCTTCCAAATCCACTTTAATTCCCAGGCTCCCAGCCGTTTCGGAAGTGACAGGGCCAATGCTAGCCACTTTAAAACGTCCCTTTACTTCATTTAAACGATCTCCCACGGCCTGAACAAAATTCTTCACCGTAGAAGAACTGGTGAAAGTGACCCAATCTAAACCATTTTCTAAAATCTCATCAAAAAAAGAAGAAGCCTTTCCATTTTGGGCGTTCACTGTTCGGTAAAGTACAAGGTCCGTCACTTGGCCACCTGCTTTTTCCAAACCTTC
This sequence comes from Chlamydiota bacterium, assembly GCA_016196885.1. Lineage (GTDB taxonomy): Bacteria > Auribacterota > JACPWU01 > JACPWU01 > JACPWU01 > JACPWU01. The sequence continues at coordinate 62,093 of JACPWU010000024.1, read as the reverse complement.
AGAGAGAATCACCCTTGCTCCTTGGGCCCTGGGCAAAAGAAAACGCTGACCCAAAATTTTAATTTCTCTTTGAAAAGCATCTAGTAAAGCCTCTGAAACAAATTCAGAAGGGCATAAATCCACTTTCAGATGATAGTTTTTTAGAACATTTTTTGTCACTTCTCCAATGGCTGCTATTTTAACACCTTTTAAATCTCGAATATCTCTATCTAAAAAAGGCAAGCGATCCAGAAAAATTTTAACTGCGTTCACACTGGTAAAAACAATCCAGTTAAACTTATTTATTTTTTGAATCGCTTCATCGATCAAACTCCAATCTTCAGGAGGTAAAATCTTAAGGGTCGGAAATTCAATGGGTTCGGCTCCCAACTGTCCCAATGTTTCAACAAGCGTACTCGCCTGTTCCCGAGAGCGGGTGACCAAAACTCGCTTTCCGAAAAGAGGACTTTTCTCAAACCAATTAAGTTCATTGCGTAACTTAACAACAGACCCCACCACAAAAACGCTAGGAGATTCTAATTGAGCCTCTTCTACCTTTTGCACAATATTCGATAAATTTCCGACAACTGTTTTTTGCTTTGTCCAAGTCCCCCACATAATCATGGCGCAAAGAGTTTCGGGAGATAACCCTTTTTTAATCAATTGATCAACAATATTTTTTAAATTGGAAAAGGCCATTAAAAAAACAAGTGTTCGCTCACCTTTCGACAAATCATCCCAGTTAATTTTGGAATCAAATTTAGCCACATCTTCTTGACCTGTGATAAAAGACACCGTCGAAGCACACTCCCGATGGGTCAGGGGAATTCCCGCATAAGCAGGAGCAGCAATGGCGGATGTCACACCTGGAACCACTTCCCAGGCAATCCCGCGCTTTACAAGAGAAAGGGCCTCTTCTGCCCCTCGGCCAAAAATAAAAGGGTCCCCCCCTTTAAGACGAATCACTTTTTTTCCTTTTTGCGCCTCATCCAATAAAATTTTTTCGATTTTTTCTTGTGAGAAAGAAGGTTTTCCGCCTCTTTTTCCCACATCAATCAATTCCGCATTGGGTCGAACCCATTTCAAAATTTTGGGAGAAACAAGGGCGTCGTAGACAATAACGTCTGCCGTCTGAAGAAGTTCACACCCCTTCAGGGTTAAAAGCCCTGGATCTCCTGGCCCTGCTCCAACCAGATAAACTTTTCCGTTCATTTTCCGCTTTCTAAATATTGAAATTTATAACGCCTGTAAAATTTCTTTTGCGCCCTTGTTTAACATCTCTTTCGCTAAATTTTTTCCGATCATCTCAAAGTCGCTCTTCAAACCTGTCATTTGATCCAGAATCATTTGACTTCCATCCACACTCGCAACCAGTCCTTGCAAAAAAATTTCATCCCCTTGAATTTCCGCATAACCCGCCAGGGGCAAACGACAACCTCCTCCCATCGCTTTTAAAAAAGCCCTTTCTGCAGAAGTAGTAAAAAAAAGATCCTCATTTTGAAGAGGTTGTAAAAGCTCTTGCACTTCTTCATCATCAGATCGAATCTCGACCGCCAAAGCGCCTTGCCCGACCGCCGGAAGCATTTGATCAAAATCAAATTCCTCTGTGATCCATTCTTCAAATCCCAGGCGCACCATGCCTGCCTTCGCCACCACTGCCGCGTCAAAAACCCCTTCTAAAACTTTTTTAATACGGGTTGAAACATTTCCTCTGATTTCCTGAACTTTCAAATCGGGTCTCATTTTTAAAATCTGGGCTTGGCGACGAAAACTCGAAGTTCCTATCACCGAATCTGGCGGAAGATTTTCAAAATGTACATGATCTTTTGAGATTAAAACATCGTTTGCAGATTCCCGAAAAGGAATGGCCCCAATCGTAAAAACCTCATCCAAATCCGTTGGCAAATCCTTCAAGCTATGAACAGCCAAATCTGCCTCGCGAATCCTCAAAGCCTCTTCAATTTCTTTTGTGAAGACCCCTTTACCACCCATCTCCCATAATTTATTAGAGCGAAGTTTGTCTCCTGCTGTCTTCACTATTTTCAAACGAATGGAGAGATCTGGAAAATGTTCAAGCAGGACTTTCCTCACACAATCCGCCTGCCAACGTGCTAATTTACTGCCCCGTGTGGCGATGATCCAATTCTTTTTCATACTTAAGAGAGCCTATCAAATCCTACATGTATTATTTTTTTTAATCATAATTTTAAGCTTCCGTACTCTTAAGTACTGTCAGATTTAAAAAAACTTAATGAACTGACTTGTACTTAATCATCCGGTCCATAAAACGTTTTACTTCACTTTCCACCAGAGAATCTGCTTTTTCCTGTTCTTTCAATCTCTCTTTAAAATTCTGATCGGCCACCGCCTTTAAATCATCAATGTTATAGAGATAAACATTATCGAGTCTGTTCACTTCTGGGTCAATATCTCTAGGAACCGCAATGTCTATCATCAAGAGAGGCCTTTGTCTGCGCTCTTTCATCCACCCGGACACTTCATTTTGATGCAGAATGAAATGAGGCGCCGCCGTTGAGCTGATGACAATGTCCACATCTCGAGCCACTTGATGAATCTCATCTAATCTGACCGCCTGACCTTCAAATTTTTGAGCCAGAGCCTGAGCCTTTTCATAAGAACGATTGGAAGCGATCATGCCCTTCACCCCTCTTTCCACCAATCTCTGAACAGTTTGCTCACTCATTTTTCCAGCACCCACCAGTAAAATGGTTTTCGTGTTTAATTCTCCAAAAATCATCTGGGCCAATTGAACTGCCACAGAACTCACAGAAATGCTCCCCGAATGAAGCGTGGTCTCATTTTGTAAACGCTTCGCAACATAAAAAGATCTTTGAAAGAGCACATTCAGGAGAGGGCCCGTCGCTCCTGTGCTGCTCGCCAAGAAGTACGCCTTTTTCACCTGGCCCAAAACTTCTTTTTCTCCCACCACCATGGAGTCCAAACCCGAAGCCACACGAAACAAATGACGAACCGCTTCATCATCTCTATAAAAATAAAGTGACTTCTCAAAATCAGGAAGACTGACCTGATGAAATTGACTCAAAAATTGAGACAAACTCTCGTAAGAATCAGAGCGGTCCCAAACATGATAAAGCTCGACTCGATTACAGGTGGAAAGGATGACAGCCTCGTCGGCCAATCCCATTTCCCGAACCCGAGCGAGACAAGCGGTTGCCTGGGCTTTGGTAAAAGCGAGACGTTCCCGCGTCTGGACCTGAGCGGTTCGATGGTTAAGCCCAATCACCTGAATATTTGTTTCGACTTTTCCCATTTTCGAATTCCTAGAAAAAACCATGACCTTTTGAAAAATAATTCATCACGAAAAAGGTAATCAAAACCGCTAAAAAACCAACAAGAGACAGATAAGCTACTTTTCTTCCCCGCCACCGAGCCGTGAATCTCACATAAAGAATGACCGCATAAATCAGCCAGGTGATGATAGCAGCAGACACTTTAGGATCTCTAAAACTGAGCGGCAAGCCTGCCCACCGAGCCCATAAAAGGCCGCTCGCCAACCCCAAGCCCAATAAAAGTGTACCTCCCCACAGAGAGCGAAAGGCCATCAGTTCAAGACTTTCTAAAGGGGGTAACCGGTAAAAAAAAGAGTTTGTACTCTTTAATTTGAGTTGACGTTCCAGGAACAAATACAAAAGACCGCAAATCAAAGAAAGAGCAAACGCAGCATAACCCAAAAGAGAAAATAAAACGTGCGTGCCAAACCAAAAGGCATTAAAAGAGGGAATGGCCTTATCAAAATATCGAGGAAGTCCGAAGAAAATGCCTCCCAACGCTAAAACTAGCACCAGGACAATTCCCATCACCATGCGCATGCGAACTCTGGATTGAATGAGAAGCGTCAAAAGAACCAGAGACCAAGAGAAAAGAATCAGCACAGCAAAAAGATTCATTGCAGACGATTGAAAGAGCTCAAAAACTTGCCGAATCAACGAAACCGTATGAAAACCAAAACCCAGCATCAAAGCACGCACCGCCCACCTATTTAAAACAACCCGATTTGAGAAAAGGAATCCGGCATACGAGGCAAGAGCCGCAAAGTAAAGAAACAGCGTTCCTAAAAAGAAAGCATTATCAAATGTCATGCGTCACAAAATGCTCCAATTTTTTCTCAATCGCCTCTCTCAGCCTTTCGCGCGTCCAGCCAGAGCGAGTGCGTTCCAAATAATCCGAATGAATTAAATCCGTAAAAAAAGCCTTGCGGGCCGCTTCATCGGGCAATCGCTCTTGAATTTTTTTCCGAGAAGCGTCCATCACCTCCAGAAAAATTTCATATTCAGGCCCAAAATTTCTCTCCAGATCTTCTCGAATCTTTTTTGCCATCGCAGGGCTTGTCCCCTCGGTTGAAACCGCAATAACCAATTTCCCTCGACGTAAGATGCTGGGAGCAATAAAATTGCAAAACTCTGGATCATCCACCACATTCACTAAAAGTCCTCTCTCCTGGGCCTCTCTTGAAATAGCAGCATTCACATCCCCCTGGTTGGTAGAAGCAATCACGAGAAAAGCCCCGACCAAATCATCCGGTTCATATTGTTTCTTCTCGAAAATGATTCTGCCATCGTGCGCCAAAACCTCTATTTCAGAGATTGCTTCAGGAGCATAAACGGAAACTCTTGCACCGCAATCAATAAGAGATTTTGTCTTTCGATAGGCAATCTCTCCTCCTCCAAAAATCACACAATCTTTACCTTTTAAATCAAGAAAAATGGGGTAATACAAGACGAACTCCTTTCCTATGGACGATAAATGGCATATCATATCTGGAAATTGAAAATTTTAAAATCACTAAAATAATGCTAAAAATATCCCGTCAAAAAGAAAAATGGATTATTGTTTTCTTCTTTTTAACCGCTCTTTTCTCTCCATTTCTCTCTTCTGCCCAAATCGTGCCTAAAATCTGTTGGGATCGCTTGGAAAAATACCACGACACGCTCACGGAAAAAGAATTTTGGGACGCGATTGAAATTTATTCCCAGGATGGAAGCATTTACCATTACCTTCACGTCACCTCTCAATACGTAGACATTTTCCGAAACGATCAAAAAACAAAACCTGCGGTTTTCAGACTTTTTTTAGCAAAAAACACCTCCTCTAAGAGAACGATTCGCAACTTTGCCACAAAAATAGAATTCTTGCGAGGGCGTTCTTCGGCACGTCCTTTAAAGGGCTTGAAAATCCTTCTGGACCCCGGACACATTGGAGGAGCTTACGCAGAAATGGAGGAAAGGATTCTCCGTGTGGAAAATCATGAGCCGATTCAAGAGGCAGATCTCAATCTCAAAACGGCGCTTCTTTTAAAAAAACGCCTGACTGACCTCGGCGCGAGAGTTTATTTAACAAAAGAAAATTTTGAACCCGTCACGCACAAAAGGCCGAAGGATTTTAGGAAAGAAGCGGAGAAGAAAATTTGTGGAAGTCAAATTTCACCTGTCGTTGGCGAAAATTTGAAATGGGCGATTCAAAAAGAAACGGAAAGGCTTTTCTATCGAAAGGCTGAGATCAAGGCCCGAGCCGAACGAGCCAAGAGAATCCGTCCTGATTTTACGCTCTGCCTTCACTTCAATGCAGCCCCTGCCACACCCCAAAATCCTTGGGTCGAGGACAATCGCTTGGTGATTTTCACACATGGTAGCTACGGGGCTAGTGAAGTAAAAGAGGAAGAAGAGAGATTCAGACTTTTCTCAAAATTGCTCGAGGGATCTCATAAGATCGAATTAATCCTGTCGGATGCGATCGCAAAAAAAATGGCCGAGGACACAAAACTCCCCTACGTCGAATACAGCCCCAGCCCCCAATATTACCGCGTCAACGAAAACCCCTATCTTTACGCAAGAAACCTCGCGGCCAACCGCCTCTTTCCAGGCCCCGTGATTTATTTAGAGCCCTATTATCAAAACAATATTTTGGTGCGAGACCGCATCTTGGCCGGCGACTACGAAGGAGAAAAGACCTTTCAAGGGAGACCCTATAAAAGCATATTCAGAGAATATGCGGATAGCGTAGCGGATGGGATTTTAATTTTTTTCAGCAGCCCTTCTTTATCTCCAAAGAAATCTTTAAAATAGCGTTCTGATTGGATCCGACTTTAAAAGACTCTGAGATACGGTAGCCCGTCAGCCAAAAAATCTTGCCTCGAGAAAGAAAAAGGGGGATTTGGAGACGATCCCGCAAAGGAATTTTTTCATCAATGAAAATCTTTTTCAGCTTTTTAAAGCCATGGAGTCCAATAGGGTCATAAACATCCCCGGGTTCAAAAGATCGAATCTGAATTTCTGGGCCCACTTGCGCTGCGTCAAAATATTCAACCAGCTCTATCGGTTTACGTTCAGACAGATTCTTATAAATTTCAGGGAAATTTTTCTTTTCTTGATTGTGAAGCTGGGAAGATAATTGAGCGACCATCTTGAAAGACCAAGTCCCCATCTCCCAAGAAATTTCTCCTGGTACTCTGATTTTCTCAAAGCTAAACGTTTGTTTACAATGAATCGGCCCTATCCAGAAACGATCAAATTCAATTCTTAATTCCACATCTTCAAGCAAATCCCATTTTTTCCCTGACTGGGCATTTTTCAAAAAAGACAGGATTTCTTCAACCAAGGTATAAGACAAATCTTTGCCTAATGAAAACTGCCAAAACAGTTTTCGAATCAACCGGCGTTGAAGCGCCATCTCTAGTGAGAGAAAAAATTTTAGATCTAAAGATAATCCGCTCTCATTTTTTTTACATTTCAAAAAAACCTTCTCAAGGGCTCTATTTAAGAATTCATTTTCTTCGTCCAAAATCGATGCCAAACGACAAAGACTCTCAACCATGACCGGATTAAATTCCTTTTCAAGAAACGGCATCAAAGAGTGCCGAATTTTATTTCTCAAGAATGCCATTTCCTGATTGCTTTCATCTTCTCGCCAAGAAATATTTTTTTTCTGGAGAAAATTTTTCAATTCCTTTTTAGAAATATCGAGCAAAGGACGAATTAAAATGTAAGAATCAAGCGGCCGAGAAAACCTCATTCCCCTCAAACCTTCTCCCCCTGTTCCCTTGACCATTCTCAAGAGAAGCGTCTCTGCCTGATCATTTTGGGTATGAGCCACCGCAATTTTCTGAGCCCCAAAAGAAGAAGCCGCCTTTTTCAAAAATTCATAACGAACCTTTCGAGCCGCTTCTTCCGGGGACAGACCCTCATTCTTAGAAATTAATTTCACATCTTCACTTCCCCCATAAAAAGGAAGCTTGAGCATTTCTGCTTCACGCCGAACAAATTCTAAATCAAGGGAGGCATGCTCACGTAGATGATGGTTCAAATGGGCTACCGCCAGTTCTAATTCAAAAATTTCTCTTAATTCCAACAAAACATGAAGAAGTGCCATGGAATCCGTTCCACCCGAAACAGCAATGAGAACTCTATCTTTTTTTGAAAGAAGATGATATTGACCAATGACCCCTAAAATTTTTTTAACCACAGAAACGAACGCTTTCATCTTGATCTCTTGTCTTAATCTCATTATAGTATTCCCCGATGAGTTCAAAAGTAAAATCTCTTCTGAGAATACAAGAAATCGAAGAGGCCCTGCGCAAAGAGGCCAAGGCCTTCCATCTGGAATTGATTCAAGAGTTGGCCAACAATCGCATGGGGATCCCCATGGAACTTATCCGCTCCTATGATCGTGCAAAGAAGCGCTATAAAAATGCGATTGTCCGACTTGTGAATGGAGTCTGTCAAGGCTGTTTTCTCGCCGCCGCTTCGGGCACCTCCATTGTCGCAAAGGCAGGGAAATCCTTCCACGTCTGTGAACACTGTAGCCGGCTTCTTTATTGCGAAGAGCCTGCCCCCGAATCTTCTGAATCTCCTAAAAAAAAATAATCACAAAAAAATCTGGAGTTTGCACATATCCTAGGATATAGTATGTGCGATTTACATACTGCGGGGTAGAGCAGCCTGGTAGCTCGTCGGGCTCAAGAAAGAGATTCATTTGAGTACCAAGCTAAAGGGAGACATTGCAGAACAAGCAGCCACACTCGAAGCACTGAAGCGTGGTTGGGGTGTTCTGAAACCCGTTGGCGATCGGCTTCCATATGATCTTGTCTTTGACATAGAGGAAACTTTAGTCAAGATTCAGGTCAAAACAGCATGGTTTGATAAACCTTCTGGGAATTATGTAGTCGATAATCGCCGAACGAAAACAAATCGTAGGGTCATGTTGAGGCAGCCTTATCAGGCTGTAGATTTTGATTTCGCCCTGGTTTTTTTGGCTGACCTTAATTTGTTTTATGTCTTTCCTATAGCCGTATTCATCGACTATGGTAGTGAAATTCACATGGTCGAAACGAACAAGCGACAGCGAAAACCTAGTTCCGCAAACTATCGCGATGCTTGGAATCTTATTTTTCAGTGGGCTTCAGATAAAGAAATTTATCTGAGATCACCTGTCAAACTCGGGGAAGCCACGTGCGGGGTAATCCCGAACCAAGCTCTGACATGCGTCGGAGAAGGCGTAGAGACTTGACGGCAGGCACCCTCCTCTATTTTGTAGAAAGGGTGAAGAGAAAGTCCAGACCACAAAGCTCTCAGAAATTCTCTGAGAGACGCAGCGAAAGCTGTAGTGGTATGCATAACCCGAAGGTCGTTGGTTCAAATCCAACCCCCGCTAATTTTTAAAACAGGGTTTAGGGTATAGGGTGTAGGGCTTAGGGAAATAAGGATTTTATTTAATCAAATTCCTTATGCCCTATACCCTAAACCCTATACCCTAAACCCTTCTTTTTAAGCCAGGGTAGCTCAGATGGCTAGAGCGGGGCTCTCATAAGGCCTAGGTCGAGGGTTCGACTCCCCCCCCTGGCACTTTTCCCTTATCATTCTTAAACCACCTAAAAACCTTAAGAGCTCATGGCACTCAAAAGCTATAGGGGAATCGAAGTGGAGGCCCGCCCTTGACGAGAGACGAACGGCCGTTCTCTTATAAGAACAATCTTGCCTTTAAGGCAGCGCCCAAATATTGGCAGGCATGTTTGCAGAAGCGGGTTTTGGAGCGGCCGCCAAACCGTTGAGGATAGTGAACAGGGATTTCCACGACAGACCATTTCTTTTTCTTCGCTGCATAATGCAAGCGAATTGAAAAATCGCCGTAGCCTACAAAAATTTTATTTAAATCTAAGCTGAGCAAATCTTTTCTCCGGACCAGCAAAAATCCACTTAAAATATCTGTGACATGGAGCCCCAAAATCACCCTGCAAATAAGATTAAAAACTCGGCTGCCCAAATATCTCAAGCGGGCTTTTTCCATCCCACCCCCACGAACAAATCGGGAGCCATTCACCAAGGTGGCCCGTTCGATGCAAGACCAAAGCCGAGGAATGTCACTGGGGGAATGATTAAAATCTGCATCCATGATGAGAACATAATCCTTGCTTGCCGCACGAATTCCCTCCCCAACAGAGGCCCCTAAGCTGGGATTATTTTTGCGAACGATGAGTTGAACGGCTGGATTTTCATAAAAGGTCTTTTTGATGGTTTGGGCTGTTCCGTCCGGGCTGGAATCATCTACCACAATGACCTGAGCATCCCATTTCATGGAGGAGATCACTTCCAAAATCTTTTGAATTAAGCGGCAGATGGTTTCGCGCTCGTTGTAGGTTGGAAGGATGATGGACAAACTTTCTTTCATACTATTTTAGCCCTCGCGAATTTCCTGAATGGTTTGAACCACATATTCAATGTCCTCTTGCGTGAGCCTCGTAGAGGAAGGAAGATTCATCCCTTTTTTGGAAAGGGATTCCGAAACAGGATAAGGACCCTCCTCCCGATGAGACGGTAGCATATGAGTTGGAATAAAAAAAGGCCTCGTATCAATGCCCTTCTCTTTCAATTTTTCCATCAAGGAATCTCTTGAAATTCCGAAAGCTTCTTCCACCAAAACGCTGACCATCCAATAGACAGGTGTAGCCCAGGTCGCTTCTGGGAAAAGGGTCAACCCAGAAACTTCCCTCAAAAGAAGTTTATAAATTTTAGCATTCTCCCGGCGGATTTGAAGAAATTTTTCGATCTTTTCCATTTGGGCTACACCTACCGCCGCCTGAAGATTGGTCAAGCGATAATTGTACCCTATTTCTGTATGCCAATACCTTCTTTTTGAATCCATCGCGTGATCTCTCAAAAGCCTCATGCGCTCAGCCAAATGGGAGTCTTGTGTGACCACCATCCCGCCCTCGCCCGTCGTAATCACCTTATTACCATAGAAACTGAAACAGCCGAGCGTTCCAATCCCCCCCACTTTCTTCCCCCGATAAAGCGCCCCATGGGCTTCAGCCGCATCTTCAATTAAAGGAAGTCCTTTTTTTTGAGCCAATTCTAAAATGGGATTTAAATCCGCAGAATGTCCATATAAATGAACCACAACAATGGCTTTGGTTTTGCTTGAAATTTTGGCGGCCATTTTTTCGGGATCCATGTTCCAAGTGAAGGCCTCCGAATCCACAAAGACCGGCGTTGCACCGGTATGGCGGATGGCATTGGCTGTGGCCACAAAGGATAAAGTAGGACAAATCACCTCATCGCCAGGCCCCACTTTCAAAGACAGAAGCGCTAAATGAAGGGCCACGGTCCCATTGGAACAGGCGATGCCATATTGAGCGCCGCAAAAATGGCTGAAACTTTCCTCGAATTGAGTCACATAAGTCCCAATGGAGGAAATCCAGCCCGACTCTACACAATCCAAAACCTTCTCACGCTCCCGGGAATCTAAGTCTGGCTCTGCCACAGGGATGTTGCGTCTTAACGTTTTCATGGGGAGACATGGTATCAAATTTTGCTCGGATAGGGGCTAAAAATAAAAAAGGGGTTCGTGAATTTTCCCTTCAAGAACTTTTTTTCACAAAAAACCTCTTCACTTTCTCAAACCAATGGCCCCTAGAAGAGTTTTGATTATTCCGACGCAAGGCCTCAAAATCAGGGCGGTAAAACCGTCTTTTGTCCAGCTCCTTTTGTTCCCTCTGAAGCCTTTCTATCGTTCGCCTTTCAGAGAGTGAGGGATCACAGGCAAGGGCTTTTTCCATTTGTTCATTCCCCTTTCTGATAACGCCAAGACGATAATAGAGCTGGCCCAATTGAATATAGCCACGGACATATTTCGGATGATGAACCAACAAGGTGTCCAGCACTTCTATGGCCTCATAAATTTTGTGATCCATCGCCAAGCTCATGGCCACCCCAATCCAATTTTCAAGGTTCTCTTCTTTGAGCTCTTTGGCCTTTGTGAAATCAGAAAGAGCCAAAGACCAATTTTTAAGTTGAAAATGGGCCTGTGCACGACCGTGATAGGCATCGGCTTGGAGAGAATCTCGAGCGAGACATTCTGTAAAAGCCTCTACGGCACTCTGGAAATATCCCTCTTTAAGTTTTTGATAAGCATTTTCGAGCATAAGATAAGACTACCAAGTGCTTAAGTTAACAAGTGCGTAAGTGCTTAAGTAAAAACAAATTCTCCCTTTAACTTAAGCACTCAGACACTCAAGCACTTATACTTTCGCTTCCAATTTAATTTCAATGACCCTTTTGGGGGTCATCGTGTGCAATGAAAGCCCCGCCCTACCTCGCCTCCCTTATTTTGTAGTCGCCCCATTTATGGGGCTGCCCGATAAATCGGGCGACTACACAAGCTTGAACGAGAGAAAGGAATCCAACATCCACCATCCATGTTCCATGATCCACTTTCATAACAAGAAAAAGGGCGTGTGAGTTTTTCCCCACACGCCCCATTTTATCACATATTTACCTTACTTGCTGAAGACACTCCTGCCCGATTTATAAACACCCAGGGCAAGGAAAACAACCAAGGATCCAATTAACGTAATCAAGGTTCCTGCCATACGTCCTCCTTATTCTGCTTTCAGTTGGAAATCGGGATAGCAAAGTGCTCCCATTTCTGGGATGTCCAGCCCTTCCATCTCAGCCTGGGCACTGGAACGCTGACCCACCACCACATCCACAAGCCAATTCCAGACGAAGGACAGAGTAAAGATGATACCGACAAGTGTCGCTACACCGATCAATTGAGCAACGAGCTGGCCGGCATCTCCATAAAATAAACCTTTAACACCTCCCGAGACTCCATTCCAACTGCCACCGTAATTGCTGCGACCATCGGCAAAAAGTCCGACGGCAATCACTCCCCACAAACCGTTCACCCCGTGAACCGACATCGCGCCCACCGGATCATCAAGTTTCGGAACACGATCGAAGAATTCTACAGCCAGACAAACCAAAACACCTGCAATCCATCCGATCACCGCTGAGGCCAGGGGATTCACAAAACCGCTCGGCGACGTGATGGCCACCAACCCCGCCAACAATCCGTTCCCCGCCATAGAGGCATCGGGTTTTCCGTAGCGTATCCACATGTAGAGAAGAGCGCCAAAGGAACCTGTGCAACCGGCCAACATGGTATTGACTGCTACGCTCCCAATCCTCAAACAGCCGTTGCCAGAAGCGCCCAGCGTGCTGCCTGGATTAAATCCAAACCAACCGAAAGCCAGGATGAAACATCCACAGAGCACCAAAACAATATCATGCCCTGGAATCGCGTTGGGCGTTCCATCTTTGTTAAATTTTCCAATGCGAGGGCCCAATTGCATGGCCACCGCGAGAGCCGTAATCCCTCCTACCGCATGAACTACGCCGGATCCTGCAAAATCACAATAGCCATGACCCAGGCCAAAATTCACGCCCAGTTGAGAAAGCCAGCCACAGCCCCAGGCCCAGTTACCGAATAATGGATAGATCAAGGCCCCCAAGCCAATGCTGGAAACGCAAAACGCAGAATACTTCCAGCGCTCGGCACATGAACCTGTGACAATCGTAGTGGTCGTATCCATAAACACCATTTGGAATAGGAAAAGAACCATCACACCCACATCATAGGTAGTCCCGCTTAAGAAAAATCCTTTGGTCCCAAACAAAGCCCAGGGTTTTCCAAAAAGATTAATCGCAAACTCATGATTCAAGGGATAGACTCCACCCAAGTTTGCTATGGGTGCACAGCCCCCCATTTGAATGGCAAAGCCGCAGACGTAATACGCAAAAAGACCCAAACCATACACCATAAAGTTCATCATCATGGTATGATTTGCGTTTTTCGCCCTGATTAACCCTGTTTCTACAAGGGCGAAACCGGCCTGCATGAACATGACCAAGAAACCTGTGATCAGGGTCCAGACAAAATTAATGGCAATTTTATTCTGCCCTGCTTGATTCACCAAATCGGCGAGTGACAAGCCCTTGCTCGTATCCGAAACAGAAACATCATTCGCCGTTCCAGTCATCTCGGCCCCCGGATCCCCCTTCGCAGCAATTTCAGATGTGTCGGGGCCCTTGATACTGCTCACGTCTTCATCGGTTAATGCACCTGCTTTCACGGAAGCCGCACACGACAAAAGCGTGCCGATCCCGATCACTGCTAAAAGGATTTGCGCCTTAAGTTTTAACCCTCTCATAAAATTTTCTCTCCTTTTTATTTCTTCCAAATGGCACGCTTTAAATAATAACGATTCAAAACCCCGAGAATCCCAAAAATGGATAAGGCAATCCCACCACAAGCAAAAGCAAGTCGCCCCCCATTGGAAGAGGTTACCAATAAACCTGAAACAGCCAAAACCCAACCTCCCAATGCGCACGCAAGTCCAATGAGCCTCATACCGCCTCCTGTTTTCGAGCCGCTTTAAAGATAAATCCTGAAATTACAATCACCACAAAGCCTGCCAGCAAACTGATCATACCACCCCCCACTCCGGCTGTCCCTAAAAGGGCAAATCCTAGCAAAAACCAAAACAGCGCCCAGCCCGATGTTTTTGTTGTGCCTACCGCCATAACGCCTCCTTCTCTCCTTCAGATTTTAGAATGGACCTGATTAAACCGCCTCTTGCCTAAAGAGCTTTTTCGCCTCTTTCACCGGTTCTGATCCGCACCGCCGTCTCAATCGGAATCACAAAAACTTTTCCGTCGCCGATCTTTCCGGTTCGAGTCGTGTCGGAAATGGTTTGAATGACTTTGTCCACCATGTCGTCCGCCACCACTGTTTCCACTTCCACCTTTGGAATAAATTCAAGCTCGTACTCACTCCCCCGATACATCTCCTTATGTCCTTTTTGACGCCCAAAACCCTTCACTTCACTGACTGTCATTCCTTGAACGCCTAGATTATGAAGAGCATCCTTAAGATCATTAAGCTTAAAAGGTTGAATAATCGTTTTGATCAGTTTCACGACCTGTCTCCTATTCTTTTAATAAATGTCCCCTGAAGGTCAAAAAAAAAAATCGAAAAATATGAAATCTCAAAAAAAGGCCTGCGGCTTTCTAGAGAGCACATTCTATGCCAAATTATTAAAAATAAATTCTCTCGAACGCGAATAAGAAATAAGCGCCAAGTGGTGTTTTCCTGACAGGATGGTAAAGAAGTAACAACGATGAAAAAACTGTGAGGGGTGAGAGGTGAGTCGTGAGTTTTTTAAAAGCAGTCGTGAGTCGTCTGTCGTGAGTAGTGAGTTTGAAAAGCATTATTTTTTTACTCACAACTCACGACTCACGACTGTTTTCCTCCTAGCCATCCCCCCCTCAATCTTGCTAGACTTCTACCCTTAGATTTTTTTTGGGGGGGATGTTGAATGCAACCGACACGAGATACACGACAACTGAATTGGCTTTTGGCATGGGCTGTTGTTTTTTGTGACATTGGGACCTCTATTTATTATGTCCCGGGTCTTTTGTACGGCCATGTCCAAGATGCGACCCCTTTTTTCGTTCTTCTCACCACCTTGGGCTTCATTTTCCTCGCCCTGAAATACACAGAAATCGCCTGGCGAAACCCAGAAGGAGGGGGCGTTGTGACCATCACCACCAAGGCCTTTGGCCCCATGTGGGGATGCCTGGGAGGAATGCTCATCATTGTGGATTATTTTTTGACCACGGCGATTTCTTCAGTCTCCGGTTTTCATTATATCAGCAGCGTGTTTCCTTTCATCGAAGTCCATATCACCCTCCTGGCCTGTGCAGGTCTGGTGGTGCTCGCCATCTTGAACATCATTGGAATTCGAGAAAGCGCAACGGTGGCCCTCGTCATGGCCCTAGGTGCATTTGCCATTGACCTCATCGTGATTGGACTTTGCCTCATTCACATGAGTTTTTCACAAATGCTAGAGATGTTTCGCTCCCTGTCCGGGATTTACCATCATTTGTCTTTCTATCAACTTCTGATCGGATTTTCAGCTTCATGGCTCGCCTTTTCAGGATTGGAAAGCATCAGTCAAATCAGTCCTGCGATTCGATTCCCTTTGCGTAAGACAACCCGAGTGGCAATGCTGGCCGTGATCGTGACCATGGTTTTAACCAGTCCCACACTCACGACCTTGGCCATCGCCATGCTTTCTGGGGATGTCAAAGCGACCCAGAGTGAACACTTTATTTCTGAGCTGGCCTTTGTGGCGGGAGGATTTTGGCCTAAAATTGCGGTTGTGTTGACTGCATCTTCCCTGCTTCTCTTTGCTTCCAACACAGCCATCATCGGAACGTACAATGTTTTTTTAGCCCTGGCCAACAGAGGCTTTCTCCCCAGCGGTATCACGGCCCGAAATTCAAAATTCAACACCCCGCACATTGCTATTTTCATTGCCACCCTTTTTCCCATTTTTATCATTCTGATGACACAAGGGAAAATGGCTCTCCTCGGCGACATGTATGCCTTCGGTCTCTTGGGCGCCTTCGTTTTTTCATCGCTCAGCCTCGATGTTTTGAGATGGGGCCTGGGAAGACGGGGCTTAGGATTTTGGATTGGAACTTTTACCACAGGAATCGTGATTGTCGCATGGGCCATCAACCTTGTTGAAAAAGATTTGGCCACGCTCTTCGGAGGAACCGTGACGGCCATCGGCATGCTCATCGCGACCGGCGTTCGTGAAGATTGGTTCATGCACCTTCTCCAGAGGATTCCTGCGCTACAACGGATGCAAGAGCGGGCCTTTCAAGCCTCAGAAAATCTGGTAGAAGAAGAAATGAAAGATGTGATGAGCCTCGCCCAGGCCATAGATTTAAAACCGCTTTACCCTTCTTCGATTTTAATTGCCCTGCGTGGGACCAATCTCAATCTCATCCGTGAAGGAATCATTCGCGCCAAGGGCCTTGGAGACGTCGCCCTCTACTGCGTCTATGTGGAAGAATGGCCCGGACTTTTTGCAGGGGATACCCCACATGCCCCCAATGAAGAAGGAATTAAAATTTTGAAATTTGTTCTTCAGGAAGTACGGGAGAAAAATATTCAGATCATTCCGATTTGGATGGTCTCTTACAATACCGCGGAAGCCATCTATCAAGCTGCGATAGAATTGAACGTGACTGCGGTGATGGTGGGCAGTAGCCGTAGATCCACCTTCTATCACATGTTGCGTGGCCATGTGATTCGAAGCCTTGCAAAAAAATTACCTCACCATTGTCGGCTTATTATTTGTAATTGACCCCTGACACGAAATAAAACACTAAACTCTAAACACTAAACAAATCCAAGACTCAAATGTTCAAATATGGCTGTGAATATTTAATCTGGATGAACAAAAAAAATCACCTGATCGGAAATTCTATCGTAAAAAGACTGCCTTTGCCCAATTCACTTTCAACATAAATCCGACCCGAATGACTTTCTACAATTCTTTGGACAATGGCCAAACCCAGTCCAGTCCCTCCCTTTTTGGAAGTAAAGAACGGCTGAAAAAGTTTGTCCAAATGTTCTTTTGGAATACCCACTCCCGTGTCTTCAAATTGAATGAGTGCCTTATCTCCTTTTTTCTTCAGAGAAACCCTCAAGGTACCTCCCTGAGGCATGGCTTGAATTGCGTTTAAGATGATATTCAAAAAGGCTTGAGAGATCAGACCTCGATCTAAATTTAAAGGGGGAATTCCTCTTTCATAATTTTCTTCCCAATGCACTCTTTGTTGAGCCAAGCGAAATCTCATGAAAGAAAGTGTTTCGTCCAAACATTTGCGAATATCCGTGAGCTCCAAAGACATTTCACCCGGGCGACCCATGGAAAGAACCCGCTCAACAATGCGCTCCATGTGACGAATTTTCTCACCTACAACCTCTACATCTTTTTTAAACATTCCCTCCTTTGTTTCCTGCGATTTATTTTCGATAGACTGAATCAACATCTTGATCACCGTGAGGGGGTTTCGAATCTCATGCGCAATTTCAGCCGCCACCTCACCTAAAATGGCCAACCGCTCCTGCTGACGCAAATATTCCTCAGCCCGAATCGTATGTCCATAAAGTCGCGCGTTTTCAATCGCCATGGCCGAGAGACTCGCGAGTGCAAAGAGCACATCTATCTCCTCTTGGCTGAAATGACGAAGCGTATTGCTGTAAACATTCAAAATCCCAATCACCCTTCCTTGAAAAATCATGGGAACAGAAAGAAGAGAACACAGCCCTTCCTCTTCGGCCATCTCTGGATGACGGTACGCCTTGCTCTCCTTCACATCCAAAACCTGTAAGGCCTTTTTTTTCAGCACCACCTTCCCCAAAAGACTTTGGCGAACGGGGAGATTGGGCTTGCGAACATAGCGTTCAGATCCTCCATACACACTTCGAATGGAAAGCTCTTCTTTTTTTTCGTCCAAAAGCATGAGAGAACAAATTTTAGTCTCGGTGAGTTTCGCGGCCTCCCGCGTGACACGATCCAGAACCTCTTCCAGATCAATGCTTGAAATCATGGTCTGTCCAATTCCAAAAAGGGAGGTGAGTTTCTCTGCCTCGCGGCGCACATCCGAAAAAAGCTGCGCATTTTGAATCATCTGAGCCGAGTAAGTCGCCAGGTTCGATAAAAGCTCTAGATCCGTTTGAGTAAAGGCATTGGGCCGAATGCTATTGACATTGATGACACCAATCGCCTTCTTTTTCAAAATGAGAGGAACGGCCAGCTCCGAACGAATCCTTTTTTCCACCTGAACATATTTGGGTTCCCGCGTCACATCCGGAACTCTTAAGGGGCGTCCTGTCTTCGCCACCCAACCCGTCACACCCTCTCCCACCTTCAAACCCAACGATCTGATTTTTCTTTGACTGATGTTCTGAGCTACTTCCACGCTGAGCAAATGGGTCCTCGGCTTGATGAGAAGAATAGACCCGCTCGTGGCCTTCATGATTCGAACGGCCTCTCGGATCAAGAATTTCAGCACTTGCCGGGGCTCTCGCGTCGAGGTCATGACGCGGCCCATGTCGTAAAGCAATTTTAATCTTCGTAGTTCTTGAGTTCGTGGGGGCATGTTATTCAATTGATAATGGATCATTGAAAATTGAAAATAAAAAAACTCCCTGGAGTAGGGAATTGTCAATTGTCCATTTTCAATGATCCATTTTTTAGTGTAAAAAGCTCTTTCTGCGAAACACATCTGTCTTCAGCGATGAAACGCGGTCCAAAAATAAAAGCCCATTCAAATGATCTATTTCATGTTGAAACACAACTGCCTCAAATCCCTCGACCTCCAAGCGAATTTTTTCTCCCCGTAAATTAAATCCCTCAACCGTCAGGGCCTGATATCTTGGGACATTTCCCGTGTAATCAGGAACGCTCAAACAACCTTCGCGTTGATTTAGCAAGAAGCGTTCCTGGGAAAGGACCGGATTGAAAAGAAGATGAAGCCCGTGGCCCTTGACAGGCTTTCGATACCGGCTGACATCCACCGCGATCACACGAAGAAGCGTCCCTACCTGAGGAGCTGCAAGCCCGACACAACCCGCAAAGGCGAGCATGGTTTCAACAAAATCGTTGGCAAAGGCTTGATAAGTCTCAAAGGGAGGGACAACATCCAGAGATTTTTCTTTGAGAATGGGATTTGGAAAATGAAGGACACTCAAGCGAGACATAGTTAAAGGGTCATCGTTTCAATGGGATGAAAAGTAATGGTCACAGACAGTCGATGGCCTAAATCTTCAAGCTTTTTCTGAAAACTTTTCTCATCCAAATCTTTAGGCAGAGCCACTTCCAACATCATCATATAAAGAGGCGACGTTCCTTCCAAGACCCGCTTGGTATTGACATCCGTGATATTCACCTTTTCTTGCGCCAAAAGATCCGAAACTTGATAAACAATGCCCGGCTTGTCAATCCCGTACACACTGATCATATGCGAAGGAATATGGGGAGACAATCGCCTTGTTTCTTCCTCTTTCATGCTTTTCAGAAAGATAGAGAGACCCAGGGACCGGCGAACAGATTCAAGTTTTTTATCCAATATTTCCAAAGACATCCCTTCGGGTAAGGAAACCACCAAAATCATGGCAAACTCACCTTCTAAAATGGTCATGCTGGAATCTTCGAGATTACACCCCACCTCATAAAGCACCTTCGAAACCGCGGCCACAATGCCCGGCCGATCCTGCCCCAAAGCTGTCATGACAACATTTTGATTCATGATGAACTCCCTTCACAGGTCAATGGCCTCGTCTATTCTACTCCTTTTCCACCCCTCTTTTCCAACTTGAAATTCACTCGCAAAAGAGAGAGACTCAAGAGCATGGATCCACATAACTTCAAAAACCTAAAATGCCAACCCTGTCATGGTGGAACTCCTCCTATGGCTACAGAAAAAATCGAGACCTTTTTAAAAGAAATTCCCGGTTGGGAATTGGCCCCGGACGGCAAAGAAATCAGGCGAAATCTTGTCCTCAAAAATTTTAAAGCCGTTCTGGATTTGGTGAACAAAATTGGATCCCTGGCCGAAGAGGAAGGCCACCATCCCAATCTCTATCTTTATGGTTATAAAAAACTCCGCATCGAGCTATCCACCCACGCCATTGGCGGCCTTTCAGAAAATGATTTTATTCTGGCGGCGAAGATTCACAGGATTTTGAATGCCACTTCTTGAAGACGTTAGGATCAAATTTCGAAACTTCTACATGAAATGTCCAAGGAAGAAAAATGACGAGCGTGGCGTAAGAAAGGGTATCACGATGGGAATAATAGATCTCAGCGAAAATATCCCGCTTGTTGTACGATTTTAGCAGACCCTCAAGCTGGTCAATCTCTTGCTTTCCTGATCCGTAAAGCTCCAGAACTTCTTTGCAGGAATAGGGTAATTTATCCATGAGAATCATTTTACAGGCTCCCACTCCAAAAACATCATTTTTTCGCTTTACGCTGAGAAATTTTACGCTATGATTCTCCCCCATGAAAAAGAAGAAATTACTCTTATTTGATCTGGATGGAACGTTGGTGCGAACAGGGGGAGCAGGGGTTCGGGCCATTTCAAAGGCGTTCAAGATTCATTATGATTTGGATGAGCCGTTAGAAGGCGTCACGGTCGCCGGCAATACAGACCCTCGAATTTATCGAGAAGTCTTGGGATACCGAAAGTCAGGCCTTTCCCCTTCTAGGAAAGAAGAAGTGATTTTCTTCGAGAGTTATTTTGAATTTTTAAAAGAGGAAATCGAAAAATCTCCAGGTTATCGGGTCCTTCCCGGAATTCTCCAAATCTTGACCCTTGCCTCTACCTCTTGCAATTTTGTGGTGGGGCTGGGAACAGGTAATTTAGAGAAAGGTGCGAGAATTAAACTGGGACGCGGAGGATTGAATCCTTATTTTTCATTCGGAGGATTTGCCTCGGACTCACCCGATCGTGTTGAACTTTTAAAAAAGGGAATTTCGAGGGCGAAGGCTTTATCGCAAACAAAAATAGAATCTGAAAATATTTTCATCATCGGGGACACACCACGAGACATTGAAGTCGCAAAAATTTTAGGGACCCAGGCGATTGCTGTTGCGACGGGAGGATATGACATGGACAAACTGAAACCTTGCCTCGCGGATTATCTTGTGGAAACGTTGGAAGACATTGACGCCTTCTTTGAATTTGTTGAAATGGATTAGCCCGCATTTCTCATCACATTTCTGCTGCGAGCGCCGATTCCGCCTCGTCTGCTTCGTCAGACTCGGTCGGCCACGCTCAACATACTGTAAAGTATGCCTCACATGGCCTCGGTCGTCTTCCTCGCATCCAAAGCGGACTCGGCGCTCTCGCGACGAAATCTGATGAGAAATGCGGGCTAGGATTTGCGTTTCTTCAAAAACTCTTCTATCTTCTTGACTGTCATCGTATTCACCACATCCTTGGCCTCGAGCCATCCTTTGCGGGCAATGCCCACACCTAATGACACTACGTCCAGCCCTTCCACACTGTGGGCATCCGGGTTCACACTTAATTTGACGCCCTTTGATTTTGCATAAGGACAAAGCCGCCAGTCCAAATCAAAGCGGTGCGGACTGGCATTGAGTTCGATCACGACCCCTAATTCGCTTGCCACATCCATGATCTCGTGTAAATTCACGGCGTAGGGTTCTCGCTCCAAAATAAGTCGCCCCGTGGGATGACCTAAAAAAGTGACATAAGGATTTCCCATCGCCTGGATGATGCGGCGCGTCATGTCCTTTTCGCTCATGCCAAAACGGCTGTGAATGGAGGCAATGATGAAATCAAATTTCGGCCAGATTTTTTCATCATAATCAATTCGGCCATCGGCTAAAATATCCGCCTCCGTCCCCTTAAAAATCCGAATCTCTTTAAATTCTTCGGCCAAGCGATCCAGCTCTTCATGCTGTTTTTTGAGCTGATCCTCTTTCACCCCATGGGCGTAAGAAGCCGATTTGCTGTGGTCTGAAATTCCGACATATTCATAGCCGCGCTCCGCACAAGCGCGAATCATTTCCCTTAAAGACGCCTTCCCATCGCTCCAAGTGCTGTGCACATGAAAAATCCCCTTGATGTCCTTCACAGAAATCAATTTTGGGATTTTTCCTTTTTCCGCAGCCTCAATTTCTCCAAGATCTTCGCGCATCTCGGGTGGAATAAAACTTAAACCCAGTGCCTTGAAAATTTCCTCTTCATCTTTGCATGGGACCAGACGATTTTCTTTTTTGAAAAGTCCATATTCATTGAGCTTCATCCCCATGCCCTTCGCCCGGCTTCGCATGGCCGTGTTGTGCTGTGCACTCCCCGTAAAATGAAGAAGCGCATAAGGAAATTCTTGCTCGCTTGCCACCCGCAAATCCACATGGATCCCCTTTTTCAAGAGAACACTCGATTGGGTGCCCCCTTTTGCAATCACACGTTCAACTTGAGGAAGACCCGTAAAAAAATCCATTAGGCCAGGAGCGTCTTTTTCTCGGGCGCTGATTAAAATATCAATGTCTTTAATCAATTCCTTATGCCGGCGAAGACTCCCCCCCAAATTGATTCGAAGGACGCGCTTGTCTTTCTCCAAAATCTGCAAAAGAATCTGGGCCTCTCCATAAACTTCGTCAAAACGGTGGCGGGAGGCATTTTTCTCTACGAATTCAATCCCCTGTAAAATTTTTTCTTCTGTCTTTTCGCCAAAACCTTCGAGTTTAAGCAAGTGATGTTCTTGACAGGCCTTTTTCAATTGACTCACATCCGAAATTTTCAATCTCTCATACATGGCCTGAATTTTTTTAGGTCCTAAACCGGGTATGGCAAGCATTTCGAGCAAACCTTTAGGAATGGATTCTTTCAAACCCTCATAATAAGGGAGATGACCGGTGGTGACAAGCTGCGTAATTTTTTCAGAAAGGGCCTCGCCGATTCCTTTTAATTCTTCGAGCTTTTTTTCCCGTACCATCGTCTCAAGATCTTCGTCCAATCCTTCAATCAATCGAGCCGCATTGGCATAGGCCCGCGACTTAAATGGATTTTCTCCTTTGAGTTCCAGAAGAACCCCAATCTCTTCTAAAATCTGAGCCACTTCGTGTTTGTCCATACATCTTCCCTACCCAAAAATCTATCAAACTATTAGGGGTAAACAAATCAAAAAGGATGTTTAGCCCTCGTCGTCCCCCATCCCCAAAAAGATTCTGATATACTATCTATCATGATAGAGAAATGGAGAAAAACATCCCACATGAATTTAAAGGATCTGAAACTTCTCGTCGCTGAAGGCGAAGGTCTAACGGTCGAGTTTAAAACCGAGACGCAAGAGCTTGAGCCAGATTGGCCTGAAGAAAACGGAGGCATGCAAAAATTTGCCTGTCGAGTATTTCTGAAGGTCAAGATGGCCAAGATCTTGCGTCGAATTCCGCGGCCTATTGCAAATTCTGGGTTTAAGGAAAGATACACCTCCAAGATGGACCGCGATATCGTGGCCTTTTCTAACACGAAGGGCGGCTATATTTTTCTGGGTGTAGATGATAAGGGTACCGTTCGAGGTGAAAGACTCACGAACAGAATGAAAGCCGAGATCACTGATCTTGCCAGGAAGTGTGCGCCTCCCATCACGATCAAGAGAATGTCCCAAATCGGAAAAGTAGCTGTGATAGAAATTGAGGAAGGATTTGAGAAACCCTATAGCTGTGGGGAAGGTTATTTCCGAAGGCTGGATGCAGTGACCCAAAAGATGAATCGAAAGGAAATTGAGATTCTTTTTAAACAAGCGTTTAAGGTGTCTTTCGAAGATCAGATTCATCCTGGCGTGTCGTGGAAAGAGGTTGATGAATTCAAAATACGCCATTTTTTTGAGGAGGCCAACATTGAGGTTCGCTTGATTGAGCCTCGTCCCATTCTGACAAGCCTTAACCTAAGTGATTCAAAGCAAATTAAAAATGCCGGCGTCCTTTTCTTTGCCAAAGACCCGAGACATTACCTTGCGCAGTGCGAGACGATTTGCGCAGCCTTCAAAGGAACAAATCGTGTGGACATCTACGACCGCAACAACATCCAAGACGATCTTTTGACCCAATTCAATGAATCCCTCCAGTTTTTGAAGAAGCATCTCAATGTGCGAAGTGAAATCAAAGGGGCCAAGCGAAAGGATATCTATGAACTCCCCATTGAAGCGCTGCGTGAAGCCTTGGCAAACGCCCTCATTCACCGCGATTACAGCATGCGCGGAACAAACATCATGGTGGAAGTACATCAAGATAGAGTGATGATCAGGAATCCAGGCGGCCTTCCTGAAGGCTTAACTTTGCATTCATTGACCCACATCTCGTTAAGACGAAATGAACTGATCGCTGATCTCTTCGCTCGGATGGACATCGTTGAGCGCATGGGCACAGGAATTCAGAGAATCCATGACCTCATGAAAAAAGCAGGATTGAGAGCTCCCAAAATCGAAAGCAATGCCTTTTTCACCATCACGTTCGAACGTCCACCCTACACCCTGAACAACCCGGAAAAGGGGGTAGAAAAGGGGGTAGAAAAATTAACCTCAGCAGAGAAGATGATTTTGTCATTCATCAAAAAGAATCCCCATATCAGCAAAAAAGAAATACTCCTGAAGGGAAAACTCTCTAAGAAGACCATTGATCTCTCTATCAAAAAGCTCAAAGAAAAAGGACGGCTGAGCCGCATCGGTCCTGACAGGGGTGGATATTGGCAAGCATGATGGTTTAAAAGAAATTCTTGCAACAAAAATTCCTTTTATTCCTTTGCTATGAAAGTGGGGCTCATTTTTTGGCATTAAAATTGCTTGTTAAACATTGTTTGCACATCTAAAAAGAACCTGGTACTATCCTTGCGCTTTCGGTGACCCTTATCAGGAGACAGCGGTGAAAAAACTAGAGTGCATTGTGAAGCCATTCAAACTTGAAGAGATCAAGGAAGCCCTTTCTGAAATTGGAATTATGGGCATGACGGTCAGTGAGGTCAAAGGGTTTGGCCGGCAAAAGGGTCATACGGAACTTTATCGTGGGAGTGAATATACCGTGGATTTCTTGCCTAAAGTGAAGATGGAAATTGTGGTTTCTGATGACTTGGCGCAAAGGGCGATTCAAACCATCTTGAATGTTGCAAAAACAGGCAATATCGGCGATGGGAAAATCTTTGTCTACCCCATTCAAGAAGCCATCAGGATTCGAACAGGTGAGAAAGGGGAAAAAGCTATCTAGTTATTCGTCTTTCGTCGCTCGTATTTCGTTGAAACGATCGACTGACGGCGATCCACTAGAGACTAAATAAGGAGGCACGTCTGTATGACTGCAAAAGAAGTACTGCAATTGATAAAGGAAAAAAAGATTCAAATCGTTGATTTGAAATTCAATGATTTTCCGGGCACATGGCAGCATTTTTCTGTTCCGACCCATGAGCTCACAGAAGAGGTTTTCGAAGAGGGATTAGGTTTTGATGGATCCAGCATTCGAGGATGGAAGGCCATTCATGCCAGTGACATGTTGGTTTTTCCAGACCCCGACACAGCCACCCTTGATCCTTTCAATCAAAGACCTACCCTTTCCCTTTTGTGTAACATCAAAGATCCGATCACCAAAGAAAGCTACAACCGAGACCCTCGGAACATTGCCCTCAAGGCCGAGGCCTATCTGAAAAGCACAGGAATCGGAGACACGGCTTACATTGGTCCTGAACCTGAATTTTTCATCTTTGACGGCATTCGCTTTGATCAGAACAGCCATGAAGGTTATTATCACATCGAGTCCAGAGAAGGCATTTGGGAAAGCGGAAGAAATGATTTCGCCAACTTGGGCTACCGTCCTCGCCACAAGGAAGGTTATTTTCCGGTTCCTCCCACGGATGCCCTTCAAGACATTCGAAATGAAATGATTCTCACCATGGAACAGCTCGGGATTGTCATTGAGCGTCAGCATCACGAAGTCGCCACCGCAGGACAGGCTGAGATTGACTTACGCTTTGACAGCCTTACCCGCATGGCGGACAAAGTCATGATGTATAAATATGTCACGAAGAATGTGGCACAGAAGCATGGCAAAACCGTGACCTTTATGCCCAAACCCCTTTTCGGGGATAATGGCTCCGGCATGCACACCCACCAAAGCATTTGGAAAGGCGGAAAGCCTCTCTTTGCAGGAAAGGGTTATGCAGGTCTTAGCGACATGTGTCTTCATTATATCGGCGGTATTTTGAAGCATGCGGCTGCCCTTTGCGCCATCGTGGCGCCGACCACCAATTCCTACAAGAGATTGGTGCCCGGTTACGAAGCCCCTGTGAATCTGGCCTATTCTTCCAGAAATCGCAGCGCGGCGATCCGTATTCCGATGTATTCGGCAAGCCCGAAGGCCAAGCGAATCGAAGTCCGTTTCCCAGATCCTTCATGCAATCCTTATTTGGCCTTCTCAGCCATGTTGATGGCAGGTCTGGATGGGATTCAGAACAAGATGGATCCAGGCCAACCTCTGGACAAGAACATTTATGATTTGCCTCCTCAAGAGTTGAAGAAAGTCCCCAGCGTTCCTTCCTCGCTCGACGCCGCTTTGAAGGCCTTGGAGAAGGATCATGAATTCTTGCTCAAGGGCGATGTCTTCACCGAAGACGTCATTGAAACATGGATTGAGTACAAGACCAAGTCAGAATTCGATGCGGTCCGTTTAAGACCCCATCCCTATGAATTCTTCTTGTACTTTGATGCTTGAGAAATACACCCTTGTGCCAATGTGCCGAAGTGCCAATGTCTTACGAGACATAGGCACATAGGCACATAGGCACATTTTTTTTACATACAAAATGCTATAATAAAGGGTATGAAAGAGAAAGTCTCACGCCTACCACTTCGCACATCCTTGTTTTGGGACGTCAATCCAAAAACGATTGATCTTCAGAAACATGCCAGGTACGTGATTGAACGCATTCTAGAATTTGGAAATGAATCCGAAGTTCGTTGGATGCTGAACCACTACTCCCACCGTCAAGTCAGGAGAACCCTCGATGCCCCCCGTGGAGTTTTACACAAAAAAACAAAGACATTCTGGTCTATGGTTCTGAAATGAAGAAAGCCACGCTTTCAGAGTTACATCTCCAATGTTTACCCAAAGCAGCACAACATGCCCTTGTGGCCTGTATAAAGTTAAAATGGTTGAATGATCCCGCCTGGTACCTTGCTGGAGGAACAGCTCTGGCCTTACAAGTGGGGCATCGTGGCTCCGTAGATTTAGATTTCTTTACTCGGGGAAACGCCTTCGATGAAAACAAGCTTGAACGACAATTGATGGCTACAAACGCTTGGGCAACGTCATTTCGTGAGAGAGGAACAGTGCATGGTACACTGATGGGAGCAAGGTTAAGTTTCATCGCCTATCCCTTTTTTCGTCCCCTACGTGAACGCTTGCTGTGTGGAACTGTCCGCATTCTCCTACCTCAAGACATTGCAACCATGAAAATAATCGCCATCAGTCAGCGTGGAAAAAAACGTGATTTTTTAGACCTCTACTGGTACTGCACTCATCGGGAACATCTGGAGGAACTTCTCCTAAGAGGCATGAAGCAGTATCCAGGACAAGAAAAAAATCTGCCCCATATTCTTAAAAGTCTGACTTACTTTGAGGATGCGGAAAATGATCCTTTTCCCAGGCTCTTCTTTAAAGTAAAGTGGGGAGAAGTAAAAAAATATTTTCAAAATACAGTTTCGGCACTGGCCAAAAAAGTTCTGTACAGGTAAGTATAGTGAAAGGAACTCACTGACTACCACGCCAGTTTGCTTCGGTATTGGTCTTTTCAGGCTGAATCAATTTAAGAACCGCCGTGGTTTTCCCAACCTGTCTGGGCCCCGTCAGAACTTGAATCAATCCCTTTGGGTTATTCCATCTGTTTAAACGAGATTTTGGAAGAATCCTATTCATGGAACAGATTCTATACCAACGCCTTGCGAAAAAAATATATTTTCCGATCTATACCTCGGAAAATATATTGAGCGCCCAACTGCTCGCGAAAGACTTTTTTCCACACCCCCCGATGATGCTTTTTGGCCTCTCGCAAAACTTCCCAGAAATCATCTGCAGGTTTCTAACGCCCCCGAATTTTTCCTACGAAAGTTCTAAAACTTTCCCCTGAAAAAGCAAATTTCAGACGATCTAAAAAATCAACCAACCCTCTCCGTCTCAACTTGTGAATTTCTCCTCCGTCAAGCCATATCCCACAACCTTTGTCACAAACATCTACCAACACATGCTTGCGATAGTCTGTCTGTTTCATGGATTGACCACATGAGGGGCATTTTCCCACTTTATGATTAAGATCAAGGTCTGTCCCTTCCATCTCTTTTGCATCAAAATCATCTCCAGAAAGACCGATGGTGTTAAAATCCTTAGAATCTTTAAAAATAATTTGGTCCAGTTCTTCGTGATCAAACCAGATGCCTTCGCATACAAAGCAAACGTCAATCGCCTCATCCTCTACTTTGTGTTCCTGCAATTTACCTGTACATTTCGGACAGTTCACGCCTTCCTCCTTGAGAAGTGTCTTCCTGATGCTTTTCGTCTTTAAGTGTAGAAAAATCACAGAGCAACCGCAACATTAAACTTGAGCGATAAATTTTCGGATCGTCTATTTAAAAGTGTGTCCTT
This sequence comes from Chlamydiota bacterium, assembly GCA_016196885.1. GTDB lineage: Bacteria > Auribacterota > JACPWU01 > JACPWU01 > JACPWU01 > JACPWU01. The sequence goes on along the minus strand of JACPWU010000024.1, from coordinate 33,721 downwards.
TTATTGATGCGGGTGGCCCGACTGGGGGTCCCCCGCTGATCGCCAGCAGATGGAGACATTGACCCTCTTATTACATTCACAACCCAACCGACATCGATGCCGTCAGCGGGGGTGAGGAGGAACAGGACCCGCCTCCTCTTAAAAGGACACACTTTTAAATACAGCATCAATTTTCGTGACCTACCTCCACATCCCACGATGGTGTTTTTTGGCCTCTCTCAAAGCCTCCCAAAAATCATCCGCATGCTGAACATCAGGAGGAATGTTCAGAAGACGGGCATAGCCTTTGCGGATCATTTCTCGATTTACAAAAAGATCGCCGACATAGACATAGGCAAGGAGCCGCCCATAGCGATCAAATCTCTGAGCATCGTATTCGAGATGAACTTTTTTTCCTCCCACCCACTTTTCATTGAGAGCCTTCGCCTCCTGGGCATAAGGCTGAGGGTGATAAATCCAATGCCCGTTTTTCTTTTTCCGAAGCTCTGGCGTATCCAAACCAATGTAACGCACCCACTGCCCCCCTTCTACTTCAATCGTGTCTCCGTCTATCACCCTCGTCACACGATGGAGATCATCAGAGGTAAAACCGAAAATTGCAGAAGACAGAAGACAGAAAACAGAACTCAGAAAAAATAAAAATGGATGCCTTCTCATTCCAAATTCTATCTCCTTTCTTCCGTCTTCTGCCTTCTGTCTTCATGCCTTCAAATACTTCTCATACAATTCTCTCACCTTTTTGCCTAAATTCTCTATTTTTTCAAAGAGATGCTCTGGTTCAAGCGCCAAACCCATTTTTTTCTGAATTCTCATGACCAGTTTCATATCCCTAGGAATAAAATCTGTGGGCCGGTCTTTCAACAACCTCAATGCGGACTCCACTTCTCGGTAGAAAAGATAAGCCTCGTTTAAAAGGGCTGACTCTTTTTGAGGAAGAATGCCTGCATGCAAAAGTTTCTGAATTAATTTTAAAGTGTGCACTTCTTTCAATCGAGGGTGTTTCTTCCCATGTTTCAACTGCAAAAACTGAACGAGAAATTCGATGTCTAAAATTCCACCTCTTCCAGATTTTAACTCAAAACCCTCTGTCAAATTTCCACATCGGTCTTGAAAAATTTCTTCTCGAAGATTTTTTAATTCAAGCACCTGATCTTTGCTGGGAAACACTTGAAAAACAAAATGATGAAGAATTTTCATCACGCGACGTCCCCATTTTTCGTTGCCTGCCACAAAGCGGGCCCGGGTCAGGGCCATTCTCTCCCAAATCGTATTCGAAGAACCATAATATTTTCGAAGCGTTTCGATGGATTGGACCAGGGGCCCCTTCGTCCCATCAGGTCTCAGCCGAGGATCCATTTTATAAAGAGGGGTTCCCTGCTGAACATCCGAAAAAAGTTCCATCAAGAAGGCCCCAAAATCATTGGCCTCTTTCATTTGATCTTCATCGCCCTCGCTCACGAACATCACATCCAAATCCGAGCTAAAACTGAGCTCTTGTCCCCCCAGCTTCCCCAGTCCAATGATGACAAAAGGCACACATCTTTTCCCCTGTGCTTTCTGAAAAGCCTTTCTCGCGATTTCCAGTCCCCCTTTTAGAATCCGTTCCACCAAAAGGCTGATTTGAGAAAGGATTTCCAGCAAGGGAGAGAGTTTCAAAATATCTCTCAACCCTAATCTCAGCATTTCCACATTTTGAAAATTTCTTAAACTAGAAAATTTTTCTTGAAAACTCTCACCTTTTCTCAACACCCTCGCCAGACGGCCTTCGTCAAAGTTTGTCCTTTCTACCATCCCTTCCGAAATAACGTCCAAAAGATTCGGATCTTTAACTAAAATTTCTGTCAAAAAAGGACTCGTCCCAAAAAGGAGCATGAGAAGATCCAGAATTTTTGGATGAGTCCCCAACATTTCAAACAAAACATTTCGAGCCTTGTAGGCCGCAAGAAACCGCTCCAAACCCACGAGGGCCCGATTGGGGTCCAGGGTTTTTTGAAGGGAGATAAGAAGAAAAGGAAGCATCTTTTTAAAGTCCTGAGAGATCAAGTGAGGCATGGTTTCTCCCCCTTGAGCCAATCCTAAAAGATGCTGGGCTGCCGTCTCCATCTCTTCGAAACCGAGGGAGCGTAAAAAGCCTTTTTCCTCTTCAGAGGGCTGCCCCGTATTTAAAAGACAAGATAAGGTATGGACGGCTGAATTTTCTTTGGCAGATAAAAGGCCGCTGAAGAGCTCTCGATAGAATTTCTGCACAAAGAGTGTATGCGATTTGTAATCACTCAAAAATGATTTCGCCGATGTGTATCTTAAAGAGCGGGACAAGTGATTTAATTTCTCAGGGTCCTCGGGCAAGACATGCGTTTGTCGCTCTTCTTCCAATTGAAGATAATGCTCCACCTTCCTTAAAAAGTGATAGGCCTCTTTTAAATGGATCCCTGTCTCCTTTTCTAAAAGATTCTCTTCTACCAGACGCTCGATGGCCGAAAGAGAATTTCTCTCCTTCAAGCACTCTAATTTTCCACCGTACAAAAGCTGCAAAATCTGGATGCCAAATTCAATTTCTCGAATGCCTCCCAGGCCCAATTTTACATTTCTATTCTCTTCACCGCGAAGCTCTGCCTCTTGATCTATTCTAAGTTTCACAGCCCTCATTTCCTGAATCGCTTTCTCATCATGGTATTTGCGGTAAATGAAGGGCGTGACGCGTTTCAAAAATTCTCTGCCCACTTCAGGGTCACCCGCCACACATCTAGCCTTGATGAGGGCTTGCCTTTCCCACGTTTGGCCCCAAGAGGCATAATAATTTTCATAGCCCTCTAGAGACCTCACCAAGGGCCCTGTCGGGCCCTCTGGCCTCAGACGCGTATCCACGCGATAGAGATACCCCTCTTGCATCCTGGCACTTAAAATTTCCAAGATCCGATGGGCAAGGCGCGTGAAAAATTCATGATTTTGCAAAGTCCCGAGCGTTCCCCCTTTCGTCTCTCCCTCTTCAGAATAGACAAACATCACATCAATGTCCGAGCTGTAATTAAGTTCACACCCTCCTAATTTTCCCATCCCGATCACAGCAAGACCGGCCCTTTTTCTCTTATTGTGTTCACATCTGGGCCCCCCAAATTTTTCAAGAAGCTCCTCCAGGGAAAGTCGGTAGGCCCATTTCAAACAGGTATCCGCCAGAGAAGAAAGTTCCAGCGTCAGCTCCTCCAGAGAGGCTACACTTACAAAATCCTTTAACCCAATGCGTAAGATGTGGCGATGCCGGAAACGCCTCAGGGCATTCCATCTCAAAGGGAGAGATTGCAGATTCTCTAGAATGGGGCTGATGTCCTTTTGAAGCTGTCGCAAATCCCAGGCCTTCTCTAAAATTTTAGGATCTAAGAGCCAAGGCCAATACTCGGGATGACGAATCAGTGTTTGAGAAAGAGCAGTGCTTTTCCCAAAAAGGCAAATTAGAAGCTCCAAAATGCGAGGGGATTTTCTCAGAGAATCGTAAAGTTCCGAACGACCCGTCGAGTCTGTAAACCTGCCTAAATGGTTTAGCGCAAGATCAGGATTCGAAGAATTTTTCAAGGAGGTGAGGAGTGGATTTAAGAAATGAAAAAATCTTTCTTGGGTCGATGGATCCTTGCTCAAGGAGACAAAATTTCGGAAGGCTTGCGCCGAATCTGAAAAACCAAGCCGAGACAAAAATTCTAGGGCGCGGGGAGTGGATTTTTTAGAACAGAGAGACCGCTGAAGAGATTCGATCCGTACTGGGTCTAAAATTTCAGACATGAAATTAATTTAACATATCCGATAGTCTAAAATCTCTTAAAAACCCTTGTCTCATCAAAACAGCTTCTTAACCTGCGATTCGAACTCTTCTTTTTCAACATATCCAATGTATTTAGAAATGATGTTGCCCTTTCGATCAATCACAAAAGTCGTCGGAATGCCAACGACACCGCCATAATCTTCAATCACCTTGGAATAATCTCCCACCAACATCTTATAATTAACTTTAAACTCTTTAACAAAAGGTTTCACGTCCCTGGCCCCTCTGCGATCGAGCGAGACGCCTACAATTTGAAGTCCTTGCGGACCATATTTTTCCTGAAGCTCATTAAAATGAGGGATTTCCTCACGACAGGGAGGGCACCACGTGGCCCAGAAATCAAGAATCACCACCTTCCCTGCTGTTGCCTCGGAAAATTTAAAGGGTTTCCCCTCTAAATCCTTTAAGGTGAAATCTGCCGCCTTCTCTTCTTTGGGAAAAGCAGATACGGCCAAGCATAAAGTCATGACTCCCAAAAACAACATCTGCGTTCGCTTCATTAAAAATCTCCTTTATTTAAAAAAAATGAAGAGTGAAAAATGTTTCCCCCATTTTTAATTTTCCACTTTTCATTTTTAATTTTTTTACAATTCTTTTTCCTTCTTATCCAACCAATCGAAAATCTCACGTGGCGTTTTGGCCTTGATTAAATTCTCCCGCAATTCATCGTCTTGAAGAACCCTCGAGATATGGGCAAGGGTACGAATATGAGGCCCCGTCTCTTTCGTAGAGGCCATGAGCAAAATCGCAATTTCCACCGGCATCTCATCCGGAGAACCAAAGTCCACCCCAGGGCTTAAAATGACCATGCTGCCAATGACTTCCTGTACGGCATCCACCTTTCCATGGGGAATGGCCAAACCCTTTCCCACCCCTGTGCTCATCAACGCCTCCCGTTCAAGAACAGAATTTAAAATCTCCTGCCGAGAAGAGAGGCGATAAGTACCGACCAAGATATCCACCAATTTTTCAATCACATCCTTTTTATTTAAGGATTTGATACCCACCTGAATCGCTTCCGATTTAAGAAAATCTTTGAATTTCATATCACTCCTCCACCACCCCGACATCTTTTCGCGGGATTAAAATTTTCATCAGGACAGAGCCCTTCTCCAAGGCCACGGGAGCCAGGCGATAGACATGTCTTCCCTTGGGGACAGAAATGGTGAACGAGCGAGACCGCCCCGGCGTTAAGGAAGTGACCTTGGCATACGAGACAATGTCTGACTTGTAGGTCCGATATTGCCGAGTTTGAGTCAACTGATCATCTTGAAAGACTTGTATTTGATAAGAGAATTGTCCCTTGATCCTCCGATGAAATTCCAAACGACTGATGACCTTTAACTCCGTGGGACCAATCACGCCAATTTCAAGAGGCTTCTCCTTCGTGGCTCGATAGTAAGTGAATTCCCTTTCTTTATAAATCAAATTCACCACCTGGTTGTATTTTTCCGGACTCATGGCGATTTTTTTATCATGTTTGGAAGTGGGCTCCGACACAAAAAATCTTAAAAAGAAGGGATGATTCTCCATCGTCTCTGGAGGGAAAAATCGGAACACATGCACTCCCTCTGGAACCTCGACCACAAATTTCCTGATTTTTCCAAGCTGAAGCTGGGGGTTACTCGCCAAGACAGATGAGGAACTGGGTTTAGATCGGAAGACATACTCATCAAAATTTCGGCCGTCCTGAAGAATGCTCAAATGATATTCTTGTGTTTCGGCTTCATTTTTCGTAAAGGTATTTCGAACATGTACCAGCACCTTCCGAGGCCCTCGGAACTGAACCTCTAAGGGGTTATCCTGCGTCACAGTATAATAGTTGGATTTGGATTCCTTGAAATGGATCTCCACTTTCTCATGGTATTGTTTAAGAGGATATTCCTCCCACACCAGGCTTTTTGCATAACCGCTCAAGGCGCTTAAAAATAAAAAAAACATCATCATTCTAAGATAGAAAGCTGTTCTCACAATGGTACCTGCTTAACCCTTCTTAAAAAAAGATGATGAAATAAATCCAACCTTACGAAAACGGTGATGCCGCCCACCAACAGTAAAATGCAAAGCAGGGTAATCATCACATGATGTCGCTCTTCAATAAACACCCTTCCCTCCCCAATCTCTGGCAAAGGTTGAGGGGCAATGGGGAGACCATAGGCGCGGGCAATCCTTTCCACATTCAGCAAATGAATCACAGGAAGCCCCCGCCCAGCCATTTGAACAATCACCCCTTTCACAGGAAAATTTTTCATGGCCAAATTTTTGGAAAGGCCCGGTGGAATCAAAGTGCCATTGATGGCAGCCCCCAAAGAGGCAAGGCCTCCTCCCACATTGATATAAGCCTTGATGGGTTTGGACTGGGCGTACTGATCATAAATCTCCATCCTCTTTCGAATGGAATCCTCGAGGCTATTTTCATGAATGAGGGTCATGCCCACTTTACGAATGGACTGCTCGATTAACTGCCGGCCCAAGGCACTCAAGCCCCGCCCATTGTCCCGTCCTCCCCCAATGGAAGCCGCAACGGAACAGGCGTGAAAAATCTTTTTCTCAAAAAGAAAACTTTCCATGTCCAGCCAATTGAATTCAGGATTGGTTGCCCCCCATGTGGACCCTCCCACAGACGAAATGATGAGAGGCTTAAGATCCAAAGCCTCCAGGGCGGCCAAAACAGCGATGTTCATCGCGGGCATGGAGCCTGTTACACCCACGGCCACACAATCGCCTTTGGCCAAACCAGCCCTTTTCAGCATGTCTACGACCCCAGCAGCAAAATTAGGATTGGTGCTGGTGAGCTTCGCCTCTAAAACACCACGGTCGGTCGTAATATCTGTATATTCCTGACCAATGAGTCCCGTCAAATTCGGATCATTCACAGCGTCAATGACAAGACCTTTTTCTATCGCCCTCATCTTGATCGCATTTTGAGCCGCTGACGCCAGACGAGCCGCCCTCAACTTCTCCGTATGCCAAGGTTGTCGAACCAATTCCCGAGAGTGGTAGGCCAGCATAAATAAAAGGATCGCGAGCACCGCAAGACCGATCAACGTGGTTTTGGAAATTTTCCGTTCACTCATTTTAAAATCTTCCCCCCGTCAAAACCATCAAGGTCATACGAACCAGGACAGACACGATGATCAAAGTCGAGAGGGTCGCTGTCACCCCCTGCCTTTCCATCCAGATCGCCATAAGCCCCGGAATAATGTACCCGATCGCCCGAATTTCAACGTGAAATTCATGAATATCCCAAGAAAAAAAACTTCTCGATAACCATCCTAGAATAAAGGCTATTAAGATCGTGACCACGGTTCTGCGCCGGCCATAAATAAACATAAAATTAGAGAGAAACCGAACCAGCCCATAAGTGGCCAACGCCACCAAAAGGGTTGCAACAACCCTCAGGGGATGATGAAGCTGCAAAGAAAGATAACCCGGCACCACCATCCCACCCGCGGCCAAGCCAAAAATTTCAGAAAAGATAAGGCTTAAAACCAGGCCCAGCCCAATAGCTTCCTGAATCACTAGAGCCTCCTCGATGCTTAAAGAAATCCACAATTTCTTGTCCCATCCCCCCGATATTGCCAACGGCAAACACGATCGAGCGTTCTGGGGTACAATCTAAAACCTTTTCAAAAAGGGTCTCCACCGTCTGTCCACCCAGATTTTCTATTCTCTTCTCATCCAGTCCCAACTGAATGGCCTCATCTTGAATGGCCTTGGTAAAGTCCCCCGCTAAAATCGAAACATCTGCAGGGAGACTTCTCGCAATCAAAACACCCAATTGCTCACTTCTTTGAATGCGATCGGCCCGTGCATTCACCAAGACGATTTTCCTGCGATCGGGCTCGATCCCCTTCATCACCAAATTCCAGATCATGGTCGTCGAGTCAGGATCATTGGCCGCAAAGGCATTCACAAATTGAATGTCTTTGTCAAAAAAATGAATCTGATAAATCCTTAATACACCTGGGTCTGGAATGGCTTGGATCATCCCCGTTAAAGCGGTGTCTCGATCCACTCCACAAGATTCACAAACCTTTAAGGCCAAAGCCACATTCTCGCGATGTTCAATGTAGCCGAAGCCTTTCATTTTTTCCGACTCGACTTCTCCTTCAGAGCTAAAGATGATCTCGCTTCCTTTCTTTCGGCACCCGTCCTCCAATTGTTTCATCATCTCGGGCTGATTCTCAGCGGTGAAAAGCTTCCCTTTTCGAGGAATGGTTTTAGATAAGGCTTCTGCGACATCCATTAAAGTTGGACCCATCACATCCAGATGATCAGGCCGCGCATTGGTGATCACCCCGATATGAGAGCGAACCATCTTTGATTCCGCCAATTCCTGCAACACGGGAGCCAAGGCCATACATTCTAGAACAATCGCCTGGGCCTTTCTCTCCCTCGCCTTGGCAAAGAATTTCACCTGTTCAATAATATTTGCGGCGCCGGGGCGATAAATATGACTTTCAGCTCCATCCTCCAAAATCACCATCGGAGCTGTTCCAGTGGTTTTGGCCAAAACCCTCATCCCGCCCGCTCGCAATCCCCCTGCAATGAGACGCGTCACACTGGATTTTCCACGGGTTCCATTGACATGAATGCGTAAGGGGATGGCGTTACGATTCCTGAGATGCAGAAGATGCTCCAAAGAACCATAGGCCACCAACAACGCGAATAAAATCACCACCACAGCCATAGGATATTATTCCAACTCGTTGGACATCAGCAACATAGCATCTTCTCGCATCACTTGCTATTGATAAAATGAGTTCATTTTACCACCCGGGGACTTAAATTCAAGGAGATATTGAAACACAAATTTGAATTTTGAATTTGTTTCGTGCTTCGAATTTTGTGCTTATTGCCCATAAGATTTTCTACCCCTTTTTGACTCAAAAAGAGTATACTCTCGCGATATCACCTATGAACACCCTCATTAATATTCTCGAAAGAGCCCATGGGAGTTTCGCATCAAGAATCGCTTTACAAATCAAAGAGGGCGAAAACTATTTTCGGGTGACTTACCAAGAACTCTATGAATGGGCCCAAAAAATCGCACTCGCCCTCAAGGCCCAAGGCCTCAAACCTTCTCAAAGGATCGGTCTCATCACCGAAAATTCTCCTTATTGGGGCATGGTCTTTTTCGGCGCCCTCTGGGCCGGGGGCGTGGTGGTTCCCCTCGATAACAAGCTCAAAGAACATTCAATACTCAATATTCTCGATCATGCCGAATGCACAGTGATTTTCACTTCTCTCAAATTCAAGGAAACGATTGTGTCCGTGGCGAAAAATGCAAAGGTTCAACCTCACATCATCGTCTTAGACGATACAAATGCATCGGAAAACTCTCTTCAGAAAATCCTCCAGATCAAAGAAAATTCGGGCGTCCTCCTTGAAAAGCCCAAGGCAGAAGACTTGGCGATCATTCTTTACACCTCAGGAACCACGGGGTCTCCCAAGGGAGTGATGCTCACACACGGGAACCTGGCCTCTAACGTGGAATCTGTTTCGTCTGTCTTCCCTTTTTCATTCAATGACCATTTCATCTCGGTGCTGCCCCTTTGCCACACCTATGCCATCACGGCCGATTTTCTTATTCCGATTTATTCCGGAGGCACCATCACCTATGTTGAAAATCTCAAAGGCCCTGTCCTGGTCGAGCGCATGCAGGAAAATCAGGGCAGCGTTTTGATTGCGGTCCCGGCTTTGATTCAACTGATGTACCATCAAATTTTTTCAAAAATTGAAGCGCTTCCCAAAATGAAACGCCTCGTTTTCAAAATACTTCGCGCCCTTTCAAAACTAGGAATGGCTTTTCACATTCCTTTAGGGACGATTCTCTTTAAATCCGTCCGAAATCACTTGAGCCCCCGCCTGCGTTTCATGATATCGGGAGGAGCCCCGATTGATCCCAAAATCATTCAGGAATTTTTCCTCTTAGGAATCCCCATTTATCAAGGTTACGGGCTCACAGAGACAAGCCCGATTCTCAATGTCAACACCCCTACTCACCAGGTGATGGGTTCTGTCGGCAAGCCCATCCCCGGGGTTCAAATCAAATTGAAAGATGGAGAAATTCTAGCCCGTGGACCCAACATCATGAAAGGTTACTACAAGAATCCTGAGGCTACGGCTGAAATTTTAAAAGACGGCTGGCTTCACACGGGAGACTTGGGCTTTTTCGACCGCAAGGGACACCTTCATATTTCAGGACGGCTTAAAAATGTGATTGTCACACGGGGTGGAAAAAATGTTTACCCCGAGGAATTAGAAGAGGAACTTTTGAGAAGCACCTGGATTCGAGAGGCCTGTGTGATAGGGCTCAAGAAGGATTCAAGGGGTTTCAAAGGGGACGAACAAGTTTACGCCCTGATTGTTCCAAAGGTTGAGAACCCTGAAGAACTCAAAAACAATCCTAAAGTCGAGGCACAAATTTTAAACGAAATTAAACATGTGAACCTGCGCCTGGCTGACTATAAGAGAATCCGAGGCTTTGAAATCTGGGAGGAACTGCCCAAAACCACCACGCTCAAAATCAAGCGGAAAGAAATTTTGGACCTGCTTCAACAGAAGGGGGCAAGGCCTGTGGGGGGAGAGATTTAAGTCTCAGGTTCCAAGTTTCATGTTTCAAGTTAAAAAACATGAAACATGAAACATGAAACATGAAACTTTAATTGACCTTAAGTCCTGGACACATTCGGGAAATCTGCTTGACTGTTTTTCTCCCTTGAGCGAAGACCCCTACGCCTTCCTTCTTTACCATGAACATCACTGCATCTTGGGCCATGACCCCTTTCTTATTTTCAAAAGCAAGGGTCGTCATGTTGAAATCAAGACCCGAACAACCCTAGAAGAAAAAAATTCAGAGCGGCCTCTTTTGGAATTGAAAAAACTATTTTCCAGCTACGCTCAGGATTATTCTCACAACCCTTTTTTCCAAGGGGGGGCCGTTGGCTATTTCAGCTATGACTTGGGGATGACCCTGGAAAGTCTTCCTTCACGTGCTTTAGCCATCTCGCCCGCCCCAGATATCGAAGTAGCTTTCTATGACAAGTTCTATCTCTACGACCGCCTCCAAAGCCAAGGTTGGCTCATCGCAAAAAAACTTCCTAAAGAAAATGACAAAGAGGTCTTTTCCAAAATTGAATCTTTCAGAAAAAGGTTCAATAAAAAAGCGCCTAAATCTCCATTAGATTTTAAGAATATGGCTCCCTTCATTTCAAATTTCAAAAAAGAGGACTATCTCTGTGCTATTCGAAAAGCAAAAGACTACATTGCCCAGGGAGATATTTACCAGGTTAATTTCTCTCAACGTTTCAAAACAAAATTTTCGGGAAACCCCTACCCCCTCTTTCAAGAACTCGCCCTCGATTATCCTGCCCCCTATGCCTCCTACTTTAAGACGCCCTCTCTTACATTGATGAGCCTCTCTCCCGAACGTTTTCTTAAAATTGAGAACCGCCACATCCAAACATGCCCGATCAAAGGAACACGTCCGCGCGGGAAATCTCTTATTGAAGATAAGATCCTTCAAGAGGAACTTTTAAAGAGTCCCAAGGATGCAGCGGAGCTTTTGATGATTATCGATTTAGAAAGAAATGATTTGGGGAAAGTCTGTGAATATGGTTCTATCCATGTCCCTTCGCTTAAACACCTTGAAAGGCATCCCACGGTTTTTCATCTCGTGGGGACCATTGAAGGAGATTTAAAGCCAGGGCTCAATGTTTTTGATGTTCTCGAAGCCTCCTTCCCCGGAGGCTCTATCACAGGAACTCCGAAAATTCGGGCCATGGAAATCATTGAAGAACTGGAACCTACACGGAGAAATCTTTACACGGGTGTTTTTGGATACATCGGATTTAATCAAGTCAGCGATCTTTCCATTCTCATTCGAACTTTGATTCATCAAGAAAAAGAGTTATCCTTTCAAGTGGGAGGCGGGATCGTGGCAGATTCAGATCCAGAAGCAGAGTACGAAGAAACCCTGGTGAAGGGAAAAGCATTTTTTGAAATCCCAACACGCATAAAAGCTCAAAAAACTGATTCCAAAAAATGGATTCCCAATGAAGAATGAGAATCTTATTTGTTTTAATGGTTCTTTTTTTAAGGAGAATGAGGCTCATCCTTTGATGCTGGACCGGGGTCTGTATTTCGGAGACGGCGTTTTTGAAAGCATGAGAGCCTGCCAGGGAAAAATTTTAGGTAGAATGGACCACATCCATCGCCTCTTTGAAGGAATGAAAGTTCTTCAAATCCAACCTTCTTGGACCCCTGAAGAAATTGAAAAATGGATCAATCAAATCATTGAAAAAAGTGGTCTTGAGGATTGCTATCTGCGACTCACCATCACACGCGGCAAATGGATGGGATCTATTCCTCCCATGGTACCTACTCCCCCACAGTTCATTCTGACCTGCCGACGTTTTCTTCCCTTTCGAGAAGAACTTTATGAAAAAGGTTACCAGACCCTGACCCTTTCCACCCGAAGAAATGAGACTTCTCCCCTTTCACAAATCAAATCCCTAAATTACTTGGACAATATTTTGGGCCGAATGACTGCATTAGAGAAGGGATATGACGAAGGGATTTTTCTCAATACGCAAGGCTTTCTCACGGAAGGAACGGCGAGCAATCTTTTTTTAATCAAAGGGAATCTCCTTTTAACTCCCAGAGTCGAAGATGGAATTCTCCCGGGTGTCACTCGAAAAATCATTCTGGAAAAGGTCCGCACCTTTGGTTTAGAAGTAAAATTGACAGCCTTGAACTCTGAAGAAATTCTAACCGCAGACGAAGCCTTTCTCACGAACAGCCTCATGGGCATCGTCCCCTGGGTCGGCACAAAGGGGGATGAAAATCACCCTTGTAGTCGCCCCATTTATGGGGCGGTCTATGACATTGGGGTATTGGGCATTGCCCGATAAATCGGGCGACTACAAGCTATCATGAGTCATTGTATAAGAATGACTAAAGACTATTTTCAGGTGAAAAATGGCTCCTTCACCCCTCCAACCCCTCCACTTGCATCTGAGTTGGATAAGTAATTCTAAAATGAATCGTGACTTCTTTTTCCTGTTTGGCTGGAATATTCAAAACCCATTTCACAAGACCACGCCCGGTTTGTTCGACCGGTTTCTCACTCCATTGAACTTCATCCACGACAATGTCCTCATGATTGGAAACGGGAATTTGATCCCAGAGAGTCAATTCGACATCCTTGTCCTTAAAATTCTTGATTTTGATTTTGTAAGAACGGACCCACTCTTTTTTCTTGGAAAAAAAAGAAGTTTCGTCTTGTTTATCCTCCACCCCCTCTCGTTTGATTTCTAATCCTTCATCAATTCCCAGATGGAGACTGACCTCTTCTCCCGGCGCTACAGGCTCAATGTGAGAAGTGCCGACGAAATCTCCCTCGAGGAATACACGCACATCCCCTTCTAGAAATTGAATATCTGATTCATTTTTCACATCGGCTACCAAATAGGCGTAAGGACTTAATTTGGGCGTGGCCAAATAATGAAATTTTCCGGCTAGATCGAGAGCAGAAATCCAGACCTTGTGCATGTTTTGATCGCTGGGGATATCCACAAAGCCAGGGATTTTAAACTCTACAGCTGTTCCTTTGCGAATGGTTTCACTCATGGCCACTTCTGCCTCCACAAGCGCTTCTTCCTTCGAAGCCCTTTGCGGCTCCGGAGAATAATCATCGGTCAGACCGTACATCACTCTCCCCTTTCCCAATCTCTCCATCTTTTCAGGAGCTGCCTGACTCTGGTAAAGAAGAGGAGGCTGATAAGGGTTCAACTCCCAAGCCTCTATTTTAGGCATCTGGGCTCCTACCGCAGGCCGAGCCGTTGAAAGAGAAAGCTCCACACCCTTCCAATCCTCACCGGTGATCTGCTTGACATTGCCTACAGAAGAGAATTCAACTTTTCCTTCTTTGAGAGAGGCTCTCGCCTCATAACCGGGATACCAGCTCGCCCCTGGAAGCACATAAGAAACCTCCAATTCAAAATGACCCGCTGAAAGGGCTTCCAACTGAACGGTCACATGGCGCTTGGAACGAGTGCCTGAAGAAAGTTCGGACAACTTGCGCTTCATCACGTCCAAACTCTCCGTCCATTCTCTTTTCTTTTGAGTCAAAGACATTTTCTCTTCATTGATTTTTGAAAGATGTCCTGTCATAAATTGAACCATCTTTTCCCAATCGTCTGGACTGGGAGATCGCGTGATAAATTCTTTTGAAAATTGTTCGCCAGAATAAACGCGAATCCCCTCGACCAAACTTTTTTCTTTGTCGAGCACAGCCTCCTGATCGTCCAAAACAGAAATTTCATCCTCGGTTTGTGTGACTGCCTCTTTCAACTTGCGAATCTCCCCTTCATAAGGCTTTTCCAGATAAACACGCTTCGTTTCAAGACCCAAAATTTTCACACGGGCTTCTCCCCTTCCGAGCGCCTTTAAAGAATCTTCCTCCAGAAGATCCGGCAAATCCTTAAAAACAGCTTGAAAAGATCCTTCCTTCAAATCCAAAGAAGCCATTCTCTTTACCAGTACGCGATCCGGATACACCACCACGGATTTAACCTGAGAGTCCACCTCCAAAGACACATTTTCTTGGCATATGCACTTGATTCCCCTTAGATAGCAAGCGCCATGGCAAGAAGTTGTAGTCGCCCCATTCATGGGGCTGTGCCCCTTGCATGGGTTTGCCCGATGAATCGGGCGACTACAAAGGGGAATCAAGTGCATATGCCTAATTAAAAAAACTCTTTTCATGAGAAACCTCCTTTAATCAGAAATGTCAGGCCCTGCCACAGGCAACCTCTCCTCCCTTGCCCTCAACTTCTTTATCAATCCCCTCAACTCCTTAAATCCGAAAAGATAGACAAGTCCCATGTAAATCCCCGCTCCCACCGCCACTGCCCCTAAAACATAGGCCAATTTTAATACAACGGTCTTTGGAAAGAAACGAAGATCGCTTCCCCCCAAGGGCCAAATCACGAGGGCCATCACCAAAGAAGCAAGGAGAATAGGCCAAATCTCACGAAAAAAAATCCCGAAAGAAATTTTCCCCACGCGGCGCCCCAAAAACCAAAATAGCATGAGCCATTGTACCCAGGCCGCAATGGAACTGGAGAGAGTCAGTCCTGAAGGGCCAAGCCATCTCATTAAAACAAAGCCGAGGCTTGCATTCACAAGGAAACTTGCACAAGCCGCCTTGACAGGGGTCTTCACATCTCCCATCGAATAAAAGGCCTGAACCACAATTCTGAGTCCCGCCACCGCGATCAATCCCAGTGAGGCCATCCCAAAAACTTGTGCCAATTCTAAAGTATTTTGAAGAGAAAACTTCCCATATTGAAAAACAAGCGAGAGAATGGGAAGGCGAAGCATCATGAGCCCAAACATGGCAGGAATACAAATAAACGAGGCCAATCTTAAAGCAAAAAAGAGCGTCTCCTTCAAACGATCATCATTTCCACTTGCCGCTTCCCGAGACAATTGAGGAAGCGCCACCGTTGCAATCGAAAAGGCAAAAATTCCCAAGGGAAATTCCAAAAACCGATCCGAATAATAAAGGTAGGTCACACTTCCCTGAGGAAGAAGAGAGGCCAAGGCCCGCGAGACCAAAATATTCAAATGATAAACGGCCACCCCAAAAACCGTTGGGGCCATCAAACGAAAGACGCGTTGTAAACCGGGATGTTTCCAATCCCAAGAGAAGCGAACTTTAAAACCGAATTGTCCTACCTTCCAAACTTGAAGCAGCCATTGTGTCACCCCCCCTGCGAGAACCCCCCAGCCCAAAGCCAGAATGGGAGGATTCAAAAAGCGGTAAAAAAGAAAAGAACTCAAAATCATGCAGACATTGAGTAAAATGGGAGCAGCCGCAGGGACAGAAAAGGAATTCAAGGCATTCAAAAGGCCCATCGCCACCGAAGAAGATCCCATCAGAAAAATAAAGGGGAACATCAAGCGATTCAAGAGAACGGTCAAATGAAATTTTTCAATTTCAAAGCCGGGCGCGAAAACCTTAACAAGAAATGGGGAAAAAAAAACTCCCAAAATACTGATGAGAATTAACAAAGCGGAAAAGATCGTAAAAATGGCCTGAAAGGTGTCTTGAGAATCTTCCTTTCGTTGACGGGTCAAAGAGTCTGTAAAAATGGGGACGAAGGCAATGGACAAAGCGCCCTCGGCCAACAAGCGCCGGAGCAAGTTGGGAATGGTAAAGGCTACCATGAAGGCATCCGTCGCAAACCCGACCCCAAAGAGGCGAGCCACCATGCTGTCTCTCACCAAACCCAACAAACGGCTCGTAAAAGTCCAAAAGCCCACGCGAGACATGGAGCGGGCCATGGATAATTTTTCACTCATAGGAGTATGGACACCTTAATAAAGGTCCCTACCAGAAGAGGGCCAAGGGTCTACGATGCCTTCTCAACCAAAACAGTCTGAAACTCTTGCTCCATCAAATCTTTTAATTCACTTTTCAATTCTTCTACTTGATTCAAACTTAAACGAGGATCCTCTAAGATGAAAGTCTCTCCTGTCTCCAAATGTTCGTACACCAAAAAAGACTTGTCCTGGGCTTCTCGAATCACACTCTCTCTATGGACAAATATTTTTTTTCTTTCCAGAAGGAGCGCAAGAATGTAAGTAAATTTACGGTCTCGATCACTTTCAGAAACCATGTATTTTCTCAAAAGAATTTCAAAGCGCTCATAGGGCAAAGGTTTTGGTTGCGGCATTTCTTCCACCCGTTGGACCCGGCCCTCCCAATAAGAATACAAATCGGGACGACCTTCCCAGGAGGCCTTCATCTGAGGATAGCATCCCCCACAAAAATCCTTTCTCTCAAGAGACCCCTCGCTCGACAAAACGAGAAAACAATGAAAAACATTCCCCTCCGTAAGGGGATGTTGACATTGAACGCACACCTTTGAAAGGCTCTGGATATCCCAATCCATCAGCTTTTCTCCGAGGGGGTTGAAGAAGATTCCTCCACATAATTGAGCTGGAGGTTGGTTAAAAAAGCATCCAGAGCCCGCTCCTCTTCTGGACTTAAATTCCCTTTGGTTTTTTGCTTAATCACACTCAAAAGATCAATGGTGGCCTTCGCAGCCTCTAAGTTCTTCTCAACCTTGCCCGTTAAGGGATCTGCCATTTTACCCAAATGCTGCATGGCCCCTTGCGCCAGCATTGCCACAAGGCCCATGAACAACATTTCAGATTGTTTAACGTTTTCTTCGAGCATAGACATCCTCATGTCGTCTTCTATACATTAAAAGGCTTTTGAAAAGCCTCTTCAAAATCATAACCCACTTTAAAATCCTCTTTCGAATCGGAGTCCTGCTTCGAAATGATGCCATACTGAACAAGGCCAAAAACAATTTCTCCAAAATCTTGACAGTTCTTGACCCCCCAGTTTTCGAGAAGTGTTTTCGCCATAGGTCCATAAATTTTCAGGGCATATTCCCGCAGTCTTTCTAAAAGTTCTTGTGCGGTTAAATGACGAGGTTTGTCGAGTTTACGAAGGGCAAAATCAAGCGTGTCCAAAACAAACTCGTAGGCTTCTACAGAATAAGCGGTGTTCTGGAAAAAATTTTTCCAAGCGTGTTGATGAGAATGAACTTCCCTCATGAAGCCTTGGCTTCCTCCAACTTTTCTTTCTTCCTGGCCTCCTTCGAAGGTTGTGCAGGAGGTTGAAAGGTGTGATCCACTAATTCCAAGAGGGCCATGAAGGCACGATCTCCCACCCGCCGGTCCAAACGAATCACACGGGTGTAACCCCCGTGCCGCGCCTGGAAACGAGGTCCGATCTCCTTAAAAAGTCTTTTCACAATCCCGCGATCCGTCAAGAAACGTGCGGCCTGACGCTCGGCATGAAGATCCTTTCGCTTGGCCAGGGTAATCATGCGATCGGCAAATCGAGATGCAACCTTGGCCCTGAGTAAAGTGGTCTGGATTCTCTCATGGCGAAAAAGGTTTTTCACCAAATTGGCCAAAAGGGCACGGCGATGCTTTGTAGGAAGACTCAGTCTCTTCGATAATTTCTGATGCCTCATAGCACTGCCTTCTCCTCAGTCTTGCCGCGGGCCTCTTCCAAACTCATACCCAGTGAGAGTCCCATATCACTGAGAATTTTCTTAATCTCATTCAAGGACTTCTTGCCAAAATTCTTATACTTGAGCATTTCTCCTTCCGTCTTCTGAACCAAATCCCCGATCGTTTTGATATTCGCCTTCTGAATGCAATTAGAGGCACGAACAGAGAGCTCAATCTCATCAATGCTCATGTTAAGCACTTTCTCAGTCTGGGCCTTCTTCTGATCCTCTTGCGTCGGCTCTTCCTCAAATTGAATGAGATTCTCATCAAAATTAACAAAGGCGTTCAGATGATGTCTTAAAATACCCGAGGCTTGGCGAAGGGCGTCCTCTGGAGAGATTCTTCCATCGGTCCAAATTTCAAGCACCAGGCGGTCGAAATCAGTCATCTGGCCCACCCGCGTATCCTCAATATAATATTTTACCTTTCGGACAGAGGTAAAAATAGAATCAATCGGAATCACACCGATCGGTTGATCCACATCTTTATTTCTTTCAGAAGGGAGATACCCTCTTCCCACGCCCACTTCCATCTCCAATCGAAACTTTGTCTTCTTCGTGAGTTCAGCGATATGAAAATCCGGATTCACAATCTCTAGGGTATTATCCACCTTGATATCAGACGCCCTCACTTCACCCACTTTGTCCACATTGATTTCAACCTTTTTCATCTCACGAGAATGGGCCCTGAAGAGAATGTTCTTCACATTCAAAATGATTTGAGGCACATCTTCCACCACGCCAGGCAGGGTACTAAATTCATGCAAAACCCCATCAATCTTAATACTGCGGACCGCGGCACCTTCAATCGAAGACAAAAGCACTCGCCGCAAAGAGTTTCCAATCGTGGAACCAAAACCCTTTTCAAAAGGCTCCGCGTAAAACTTCGCGTAAGTGGGTGTTGCACTTTGCTCATCTCTTACCAATTGCTTGGGCAATTCAAAACGTCCTAACTTCATGGATGAACCTCCTATTTCGAATACAATTCCACAATCAGCCGCTCATTCACAGGAACCGAGATCTCTTCTCGTGTTGGAATGCTCACAATCTCACCCTTCAATCCTTCACGATTCAATTTCAACCACGCCAAAGTTGGACGAGAAGCTGTCTTTTCCAAATTCAACTTCGCCAACTCCATTACATTGGGCCGGTTGGCAATTTGAATTTGATCGCCAATCTTCAAACCAAAGGAAGGACGATTCACCTTATGTCCATTCACATGAACATGACCATGTAAAATCGCCTGACGAGCCCCGAGTCTTGAAGCGGAAAAACCAAGCCGATAAACCACATTGTCCAACCTCAACTCAAGGCTTTGAAGCAAGGTCTCACCGGTAACACCTTTTTGACGGGCTGCCTTGCGGAAATAATTTTTGAACTGCTGCTCGAGCATCCCCCACATTCTCTTCAATCTCTGCTTCTCACGAAGCTGAACGCCATATTCCGAAAGCTTGGTTCTCGTCTGACCATGCTGCCCAGGGGGTGCCGCCCGCTTTTCAAGCGTGCACTTGGCTGTCTCACACTTTGTCCCCTTTAAAAAAAGCTTAATCCCTTCACGCCGACACAAGCGGCATACAGGTCCCACATATCTTGCCATAGCATTAATCCTTTGAACTATTGTTTCATGTTTGATGTTTTTAACTTGAAACATGAGACATAAAACTTGAAACATTCCTTTTTACTACACCCTTCTCCTCTTCGGAGGCCGGCATCCATTGTGAGGAACCGGCGTCACATCCCTAATCGCGGTGATCGTCAAACCCGAAGCCTGCAAGGCCCGAATGGCCGACTCACGCCCAGCCCCTGGCCCTTTCACAAAAACCTCCACTTCATGAAGCCCATGTTCCTTGGCTTTTTTAGCACAATCCTGAGCCACCACTTGAGCCGCATAGGCCGTGCTCTTTTTGGCTCCGCTGAACCCTAAGACACCAGCGCTAGACCAAGAAATCACATTGCCATGTAAATCGGTGATCGCCACAAAAGTATTATTAAACGTAGCCTTCACATGTGCCCTGCCTACTGGAACATGTTTGGAAGCCTTTTTCTTCTTTGCCACAGCTGGTTTTTTTTCAGCTTCTTTTTCCATAATGGATCTATTCCTTTGCTGGTGCGGCTGGAGCCGACTTCGTTCTCTTCACACCCACCGTCTTTCGAGGCCCTTTGCGGGTTCTCGCATTCGTATGGGTTCTTTGACCTCGAACGGGAAGTCCCTTTTTATGCCTCAGCCCCCGATAAGAACCAATACCGATCAAGCGCTTGATATTTTGAGAGATGTCCCGCCTCAAATCTCCCTCCACCTTGTAATCCTTCTGAATCACAGTATTCAACTTGGCGACTTGCTCTTCCGTTAAATCCTTTGCACGAACGTCCGGATCAATTTGGGTTTTTTTCAAAATCTCATTTGAGAGAGATCGTCCGACACCAAAAAGGTAGGTCAACGAAATCTCAATTCTTTTATCCTTCGGAATATCCACTCCCACAACTCTCGGCACTTGTTTCTCCTTAGCAATCAACGGGCGAGCATTCAGCGGTCAGTTTTTATAAGGAGACGATTTTTTCTGAACGCTGTACGCTATACGCTATACGCTGAACACTGATTCTTATTTCTCTCGATAAACAATTCTTCCCTTTGTCAAATCATAGGGAGACATTTCTAAAGTCACCTTATCCCCCGGAAGAATCTTAATAAAATTCATTCTCATCTTCCCTGAAATATGCGCCAAAATGCGATGACCATTGGCCAATTCCACCCTGAACATGGTGTTGGGTAAAAGCTCCACCACTGTTCCCTCGATACGAATGGGTTCCTCTTTGGATGATTGAGGTTCAGGCATATTTGAATGAATAAAAATTTTTCCCCTTACAATTTCGTCAAAATTTCAGGACCGTTTTCCGTAATAGCCACTGTATTTTCAAAATGGGCGGATAGCTTACCATCCTTTGTTACAACTGTCCAGCCATCTTGTAAAGTTTCTACTTCAAAACCCCCTTCATTCACCATGGGTTCTATTGCTAACACCATGCCGCTCTTTAGCTTAGGACCAACGCCTGCCTCCCCAAAATTAGGGACAGGAGGATCTTCATGCATCTTGGTTCCAATCCCATGACCGACCAAATCCCTCACCACGGAAAATCCGTGGCTCGTCACCCACATTTCCACCGCATGAGAAATATCTCCCACACGATTGCCCGCCACGCACTGCTCAATGCCCTTTTCCAAGGATTCGCAAGTGACCTTCATCAAGCGAAGGGAAAGCTCGCTCACTTTTCCAACAGCAAAGGTGCGGGCCATATCTCCATAAAAACCCTGCCAAATAACTCCCAAATCAACACTGACAATATCGCCTTCCTGGAAAAGTCTGGCCCTGGGAATTCCGTGAACCACCTCTTCATTTACAGAAATACAGACATGCGCGGGATACCCCAGATAGCCTTTAAACGCACTGTCCGTCCCCTCTCGTTTCATGACTTCGAAGGCCAACCGATCCAACTCGAGCGGTGTTGCCCCTGGCTTAACCGCTCTTCCCACTTCCTCCATCACACGAGCTGTCTTGCGGCCCGCCACACGCATCTTCTCAAGTTCTCGCTCAGACTTGATAAAAATCACTCAAAGACTCCTACCATTTCCAACAATTGCGCATAAGTTTTTTGCCGAGGCAAGGCCCCATCCACTGTTGTCAATAAACCTTGTCCGCGATAGTAACCAATCACAAGAGCTGATTGCTCTTCATAAACTTGGAGGCGACGCCGCACCGTTTGCTCTTCGTCGTCAGACCTTTGATAGAGCTCACCCCCGCACTGATCGCAACGGCCCTCGACCTTTGGAGGAATATTTTTCAAATGATAGGTCGCACCACAATTGCGACACACCCTTCGAAAAGCAAGCCGCGACACAATTAAATCTGCGGGTGCCCCTATTTCAATCGCCACATCCAAATCGGCCGAAACCTTCTTCAATCCTTCCTTCAGAAGCTCTGCCTGATGAACGGTGCGAGGATAACCATCTAAAATAAATCCCTGCGCGCAATCCTTCTGGCGAAGCCTCTCCAAAATCACCCGGGCCATCACTTCGTCTGGGACCAATTCCCCTTTGTCCATGTAAGACTTGGCCTCCAGTCCTACGGCCGTTCCCTGCTTCACTGCCTCCCTTAAAATATCCCCTGTTGAAACATGAGGAACCCTTAACGCCTCCCCCAAATCCTTCGCATGCGTCCCCTTTCCTGCTCCAGGGGGACCCAATAAAACTATCCTGCGCTTAGTCTCTTTGTTATTCACAAAACACACAAAAATCCCTCTTAAAGAAATTCAAAAATCAAATATCAATTTCAATGATCTTTCGAGATCATCGTGTGCGATGAAAGTTCTCCCCATCATGCTTTTTTTGTAGTCGCCCGATTCATCGGGCAGCCCCATAAATGGGGCGACTACAGAATGAGCTTCACTTTCATAGCAGAAATCAAAATTTAGGAAGAATTGAATAAATAACCTCCTTAATTTTTATTTTTGGATTTTGAATTTCTAATACCTTCCCTTCAGTCTCCCCTTCTTCATAAAGCCATCGTAGTGCCTCATGAGAAGCTGGGATTCGAGCTGTCGCATGGAATCCAGCATCACACCCACCACAATCAAAAGAGCGGTTCCTCCGAAGAAACTCGCGACCAAATAAGGAACATTCATCATACGGTAAATAAAATCAGGCATAATCGCAATGGCTGCTAAAAATACGGCCCCTGAAAAAGTGATTCGGCTCATCACATGCTCTAAAAAATCCGTCGTCGCCTGTCCCGGCCGGATGCCAGGGACAAAGGCACCACTCTTTTTCATATTCTCAGAAATATCCAAGGGATTAAACGTGATCGCCGTATAAAAATAAGTGAAGAAAATAATCAACAAGGCATAAATCAAATTGTAAAGAAGACGCCCCTCCACCAAACCATTCGCGAACTTTTGCATAGCCCCATTCTGAATCAAGGCCGCCATGGTGCGCGGGAACATCAAGATGGAAACTGCAAAAATAATGGGGATCACACCCGCCTGATTCACCCTTAAAGGAATATAAGTAGACTGGCCCGAGAAAACACGCCGACCCACAACACGCTTGGCATATTGCACTGGAATCTTACGCTGGCCCTGCGTGACTATGATGACACAAGCGATCACAGCAATCAGCACGGCCAACATAAAAATGGCCTGAAGCGGTCCCAGGCTCACTGCCTCCGCATTCGAAGGCTTCAGAAGAATAAACATCTGATGAACAGCCGTCGGAATACGCGAAACAATTCCGCCCGCAATGATCAAGCTCATCCCATTCCCAATTCCTCGCTCCGTGATCTGCTCTCCCAACCACATGATAAACGCTGTTCCTGAAGTCAAAGTCAAAGCGCACAGCAAACGAAAACCCCAGCCTGGAGTTGGAACAATCACACGATTGAAAAGGGCTGTACGCTCCAGCCAAAGAGCGATGAAAAAGGATTGAATGATGCTTAAGACCACAGTGCCATAGCGGGTGTATTGGGTCAATTTACGGCGGCCCATTTCCCCTTCTTTGGCCATGCGTTCCAATTGAGGAACCACCGTCGTCAAAAGCTGCAGAATAATAGAAGCACTGATATAGGGCATGATGCCCAGCGCAAAAATGGTGCACTTGTTCATCGCCCCACCGCTGAACATATCCATAATGCCAAAAATGGTGCCAGCGCCCCCTTGCGTCCTAGCCATGTCCTGAAGAGCCTGACTCAGTGCATACCCATCCACCCCCGGCGTTGGAATATAAGTACCCACGCGGTACACCGCCACAAGCCCCAAGGTCAAAAGGAGCTTCTTTTTAAGATCGGGAACTTTAAAAATGTTAACAAAGGCAGACAGCATTTAGGTAACCTAACCCGGACAAGCCGGAATCAAACAAACCCATAGAAATCAAAAATTAAAAATCAAAGATCAAAATGACAATGCAAATATCAAAAAGGAATGATTTCAACTTTTCCTTTTGCCTTCTCAACTTTTGCACGGGCACTGGAACTCACGGCATGGACTTGAATGGTTAAGGGAAATTTTAAATCGCCTCGTCCCAAAAGTTTAATGCCATCTTTGATATTCTTGGCGAAACCTTTTTCTTTTAAAATCTCAGGCGAAACACAATCGCCTTTTTCAAAGGCACTCAGCTGATCCAAATTGATGAGTGTCCACTGGTCTTTTCTTTCATTCACGAAGCCCCGTTTCGGAAGCCTTCGATAAAGAGGCATTTGACCGCCTTCAAATCCGGGTCGAATCCGGGCACCCTTTCCAGAACGTGCCTTTTGGCCTTTATTGCCCTTGCCACTGGTTTTCCCATGACCCGAGCCAGGTCCGCGGCCGACCCTCTTCATTTTCTTGCGGTGGTCATCCACGCTTAAAATACTAGAGAGATTCATGAGATCCTCCACGCATCGCCCGAATCATCGTCAAATCCTTCAAGGATTCTAAGCATCCCATCGTCGCCCTCACCACATTGATGGCATTGGACGAACCCATAGACTTGGCCAAAACATCTCTCACACCCGCCGCCTCTAAAACAGCTCTCACACCCCCTCCGGCAATGATTCCCGTCCCCTTGGTAGCAGGCTTCAAGAAAACTCTTCCGCCATCGAATTTGGAAAAGGCTTCATGCGGAATGGTGGTTCCTCTCAGGCAGACAGACTTCATGCTCTTTTTGGCATAGTCAGTCCCTTTACGAATAGCATCTGAAACTTCGTTCGCCTTCCCCAAGCCAAAGCCCACTTTGCCCCTGCCATCACCTACCACCACCAAGGCACTAAAACTAAAGCGTCTCCCGCCCTTCACCACCTTGGCGCAGCGATTGATGTAAACCACTTTCTCGAGAAACTCTGAAGAGACCTCTCCCCGAGAAATCCTTTTTCCACTCGATTTCCCAGACTCTTTACCTGGAGAATCTTTACCTACCTTTTCCACCCCTTCTTGTTCTGCCATAAAACTCCCCTCACCCGGATAAACCGGAAATTCCAAATCTCAAATGATCTCGTAGTCGCCCGATTTATCGGGCAATCTATTGCATTGCCCCATAAACGGGGCGACTACATTTGAATTTTGAACATTTTAAAAAACAAGGCCACCCTTTCTTGCCGCATCAGCCAACGCCCTAATGCGACCATGATAGCGATAACCCGAACGATCGAAAATCACGTTTTGAATCTTGCTCTTTTTGGCTTCCTCGGCCAGAATTTCCCCCAAGTCCTCGGCGGCCTTGACATTTCCTCCGTATTTCACCTTCTCTCTCACAAGAGGAGACAATGTCGAAACAGTCAACAAAGTTTTGCCCTCCAGATCATTAATCATTTGAGCATAAAGATGTTTGTGACTTCTAAAAACCGTCAGGCGAGGTTTCTCGAGAGTCCCTTCCATCCGGCGGCGAATTCTCAAATGCCGCCTCACCCTTCCCACAGAACGACGATGAATGACTTGCATAATCTATTTCCTTATGGCCGCAAAGACAAAATTAAGCCACTGTCTTGCCGGCCTTCTTTCGGACATGTTCCCCCACATACCGAATTCCCTTACCCTTGTAAGGCTCGGGAGGAAGAAAACGACGAATCTTGGCCGCTACTTCACCCACCCGTTGTTTGTCTATCCCAGAAACTTTGATTTTGACCTGCTCTTCAATGTCAATTTTAATGCCCTCAGGAATCACGAATTCCACCGGATGGGTGAATCCCAAAGCTAAGACCAATTTCTTTCCTTCTAACTTGGCTCGAAAACCAACGCCTTGAATTTCCAATTCCTTTGAAAAACCCTTGGTCACGCCTTCCATCATGTTAAAGCACAAACTTCGGGAAAGACCATGAATCGCGCTCAAGCGCTTGGACTCATCCTGAACACTGAAGAGAATACTCTTTCCCCCTTCGACTTGCGCTTCGACACCGTCCGGGCAGGCCTGGACCATCTCGCCCTTCGGGCCCTTGACCTTCACTACATTTCCCTCAACTTGAACAGTGACCCCGCTCGGAATCAAAATAGGTTTTCGACCAATACGAGACATTTTAAAACTCCGATTTTAGTTTCATGTTTTACGTTACAAAGGGAAGCTTTTAAACTTAAAACATAAAACATCTTTTATTCCATCACCAAACTTTACAAAGAACTTCTCCGCCAACATGGAGAGACTTTGCCTTACGATCGGCAAGAACTCCTTTCGAAGTCGAGAGAATCGCAACCCCCAAACCTCCCTTGACTCGGGGAATCTCATCTACACTCACATAAAAACGCCGCCCCGGCGTGCTGGATCTTTGAATCCCCTGAATCACACTCATGCCTGAAGGGGTAAATTTTAAATAAACCCGCAGCCAAGGATGAGCCGCTTCTTCGGCCTTTTTGAAATCCTGAATAAATCCCTCCTTCTTCAAAACCTTTAAAACCTCCTCCTTCAAAGAAGAAGCAGGAACATCGGCATATTCTTTTTTTGCCGAACTCGCATTGCGAATGCGCGTCAATAAATCTGAAATCGGATCAGACATACTCATAAAAAAAACTCCTGGTCGTGAGTCGTGAGTCGTGAGTCGTGAGTTTTAAGGGTATTATTTTCTTAACGACTCATCCCTCTCGACCCTACACTGTTCTTAATTACCAACTTGCCTTTAAGACTCCCGGGATCAATCCCGTAGAGGCGTATTTGCGAAAACACACACGGCAAATCCCAAACTTTCTCAAATAGGCCCTTCTCCTACCGCAATGCTTGCAACGGTTGTAATAGCGCACTTTAAACTTCGGAGTCAGCCGCTGCTTTACCATCAAACATGTTTTCGCCATAACTTTTGAACCTTTGAACTTCAGATTTTATAGTCCCTGTAGGGATTAAACTTTTGAACTTTTAAACCTTTGAACTTATTTTAAACGGCATTCCCAAGGCCGTTAACAATTCCTTCGCCTCTTCATTCGTCTTTGCAGAAGTGACAAAGGTGACATCCATGCCTTGAATCTGCTTAATTTTATCCAACTCGATCTCCGGAAAAACCACTTGCTCCTGAAGACCCAGATTATAATTGCCACGGCCGTCAAAAGACTTGGGTGAAAGCCCCTTAAAATCACGGATACGGGGAAGCACCACACTCACAAAACGATCCATGAATTCGTACATCTTTGAGCCTCGAAGCGTCACCTTGCATCCAATCGGATCTCCCTCCCTCAATTTAAATCCAGCGATGCTTTTCTTCGCCCGTGTGATCACCGCCTTCTGGCCCGTGATCAAACCTAATTCCTGAGCGTGAGATTCCAAAAGGGCGAAATCCTTGATCGCCTCCTGAACACCCATGTTCAAAACAATTTTAACCAAGCGCGGAACACGGAGCGCATTCTTAAAATTCAACCGCTTCGCCAGGTCCGGAACGACCTTTTCTCGATAAAATTTTAAAACTCTATTTTCCATAAGACCTCAAGCCAGCCATAAGTTACAAGCTCTAATTGTAAGTTTTAAGGAGTTTGTTTTTTACTTAAAACTTACAACTTTCCTTTAAACCTCTTCCCCACATTTGCGACAAACACGCTCTTTGGCCCCTTCTTCTAAAATCTTAACGCCCACTCGCACTGGCCGATCGCAATTCGCGCAAAAGAGCGCCAAATTAGACAAATGAATCGAAGCCTCTTTTTGAATCACCCCTCCTTGAGGATTATTCTGCGTAGGTCTCGCATGCCTTTTCAAAAAATTCAAGCCCTCTACGATGGCCCGATTCTTTTCTGGAAGCACTTGAAGGATTTTACCCTTCTTACCTTTTTCGCGACCCGCCAAGGCAAAGACCACATCATTTTTCTTTAAATATGTTTTGTATCTAACGGTTTCTGTCTTCATGAATGAACCTTTGAACTTTTGAACCTCGTTAAAGCACTTCCGGCGCCAAAGAAATAATTTTCATAAAATTTTTGTCGCGCAATTCTCGAGCAATAGGTCCAAAAATACGCGTTCCCCTTGGATTCATCTGATTGTCAATCAAGACAATCGCATTAGAGTCAAATCGGATGTAAGACCCGTCCAAGCGGCGCACAGACTTCTTGGTTCTCACCACCACGCCCTTCACCACTTCCCCCTTTTTGACCATGCCCTCTGGAATCGCCTCCTTAATGGAAGCCACAACCACATCTCCGAGAGAAGCATAGCGACGAGCAGTTCCTCCAAGCACCTTGATACAAGCGGCTTTCCTGCCACCCGAGTTATCTGCAATTTCTAATCTTGTTCTGAGCTGAATCATAACGTCATTCCACTGAACCTTCTCGCTGGGCCGGCACAACCCCTTCGGCCTTCTGTTCAATCTCGACCAAACGCCATCTTTTCAATTTACTCAAGGGGCGCGTCTCTTGAATGCGCACGTGATCCCCGGGTCTAGCCTCTTCCTTTTCATCATGGACATAAAATTTCTTCACTTTCCTGACCACCTTGCCATAAATAACATGAGGCTCACGACGTTCAACTTGGACAACAATCGTTTTGTCCATTCGATCCTGAATGACCACACCCCTTTTTTCTTTACGACTATCTCTAGCTTCCATAGGTTAATTCTCTTTCTTTTCCCATTCCTTCAAAATAGTTTGAATTCTGGCAACGTCTCTTTTCGTCTGCCGAATCTTACCCGGATTCTCAAGCTGCCCCATTTTTCCTTGAGATCTCAATTTAAAAAGGGAGTCTCCCAACTCTCGCAATTTCAAATTTGCCTCGTCCTTCGTTAAATCTCGAATCTCTTTTGGTTTCATAGGATCATCCACTAAACACTACGCACCCTTCACTGCTTTTAATGGTGCTGCCTCACCAAAAAGCGGGTCCTCACCGGCAATTTATACGATGCCAAACTTAAAGCCTCTTTAGCAACGGGTTCCGGAACACCTTCTATTTCCATCAAAATATTGCCGGGTTTTACCACAATCACCCAACCGGAAGGCTGCCCTTTTCCTTTACCCATACGGGTCTCAGCCGGCTTTTTGGTGATGGGTTTATCCGGGAAAAGACGCAACCAAATTTTGCCTTTTCTCTTCATGTGACGAGCCACCGCCACACGAATAGCCTCCAACTGAATATTGGTGACCCATCCACGTTCTAAAGTCTGAAGACCATACTCACCAAAGCTTAAGGTAGTGACACGGGTGGCTTTGCCAGATCTACAACCTTTTTGTGCCTTTCGATATTTAACTCGGGCTGGCATCAACGGCATGGTCCGACTCCTTTACTTCTTTAATTTCTAATGGCTTAGAAGGAGGAACCGGAGCAACGGAGACTTTCTCGACCCCCGCTTCAGCTTGAACCTTGGGTGGAGTCTGCTTCACCAATTCCTGACCCTTGAAAACCCATACCTTGACACCGATAAGACCATACGTCGTATGGGCCTCCGCAAAACCATAATCAATCAGCGCCCTTAACGTATGAAGAGGAATGCTCCCCTCTTTATAAGCCTCTCGCCTCGCAATCTCAGCCCCGCCCAATCTTCCAGAGCAAGTCACCTTAATTCCCTTTGCGCCTCCCGAAAGAGCAGATTGAACAGCCTTTTTCATGGCCCGGCGAAAAGAAACCCTTCGAACCAACTGAAGCGCGATATTCTCTCCAATCAATTGGGCATCTATTTCTGGATGTTTTACCTCGACAATGTCAATGACCACCTCTCCCTGACCTGTCATCTGGGCCAAATCTTCCTTGAGCTTGTCTATTTCAGCACCCTTTCGGCCAATGACCAACCCGGGTCGGGCCGTGTGAATAATCACACGAAGACGCCCCGCTCTCTCAATCTCAATTTTTGAAACACCTGAATAAAAAAGTTTTTCCTTTAGAAAATCTCGGATTTTTAAATCCTCGCTCAAAAGTTTTGGATAATCTTTCTTCGTGGCGTACCAGCGCGACCGCCACTCTTGATTGATCCCCAAACGTAAACCAATTGGATTAACTTTTTGTCCCATAAATTCCTTTTGTAGTCGCCCCATTCATGGGGCAATCTTCTTGCATGGGTTTGCCCGATAAATCGGGCGACTACGATTGTGCCTTTGCAGCCGTCTTTCCATCCGACAAAACAATATTAATATGACTCATGCGCTTTCGAATCTTGGTGGCGCGGCCCATCGCCCTGGGCATAAATCTTTTCCAAAAAGGTCCTCCATCAATCCAAATTTTGCTCACCTTTAAGGCATCTAAATCCATGCCTTCTTTGGCGCGGGCATTGGCAAGGGCAGATTTTAAAGTTTTTCCGACCACGGCACCGCCTTTTCGAGCACAAAAATTCACCACATTCAAGGCTTCGGCAATATTTTTTCCTCGAATCTGATCTGCAATCAAACGCCCCTTCACAGGAGATATTCTGACAAATCTTGTAAAAGCTTTTGCTTCCATGTTGACCCCTAAAATAACACTTCTATCATCTCCAATTTCATCTCTGTGTTATCCCCAAGCGTATGAATCGGGGATCCCACGCATCATCCAAAAAAACGGATTCCCGATTAAAACCTCTAGAATGACAACGCCTTTGAATATGAAACTACTTTTTCGCCGATGCCTTCTCGGTATGCGCTCCATGGGCCTTGAACGTTCGGGTCGGAGAAAATTCTCCCAAACGATGACCCACCATGTTTTCAGAAACAAACACCGTGATAAATTTCCGACCATTGTAAACAGAAAAACTATGCCCCACAAAATCGGGAACAATCATGGACCTTCGAGACCATGTCTTGACAGGACGCCTTTCCCCTGAGCGATTCATCCGCTCGATGCGCTCCATCAACTTCACATCCACAAAAGGACCTTTTTTTAATGATCTTGGCATCTTTTGAACCTTTAAAACTTTTGAACTTTTGAACTTTTTTTAAAATTACTTCCGCCTTTGAAGAATATATTTATTGGAAGCTTTTCGTTTATTTCTCGTCTTTGTCCCGTCAATCAAGCCCGTTGGAGAACAATGCTGACGGCCTCCATTGGCCTTCCCTTCTCCACCTCCCAGGGGATGATCCACTGGATTCATCGCCACACCTCTCACAATGGGACGACGGCCCTTCCAGCGCACACGCCCCGCCTTTCCAATGGAAACGTTCATGTGATCTGTATTACCCAACTGACCGATCGTTGCGCGACATTCTGCACGAACCAAGCGAATCTCTTTCGACGGCAATCTCAAATGAGCAAACGCCCCTTCTTTGGCCATCAATTGAGCCGCAGTCCCCGCGCTGCGAACCATTTGACCGCCCTTGCCTGGCACAAGCTCAATGTTGTGAACAAAGGTGCCGAGGGGAATCTGACTTAATTTCATGGAATTTCCAACCTTGGGTTCAGCTGTGTCAGAATTCACAAGTTCATCATTCACCTGAAGCCCCAAAGGCGCCAAAATATATCTCTTCTCTCCATCCCGATACTGCAAAAGGGCAATGCGGCAAGATCTGTTCGGATCGTACTCAATGGAAACAACACGCGCCGGAATATCTAGCTTTTCTCGCTTAAAATCAATGATGCGATAAATCTTGCGGTACCCTCCCCCACGATGGCGCATCGTCAAACGCCCCTGAAAATTGCGTCCGCCGCTCCTGGAAATACGCTCGACGAGACTTTTCTCAGGGCGGCCGCGCGTGATTTCCTCAAACGTATATCCCGTTGTAAAACGCCTTGTCGGCGTCATGGGTCGATATGTTTTCAGTGCCATAACAAACCTTTGAACTTTTTATTTATGACGCAAACTCGATCTTATCCCCTTCTCTCAATTTAATGAGAGCCTTTTTCCAATGCGAGGTTCTCCCCAATTGGGTGCGAACACGCTTGGGCTTACCCTTCACAGAAATCGTGTTCACCTCACACACCTTCACCGCCGGATAAAGTTCTTCTACAGCCCAACGGATTTCAGACTTATTCGAATACCGATCCACTTTAAAGAGAACCTTGTTTTCCTTCTGAGTCAAATCGGTTCCCTTCTCACTGACAACAGGTTCTAAAATAATTTTATAAGGAGGCTTCATGAGAGGGATTCCTCGGGCTTGACCCAAGATTGGAACAAGAGATCTAGCGCCTCCTCGGAAAAAACGAGATTTCGATGGGTGAGAATTTCATACGTGTTTAGATCTTCTGGACGCATGAGGCGCACACCCTGTAAATTGCGAAACGCTAGCTTCAAATTTGAATCTTGATTCTTCACGACGACTAATGTTTTCCCTGCAACTTTCAAATTTTCTAAAATTTCTGCAGCCGATTTCGTTTTGGGTTCATTTAATTTCAATTCCTTGATGATTTTCACCCGACCTTCCTTGAAACTGAGACGAAGCGCAGAAGACCTTGCTAGACTCGCGGCCTTTCGATTCACCCGATAATGAAACTCATGGGGTTGAGGGCCGAAAACCGTTCCGCCGCCTCTCCACACAGGAGAAGTGCGCTCGCCTGATCGGGCGCGGCCCGTCCCCTTTTGCTTCCAGGGCTTGCGGCCTGAACCACTCACCTCGGCACGCGTTTTGGTCGAGGCATTGCCCTCGCGCTGATGCGTCAGAAAGGCCACAATCGCTTCTTTCATCGCCTGGCGATTGATTTTCCCATTCAGAAAATCTTCTTGAATGGCTTTCTCTCCCACCGACTGACCCTTCATGTCTAAAACAGGAATGCTGGACATGCTTATCCCCTCTCGGACTTTCTCACCATGAGAAATCCGCCCTTGGCGCCCGGAATGCCGCCACGAAGAACCAAAACATTCTCTTCCACATCTACCCGAATCACTTCCAAATTCAAAAGTGTTTGGCGCTCATTGCCATAATGTCCGGGAAATTTTTTCCCTCGTTTTGTATTCGACCCAAAGGTGTTGGTTCCAATAGAGCCCGGTCTCCTAAAATATTCTTTATTGCCATGCGTGGCCCTCAAGCCGCGAAAACCATGGCGCTTGACCACCCCCTGAAAACCGCGGCCTTTGGTCCACCCAATCACATCCACGTGATCCCCAGGTTTAAAAATATCCACGCGAATTTCTTGACCTACTTTAAGATCAGACAAAAGCTTTTCATCACAGACCCGCCATTCCCGAAGCCACCGCATGGGTTTCAACCCCGCCTTTTTAAAATGATTGAGCAGGGGTTTCTTCGTCCGCTTTTCTTGGATGGGCTCATAGCCCATCTGAATCGCATTGTAAGAATCTTTTCCTAAAGTCTTAATTTGCGTAATGGGACAAGGCCCTGCCTCAATGACAGAAATCGGGATTTCCAAACCTTGCGGATTGAAAATTCTCGTCATACCTACTTTTTTACCCAAAATTCCATGCACCATAAAAAATCCCCAAAAGGGAAAAAGAATACACTCTCTTGAATTAAAATTCAAGATTTTTTATTTGAACGATTAAACCTTGATATTAATATCTACCCCAGCGGGTAAATTTAATCTCTTCAGTTCATCGATCGTCTTCGCGGTCGGATCTACAATATCCAACAGGCGCTTATGCGTGCGAATCTCAAATTGCTCTCTAGACTTTTTATCAACATGGGGAGACCGAAGCACCGTGTAACGCTCAATGCGTGTGGGCAAAGGAACAGGTCCCTTCACCTGAGCCCCGGTCCGCCGGGCCGTATCCACGATTTCACCCGTGGACTGGTCCAGCAACCTCTGATCATACCCCCGAAGCCGAATCCTAATTCTCTGAGACATAATTTATAACCCTTTAAATTGTCCATTTTCAATGATTCATTGCCTTCCTAAGCAATAATATCCGACACCCTTCCCGCCCCAATCGTCTTCCCACCTTCTCGAATCGCAAACTTGACTCCCTTTTCCATCGCGATCGGGCAGATGAGTTCTACTTCCATGGCAACATTGTCCCCGGGCATGACCATCTCT
>JACPWU010000019.1 GCA_016196885.1 Chlamydiota bacterium | reverse complement strand
CACGGGGAGGGATTCTGGCCATGAATCTGAAGACCGCCCTGGCCAGAATATGAAAAAGTAAATTAAAGGTATTGTCCAGAACAAAAAATAAATGCTCTGAATTTTTCTAAAACGATCGAAACCTTTTATCAGCAGACCCTAGATAGTCTAACTCGGCTTCACTTCCTCTTTTGTCACGCTTCCAGAAATAAAGATCATTGCGTCTCGACGGCATGGAATAACAAAGCAGCTCCTGACCAATGAAGGCCTCTACCATTTGACCCCGATTCACAAACTCTATTTGTGGATCTAGAAACCATGTTGCTGGGTTCAATCCCAGCATGGCTTGATTCAGCGCTACATCAAGGAAAATAACTTTAAACCATTCTGGATTGACTTCAGCGCCCAGAGGCAAACCATTGCCGGCTGAATGATGTACTTTATGCACAATATTCGCGTTTCCCAGGAGGTCCAAGGCAGGAGCAAGTTCCCTCTTTCGATATTCTCCATGAATCTCACTGTATTTAAACTGATGCCCCACATGATAAGGAGAGTGGAAAGAGGTATAAACTCGACACGCGTCCCACAGGCAATCCTACTTTTTTCAAGGCGAACTCTAGGAGGGAACCTGCAGCGATAACATGTAATTCTGGGAGAGACTCGTAGAAATAACGGAGCGCTTGAATAGCCTTCGGAGTCTCCTGAATTTCATCCAAAAAAAGAAGTGTTTTCCCCGGCACAATCCTTTGATCTGAAAAGAGGTTCAGGTCTTGCAAAATTCTATCAGGCCTCAGATCCTTTTCATATTTTGGTTAAAAATCAAGGCTTTATTCATCTAAACTGACACTTTAATTTCTCAACCCATTGGTTCTTCATCTCTTTTTCAAGGGCGTCTATCTCTTCATCTTTCAGCGTCCCTTCATCCGATCGGAAGCATAAAGAGAGGGCGAGACTTCTGTGGCCGGCAGGAACTTGTTCTCCCTGATACACGTCGAAAAGCTCCACAGATTTTAAAAGGGCCGGCGCCTTTTCCCAAATTGCACTTTCAATATCGCCGTAGGGCATCGTCTCCTCAACCACCATGGCGATGTCCCGTCGAATGGCTGGATACTTGGGCAAATCCTGAAAAGTTTTTTGTGAGGGCAATTTTTTTAGAACTTCTTCCAGCCTAAACTCACCTAAAAAAACTCTTTGGCGAAGGCCGAAATTTTTTAACAAATCTGGATGCGCTTCACCTATCACTCCGATCGGATGACCCTCCACGACGGCTTGGGCACATCGACCCGGGTGAAAGCCGGGAGCCTGAGAGACACGGAAAATCACCTTGCAGCGGATGGAAGAAAGCCATCCCTCCACCAAACCTTTTAAATCAAAAAAATCCAAATCCTTTTTTTCCCCCCAAGACATCCCCGAAACCTTCCCCATCAAGGCCAAACCCAGGGCGTTTCTTTCCTCCCTTTCGGGAAAATAACATTTTCCAATTTCAAAAATTTGAATGTCCAAGAGACCCCGATTCTCATTGAAGGAAAGATGGGTCATGAGACCTGGAATCAGGCTGGTTCTCAAATGGGAATAATCTTGGCGAATCGGATTCAAGAGGGGAATGGCATTTTCATTTTGAAATGCCTTTTTCAAAAGCTCTGGCGAAAGAAAGCTGTAATTTATCACCTCGGAAAGACCCAAGCCCCTCAAAATGGAGCGCGTCTCTTCTTGAAAATTTCTCATCCCAGAAAAAGGCTCTCCCTCAAAAGCTGGGTTCATCTGGGCAGCTTCTTGAGGGACACGATCGTAGCCCCACAATCGAACCACCTCTTCAATCAAATCCACCTCTTTTGTTAAATCATGCCGATAGGACGGGATTTTCAATTTCCAAGAGCCTTGCTTTTTCTCTAGCGTTTGAATGGAGAGCCTCTGAAAGAGAGATTCTACTTCGGCTTCAGGGATCGAGCATCCCAAGAGCTTTTCACACGCCTGAGGATGAAAAGCCATCTCGCGAGGGACAAAGGGCTTGGGATAAACATCAGCCACGCCCCGCAGCACCTCTCCCCCTGCCAACTCTTGAATCAACACGGCTGCCTCATCCAAGGCCTCTGGCTGTCCCAAAGGGTCCACGCCTCTTTCAAAACGATAAGAAGATTCAGAAATTAAATTCAGCCCTCTGGAGGTTTGGCGGACTGAGGAAGGATCAAAAAATGCACATTCGAGTAAAATATTTTGTGTTTCGCCCGAAACCTCGCTCTCTTTTCCACCCATCACACCCGCCAACGCCACGGGCTTTTTTTCATCCGCAATCACCAACATCGAGGGATCCAATTTCAAATCACTCCCGTCAATGGCAAGCAGTCGCTCTCCCTCTTTCGCCTTTCGAACAATGATCTTCGAACCCGCCAAGCGGTCTAAATCAAAGGCATGGAGGGGATGCCCCAACTCCAGCAAAATCCAATTTGTCACGTCCACGATATTGTTGATCGAACGATGCCCCATGCGTTCCAATTTTTGAACCAGCCAAAAAGGAGAGGGCCCTACCTTCACATTTCGAATCACCCGCGCCATGTACCGCGGACACGCCTCAAAATCTTTCTCACAAACCTGGACGATCGTTTCAAAAAGTGTCGTCGCCTCTTGGAGGGGGCGATTCGAAACATTTTTTAAAACCGTTTGAGTCAAAGCAGCCACTTCACGGGCCGCGCCCCGAATGCTTAAAACATCGCCCCGATTCGCAGTGATATTTAAAATAAGGGCCTGATCTTCAAGCCCCAAAGCCCCAGAGACGTTAGACCCTAATTTTAAATCCTTTGGCAAAAGCCAAATGCCCTGCGTGTCCTCACCCAATCCCAATTCTTTTTTAGAACAGAGCATGCCCTGAGAAAATTCTCCTCGAATTTTAGAGGCCGTGATTTTTTTATCACCGGGAAGTTTTGCACCGTCTAAAGCCACAGGCACCACATCATTCACAGAAATGTTTTTCGCACCACACACAATCGAAAGAATTTCCTTTCCATTGTCTACCTTGCACAACGTCAAGCGGTCCGCATTGGGATGAGACTCAATCTCTAAAATTTTTCCCACCACCACCTTTTCAAAACCCACGGAAAAATGCTCAAGGGCCTCTACCTCAAAACCACCCATTGTCAATTGATGAGCGAGCTCTTGAGGAGAAGCCTTAACATCCACAAATTTTTTAAGACAACTCAGTAAGATTTTCATACTTCACCCCTATACCCCTCAAAATTTTAGCCATTCAAAACAGAATCACAACCAGCGGGTGGCCCGACTGGGGGTCCCCTGCTGAGCGCCAGCAGATGGAGACATTGACCCTTTCATTACATTCACAACCCCACCGACATCGATGCCGTCAGCGGGGGTGAGGAGGGACAGGACCCGCGCTTCAATTTTCAAATGGCTAAAACTGTTCCAAAAACCTCATGTCATTTTCAAAAAAGAGCCGAATGTCGTGAATCCCATATTTCAACATGGCAATGCGCTCGACCCCCATCCCGAAGGCAAATCCTGTAAACGCTGAAGGATCGTAGCCTACGGCCTCAAAGACATTCGGATGAATCATCCCTGCCCCTAGAATCTCCAGCCATCCCCGGCCAGAACAAAGCCGGCAGCCCGAGCCCTCGCACACAGAACAGGCAATATCCACCTCGGCACTCGGCTCCGTGAAAGGGAAAAAGCTCGGCCGAAACCTTAAACGTGTTTTCTCACCAAAAATCCTTTTGGCAAAATGCACCAACGTATATTTGAGATGGGCAAAGCTGACATCTCGATCCACATAAAATCCCTCGACTTGATGAAACATCGGAGAATGCGAGACATCCACATCATCGGCCCGATAGACCCGCCCCGGCGCAATAACCCGCAAAGGAGGTTTTCGCTCTTTCATCACATGAATTTGAATCGGGGAGGTATGTGTTCTGAGCAAAAGATCCTTCGATAAATAG
This sequence comes from Chlamydiota bacterium, assembly GCA_016196885.1. Lineage (GTDB taxonomy): Bacteria > Auribacterota > JACPWU01 > JACPWU01 > JACPWU01 > JACPWU01. The sequence goes on along the minus strand of JACPWU010000019.1, from coordinate 50,343 downwards.
AGGGTGTCCTGCATGTCCCGAGCGGGATGGTCTTTGGGAATATTCAAGGCTTCAAAATTATAATAATCCGTTTCAATTTCGGGGCCTTCCTCCACAGAAAATCCCATTTGAACAAAAACATTTACAATCTCTGAAGCGACTCTCGTGAGGGGGTGAAGATGGCCGTATTTCCTGGATTTTCCAGGTAAAGTAATGTCTAACTTTTCTTGCTGGAGTTGAATTTTTCTCTTCTCACTTTCAAGACGAAGTTTACAAGCCTCCAGCCACGTCTCTACTTTTTCCTTGGCGGTGTGAACAATTTTTCCCACTTGAGGTTTTTGATCGGGTGGCAGCTTTCCCAATCCTTTTAAAAATTCGGTGAGAACACCTTTTCGCCCGAGCCAATGAACACGCTCTCGATCTAAGGCGTCGAGACTTTGGGAAGCGTGAATGGCCTTCTCTGCTTCTTGAAGGATGTCATGAACCTTGCTAGAAAGAGATTGAATCGAGGTTTCCATAAGAGAAGAGGCCCTCGCATCACCCGATTATGCGGACAAGGCCTTTTTGGCAGCATTCACAAGATTCGAAAAGGTTTCCTTGTCGCTGACCGCCAATTCAGCCAAAATCTTGCGGTTGAGTTCAATCCCCGCCTTTTTAAGGCCGGCCATGAAACGGCTGTAAGAAAGTTCCCCGGCACGTGTGGCCGCTCCAATTCGGGTGATCCAAAGAGAGCGAAAATCTCTTTTCCGGGCCAAGCGATCACGATAGCTGTAACGCATGGCCTTTAAGAGATTAAACGAAGCCGCCTTGTAGAGATTGCCTCGGGCACCCCAATTGCCTTTGGATAATTTTAATTTTCTTTTTTTCCGCCTGCGTGAAGCAGGTGCGTTGGTTGAGCGCGGCATAAATAAACTCCTTTATAAGACAGTTTTAAGTTTTAAGTTAAAAGGAATTTTTTTACTTACAACTTAAAACTCAGAACTTAAAACCGTATTTTCACCCATTCGGCAACATTCTGCGGAAGCGGAGTTGATCCGCGGGGTCTACCACCACGGAACCTCTTAAGTTTCTCTTCCTCTTGGCTTCCTTATGTGCCATCAAATGACTTCCAAAAGCCTTGTAACGGACAACTTTTCCCGTGCCCGTAATTTTAAATCTTTTTTTTGCACCTTTAATGGTTTTGATCTTTGGCATATTTACTCTCTCTTAAGTGATAAGCTATAGGCTGTAAGTAAAAAATAAACTCCTTTAAAACTCACTGCTTGAAACCTCTGAAAAACCCCAACTTCTAGAGACCTCTCAAAAAGGTCCCAGAGGGAAGCGCGCCTGCAAGCGAAGGAGGAGGCGTACGTTTTCAGGTACGCCGCACAACTGAGCGAAGCAGGAAGCGTTGTCGGATGGGCCTTTTTCAGAGGTCTCAACTTATTACTTTTTATTTCCCCTTCGTCGGCCCGATCACCACGATCATGTTTTTTCCATACAACTTGGCCGACTGTTCCACCGCCCCTGTTTGAGATACATCTGTCACCAACCGTTCCAGAAGGCGCTTGCCATACTCCATGTGACTGAACTCACGGCCCCGAAAAGCAAGGGTGACTTTGACCTTGTTGCCTTTGTTCAAGAATTCGACGATATGCCTCAATTTCACCCCATAATCATGATCCTCGATATTGGGATGAAATTTCATCTCCTTCACCCTCACCACATGCTGCTTCTTCTTGGCCTCCTTTTCCTTTTTGGTTTGCTCGTAACGATATTTCCCAAAATCCATGATACGGCACACAGGAGGATCCGCATCCGGAGCCACTTCCACCAAATCCAAATTGATTTTCATCGCCAAATCCAAAGCTTCAGAAGCAGAAAGGACTCCCAATTGGCGCCCTTTCTCATCAATGGTCCTCACCTTTGGAACACGAATTTGATGATTAATGCGGGTAATCCGACACCTCCTTTTCCTTTATCAAAGGGGAGGATTTTATTATAAGAGCGGACAGAATGCAATAAGAATAAATAGCGTGCGTCACGCGCTCTTTTGCTCAACCTCTTCCTGAGCCTTCTTAAGGAAAGCGTCCAAGTCCATGACGCCCAAATCCCCCTTTTTTCGCTCGCGGACGGCCACTGTATGACCTTGGGCCTCTCTTCCTCCAATCACAAGCATGTAAGGCACTTTTTCGACCTGCGCCTCCCGGATACGAAAACCTATTTTCTCAGAACGATCATCTAATTCTGCTCGAAGGCCCTCTTTCACCAGTCTTTGCTTCACCTCTTGGGCATAGGGGATTTCATCGCTTGTAATCGGCAGAACCTTCACCTGAACAGGAGAAAGCCACAAAGGGAAGGCCCCTCCAAAATGTTCAATCAAAATACCCAAAAAGCGCTCCATGCTTCCCCAAACCGCACGGTGAACCATGACCACCGGATGGTGCTTCCCATCAGAGGCCACATAAGTTGCTTCGAAACGCTCGGGCAAATTAAAATCCACTTGAATGGTTGGCCCTTGCCAAGGGCGGCCCAAGGCATCAATTAATTTAATGTCAATTTTAGGGCCATAAAAAACGCCCTCGCCCGGATCCACTTTATAAGGAATGTTCCGTGCCTTCAACGCCTCTTCCAAAGCCTGAGTGGCTTTATCCCACATTTCTAACTGACCCGCGAATTTCTCAGGTCGCGTGCTCAAGGCCACCTGATACGTAAAGGCAAAAATTTTCATCATGAAATCCACAAGCTCAAGCACGGACTGAATTTCCCCTTGCAATTGCTGCGGGGTACAAAAAATATGGGCGTCATCCTGCGTGAATCCCCGAACCCGCATTAAACCGTGCAGTACGCCGGTGCGTTCAAAGCGATACACCGTTCCCAATTCCGCAAATCTCAAAGGTAAATCCCGGTAACTGCGCACCCCAGAGCGAAACATCAGAATATGGCCGGGGCAATTCATGGGCTTGGTCACATACTGATCCTCTTCCAGCTCCATGGGGGGATACATGCTGTCCCGATAATAATCCCAATGTCCGCTCGTTTTCCAAAGCTCGAGGCGTGCCACATGGGGGCTATAGACAAATTCATAGCCCCGGCGAAAATGCTCTTGGCGCCAGAAATTTTCTAAAACCCAACGGACACGGCCCCCCTTCGGCTGCCAGAAAATAAGACCCGGCCCCGCTTCTGAATGAATGCTAAAAAGTCCCAACTCCTTTCCCAGTTTGCGATGATCCCTGAGTTTGGATTCTTCTATTTGTTTCAGATAGGCGTCCAACTCTTGTTGAGAAGGGAAGGCGGTGCCGTAAATGCGCTGAAGCATTTTATTTTTTTCACTGCCGCGCCAATAGGCCCCCGCAATGCTCAAAAGTTTAAAGGCCTTCAACTTTCCGGTACTCTCCAAATGAGGCCCGCGGCAAAGATCTAGAAACTCGCCTTGTCGATAAGTGCTGACGCGATCCTCTTTAATCTCATTCAAAATCTCAACCTTAAAGGGTTCCTTCATTTTCTCAAAAAGGAGAGTGGCATCTCCACGAGAAAGTTCTTCTCGAAGAAAGGGATAATTTTCTTTGACGATTTTACGCATCTCATCTTCAATGCGCGTCAAATCTTCGGGCGAGAAAGGCTTGTTCAAATCAAAGTCGTAATAGAATCCCGTCTCAATGGCAGGGCCGATGGTGATTTTCGCTTCAGGGAAAAGACGCTTCACCGCCTGTGCCATGATATGGGCAGCACTGTGGCGACATTTCTCTAACTCAGGAGATAAACCTTTATAATGTTCTTCTGGACCATAGCTCATTTTAAAACCAGGGTATAGGGATTAGGGCGCAGGGTTTAGGGTAAAGGAAAACCAAAGATTCTTAATTTAATAAAAATCCTTATTCCCTACGCCCTAAACCCTACACCCTATTCCCTGTATTAAAAATGGGCGATAGAGGGTTCGAACCTCTGACCCCGAGCGTGTCGAGCTCGTGCTCTACCAACTGAGCTAATCGCCCGTTAAAAACCAAGAACTAAAAACTAGCCTCTTCCTTAAATCGTGTATAATATACACACAGCCCTTCTATTTGTAGAGGAAATTTCGCACACGGATGAATGTTTTCTCATTTTTTTTAAATTTTCTCAAAGATCCTCACATTGGGGCTATTCTCCCCAGTTCAAGATTTGTTCTCAAAAAGGTATTGGATAAAATTGAATGTGAGAAGATTAAAACGGTTGTAGAGTACGGGCCTGGAAGCGGGACTCTCACGCGCTTCCTTCTGGAGAAACTTCGGCCTGAGGCAAAATTTATTGGAATTGAAACGAATCCTAAATTTTATCAAGAGCTTCTTAAGATCCAAGATTCCCGCCTCAAAGTGATTCATGGAAATGCAAAAGAGGTGGATCATTTTCTAAATCAAATGGAGGTCAAAGAGGTTGATCTGGTCCTCTGTTCGATCCCTCTTTCCCATTTGAAGGAGGAGGAAAGACAAGCCCTTTTTGAAAAAACCAAGGCCCTTCTTTCAAAATCAGGGAAATTCATCATCTACAATCAGTATTCTTTACAGGCCCGCCGCATTCTTGAAAACACCTTTCATCAAATCCATTGGGAACTAGAAATCAGAAATATCCCGCCAGCGTTTATGTTCGAAGCGAGGAAATGCGGGTTAGAGGTGGGTGCCCCGAACCACAAATAAGCCTGTGGTGGTTTGGATATTACCCGTGAAGGTGCTGCGATCCACGGAAAATTCAAAGAAGGCGGTGGCTGTTTCACCCGCTGAATCGGTAAAGGTGGTGTCTATTTCACTGTCCACCAGGGTTCCTGTGATGGAAAAATTTCCCACATCGCTGTTGATGACAATGGAGAAAAAATCGCCTGAGTTGGTGACACTGGCATTTCCCACATCGCTGTGACCCTGAGGATTTACGACGGTCGCCTCGTAATTCCCAGAAGCCTTCTTAACTTCACCTTTATCACAACTAACAAGAAGAGACAACGAGAGGAGGGAGAGAAAACTCACCAGTTGAAAACGAAGGTTTTGTTTCATTGAGGAATAAATTAACACAGTGTTGGGAAATTTCAAGAAGTAAAAACAACCCATTCTAAACTTAGAACTTACAACTTATAACTTAAAACTGTATCTCCTAACTCCTCCCCAAATAGTTTCCTGTGCGCGTATCCACCTTCACCGTTTCCCCTTCCTTAATAAAGAGGGGGACCTGAATGTCGAAACCTGTTTCCACCTTGGCACGCTTTAAAACATTGGTGACGGTGTCACCTTTATTGCCCGGTTCTGTCTCGATAATTTTTAGCATCACACTGGTGGGAAGTTCCAAATCAATCACCGTCCCGCCGTGAACCAAAATCTTTACTTCTAAATTTTCTGCCAAATAGCGGGCCTTTTCACCCACAATTTCTTTGGAGACAGTGTGATTGTGATAATCTTCCAAGTCCAGAAAATAATATTGCTCTGGGTCATGATAGAGGTACTGACATTCTTTGGGTTCCAGAATCACTTGTTCGATCGAATCTTGGGGTCGAAAACGATTTTTAATCGCCTTCCCCGTCTTTAAACTCCGCAACGTCGTCTGAATCATGGCCCGCCAATTGCCCGGGGTGACATGTTGGTATTCCTCCACCTTATGGATTTGACCATTGAAAAGAACCGCCATCCCTGGCCTTAAGTCTACGGCTTGCATCAAAAACCTCCTCCCTTTCAATCAAGGTCGCTGATGATATAAAACCCCTGTTGGGTTTGCAAGATGAAATGTCGGGGGGAAGACTACTCCAAAGCCAAGGCAAATCTAATGGCCCGATCAATCACGGTACTTCGCTCAACCTTCGCTCTCTTCCTCAACTTTTCTATTCTTTCAAAATCCTCTCGTGGAAGGCTAATGGCTATTTTAATTGTTCTTTGCATTTTTTGATATCTCCATTCTTCATACTTTAGTATAATCTATTTCATACCAATTTCAATGATCTTTCGAGATCATCGTATGTGATGAAAGTTCTCCCCATCATGCTTTTTTTGTAGTCGCCCGATTCATCGGGCAGCCCCATAAATGGGGCGACTACAAAATGAGCCTCACTTTCATAGCAAAAATAAAATGAAAAACAACCTGCTTCTAAAAAATCCCATTCAGGCCTTGATTGCCACTGAAATGGGACAAATTCTCGAACTCCCCGGCTTCGAAATGATGGGGCGTTCAGGGGATCTCTATCGGAAACCTTTTGCGGAAGAGCTTAGCCCTTTTCCTGAAAATGCGTTAGAGAATTTTCTTCCCAATCGCGTTCCTATGTTGTGGAGTTCAGAAAAGGGCCCTCAACCCATCGAAAAAAGCGCTCGGGAAACTTATTTTCCAACAGCCGCCATTTTACCTGTGGGCTATCTAAGAACCTTGCTGCCCGCCGCAGCTCCCTCAAAAAGGAACTTTCTCCCCCAATGGGCTTATACTGCCATAGGGATTTCAAATGGAGAGAGGGTCTGTGCTTGTATCAAAATAGAATCTTCCGACCGATGGGAAAATCATTATTTCAACACGCCAGAGCTTCAGCTTAAAATTGAAAAGCGCCTCTCCCAAAATCCTCAAAATCGAGTGCTGAAACAACTCGCCCTTTGCGCCTCAGAGTACCACTGCAATACCGCCCAGAATATTTTTTACGGCCGTTGGGAAGGAGCCCTGCCCGCTTCTCCCGTTTGCAACGCCCAATGCGTCGGATGCATCAGCCTTCAACCTGAAGAGCTGCCTCCTTCTAGTCATGAAAGAATTAATTTTGCTCCCACGGTAGAAGAAATATTGAACGTTGCCCTTCCCCACTTAGAAGAATCTCCAGATCCCATCCTTTCCTTTGGCCAAGGCTGCGAAGGAGAACCGCTCATGGCTGCAGCTACCCTTGAAAAAGCCATTCTGGCCATTCGAGCGAAAACACTCCAAGGCACCCTCAATCTCAACACCAACGCAAGCTATCCCCTTGGGTTTTTGAAACTCTGTAAAGCGGGACTTGAGACTGTTCGAATCAGCATGAACAGTGCGATCAAAGAAACTTATGAATCCTATTATCAACCCAAAGGCTATGGATTCGAGCAAGTGATTGAAACAGCCAAAATCGCAAGAGACCATCCTCTAGCCGTTTCGATCAACCTCCTCACTTTTCCGGGCGTGACGGACCGAGAAGAAGAAGCAGAGGCCCTGCTAAAATTTATTAAAGATACTCAAATCGCCGCCATTCAATGGAGAAATCTGGCCATAGATCCAGATCAATATTTGCAAGCCCTCCCCCCTAGAAAAGGCCAAATTCTGGGGATCCCTCCCCTTCTCAACCTCATCAAATCTGAACATCCCCAAGTCCATCATCTTTCCTTCAGCCGGCCGAAGGAATTTTTTAGGGGGAGGGCGATGATGTAGCAAGCACGAGGAGCTCCCTTGACACAGGTCATTCATAAGATTATACTTACTTTACGAAAGTAAGGATATAAGAAAGGGGTGTCTCATATGACTGTGATTGAAACTGCCAAGGTTACTTCAAAAGGCCAGATCACCATTCCTAACCGGATCAGAAAAATCTTGCACGTTCAAACCGGCACTTCTTTGGCCTTTGGTTTAAGTAAGGAAGGAATCGTTTTACTGCCTTGCAAGATTACGGCCGAATCACCTTATTCACCCAGCGAATGGCAGAAGATTGAAAAATTAGCCGCTCTCAAAGGAAAGGTTTACAGGAACGTTGGAAAAGCTAAGAAGCATATCGAGGCGTTGTGAGATTTGAATTTAAGCCTTCCTTTGATCGCTCGCTTAAAAGCTATCGAGGTCGAGAAAAAGAGGAGATAAAGGAATCCGCCCTCCAAGCAATTGAGATACTATCACACGATAGAGCTCTTCACGAAGGCGTTGGCCTCAAGCGTCTCAAAGGAGATTTTTGGGAGGTTCGAAAAGGGCTCAAGGCAAGGATTCTTTTTAAATGGCAGGGAGACTTAGTAGAATTTGTTCTTGCGGGAGATCATAACGACATCCGACGTTACCTGCATAAGATATGAAGGTATTCCAGTGTTAGAAGGTTCTGTCTCCCCTTCTCAACCTCATCAAATCTGAACATCCCCAAGTCCATCATCTTTCCTTCAGCCGGCCGAAGGAATTTTTTAAACTCTAAGCGGGCTAACCTCCTTATTACAAACAGATTAAGAAAAGTCCCTTTTTTAGCGCTTTTTGTTAAAAAAATTTTGACCTTTTTCCCCTTCAAAGGGTCTTCAGGTATAGGGACCGAAGCACATATGAAAAGTACGAAAAGGAAAACGGGGAAGAAAGCACTCATCTTTGTATTGAGCATCCTCTCTTCGATCACAACTCCTTGGGATCTAGGGAGTTTGGAGGCTCAAACAAGCCTCTCAGCCGAAAAATCACTCCTTGAGAAAAAGCTCCCCACTGCCAAGCCAGAAATAGAACCTGCAGCCAGTACCCTCCCCGATGGTGTCTTAAGCCTAGGAGGAAGAGTCAACTTCCAGGGTGGAGATGACAACTTTGATGACCCCGAAGGATTCCTAGATGTACTCGCTCCGATTGTAGGCAATGACCTGGCCTTTATCTTCATCAATCCCAGAGTCTCATTGGGGGATGGCCTGCAAAATGTAGAAAGCGTAGGGGTTGGGGCCAGGGTCATGGTCAGCGAGGGAATGATCCTGGGGGGCAACGTCTTTTATGACAGTCAAGAGAGCCGTCATCACAACCGATTCGACCAACTGGGATTTGGGCTAGAAATGCTCACAGAATGGGTAGATGCGCGGGCCAATTATTATTTACCCATCAGTGATGAAGAACTGATAGACAGCAAAGAGACATTTGAAAGTGAAACAACCATCAAGAGAAGTTGGGGAGACCCCTTTTACACCGGCCATAGATTGGTCCAGACAGGGACCGAGACTACAACCACCATCACCACCACCCATCACTTTGACAAATTTGAAGACGCCATGGAAGGCTATGACATGGAAGTAGGGTTCAAACTCCCCCTTCCCCAAGAATTGCCAGAAACAAGACTCTACGGAGGATATTATCACTTTGACTCGAACTATCATGAAGACATCTCAGGGCCCAAGGCAAGGCTAGAGATGAGAGTCACGCAGGGGCTTATTGTAGATGCAGAATACTATGCAGATGAGGAACTGCACGGGGGAAATTACTACATAGGATTCCGTGCAAGAATGCCCTTTGAGATCGGGGACCTCTTCAAAGGGAAAAACCCCATCAAAGGAGCCAAAGATAAACTCACCAAGAGAGAGAGGCCACCGTTCAAGGACAGAATGGTGGACATGGTGATGAGAGATAACACCGTCAGGATAGAGGAATCGGATTTCAAAGAAGACATCACAAAGCTAAAAGTAACCAAGAAAGTGAAGAAAAAGAGTTTAGAGAGGACGTTACAAGATGACATCACATTTGTAGAGGGAGGAAGTGCATCCGCGAGTGCTGCTTCTACGGCCAGTGAAGGCTCGCAAGCCGCGACAAGTGGGAGTGCAGAGACTCCTTCACCCGAGCCAACGCCTGAGCCAACGCCCGAGCCAACGCCCGAACCTACGCCCGAGCCAACGCCCGAACCTACGCCCGAGCCAACGCCCGAACCTACGCCCGAGCCAACGCCCGAGCCAACGCCCGAGCCAACACCCGAGCCAACGCCTGAGCCTACGCCTGAACCAACACCTGAACCTACGCCCGAACCTACGCCCGAGCCAACGCCCGAGCCAACACCTGAGCCAACGCCTGAGCCAACGCCCATCACAACATGGCCCACATCGGATCCTTGCGCAGATGGGGGTTGTGGAACCATTACAGAACCTGGTTCAACGGTAGACGATCAAGCTTGTGTGGGTGACGAATGTGTAGATGGAGACAATTCAGGATTCGAAGACGGGACCTTTGAAAATCCCTACAACACCATTCAAGAAGGCGTCAACCATGCATACGGTGAAGGATGGGTGTATGTCAAGAACGCGAATACCTATTATGAGAATGTGATCATGCGAGACGGAGTGAAGCTGATTGGGGAAGGATGTCTTGAATGCGAGACAGGAACTGCAGGAGAAAGGCCCACGATTGATGGACAAAGTTATGGCCCTACGGTCACCATGGCCAATGACAGCCGAATTGCGGGATTCAGAATTTGGAATACAGACTTAGGCGGCGCTTCTATTTACCGAACTGTGGGGGGAGAGACCTATGATATCCACAGGGTGGGTGTCTGGTCTGAGAATAAAACCAATGTGACCATTAATTGCAATAATTTGATTGAGAACACCTCGACAGGTGTGCTCTTGGTTGCAGACAACATTCCTGATTTCACGACTACCATCAGCGACAACATCATCCAGAACAATGACGAATATGGAATTCGAGTGGTGGGAACGGGAGCTTTGGGACAAATCTTCTCCACGACCATCGAGGGAAATGGTGTCAGAGTCAATACCTTAGATGGTATTCAGATTAGAGCCTCTAATTATGATCAAGCTACATTACAAGTGAATGCAAATTTACAATACGAGAATGTCTCTTACGATGACGAAGGAAATGTCATTAGCTATGACGTATTTGGGGTCGATCAAAATGGAGGCGACGGGATCGACGTTGATCTATCAAACATTGGGGATATCAATGCATCCATCAGTAATAACCTCACCGATGAAAATGGAGAAAACGGTTTCAAAATTAATCTCGACTCTCCCAATCATATCAGCGCCACCCTGGGAACAACTGCAAATGACAATGCAAAGAACGGCGCTGAAATCACAATGACCTCGGGAGGGGACATCGAAACGGATATGCTCTTCACCGCGAATAACAATGGAGAAAATGGGACCCAGATCACCCTCACTTCATCAGGCCAGATGCAGGCCTCCATCAGTGCTTATGCGGACAACAATGGAAAGAATGGGAACGAGGTCTCGGCGAGTTCCTCTGGAAGCATGAATGCCTCTGTCACTGCCTATGGAAATAACAATCTAGAGAACGGGGCTGAAATAGCCTTAAATTCGCCCAGCGACATGACCGCCTCTATCTTTTCAGGAGGAAACGAAAATGGAGAATATGGGGAAATAGTCACGATCAATTCTCCCGCCACTGTCCATGCCTGGATTAGTTATGGAGGTGGGAGTGGAAATGGAAAATCAGGCGTGTTTGCCCGGATCGGCAGCGACGAAGAGCCTATCCATGATTTATTCCTGGATTTTAGCTACAACCAGGGGAACAACACCCAAGAAGGTTACGGGATAGATTTAAAAGCTCGGGCAAACACCATTCATGGAGATGAGACGGTTTACCCTTATAACGCACAAGCTACTCTTTTTGGAAATACCGCAAACAACAATCCCACGACAGGAATGGTCTTGGATTTGGAGGGAACGGACATCCTCTTTCAGATGGAAGGAAACAAGGCTAGCAACAATGCGGGAGATGGAATTGATCTTAACGCGAACGCGACTCATGACATTCAGGGTACCATCGGAGCAGATTTCACGGCAAACACGGCCAATCAAAATGCGGGCCATGGGCTAAACGTTCAAATGCACTCGGACGAAACCATCAGCTCTTCTGGTTTTGAGTACAATGTAACCGATGAGAATGCCTTAGATGGACTCCACGCTGACGTGAGTTCTAAAGGGGCCCTGTCCTTTGGGGTCCTATTAAATCAGGCAAACAACAACGGCCAGGATGGAATCTATGTCAACGCCCAATCGGATACTTCCCTAGGGGTGGGTGGATTTTTTAACCAGACCAACAACAATATTTCAAACGGTATGGAAATCGTTGCCGCCTCTCCCGGAAATGTGACTCTGGATGTGGGATCCGATGCCAACTACAATGGGGCTGACGGGGTTCATGCCACGATTCTTCAAGCAAAAGATCTGTATTTATCGGCTGTTGATAGCACAACCAGTTACAACGGAGGTGCTGGGATTAAGATCGTGAGCCCTGATGACAATCCCGATGATGATATTTACCCCATCACAGGGAATGTGGGCTATGATGCAGGGTCTGATGGCACCAGCAGCTATCCACTCACCATCGAGTACAACATCTCTTACGCCAATGTGGGAGCTGGAATAGACATAGACTTAAGAACCGCGGGAAGTTTCCCTTACGTTTTCGTTTATGGCAATGAGGTCTATGACAGTCCTGGAGAGGGAATCAAAATGAATTTGGTGGCGGGTGGAACCTCTTCCTTACCTTCCAGTGGTTTTGCCTTCTTCGACTATATCAGTATTTATGAAAACTCCATTCATGACAATCAGGGGAATGGAATCGATCTGAATTTCCAGCAAAGTAAATCAGCTGGGGATTATATCAGCGTTGATTACAATAACTTCACCCACAATGCCGGAGACGGCATTAATATCAACGGCTTTTCCAACGGTCATCTTCAGCTTGCAGGCACCAATAACGAATCCCAAGACAACAGTGGAGCGGGAATGAGGGCCGATTTATCCTCAAGTTACTATGTCTCTGTGGGGCCCTTTTACTCCAATACCATTACGAACAACGCAGGAAATGGGCTGGATTTAACTGTTGACAGTACAGGCGGAAGTAGCATTACCTTAGGCGCCACTTCCTCCAGCCTAAAAAATTCCATTTCTGGAAACTTGAATGGAATTTCTCTCAATGCCTCTGGTGGCTCTTCCGTCCTCATTCAAGGAAATGAACTTTCAAATAATTTGGCCAATGGCCTTTTTCTGGATGCGGATAACACAACTTTAGGCATTCAAAAAAATACAGTGAGCGCAAATGGAGCAGATGGCCTCGCGTTGAATACATCCTCTGTGGATACTGAGTTTAGAGATAATGTGGTCACCAATAATGCAGGCAATGGGCTCACACTCAATGAAAGTTCAGTCGGTCATGGGATTTATTTCGACGCTAAAGATGGCAATGAAGGAAAGGGCGGACAAGACGGGAATGTTTTTTCCGGGAATGGAGGAGATGGGGTTAATTTGAATTTGACCCTAACCGAATCCGATGGAAGTCTCACCGTGCTGATGATTGACACGGTGGTGAGCAACAATCTGGGTGATGGCATTGACCTCAGCGTTTCAGGATCTACACCTTCCTCTCTCGACCTCAATTTTGGAGATCCAGATTCCAACACTGGATATAACTCTATCTATGGAAATGGCACCTACGATTTCGCGAACAATACGTCTTACGCAGTCAAAGCCGAAAATAATTGGTGGGGAGAATATCCTGTAGACACATCCGATTTTTCAAATGCAAGTGGTGGAACGATTGACTACGATCCTGCCCTCTCTAGCGATCCGAATCCCTAATCACTTGTTTTTTCCTGAACCGACTTCTTATAAATTGAAAACCCTCTCTGAGGCCCTTTTTGAACCGGCGCCGGGCGGGGTTTAGACAAAAGGCGCCAGGGCTCTTCCCTTAAAATTTTTAGAAAAGCCTTGGCATGCTCGGAGGCCTCTTCTAGATTTTGAAGGGTGCGATGGATCCCCGGGGTATTCTCATGGACCCAATCTTTGGCACCTGCCAAAACAGCATCTAAGTCCTCGACCGCTTTGTTCATCTGGTCCAAAAGCTTTTGAATTTTAGGCGAGGCCTCGTGAAATTGCCCCTTTAAATCCCCCGAAAAATCATCCGCGTTTTGCAGAGTTTCACGGATGGCCTTTCGATTCTCATGCAAAATGTGATTGATGTGGCTTGTCACCTTTTTTGCATCTTCCAAAAGGGCCTGAACCTTTCTTTCTTTTGCGATTTCGTCTACGACCTGATCCACATTGGCCGCGCTCGAATGAATTTTTTCAACGGTGTCTTTAATCTTGGGAATCATCTCATCAAATTCAGTCGCGAAATGCCCTATCACCTCCGTCAGCTCTTTGGGCACCTCCCCAAAAAGTGCATCGCCCGGTTTTAAGGGACGAGCGTCCATGCCTCCCGGGCTCAGCTCGATATACTTTTCACCCAAAAATCCTAAAGATAAAACCTGAACCTTGGAATCCTCATGAAGGGTGACATCTTTACTGATGCGTACAAGGGTTTCAATATCCCTTTGATATTTTTTGCGTTCTTCAGGAGAAAGAGGGCGAATGTCCACCACCTGCCCCACCTTAAGCCCTGAATAAGTGACTGGAGAATCTACCTTCAAATTTCCCACGGAGGAAAAAAGGAGCTTAAACTCCTGCGTCTCTCCCATCACCCGCACCTGACCCGCATGAATGAGGAAATAACCCAGAATGAAGCATGCCGCCAAAAAAAGAATCGCAACCTTGCTGCCAGATCTAAAATAATCCATAATTTCCTCTCTGTCGTGAGTAGTGAGTGGTGAGTCGTGAGTCCAAAAGCAGTTGTGAGTCGTCAGTCGTGAGTCGTGAGTTTTATAGGTATGATTTTTCACTCACGACTGTTTTACTCTTACTCACAACATGTTTTTATAGTCCCCGCGGGACTCACCCCTCACAACTCACAACTGTCTTTTTATCATCCCATCAAACTTTTCAGATATTCATCACTTTCTCTTTTCATCGGAATCGGCCCCTCAGCCGAGCCTGTCATAAATTGTCTTACAATGGGATTGTCCGAGGATCGAATCTCCGAAGGCGACCCTTGAGCCAGAATTTTTCCGCCATGCATCATCACCATTTGATCTGCAATGCGGAAGGCTGATTGTATTTCATGCGTCACCACGACCGAGGTAATTCCCAGCTTTCGGCTCAAATCTAAAATCAATTGGTCTATCATGGCCAAGGTCACGGGATCTAGGCCTGCCCCTGGCTCATCGTAAAAAACAATTTCAGGATCGAGGGCCAAGGCCCTGGCAAGACCTACCCGCTTTTTCATTCCGCCGCTGATTTGAGACGGCATTAAATTTTCAAAACCGCTCAAGCCCACCAATTCTAACTTGATTCGCATCACAATCTGAATGATTTTTTCATCAAGCTTGGCATGCTCTCTCAAGGGAAAGGCCACATTCTCTCCCACCGTCATGGAATTAAAAAGGGCCGCGCTCTGATAAAGAATCCCCACCTTTCTCCTCAACTGATCGAGTTCCTCAGGTTTTAAACGCATGATCTCTTGACCCAAAAGGCGAATCTCACCTCGATCCGGCTTCAACACCCCGATCAAATGTTTGAGCAAGGTACTTTTCCCACAGCCGCTCATCCCCAAAATCACCAAAATCTTTCCCTTTTCGACGGAAAAACTTATTTCGTCAAGAACCTTATGAGAGCCAAAACTTTTCTCTAATTTTTTAACTTCGAGGATGTAAAACATAATCACCTACATTACTTTACAGGCATATGCACTTGATTCCCCTTGTAGTCGCCCGATTTATCGGGCAATCCATGCAGGGGCAAGGGGCACGGCCCCATAAATGGGGCGACTACAAAAAATAAAACACTGCATTCCATAAGCAATCTACAATGATGACAAGAATAATTGAAGCGACCACCGAAAGCGTCGTCGCCTTTCCAACCCCTTCTGCCCCTCCTTGCACAATCAACCCCTCGTAACAACCCACCAAACTGATCAGAGCTCCAAAAGAAAAACTTTTGATCAAACCCACTTGAATGTCTTTGACAACCAGCGCCTCAAAGGTTCGAGAACAATAATAAGAGGTATCAATGTCCAAAGTAAAATGGCCAATGATGTAACCTCCCATCATCCCAATCAAATTAGAAAAAAGGGTGAGACAGGGGACCATCCAGGTGAGCGCCAAAAACCGAGGCAGTACCAAATACCGAATGGGATTGACCCCCATCGTCTCCAAGGCCTCGATTTCCTCCGATACCTTCATCGTCCCTAATTCAGCCGCGATTCCAGAACCCACGCGGCCCGCCACGACAATGGCTGTGAGCAAAGGACCCAATTCCCGGGTGAAAGAAACGCCGACGAGACCTGCCACCAAAATCCCTCCACCCAATTTTTGAAGTTGATAAGACGTCAGCATGGCCAAGGTAAGCCCCAGAAAGAAAGAGACCAGCGAGACGAGGGTAAAAGATTTCACACCCCCTTCTAACATTTGCTTGATCATTTCTTTGAGACTGGGGACCTTTTTCTTCCAAAAACCCGCAACCATCCAATAGAGGGTCAGGCCTGCCATGAGAAGAAAACTGTCCAGATGATGGAGAGAAAATTTCAAGGCCTGGCTGGGATTCTTCACAAGAGATCACTTCCTTCATCCGCAAGAGGAAGTCCCTTGTCCAAAGCTTCTAACGCCTCTTCTTCTGTTCGGTAAATCTGAAAAACTTTTTCTAAGTGCGTGATTTCAAAAAGGCCTTTTAACGTGGCATTCACACCCAAGAGCCCAAAAAAAATGCCTTTTTTCTTCGCGATTTGAAAGGCCTCGATCAGAGTCGCCAGACCTGAGCTATCCATGTAACTCACCTTCACCAAATTGACTAAAAATCCTTTCGGTTTTTTGTTCAACACCTGCTCAAATTGTTTGCGAATCTGGCCTGAACGATAAAGATCCACCTCTCCTGTCAAATCCACAATCCACCCGTCTTTACATTCTCTGAGCGTGCACTCCCCCTCATTTTTTCTTGGCATGTTTGAGCATCCTTAAAACGTTAAATCCTTTTTCTCGTTTGTATTCAACCTTGTCCATGGCCTTATGAATAAAGAAAACACCTAAACCCCCAGGCTTTACATCATCCAAGGAGCGGTGTTGAATTTTTTTGAGGTCTATGGCGGGACCCTGATCTTTAAGAAGAAATTCCACGGTATGATTTTTAGATTCGCACTCCAAAAAAATGGGACAGCGGGGCTTGCCTTCATAACTGTGGCGGATCACATTGGTACAAGCCTCATCCACAGCAAGCACCACCGCATGAACCTGAGGTTTGGAAAAACCCACCAAAGAACAAAACGAGCGCACCATGGCTCGTACATGCTGTAGCCAGCGTGGATGGCTTTCAAAAGTGATTTCGATGCGGTTTTCTAAAGCCATGTTTTTAGTCCATAGTCGATGGTCTATAGTCCATAGATAGAAACATTATAAACTATCGACTATGGACTGTGGACTATTGACTCGTTTTCACCGCTGATTGTACCAAATCACGCAGCCTGTTATAAAAAAAATTACGCCCCGACTTTTAGATTCTATGGACGAAAAGAAGACCCCAAAAAATCTCTGATTCTGGGCAAAAGGAAAAAGGGCAGAGAAAGAAGTTCAAAATGGGTATCCTCGATCTGAATCGTTTCCAACACAAAGGGTCCTTGATAAACGCGCATCGCCTTTTTTTGCCCGGTCGCTGTGACAAATTCTTTGAGAGATCTTAAGCGACCACTCTTTCCAGATTTCACTTCAATCGGCGTCAGCTCTCCCTTCTCAAAGAGAACATAGTCCACCTCGGCCGTACTTCCAGGGCTTTCCCGGTACCAATAGTGGACAGTCTCTGGCATTCCTTGCTGTGTGATGACCAGATGCTGGCCGACCACTTGTTCTGCAATTCGACCTCTGAAGGTTTCATCAAGTCGCGCAAAATCTATCAATCGATCCCTGATCCCCAGCTTGTAATGGATCAATCCTACATCCAGAAAGAGAATTTTGGGTGGCTTTTTCTTCTTTGAGACCAGAGGCAGAGCCGTGCTAGGAGTCCCCGTCACACGATGAAACAACATGGCCTTTTCGAGAAGATCAAAGGCTTCTGACATTTCTCGACTCTTAAAATTGGATCCGCCAAAGTGTTCATAGGTCACGCGTTGACCTGCAAAGAGAGGCCCTTTTTCCAAGACATGCTCGAGGTACTTTGCTTTTGCGAGGGATGCATATTTTAAAATATCTTCATGGTAGGAGACCATGAGCGAGTGATCAATGCGATCCAGTCCGATAAAATCATTTTGTTTCACAAAATGGTTTACAGCCTCAGGCATGCCTCCTACCATCATATACTCTGAAAAAAGTTTTTCGGCCATGATAGACATCGCCGGGAGAATCACGTCACCCCTCTTAAGCTCTTCAAGATATTTCAACAACTCCAACTCCCCTTTAGCGTGTAGAAATTCAAAAAAATCTAACGGGTAAAGATAAGCATATTCGACGCGTCCCACAGGAAAAGCCAGGCCCTCTTTCTGGAGTTTGACGTCCAATAAGGACCCCGCTGCAATGACATGAAGACCTGGCCTTTCCTCATGAAAGAAACGTAAAAGTTGAATGAGCACTGGAGAATTTTGAATTTCATCCATAAAGAGCAATGTCTCCCCATCCTTTAGGGTTTTCCTCATTTTAACTTGTATCACCTTTTCAAAATCATCCACAGAGAGAGGAGTTTTGAACAATAAGGCATGCTCAGGATTTTCCAGATTGATTTCGATGAAGTTCTTGAAGGAATGCTGACCGAAAAGTCTCACGCTGACCGTTTTTCCGACTTGTCTTGCTCCTCTCAAGATCAAGGGCTTGCGATCAGAGCGAGTTTTCCATTGATCAAGATATTTTAATATTCGACGCTGAAACATTAAAGTTAGGCCTTATTTATAACTATGTATGTAACAAATTATAGGATATTTATTACATGCGTCAATTATATTCGGAATTATGTATGGGATAGGAGAGGTCAAAAAAAAAATTTAGATCCTTCGTCGCAAAAACTCCTCAGGATGACTCTTGCGAGAGTCACTTCTGAGGCCCGTGATATTTCAAGGCCAAAAGGGTGACATCATCCGGAATGGCGAAAGAACCTCCAAAGCGGTCCAACTTTTCAAAAAGATCATTCACCGTTTGCTCAAGAGAAGCCTCTGGTGACAAAGATTCCAAATATTTTTCAAGCCGCTCCCAGCCAAATTCTTCTCCCTTGGCATTGCGCGCTTCAATGACCCCGTCCGTTAACAAAATTAAAAGGTCCCCTTTTTCAAGCATCACTTCTTGAAGCGGAATTTTTGAATGATAAAGAATCCCCAAAGGCAGGCCATGCTCTCCTAAGATTTTTTCCACCTTGCCACTGCGAGCCCGACAAATAAAAAAAGGCAAATGTCCCGCGTTCGCCCACTCCAGTTTACCTGTTTTACAATCCAGCACAAAATAGGACAAGGCGGGAATCCCTCGACCTGAAACATCGCCAATCACAATCCCCCAACGATTTTTGCCCAACGCGAGAAAATCGTAAAAATCTCCTCCAATTTCATAAGCCGATTTGAGTTGGGCAAAGGCTTGAAAACTTTTAAGGTTGGGAAAATCTTTTTTTAAAAAGTTTTCTTGAATCTGATGCGAGATAACAAGGCTCTGTTCCATGGCCTGCTGTTCTAATTTTTCCTGGGTGAGCTTTGCATTTTCAATGGCAATGGCAGCCAAACTGGAGAAGGCATTCAAAAGTTTTAAATCTCCCTCATCAAAGGCCTTTTTACCCTTTAAGGGATTAATGACCTCGATGACCCCTGTAATTTTGTCATGCACCTTCATGGGAACGCAAAGAATAGAGCGGGTTTTAAAACCCGTCGATTGATCCGCTCCCTTAAAAAATCGCTCGTCCTTCTGAGCATCCTCCACAAGCAAGGGTTTACCATGCTCGGCCACCCATCCGGCGATTCCCTGTCCCAATTTCAAAGAAAATTTCTGTTTGACCTCCTCACCCTTCTCTCCCAAGGCCACTTCATAACCCAAAAGACCCGTCTTCGCATCCAGCACAAGCAGGCTCGAGGCCTCCGCATTCACCACCTTCTTGGCAATTTCCATCACGAG
The DNA here is from genome assembly GCA_016196885.1 of Chlamydiota bacterium. Lineage (GTDB taxonomy): Bacteria > Auribacterota > JACPWU01 > JACPWU01 > JACPWU01 > JACPWU01. The sequence continues at coordinate 30,746 of JACPWU010000019.1, read as the reverse complement.
CCGCAACACTTCATTGATGTCCAACTCTGAAATCACCAAAGTGCTGGCCTCAATGACTCCATAAAGCTTTTGAATTTGCTGAAGTAGACTTTTTTCAGAAGAGGGCATGATTCTTGTCGTTAGATTGCAATTGTTTTTAATTTTAAATACTTCTCCATAGGTTTAAAATCCCTATCATCATGCAATAATGAACACTGGTAATAAATGCAAAAAGTCCCAATCATAACATCGATCGTCTTACGTACCGTGATTCCATTCTTTCTTAAGAATCGATAATTCAACGCGCTTTTTATAGCCAATTCCTGTCCAACCATCTCCATGAATGGAAAATCCAAGAGCAAGTTCTTAGCTGTTTTGAAATCGGGGTCACTTTGGAATCCTTGCAGGATCTCAGCCAAAATAAGATCGCCCACAATAATATGTTTATTTCCTATAGCAGAATCCAACCAATCGGTTTTATCGCTCTTTTTACCGTTAAAATAGTCAATCCAAACGGATGAATCAACGACGATCATTTGTCTGTCCGTGCCTCATCCAGATTACCAACCCACTTTAGCTTGCCTCGAAAATCTTTAACCCTTGCTTGACGGTTGAGCTTGACCAATAATTGCAGCCCAGATTCTATGGCATCCTTTTTTGTTTTTAACCCAGAAAACTTAAGGGCTGATTTCATTAAATCATCGTTAATCACGACATTCGTTCTCACTTTTACCTCCAGTGTGTATAAACATATATAATTATACACATTATAAAACAGGATGGAAATATTATTTTAGAAGGCTAAAAACCCCGCCCAACACCTCAAAAGCTGTTAAAACAGGCGTGCACACTTCAGATCCAGAGGAAATTCTTCCAGATAAATTTCGGTCGTCTCTCGAAGATTAGCAACTGACTCATCCAGAGTTTTACCCTGACTGACAGTGCCGATTTCAGGACATTCCGCAACAAACCACTTTCCTTCTTGACGAACAATCGCTGAAAGAGTTTTCATGTTTCAAATCTATCATTTTACTGGAAAGCAATCATTACCGAGATTTTGAAGGATAACGAAAAAGCTGTGGGCAACGCCCGCACAACGCGAAGCAGCGTGTGGGCGTTGGCTCCAACGTTTTGTTAGGAAATATGTCCTTTGAAATCCGGTCCCTTATCTTGAGGTGATTTTGGCCAGTGCATTTCCCAACGGATTTCCCCATTAAACGTTGCCCGTTTAATTTCTAACCAAATAGGGCCTGCATGGTCAATGACAATTGAGTCCAGATTTCCGTTACTCCCTGCAACTTGTCGAGAAACATCAAGAAAGCTCAAGGCTACAGCTGATCCTTGTCCTGGTTTCCATAGGTGGAGTGCTTGAGCATGGGTAAAGCAAAGAATGGCTGTCCCGCCACTTATTGTCCTTATTGTAAAAGCGCCTCCCGTTGATTTTCCGGGAGAATAGGGTTCCGTGAGCGGGACCATAAGCTCTGATTCTTCAAGCAAGTCAAAAACCCGTTGATAACTACCTTCTTTTCCGTCATACAGCTCAACAATAGCCTCAATAAGTGGAGCGTTACAGCCTGTTCTTTTCGGAACATTTGTAGATTTCGTTTTATGACTCCTGAATAAGTCTAAAATTCCCATATAGATCACTCCTTCCTAACTTCTGCTTATTATGGTTTCCAGATAAACCCAGGATCAGTCTTTCCTTCCAGACAACACGCCGCGGCTGTGTTCGTCCAACTCCAGAACTCACCGGTGGGCAACAGCTTATCCGCCGGAGTGCTTTGTCAGGCGTTGAGTTGTTCTTGTTAAATCGAGTAATGACCTCAATGCATCATTGACTGAGGCTGAATCAGAAAATGCCTTGGCCACATCTGGCTCAAGCATGATAACATTGGCACCTTCTTCTAAAATGCGCTTGTAATACTTGCCACGAACAGCCTTAGAATAATCAAAATTATATTCATGGCGTAATTCGTCGTTCATTTTCTTTTCTTTAGATTTCATGGCATCATGAAATGATTCCCTATCCCATTCAAATTGCATAGGTTCGATTGTATCATAATCTTACGCTTAACAGTGTTTATACCCCCCAACCATTCCGCATTGACACTCCTTAAAATGGTATTATATGATTGGATACAGTTCTTTCATGGTCTCATGAGACATTACAAACTTTTCGTGTTTGTGCTTATCGCATTCCTATCTGCCTCTGTTGCTTCCTTTGCCCAATACGGGACAAAGAGCGCTGGAGGGTTACACATTAAAAAAATTCGTGTGGACACTCTTGCCCATGGCCATTCGGGGTTTGAAGGGTTTGAACCTCAGGGGTTGGCCGGTTTAAGCCAAACGGCGCTGCGAGGCAAATGGGGTAAAGTGGAAGTGGAATACTCAAGCTCAATAGATTGGCTCGACGAAGTTCAACTGACCTTTTATGTGCTCGCTCAAGGGGGAACTGTTTTTAAAGAGCGCATGACACAAGTGAATGTTGCTGGCGGCCCGTCCCATTACGCTGCATTTTATCTTCATCCCACCACCCTTCAGAGATTCGGAGAAATCCAAAAAGTTGCGGTGGAAATCTCAGTGGCGGGAGAGAATCAAGACACTGATCAATGGCCCCAGACTTCTAGAAAAGAATGGTGGAATCAATATCCCGTGAAGGAAGGATTGCTCAAAAAAGTGACAGAGACCCCTTTTGCACTGAGTGAAGCGGACCCCCATGAGGACATGAAATAGCCCATGGCTCAGAAAAATCGTGTTGCGGTTGACATTGGAAGCCATCAGATTAAAATGGCTGTTTTTTCTGTCAAAGGGAAAAAACTGACGTTGACAGCTCATCTGGTAGAAGAGGTCGAAGGCCCCATAGATCTCATGACCCAGTCGGCCACGGCCCTCGTTCAAAAAATTGTTCAAATGCTCGCCCAATTAAAAATCAAAACCCGCAGCACTTCTATTTATGTTTCAGCCCCCGGCCCTTTGAGTTTTTGTCGGCTCTTGAAACTGCCCATTATTGATCGGACCAAAATCCGGCAGATTGTAGAATATGAGGCCCAGCAGCAAGTCCCTTTTTCATTGAGTGAAGTGATTTGGGATTATGAAAATCTAGGGAATCCCGACCCCGAGCATCTTCATATCTTGCTCACGGCGGCGCGGCGGGGATGGATTCAGGAACTTCTCCAGCGTTTTGAAGAAAAAAAAATACCTCTGGAATTTTTGGGAATTTCGCCTCTTGCTTCCATGCACTGCCTACGCCATCTCTCACAGAGAGATGATAGAACATGGGCCCTTCTGGACATCGGGAAACATTCCAGTCAATTCATCGTGTCTTCGCAACATACCCTTTGGATCAGAACCCTTTCCTTTGGGGGAGATCATTTCACTCAGGAAATTCAAAAGGAGACGAAACTAGAATTTAAAGAGGCGCAAAACCTGAAAGAAAAAAAGGCAACGCTTCGGCCCAAGACCCCTCAAGAGAGAACCTCGGTGGATGAAAAGCTATGGGAGGCATTGGCTACAAGCCTTTCAAAACTAACCGCAGAGCTTTCCAGATCTATTGGGTTTTATGAAACGCAATTCGAGGGCCACCCTATTTCTCAAATTTATCTCACGGGGGGATGTGCGAAACTCCCCGGACTGGAAGAAGCGCTGGCCGAGAAACTCTCTTTACCTGTCCATCTCTTAAATCCCTTTGAACATCCTCAATTAACCCCCGTCTCTGATTCTAGGCTCCAAGACGAGGCATCCCTTTTCGCCACCCCGATCGGCTTGATTTTGCAAACACTCGAGAATGGGACCCTGAATCTCCTTCCAAAATCCTACATTGCTCAGCGAGAGATTCGTAAGCAGCAGGAAAATGTTTTGATCTTGAGCCTGCTGGGACTGGCTATTTTGGGCTCTCAGATTTTTTACCATCACGAAATCAAAAAGGTGAGGCAAATCCGTCTTGCAAAAACGATTGTGATCCAGCAAACGCTTGAAGGCTACGCCGACAAAGTCAAAACACTCAACCAGGAAAATCAGATTTATCTCGTTCAAATTGAAGAGATCAAGAAATTGGTTTCTGAAAAAGCTCTTTGGGGAAAAATTTTTCGGGAGTTTCAAAAGGGAATCCCTCCAGATATCTGGTTAGACAAGCTCACCTCATCTTACATTCAAAAAACTGTTCCTCAGAAATCCAATCCCCAGAAAAAGGGCCCCCCTCCCAAAACACCCCCCCCTGCTCCACCCCCCTCTCCCCCCCATCATTCTCAAGCAGCTCCTGCTGGAACTCTTCTCTTAACACTTTATTGTAAAACCTCTGGCACTTACACAGATGTCGCCCATTTTCGAGAGACGCTGGACGAATCTCCTCTTTTCCAGAACGTGCAAATCCGCTCTGCCAATCCGCCCATCGAAGGCGTCCAGGATTTCGTCATCCAAATGGAGGTAGAGGAATGAAAATGGCTGCGCAGCCGTCATCCCGAGGAGCTTTTGCGATGAGGAATCTTATCCCCATCCGCTTCAACCCTGCCCTGGTCACAGGGGGACTTGTACTCCTCTTTCTGATCGCCTCAGGCCTTTTCCTCCTGAGAAACACCTGGGTCTCAAAAACCAAGGTGACACAAGATTTAGAGAATCATTTCAAAGCTGTTCAACAAATTATTTCTACCAGTCAAATCCCTCTCACCCCTGCCCACGTCACAGAATTTACAACTCAATATGAAGCGATGAAAAAGCGTTACAATGATCTCCTGCTTCTTCTGGATGGGGCAAAACCCGTTCAAACAAATCTCTCTCCCTTGGAATTCAAAGAAGCGCTTTTGAAAACCGAGCGGCTTCTGATAGAAAGGGCGGGCCTTTGGAACATCACCCTTCCCCAGACCATTGGGTTTTCGGAATTTGAAAGTGGGAACATCCCGCCTGCAACAGAGGTTCCCCACTTGTGCTTGGAATTGGACGCCTTGAGCACACTTGCCAATTTCCTCATTGAATCTCACATCCAATCGGTAGACACCATCACCAAAAAAGAGGTGAAGGAAATTCCCTTACCCCCTTCTCACGTGATGTACGAACTTTTGTCTTTTGAAATGGTCATTCGATGCTCTCAGGAAAACTTGAGGAACTTTCTGCACAAGGCCCATGCCTCTAACCATTTATTCATCATCCGGAAATTGGACATTGAATCCAACAAGAACGAACCCCTGACTTGCAGCCTTCAAATTGATGCGATTAAATTTAAGAGGAAAGAGGAATGAACTATTACCTTTTTATTTTTAAAAAATTTCTTCTTCAGCATCTTGAAAAAATCCTGCTCTTCTGTATGATTGCCCTCTTTGCAGGCAATTTGATCCGGCTCACCACCTCTTTCATTCATGAGTTGGGGCAAACTGAAGCCGGCCTTCCCTCCGATGAACCTTCAGTCTCTAAAAACACCCCTCCCATTTTCTCGGAAGAAGAATACAGCACCCTGGTCAAAACGATTCAGGAGTCTGGCCCTGAAGAAAAAACAGCTTATCGTGATCTTTTCTCACCCAAATCCGAAGAGGCACCCCGCCAAGGTCGGGAGAAAGAAACATTGGATTCGGATCATGATGGAATGCCTGACAATTGGGAGAGCCGTTTCGGCCTGGATCCTCTGGACACACAAGACGCCTCGGGAGATTTGGATCAGGATAACTATACGAATCTCGATGAGTACCGAGGGGGATCCGATCCCAAAGATCCCAACAGTTTTCCTGGTATCATCAAGATGCGTGTCTCCAAAATCTACCGCCAGGGGACCAAAATCAATTTCTTCGGATACATTCAATTGCCCGACAGCTCATTTCAATTCCAAATCAATTGGGGACAACAAACGGCCTTTTCAAAAGTGGGAGAAAAAATCCGAGGTTATAAAATCTTGGAATTTACTCAGGCCTCTGAGAAAAAATTCAACACCCAAATCAATGCCGAGGAGGAGATTGACACATCCCAGATCAAAATTCAAAAAAGAAAAAATCCGCCCATGACACTGATTTTAGGACATCCCTCTTTTGAAAAAGAGCTTTACGCCGTGATTCAAGATAACATCTCAGGTAAACAATACGTGGTCCACTCCGGGAGCAAAATTCACGCCTACAAAGTCCTTGACATCACCCCTTTAAAAGTTGTAATTTCGCGGGGTAAAAAAGTCTACACCCTAGAGCGAAGCGAATTCTAAATTCAGCGGTCAGCGGTCAGGAAAAGCCAACCATCATTTTTTTCTGAACGCTATACGCTGTGCACTGAACGCTGGTAAAAGGTGAACGATGAGGAACGGGGGGGCGTTTCGAGCCATCACTTCTTTGGCTCTGGTGATTGCGTTGATTCTTTCAAGCGTCTCTCTGGGCGTTTGGGCTCAGGAAGAGAACGCCTCCGATCGAGCAATCGAGCAAGCCAAGTCACTTCAAAAAGAAGGTCATTTCCAAGAGGCTGTTCGCTTACTGAACCAAGCCCTTTCTCAGGATCCCAACAATCTAGAACTTTCCAAGGCCCTCGGTCAAATCAAGAAACAAGAAGCAAAAAAATATTTCAAACAGGGTCTGGCCCTTTATCAAAAAGGTGAATATGAAGAGGCCATCCCCTTTTTTGAAAAATCCCTTTCGGCAGATCCAAGTTACGGCCGTTCCCAGAAATACAAAGAGGCCTCTCTCCATCATTTGTCTGCGGCCACACCCGAAGAAGCCCCCCTCCCTCCTCCCGAAGAGACCGGTTCTGAAGAGTCATTGAAGTGGAAGCACAGTCCTAATCTCGCGAAGGCCCGAACCCTTTTTGAAAAAGGACGAGCCCTCTTAAATGAAGGAAAATTGGACGAGGCCCAAGAAAAATTTGAGGAAGTTCTGGAGTACAATCCCTACCACGTGATTGCAAGAAAATACATCCTGCTTCTCCAAAACCGTCAGAATTCTTTCAACGCCGAGCGCCAAACGATCGAGGAGGCATCGCGAATGATGGACGTTCAAAAGGAATGGCTTCCTCCAAAAAAGGAAAAGCCAGCCTTAGAAATTGTTCCGCCCTGGAAAATGCCTCTTGAAGAATCACAGGCCCGCAAAGATTTGGAAACCCAAAGTGAGCAAATCATACCCGCCATCAACTTCAACAATGCCCATTTGGCCGATGTGGTAAAATATCTTTCTAGAATTTCTGGGATTAACATCATCATGGATGAATCCGTCTTTCAAGCCCTGAGTTCCGAAGAGGCCGCTCTGAGAGCCTCCGAGCCCGTAGGGCAAGCGCAGGCTCCTCCATCCCATTCAACTCCCAAGAACGCTCCTGGGGGGGAAGCATCAGCCCCTCCTCCCCCATCGGCTCAAAAATCAGACCGCGTGACCATCAGCCTCAAGGACGTGCCCCTCATCGAGGCCTTGAAATATATTTTGAGGGCCAAGGGTCTACGCTACATGATTGAAGATTATGCCATCATCATTGTCGCAGCAGACTATGTCCCGCCTGAAGATTACGAAACCCGGTATTACCATTTGTCAAGCGGGGTGGCCGCCTTCACCTCTTTTGAAATGAGTCAACCTGAAGAAAAAAAGGCCAAAAGGGTAGAACCGGGCAGTCAGGGAGGTGAAGTCTCTGAAACCATCACCATCAAGGATGTACTGGAACAAAGCGGCGTTCCTTGGCCTGAGGGAAGTAAAATTTTTCTGGATCAAAGGACGGGGACCTTGATCGTTCGAAACACCCCAACCAATCTCAAGATTGTTGAAGACATTTTAAGAACATTGGATGTAGCCCCCTATCAGGTGGCCATCACCGCCCGTTTCATTGAACTGGAGAACGCAGATGCTGAAGAAATGGGACTCGAATGGCTTTTGAGAGATGACTTAAAGTTTTTTCTCCATGAAGGATCCACGGGAGGATTGACCCCTGCCGGTGCCCTCCAAAGATTCCAATTTGACCGTCTGACCAAAACCGTAGGAGCGACACCTTACGATCAAGCCCTATCTGGAAATTTGAGATATTTCACCTCAGATCCTCTGACAGGCCAAATCTCCACGAGCCTGACGGGGGCAGCCAACCCCATCGTTTCTTTCTCTGGTATTTTGACCAAGCCTGAATTTTCAATTGTACTCCATGCCATCAGCCAAAAAACCAAAAGCAATCTCTTGTCCAGCCCCCGCGTGACCACGGTGAACGGCCAAAGGGCACAGATCAAAGTGGTTCAAGAATTTATTTATCCAACAGAATATGATGTCACGCCCGCTACGACCAACAGCCAAGGCACTGTCACAACGCCTCCGGTGGTTTCTCCCGGAAATTTTGAAACACGAGACATCGGCATTGTCCTGGATGTGACCCCGAATGTAGGCGCTGACCGAAAAACCGTCAATCTTACGATCATCCCGGAGGTGAGTGAATTTGTGACGTGGCTGGACTACGGTGTTCCAACCCAGACCTTCACGGGAACCGATGGCGTCTTAAGAACACTGCCCGGATATCCCATTTTGCAACCTCTTTTTTCGACCCGCAATGTGACCACGAGTGTGATTGTGGATGATGGAGACACGGTTGTCCTCGGAGGCATGATCCGCGACCAAATCAGTGCTTACCATGATAAAATTCCCATTCTGGGAGACGTTCCCTTTTTGGGGCTTCTCTTCCGAAAAAAGGGGGAAATCAGTGTTAAAAAGAACTTGATCATCTTCGTCACGGCCGAACTTTTGACCCCTTCGGGTGATCCCTATGGCCCCACGCAAATGGAGCCCGGTGAAACCTTGGTTCCGCAGGCTAAACCCGAAACCCCAGCCGCCATGCCTGCAGTTCCCGCAGGAGTGCCTTCCACAACCCTGCTTTCGAGAAGAGATTGATTTTCAAATTCAGTCCACAGTCCATGGTCCATAGATAAAAAACATTATAAGCTATCGACTGTGGACTATGGACTGTGGACTAAGATAGGACTATTGACTTAATATATGAAAACTTCTTCAAGACAAACTCTATACATTTTCGACGGCACAAGCCTGATTTATCGGGCTTTTTATGCCATTCGTCTTTTAAGAAATTCCAAGGGTGAGCCGACCAACGCCGTTTTTGGCTTTGCTAAAATGCTTCAAAAATTTATCACGGAACATGCCCCCACCCATCTGGCCATGGTATTCGACGCCAAGGGGCCCACCTTTCGCCATGAGGCCTTTGAGGATTACAAGGCCCATCGAAAGCCCATGCCCGATGAACTGGTGATGCAACTTCCTTGGATCAAAGATCTCTCTAAGGCTTATGGCCTTAGCGTTTTTGAAATTTCAGGCGTAGAGGCCGATGACGTCATTGGAAGCCTGGCAAAAAAGGCTCAAGAAAATTTTGAAGTTCTTGTGATCAGTCCCGATAAGGACATTCTGCAAATGGTCGGCCCCCACGTTCGCGTCATCCCCAATCCTGCTGAAAACTTGATCCTGAATGAAAAGGGCGTGGAAGAACGTCACGGCGTTCGCGCCTCACAAATCCCTGATCTTTTGGCCCTCATTGGAGACAGCTCCGACAATATTCCCGGCGTCACAGGCGTAGGACCCAAAACGGCTGTCCTCCTCCTTCAAGAATTTGAAAACCTCGAACAAATTTTCGAAACTCCCTGGTCTCAAAAGGGAAAAATTCGAAAAGTTGCACTCATCCCTCATGAAAAAGAGGCGCGTTTAAGCAAACAATTGGCTACCTTAAACCTCGAGGTGCCTCTTGAGATTTCCCCCGAGGATACTGCCTTAAAAGAAAAAGACATCCCCCGCCTCACAGAAATTTTTAAGACCTTAGAATTCAGAGATTTTCTAAAAGAAATCGCCCCTCATCCAGAAGCTTCTACATCCACTCCCTTTCCAACCGCTAAAAATAAAATTGCCTCGAATTTCAGAATAGATGCAGGCAAGCCCATTGGCCTTGCTTTAAGAGCCGAGGGAGATCATCCCCTAAAAATGCGTTTGATCGAAGTCGCCATTGCCCTCTCTCCTCAAGAAACTTATTCCCTTAGTCTTGGAGATCAGAACACACTGGACTCCTTGCGAAAAATTTTAAAAGACCCTCAAGTTTTAAAAGTCGGATACGATTTAAAAAGAATAAAACTGATTTTAGAAAATCATAACCTGCCTCTAGAAGGCCTTTTCTTTGATGTGATGATCGCTTCCTTTCTTATCAATCCCTCCCTTCATCATCAAAACCTCACGGACTTGGCGAATTATTTTCTCAAATCCCCTCCTCCTATCTTAAAAGATCCCTCCCAAGTTACCGTTCAAGATTCCCTCATCACATTAGAGCTCATGCCCATTTTAGAGGCTCAGCTTAAAGATTCTGGACAGGAAAATCTCTTTCAAAAAATCGAATTGCCCTTGATCGAAGTTCTCGCTGATATGGAAAAAACGGGGATTCCCATTGACAGAGCCCAGCTTCAGAAAATGAGCCACGATTTCGAGCATTCTCTTCAAGAACTCGAGAAAAAAATTCATGCAGGGGCTGGAGAATCCTTTAACATTCAATCTACGAAAGAACTCTCGAAAATCCTTTTTGAAAAATTGAAGCTCCCTGTCCTTAAAAAGACGAAAACGGGTTATTCTACCAATGCAGAAGTTCTCACCCAATTGATAGATCATCATCTCATCATTCCTCTGCTTTTAGAATTTAGGCAGATTTCCAAACTTAAATCTACTTACGTGGAGAGCCTGCCTCTTTTGGTTCACCCTGAGACAGGGCGCCTGCACACCACCTTTCACCAAACGATCGCCGAGACCGGGCGGCTCTCGAGCAGTGAGCCCAATTTGCAAAATATTCCGATTCGAAGTACCCTCGGAAAAAAAATCCGCTCCGCCTTTGTGGCCCCGCCTGAGACTCTCCTTGTCTCAGCAGATTATTCCCAAATTGAACTGAGAGTCCTGGCCCACCTCTCAGGAGATCCGGGTCTGATGACAGCCTTCGAGCAAGATGAAGACATTCACCGGTGGACAGCCCAAGCGATTTTTCATGTCCAGGAGAGCGAGGTGGATGACACCATGAGATCCAAAGCCAAGACCATCAATTTTGGCATTCTCTACGGGATGAGTGTTTATGGACTTTCGAAAGAGCTTGGGGTCTCTTCTGAAGAAGCAGGGCATTTTATGAACCAATATTTTCAGCGCTTTCCTCAGGTCCAAGATTTCTTGAAGGGCATTTTGGAAAAGGCCAGACGGGAGGGTTTTGTCACCACTCTGATGGGGAGAAAGAGATACCTCCCCGATCTCACAAATCCTCAAATGCAAATTCGACAAATGGCGGAAAGGATGGCGATCAATACACCCATCCAGGGGACCGCAGCCGATTTGATGAAAATGGCCATGCTAAAGGTTCATCAGGCACTCACCGCATCGCATCTTAAATCCAAAATGGTACTTCAAATCCATGACGAACTGATTTTCATCGTTCCCCAAAATGAATTAAAAAAAATAAAACCCTTGATTCAGGAAAACATGGAAAACGTCTTTCCCCTCAAGGTAAAATTAAAAGTGGACATCCACACCGGGAAGAATTGGATGGAGATTTAACGACTTGTTCAAAAGTTTAAAGGTTCAAGGGTTCAAAGATGACGAATTCTTCAAACTTTAGAACCTTTAAACTTTTAAACTTTTGAACCTTCTCGCTTGACCCATGAAAAAACATTTTCAAACCCTAATCATTTCATTAATCCTTACTACCATCTATCTCTTATGTGTTTACACCCGCATTGAAATTCGTAAAACAGCGGAGTTACGACAGGCAGGTGTTCTTCCCTTTACCCTGGAAAGTGCCTTCCTTTTTTATTTTTCGAATCTTTTAGCAGAGGGGCAAAAAATTCCCTTCCTTGATTTCAAGGCTCAATATCCCGAAGGCTTAGATGCCGAGGCAAAACTTTCCCTGACGGTGGATCATATCTTGAGCACTGTCTATCGAAGCTGTTTCAAAAAAATCCCTTACACAGAATTTGTGAGAACCGCCCAGCCTTTTTTTTTGAGTCTCGCAATTTTTCTCATTTTTTGGATTTGTTACTCCTCTTCGAACAATGCCCTTTTGGCCCTAGGCGCAAGCCTCATTTACGGCCTCAGCACCTTTTCGGTGGTGCGCTCGACGGGCATTGAATATTCTCGAGAAAATTTTGCCCTACCCTTTCTCTTTTTTCATTTTGCTTTGATGATACGTCCTTCTCAAAAAATCAAAACCCCTTTGGCCGCATTAAGTCTGGCCCTCTCCTTGATGATCTGGGATGGAGCCCAGATTTATTTTATTCTATGGGTGCTTTATGAAATATGCAGATTTCTTTTCCGTCCATCCTCCACCGTCCATCCTCCATCGTCCACTTATCTTTCAGTCCTCATCCCTTGTGCACTCTTACATCCCTATTTTCGGGACCATCAATTCTTATACTCGCCAGGAATGATGGGACTTTACTCCCTCTGTCTCATTGATCTTTGGCATGGGAAAAATAAAAAATTATTCTTCTCCATTCTTTTTTTCTGCCTCTTTTCTCTCTGGCTCTTCTCTCCCTACCTTTCCATTTATTCTCACATGATTCAACTCATTGGGTACAAAATTAAATTTCTGAATGTGAAGCCTCAAGACCCTGCCCTTCTTCCTTTTGACGTCCGGCTTCTCTGGACACCAGCCCTGCAGTCCTTCCCACTGCGACATTTCAAAATGCTTCTTCCTCTTCTCATTCTGGCCCTCCCTGGGATTTATACTTCTATCAAGGAAGTATCCCCCCAGCCCCCCCTTAAAATAAGGGGGGGTATAAAATTATTTTTTCTCTTGTATTTTTTTACAGCCTTCCTTATACTGTCCTTGGCTTTTGTAAGATTGGAAGTTTATCTTGTCTTTTTCTTGGCATGTCTTATTGGTTCGATACCCGGTGGCATTCTCCAAAGGAACAGATTAAGGCTCTTCTGGAATACATGTATTCTCCTGACGTTACTCGCTGAAGCAGAATGTATTGCAAAGGATTTTTCACAGTTCGAAAGAGCTGTCCCCTATTCTTACTTAGAGGATGTGACTCGCTGGACGAGGGAAAACACCCCAAAGAACGCTTGTTTCTTGGCACCTTTTGGACTTTCTCCGTCACTTCTGACTTATGGAGAACGCGCGATTGTTCTTCATCCTAAATATGAATCCGAAGACATGCGGGAGAAGATTCAGGCCTTTGCCATCAGGCTCTTTGAGAGTGAGGAAGACCCTTTTTACCAATATTGCCTCAAGAATGGGGTCCATTTCTATGTTCATGCCTTGGGGACTTTCCAGGATTCTTCTGCCTTTTCCTGGGGCTATATGGCCAATCGGCGCCGAGGGACAAAAGGAAGAGCGGGGACTCTCCTAGCAGAACGTTTTGAATATGGAAAATTCCTCAAAAGATTTTCTCTGGTCCATCGAAACGGAAAATATTTGATTTATCGCATCATTGGGCCGCAAGATGCCAGACGCTCACAAGAGCTAAAAAAGGAAGCTGAAAAACTAACCGAACAAGGCCATATCGAAGAAGCAGAAGAAAAATACTTTTTAGCTCTAAAATTTAACCCCAACGATTTCATGATTTATTTTCGAATGGCCAAGCTTTATCAGGAAAAAGGACAGGCAAACTTAGCCATTCAAGCAACAAAAGAGGGGTTGAAGAGAGCAAGTCCAGCTTCTGAAACCCATTAACTCCCCCAACCCCAGCAAGGGAGGTTGCATTGCCAGTGGCAATGCAAAACCGACCGCGGTAGTAGATGTTTTTTTACGTTTCTACCCTTAAAAAATAAGAGGGGAACTCTCCTGCCCTGTGCAAGGGGCGCTTTTTACTCTCCCCTTATTTCAAGCCCTTATAGTCCCTGTGGGAAAGGGGAGATGGAGGGGTTAGAGGATTTAAAATGCTGATGATCGGTCTTACAGGTGGAATTGGCGCTGGGAAAAGCACGGTGGGTCAGTATTTTAGGGCTCTGGGAGCCAAGGTCATTGATACCGACAAGCTGGCGAAAGAGTGTCTAAAGGAAAAAGACACTGAGGAAGAGGTTGTAAAAGCCTTGGGTCCTCTTATTTTGAATCGAGCGGGTCACATCCATCGCAAAAGATTGGCAGAGGTGGTGTTTAGCAATAAAAAGAAGCTTGTGAATTTGGAAAATATTTTGCACCCACGCATTTTTCAGAAAGTCAAAACTCTTTCTGCAAAGATTCAAAATCAAAACAAGTTGTGTGTTGTCATAGTTCCTTTGCTTTTTGAGAAACATTGGGCACACCATTTCGAAAAGACAATCGTTGTTCTGGCTCCCAAAAATTTAAGAATCCAAAGAGCCGCTCGACATTTAAAAGTGGAGTTTGATGGAATTCGCAAGCGAATGCATTTTCAGCTCAAGGCAAAATTCCAAAAAGAAAAAGCTGATTTTGCAATTGATAACAAAGGATCTAAACAGGATTTAAAAAAGGAAGTTGAAAAAATTTTCAAACATATAAAAGGAGAATCAACACATGGTTAGAGTTACCAGACCCCATCCAGGGCACACAAATCACGAAAATGAAACCCTAGACGAAGATACCATCTCACGGACAGATCCGTCTCGAGAGAGCGCTGAGGCGACCGACATCGCCAAACTTCAGGAAATGACAGTCACGGATCTCAACCGAATTGCGAAGGGACTTGACATCACAGGCCTTGGCAATCTCAAAAAGCATGAATTGATTTTTGAGATTTTAAAAGCGAAGGCCTTGAAGAGCGGCCTCATGTTTGGCGAAGGAGTTTTGGAGGTATTGCCCGACGGCTTTGGCTTTTTGAGATCCCCCAATTACAATTATTTGCCCTGTCCAGAAGACATTTACGTCTCTCCCTCTCAGATTAAAAAGTTTGATCTCAAAACCGGAGACACCGTTTCAGGACAAATCCGTCCCCCCAAGGACAAAGAAAGATATTTTGCCCTTTTGAAAGTGGAGGCCATTAATTTTGAGAGTCCTTCTAAAGCTCGAGACAAAATTCTCTTCGACAATCTAACGCCGCTCTATCCTCAGTCGCGTTTCATTTTGGAAACAAACGCCGAGGACATGTCCATGCGCGTGATGGATCTTTTGACCCCCATCGGCCGTGGGCAAAGAGGCTTGATTGTAGCTCCTCCCAGAACCGGGAAAACCATTCTCTTACAGAAAATCGCCAAAAGCATCGCGACGAATTCTCCTGAGACCAAACTGATTGTACTCTTGATTGACGAGCGCCCAGAGGAAGTCACCGACATGAAACGGACGGTGCGAGGAGAAGTGGTCAGTTCTACCTTTGATGAGCCGCCGGAAAGGCATGTGCAAGTCGCTGAAATTGTGATTGAAAAGGCAAGGCGTTTGGTAGAACACGGGATACATGTGGTGATTCTCTTGGACAGCATCACGAGACTCGCAAGGGCCTACAACACGCTAGAACCTCACAGCGGGAAAATTCTCTCCGGAGGTATTGATGCCAATGCACTTCATAAGCCCCGTCGGTTTTTTGCCGCTGCCCGAAACATCGAGGAGGGCGGAAGCCTGACGATTCTCGCCACCGCACTCGTGGACACGGGAAGCCGCATGGATGAGGTCATCTTTGAAGAATTTAAAGGCACCGGCAATATGGAAATCAATCTGGACCGGCGGCTCGTGGACAAGAGAATTTTTCCAGCCATGGACATCGAAAAGTCTGGAACGCGCAAGGAAGAACTCTTATTCCATCCGGAAGAACTCCAGAGGATTTGGATTCTGCGCCGGGCCCTCAACACCATGACGCCGGTGGAAGCCATGGAGCTCTTGATCGAGAAATTGAAGAAGACGAAATCGAATGCGGAGTTCTTGCTGACGTTACATCAACAGTAAGAGAACAGTCGTGAGTTGTGAGGGGTGAGTCGTGAGAAAAAATAATACCTTTAAAACTCACGACAGACGACTCACGACTATTACAATCTTGGACCCTAAAAAGTCAGCTCTTGCGTAAAAAAAGACTTTATGCTACCCTGTGTCGTTTTTCAGGAAATCATATTTTTTGTAACTTTTTCTTAGAGAGGATATTATGAAGGAAGGAATTCACCCAACTTACATTGAAACAACCATCACCTGTGCCTGTGGAGAGGTAATTCACACCAAATCTACCCAGGAAAATCTAAGAGTCGGAATTTGTTCGAAATGTCATCCCTTCTTTACGGGAAAACAGAAATTCATAGACACGGCCGGTCGTGTTGAGAGATTTCAGAAAAGATACAAAAAAAGCTAATGACAAATGTCCAATTTCAAATGTCAAATGAATGACCTATGGAATCGAAAATGGCTTTGCAGAATAGAGAACCGAGATGTTAGAGAAATACGAAGAGCTTTCTTCACGCCTAAAGGAATTGGAAAATTTCCTGATGGATCCCAAAATTTTAGGGGATCGCACACGTTATCAGGAATTGGCCAGGGAATATGCCTCGCTCAAAATTACCGTTGAAAAATTTGGACACTATCAAAAAGTACTCCGCGAAATAGAAGAAACCTCTGAGCTCCTCAACAACTCAAAAGATGCGGACCTTCTCCCCCTCCTGAAAGAAGAACTCGAACAACTTCAGAAAAAAAAAGATGCACTTGAAATCAAAATTCGTTCGGATCTTTTACCCCATGATAAAAATGAAGGCCGCAACGTCATTGTTGAAATCCGAGCGGGCGCTGGAGGAGATGAGGCTTCGCTTTTTGCCTCTGATCTTTTTCGCCTCTATCACCGCTATGCGGAAACCAACCTCTGGAAAATAGATGTTTTGTCGAGCAATCCAACTGGACTGAAGGGTTTCAAAGAAATTATTTTTTCTGTCGAAGGACCTGATGCCTATCGAAACTTGCGTTTTGAAAGTGGCGTTCACCGCGTGCAAAGAATTCCCGTCACAGAAGCGGGGGGAAGAATTCACACCTCCACTGTTACGGTTGCGGTCCTCCCAGAAGCAGAAGAAGTGGAAGTACAAATTAAACCCGAGGAACTGCGCATTGATGTTTTTCGTTCTTCAGGACCTGGGGGACAAAGTGTGAACACGACAGACTCAGCTGTGCGTGTCTTTCACATCCCGACAGGCATCACCGTTTCTTGCCAGGACGAAAAGTCTCAGCTTAAAAACAAGGCCAAGGCTCTTCGCGTCTTGAGGGCCCGGCTCAAGGAAAAACAAGATGAGGAAGAGCGAAACAAACTTTCTCAAGAAAGAAAATCCCAAATTGGGACAGGTGAAAGAAGTGAAAAAATCAGGACTTATAATTTTCCTCAAAACCGCGTTACCGATCATCGCATTGGACTTTCGCTTTACAATCTCCAAGAAGTGATGGAGGGAAATCTCGAACCCTTGGTACAAGGTCTCTTAAATGATTACGTCCAAACACAATTAAAAACGGCTTAAGCCATGATGACACTCGAAACACTTTTTATACACGATTTGCTTCAAGACATGATCGAGATTCTCAAGAAAGCGAGGATCGAAGAAGCCACTCAAAATGCCGAACTGATTTTACAAGAAATTTTGGGTTTGAAAAATCGCTCTGAAATTTATCTTAACCGTCAACAGCCCGTTTCTGAAAGCAGCGCAGAACAGGCTTTGGCCCTTGTTCATCAAAGAACCACGGGTTCACCCCTTCAATATCTTTTGGGACACACCGAATTTTTTGGCCTTAAAATGCTCGTCAACCGTTATTGCCTGATTCCGAGATTTGAAACGGAAATGCTTGTGGAAAAGGCACTTTACTGGTTTCAAAAAAATCCTGGAAGAAGTCGCATTTTAGATATTGGAACAGGCTCTGGAAATATCGCCATTGCCCTTGCGAAAAATATACCTCAAGCCGATATTTTGGCAATCGATATTTCTGAAAATGCACTGAAAGTGGCTGAAGAAAATACCCGTATTCACGGTGTTCAATCTCAAATTAAACTTGAGACTTGCAACTTTGAAAAGTTTATACCCTCAGAGCCCTTTGACATGGTCATTGCCAATCCTCCTTATATTCCAGAGGAGGAATGGGAAAATTTACAGGCAGAGGTTCTTCTAGAGCCAAGAACCGCTCTCTTAGGAGGCGAAAAAGGCTTAAAAATTTTGAATCAAATCATTGAACGCACCCCTCTTTTTTTAAAATCAAACGGGGTTTTACTCATGGAGTTTGGAGGGGAGCATCAAACCTCAGCCCTTTTAAAAAAGCTGAGCGAAAAAGGGTTTCGCAACATTAATTTTTCGAAAGATTTGGCGGGAAAAGATAGAGTGGTAGAGGCTATCTGGTAACCCCTCCAACTCCCCTTTGAAATAAAGGGGAGGGAAAAACTACCCCTTTATTTATTATTAAGGGAAAGTATTTACTCCCCTCTTATTCGACTGAGTCCGGGTACCCGCCGCAGCGGGTGGACGAGGAAGTGGTTGAAGCCGAGAGGCGAAAGCCATAAGAGGGGTTGGGGGAGTTAATTCATTGTAGGTCTTTTATGGATAAAATAGTCATTCGCGGTGGACAAAAATTGTCGGGGAGTGTTCGCATCAGCGGCGCGAAAAATTCGGCCTTGCCGATTTTAGCAGCTGCCATGATGGCGGACAGTCCTTCGATACTTCACAATGTTCCAGCCCTAAAAGACATCCAAACCATGATGGAAGTGCTTGGATTTTTAGGTGTTCAATGTGAAAAGATGGAACCAAACTCCGTGAGGGTAGACCCCAACGGACTTCATCAGTTCAAGGCCCCTTACAATTTGGTTCGTAGAATGAGGGCCTCCGTCAGTTTGCTCGGTCCCCTGCTTGGAAAATTTAAGAGAGCAGTGGTAAGTATGCCCGGAGGTTGTGTCATCGGACCTCGCCCCATTGATCTTCACATCAAGGGGCTCAGCGCACTCAACGCAAAGATTCAGGTAGAGCACGGTTATGTGGTCGCAGATGGGACTTCAATGAGAGGCAGCGATGTGTTTTTGGGTGGTCGCTTCGGTTCTAGTGTCTTGGCTACCGCCAATGTCATGATGGCCGCTTGCCTCACGCCTGGAGTGACCACCCTTGAAAGTGCAGCCTGCGAACCTGAAATCGTAGATTTGGCCCAATTCCTCAAAAAGATGGGTGCCCAAATTGAAGGAGAAGGAACGCATGTCATTCGGATCGAGGGACAGACTTCTCTCAAAGGGGCTGAACACACCGTGATCCCTGATCGTATCGAGGCTGGAACTTATTTGATTGCAGGAGCCATGACAGGAGGCCGAGTCGAAATTCAGAATGTTCATTACCGACATCTTTTTGCAGTGATTGATAAATTGCGCGAGGCTGGAGCCTATATAGAATCTAGGCAAGACACCATCACTCTGCGGCAAGAAGATCCCTTGAAAGTGGTAGACGTTATCACACTCCCCTACCCTGGGTTCCCAACCGATATGCAGGCTCAAATGATGGCCTTGATGTCGATCACCGATGGCATTAGCGTCATCACAGAAAAAATTTATCCCGAAAGATTCATGCACATCAGCGAATTGAATCGTTTGGGCGCAAAAATTTCTTTAGAGGGTTCCAGTGCTGTGATTGTTGGACGCAAAAAATTGAGCGGGGCTCAAGTCATGGCCTCAGACCTCAGGGCCAGCGCAGCTTTAATCTTGGCAGGCCTGGTGGCAGAAGGAGAAACTCAAGTTCACCGGGTCTATCATTTGGACCGAGGATATGAGAGAATCGAGGAAAAATTAAGGAAATTAGGCGCCGATATTGAGAGAGTTCCTGAGACGCAGGAAGAGAAAGTGACTGTAGGAGAAGAGCTGTAAATTTAGCGTTCAGCAGTCAGAACTCAGCGTTCAGTTTTTCTGAACGCTGAACGCTAAACGCTGAACGCTGTAAAAAAAGAGGAGAAAAACATGTCTGTTAAAATTCGCTTAAGAAGAATGGGAACTCTAAAAAAACCTTTCTTCAGAATTGTTGCAACGGATTCCAGAAGTCCCAGAGACGGAAAATTTTTAGAAAATTTAGGGACGTATGAACCTAAAAAAACTTCAACTGAAAATTACACCGTAGAGAAGGATCGAGTGCTGCATTGGTTAAAGCAAGGGGCTCAACCTTCTGACACCGTGAAAACTCTTTTGAAGAGAGCGGGGATTGCCTAATTTTAAGGCAGACAAAATCATGGCTTTAAAGATAGACATTATTACTTTGTTTCCCGAAATGCTCACGGGTTTTCTTTGTGAGAGCATTTTGAAAAAGGCTCAAGAAAAGGGCAAGGTAGAAATCCGCCTGGTGAGTCCGAGAGATTTTGCGAAGGATAAACACAAAACCTGTGATGACAAACCTTTTGGGGGAGGTTCTGGAATGGTGATGAAACCTGAACCTGTTTTCAGAGCCCTGGAAAAAGTTGAGACTCCCGAGGCCCATGTGATTCTCATGAGCCCTCAAGGGGAAAAATTTGTCCAGAAAAAGGCACGTCACTTAGCTCAAAAAACACATTTGATTTTCATTTGTGGACATTACGAGGGAATAGACGAACGCATTTCTCATCTGGCCGATGAAGAAATTTCGATTGGAGATTATGTGCTCACCAATGGAGCCCTTGCCGCAGCTGTGGTGGTAGATGCTGTGGTCCGACTTGTCCCGGATGTCCTTGGAAATCCTGACTCGGCACTGAAGGACTCCTTCTCTAATGGCTTGCTAGAATACCCTCAATACACCCGGCCCCGCGTTTTTAGAGAAGAGGGCGTTCCCGAGATCTTGCTCACGGGAGACCATCAAAAAATTGAGAAATGGAGACACCAGCAGTCCCTTGAAAAGACTAAAAAAAGAAGACCAGATTTACTTTTATCTTATAAAAATACCTGATATATTGAGGAGATATATGAAAATTAACTATTTAGAAAAATTGGAATCTGAAAACCTTCGAAAGAATGTACCTGATTTTCGAATTGGGGATGATCTTAAGGTTTACTATAAAATCATTGAAGGTGAAAAAGAAAGAGTGCAGCCTTTTGAAGGAACTTTAATCGCCCGAAAGGGACGTGGGGTTTCCCGAACCATTACCTTGAGAAAAATTTCCTTTGGTGAAGGAGTTGAAAGAACTTTTCCGCTTCTCTCCCCAAAAGTCGAAAAAGTGGAAGTCACTCGCCACGGAAATGTTCGCAAAGCCAAGCTCTATTATTTAAGAGATAAAGTGGGTAAAAAGGCAAAGGTCAAAGAGAAGAAAACCCTTTTAGGCAAGTCTTCTCAGACACCTGCGGCCTTGGCGACAGAGTCTGTTGAAGTAGGCGAAAAAGCTTAATAACAAATAGCGATAAGCTGTAAGTTATAAGTTGTAAGTAAAAAATAAATTCCTTTCAAACTTACCGCTTATCACTTACAGTTTACGGCTGAATTTTTTAGCCGGATACAAGGAATGGTGTTTGTGATCTCTTCTTCCACACCTTCCAGAGATTCATTTGAAAAATCCCTTCATCGACAAGGCTATAGACTCATTGCCGGTGTTGATGAAGCGGGCCGGGGTCCCTTGGCTGGACCTGTCGTAGCCGCGGCCGTCATTTTCCAAAATTTTAATCCTTTTGAGGGCATCCGCGATTCCAAAAAACTCTCTCTCTCTAAACGCGAAAAACTCTACCATCTACTCATGGAAGACCCTTCCATTTTAAAAGGGATTGCCCTCGTTGACGAAAACACCATTGATCGAATCAATATCCGTGAAGCCTCATTCCAGGCCATGAAAATGGCTCTATCTCAACTGACCCTAGAACCCGATTTTGTCTTGGTCGACGGATTTAATATTCCTGGTCTTTCCCTTCCTCAAAGAGGAATTCCCAAGGGAGATGATTTGAGTTACTCCATTGGAGCGGCGTCTATCTTGGCCAAGGTAACACGAGACCACCTCATGCTGGAATATGAGGAACGTTACCCTGGTTATGGCTTTAAGCAGCATAAAGGGTATGGAACTCAAATGCATTTAGAGAGACTGAAGGAAAAAGGACCTTGTCTTATACATCGCAAAAGCTTTGAACCCGTTAGGCAACTCTCAATTCTATGACAAATCTCACGGTCGGAAAAGAAGGTGAAACCCTCGCAGAAAATTATCTCAAAAAAAAAGGCTATCGCATTCTTGAAAAAAATTATCGAAGTCCGGTCGGAGAAATTGATTTGGTTATTCTTCATCGAGGAACGATTGTTTTTGTCGAGGTTAAAACCAATCGCCACGAAGATGGTTTCGGACTTCCTCAGGAACGCGTACATGCGAGAAAACAAAAACAAATTGTGAAAGCGGCCCTTTCTTTTATCAAAGAAAAAGGGATTTCAAAAATGGATTTCCGATTTGATGTCATTGCGATTCAATGGATAAATCAGCATCCCAAGATAGAACATATTGAAAACGCGTTTGAGGCAAACGGATCTTAAACTTGATAAATTTAGGAAAACTATTTCCTATCTTCTTTTGGCGGCTCATGCAACTCACTTCCCCTCCCCTTGTGGGAGGGGTCAGGGGAGGGGTGATTGACCCAGGAGTTAAGAGATAGAGCTAGAAAACTGAGACATCATCTTACGGAGGCCGAAAAATACCTTTGGTATTCATTGCAAGCTTGTCAACTGGGTGTTAAATTCCGAAGGCAAGCTGTGATAGGCCGATACATCGTCGATTTTGCCTGTTTTGAGAGAAAGCTAATTATTGAAGTTGATGGAGGACAGCATGCGCAAAATCAAGATGATAAGGAACGTGATGAGGGGCTTAGAAAAGAAGGATTTGAGATATTAAGATTTTGGAATCACGAGGTGTTGAAAAATCGGAATGGAACATTAGAAAGAATTGTTGAACAGCTGAAAATCCCCCTCCCTAACCCTCCCCACAAAGGGGGAGGGAATAATAGGTCAGAGAGGAGTCTTAGAAGGAGTTAATTATCATGCTTTCCAAAGTTTATTCCAGTGCCGTGTTAGGCGTCGAGGCCTATACCGTTGAAATTGAGGTGGATATTGCACAGGGGTTGCCAACGACCATTGTGGTGGGTCTTCCGGACACTTCGGTTAAAGAAGCTCGTGACCGTGTCAAATCAGCTCTTGAAAATTCGGGGTATCATCATCCCCCCAAAAGAATCACGGTCAACCTCGCCCCAGCCAATACGAAAAAGGAAGGTCCCAATTTTGATTTACCCATTGCGCTTGGCATTCTCATCGCCTCCGGTCAATTCAACGTTCCCTCCATTGATGAATACACCATTGTTGGAGAGTTGGCCCTGGACGGCAAGGTGCGTCCGATTCGTGGAATTCTGCCCATGGCCTTACAAGCCTTAAAAGAAGGTAAAAAGGGAATGCTCGTCTCCCCCGAAAACATTCAAGAAGCAGCCGTGGTAAAAGGTTTAAATGTGTATGGCGTCTCAACCTTGGGAGATGCGGCCCGCTTTCTTTCAAAGGAAATAACCTTGGAAAATCATGTCCTTTATCCTGAAAATCTTTTTCAAGAAAATGGCCCTGCTGAATTGGACCTCTCAGAGATTAAGGGCCAGGGCATGGCCAAAAGGGCCTTGGAAGTCGCTGCGGCAGGGGCTCATCATCTCCTCATGATCGGGCCGCCAGGCTCAGGTAAAACTCTATTGGCAAAATCGCTTCCCAGCATTCTTCCTTCAATGAGTTTAGAGGAAGCCTTAGAAACCACTAAAATTCACAGTGTCGCAGGAACTCTGTCGAGGCAAAAAGCCCTGCTGACAAAACGTCCTTTTCGTTCGCCCCATCATACCATCAGCGACATTGGGCTTGTGGGAGGAGGCACTTTCCCAAAGCCTGGAGAAATCAGCCTTTCCCATCATGGCGTTCTTTTTCTAGACGAGCTTCCCGAATTCAGAAGAAATGTTTTAGAAGTCATGCGCCAGCCCCTTGAAGAAGGACATGTGACCATCACACGTGCCGCGGGCTCCTTGACTTATCCCGCCCGCTTCATGTTGGTGAGTGCCATGAATCCCTGCCCTTGTGGTTATTTCACAGATCCCCGCCGAGAATGCAGATGTACGCCTATTCAAGTCCAGCGCTATCGCTCCAAAATTTCAGGACCTTTGCTCGACCGCATGGACATTCACATTGAAGTCCCTGAGGTGAAATACCATGAGCTTTCAAGCGAGACCTCTGCAGAAAGTTCTGCTCAAGTTCGTGATCGGGTTCAAAAAGCCCGAGACATCCAAAAGGAACGCTTTAAGAAAAAGGGCGCTTTCACCAACGCCCAGATGAATTTGAAAGAGATTCGAAAACATTGCCCGCTTCAGGCCGAAGGGAAAGAACTTTTGAAAATGGCCATCACTGAATGGGGCATGAGCGCCCGGGCCTATGACCGCATTCTCAAAGTCGCGCGAACGATTGCGGATCTTGGCGAAAGTGAATTCGTAGAATCGGCTCACATCTCAGAAGCCATTCAATACCGCTCCCTCGATAGAACCTTATGGCGGTAACCCTCTCTCGAGCACAAAAATGCTTGTGCGTTCTCTCTTTTCTGCTCCTGGCCCTCATGAATTTCACCACGATCACAGCACATGATTTGGGCTGGCATTTCAAAACAGGGGAATGGATTTTTGAACACCTCCAAATTCCAAGAACTGATATTTATGGTTTGAATCCCAATGTCCTCTGGATCGATCTTCACTGGCTTTTTCAAATTCTAACCTTTTTCACAGGCCATTTTTTTGGACTTCTCGGAATTAATTTACTTAGAATTATTTTTCTATTTTTAATCTTCATCTTTCTACTCAAGACCATCGATTTTTCCAAAAATGATTCTCTTTTAACCTGGCCCCTTTTTATTTTGACGGCTCTGGCCTGCCAAGAACGTTTTCAATTGAGACCTGAACTTATGAGCTTTCTTTTTCTGGGCATTGACCTCTTTGTTCTCGAAAGGGCTCGAGAAAAAAATGAAAAGGCATTGTGGATTTTACCTTTTCTTCAAATTTTATGGACGAATACAGAAGGTCTTTTCATGATGGGCCCTGCCCTGATCAGCGTCTATCTTCTCGAAAATATTTTGGAAAAGAAACCTGCTCTCAATCATGCCCTGATCTTCATTCTTACGGTAGGCGCTTGTTTCATCAACCCTTATGGCCTTCAGGGATTTCTCTTCCCCTTCACCCTTTTGAAAGAAATTTCGTTTAAACAAGAAGCACCCTCTTTGATGATTGGAGAATTGAAATCTCCTTTTTCCATTGAGAACCCGACTCTTTCAATCTATTGCTTTTATATTTTGTTAGGACTGGGAATCATTCTTCTTTTTTTTAAAATCAAGCGCGTCCCCAAGGCCCATGTTCTTCTCTTCATTCTTTTCTCAGGCCTTGCCACACTTTCCCAAAGAAACATCGCCCTTTTTTCATTGATCGCCTTTGTGGTCATTCTTAAAAATATAAAAACAGCGGATAGCGGACAGCGTCCAGCGGACAAGTACAAATCCCTGATCCTCATGAAAATATTTTATTTAACTGGCAGTCTTTATCTTTCGTGGCTCATTTTTTCCAATCAATTTTTTGTCAGAGACCAAAGAATTGAACGCTTTGGGCTTGGCATTGCCCCTGAAATTTTTCCTCAAAAGGCGATTCAATATTTGGCCGAGTATCATTCTCATGAAAAAATTTTCAATACGCTTGAATGGGGACCCGCCCTTATTTATGAAGCGTGGCCTCAACTCACTCCTTTCATAGACACACGGTTAGAAGTCGCTGGTGAAAAACGCCTCAATGAATATCATCAGATGATAAAAAATGAAGGGGCGTGGCAGGATTTTTCATGCATTTTGCTCGATCACATTCAAAAAGATTCCCTGAGGCTGATTTCGAAATTGGCCCAAAATCCAGACTGGCAACTATCTTATTTTGATGACATGGCTGTCCTATTTGAAAAAAAGAGAGAGCCCGAACAAAAAGGGGTTCAGAGAAAAGAAATCGTATCCGAAAACTCCATCTACTCATCCTTAAAAAAATGGCTTCCCTTTCTTCCCCCTGAACATCTGCCGCCCCTCTCAGAAATTTATAGGGCCAGACTTTATCTAGCGCTCGGGGAAAATGCTAGGGTCGAAGAGATTTATTCAAAGGTGATCATTTCAACACCTGAATGGACAGAGGCTTGGATTAATTTGGCCTATCTCGAAGAAGAAAAAGGAGATATTAAAAAGGCAATAACGCTTCTTGAGGGAGGCTCAGAATACAATCCGAAATCCTATCAGGCCTATTTTAATCTCGGAACGCTTTATTTGGAAACGAACTCCCTCGAAAAATCACTTCAGGCCTTTCAAAAGGCGATTCGGATCAAACCTACACCCGAGGCTCAGCACAACTTGGCTATCGTGCAAGAGCGTCTTTTCTCAAACACGCAATCAGATTGAAAAAAGAAAAGGAGTAGACTAAAATGAATTCTGTTTATAGAGAAGGGAGTCTCCGTGAAAAAAATATTTTTACTCCTCGCCCTTTTACTGAATCTCATTTCTTTTTTTGGATGTGAAACCCCAGATGCGACTCTCAATGAAGCTTCCCAGGACATTCAGAAAGGCATCACGGGCCAAGGACGCTTGGAAGAAAAAGGATGGGAGGATGTTGAGGTCTATCAAAACTAGTGATTGGTGCGTGGCAAAAAATCCAAAAATCAAAATTAAGGAATAATTTAATAAACTCCTTTATTTTGCATTTTGATTTCTGAGCTTTTAATTTTTAAAACGTCTGATCCGGCTACAAGGTGTTTGACACCATCTCAATGGCACCATTGACTCCACCACTGTCTGTGTAAGTGCCAGCCAGTCCCGTCACTTTCACAGCCGTCGTGATACTTGAAGAACCCGTCGTACTAAAAGGATCCTCCACATAAAAGGTAATGCTCGTCAGAAGTAAAGTTCGGACCGTCCCGCCCCCATCTGTCCCTTGGAGGGTCATCGAAGTTGTGATCGTGGATGAACCCGTGGTGCTAATCCCTGTTCCATCCTCGGTTGAAAAAACAGTCTCCAGATCTCCGGGCGTCGTCCCTTTATAAACAACACCGTCGTTGCTAACCGCTTGGATCAGATTGTTGGTTTGTGTGATGGTAAAATTATTTAAGGAAGGAAGAGGCGTTCTTTTAACTTCGTAATTACCTGTGACATTCAAAGTGGATTTAACATTCCCGCTGTAATTCAGACCATTGTCACCCGTGCTGCACCCCCACAAAAGCACAAGACCCGCGAAAACAGACCAAGCAAAAATCCTTTTCTGGATCATGCCCCCCCCTTCCCCTATCCTTTTGAAAAATTATCCTCAATACCGAAGTTGAGCATGAGAACCGAGACACAAAAGCTTGAGCCAGACAGGCCTTTGCAGTCCCTGTGGGATTGGCCTGAAGAAAGCGCAGGCATGCATAAAAAAATGCCCGTCGAGCATTTCTGAAGGTCAAGATGGCTCAAGATCTCAAGCTTTTATAGTCCCTGTGGGATGCGTCGAATTCCATGATTCAACTTCGGTATTGAGGATTATAGATCCCTCAAAGAACACAAGTCAATATCTAATTGTTTTCTCTCATCCTCTTTGATAGAGTCAATCCTGAAAGGAATTCCTATGATGCCCGGCGGGTCGGAATGGATTGTTATATTGCTCATTATTCTCCTTCTCTTCGGAGCCAAACGGCTTCCTGAAATTGCCAAATCCCTTGGGAAAGGGATCAAAGAATTTAAGAAGGCCATAAAAGGAGAGGACGACGAAGAACCTAAAGATCCGAATGCGCCTAAGGAATAAGACCGACCTTCCCCTCGAGCAAAAATCCTTCCCGGATCACTTAGAAGACTTACGAGGTACCCTTCTAAAAGTTCTTCTCGTCATCGTAGGGGCAACCTTTCTCTCCTTCGCCTTTTCAGCCAGAATTCTTCATCTTCTTAAGTTCCCTCTCTCACACATGCTGACCAAGATTGGCCAAGCAAATCTCGAAAGAGAAATGCTCCGGAGTCTTTCACCTGCCGGGGCCTTTATCCTCAGTCTTAAAATCTCATTTTTCTCAGGGCTTCTTTTGGCTTTTCCGTTTTGTTCCTATTTTCTCAGCCAATTTATTCTTCCGGGCCTCACCTCCAAAGAAAAAAAATACCTCCTCCCCATTTTTCTTTGGGGAAACATGCTTTTCATTCTGGGTGTCTTGCTCTGCTACGGGGTTGCCCTTCCTCAAAGCCTGCACTTCTTTTGGAAATACCATCAAATGATGGGCATCATCCCTTCCTGGACCATTGAAAATTATATTTCCTTTTCTGTTTTTCTCATGCTCTCTTTTGGGATTGCCTTCGAACTCCCTCTGGTCATTTTAACCTTGATTAAATTTGACGTTCTCGAAGTCCGTCTCTTACGTGAGAAAAGGAGACACGCCATTGTCATCATCGTCATTGTGGCCGCCGTTCTCACCCCCTCGACCGATGCGTTCAGCCAAATTCTCTTAGCACTTCCCATGATCATTCTTTATGAAATTTGTATTCGGCTAGGCGGGCGAATCGAAAAGCCTAAAAATGAAGAAACCGTCTAATCCTTTGATCACTCATTTCTCCCAAAAAAAATCTCATCTTCTTCAAATTTTGGCCTGGAGCTTTTATGACTTTGCAAATTCTGCTTATTCGACTTTAATTCTCACCTTCACCTACAGCATTTATTTTAAAGAAATCATCTGTGGCGGCAAAAGTCATGGAGATTTTCTTTGGGGATTGTCCCTGGCCCTGGGCTACCTGTTGGTCGCGCTCTTCTCTCCGATTCTCGGAGCCTTTTCGGATCAAGTGGGATCTCGAAAAAAGGGACTCATTTTCCTGACTCTTCTCTCAATCGCCGCAACCGCCTGTCTCTCGCTTGCCAAGGCAGGAATGATTTTCAAAGGCATCAGCCTTTTTGTTGTGAGCTTTTTTGGCTTTGGTACCAGCCTGGTTTTCTACAACGCCCTGCTTCTCAAAATCTCGAATTCGAAAAATTTAGGGAAAATCTCTGGATTCGGTTGGGCATTTGGATACCTGGGCGGAATCGCAAGTCTGATTTTCTCCTACCCTTGGCTTTCTCAAAACCAGTTTTCAAAAATCTTCCTTTTCACAGCCCTTTTCTTTCTCATCTTTTCTCTCCCCACTTTCCTCTTCTTAAAAACGGAAGATGTTACGACCCACAACACCTTCCTTCAAAACTTTCAAAAAAGTCTTCAAGCCCTCCGTCAAACACGTCGGGAGTTTTTCAAGCATCGCAACCTCTTTAAATTTCTGCTCTCCTTTTTCTTTTATAACGATGGTCTGAGCACCCTCATCACTTTTTCTAGCCTCTACGCCCGGCAAACCTTGCACATGAGTCTGAAAGAAATTTCTCTTCTATTTATCTTTCTTCAAATCACTTGTTTTCTGGGGGCATTTATTTCAGGATTCTGGGTAGATCAAATCGGGGCACGCAAAACCATTCTAAGAACGCTGATTTTATGGATTGGCACCTTGCTCGGGATTTATTTCACCCAGAGCAAACTCTGTTTCTGGATTCTGTCCATGGTTGCAGGCCTGGGACTGGGCTCTTGCCAAGCTGCCTCAAGAAGCTTTGTTGCCCTGGCAACTCCATCTGAAAAAGCGGGAGAATTTTTCGGATTCTTTTCCATTTTCACCAAATTTTCATCTTTCTTGGGCCCCCTTCTCTTTGGCTTCATCTCTCAATTCTTTGGAAGCCAAAAACCCGCCGTCTTAAGCATTCTCGCCTTCTTCATCCTGGGCCTTGTCTTCCTATTCAGAGTCGAGGAAAACCAAATCGAAACAAATATTGAAAATCGCACGCGCTCATGAAATAATGGAGGTCGGAATAGTATTTTAAGGAGAATTATCTTTGAGAAGAATCATTTTAGGCCTTATTTTTGGAATCGGTCTCTTCATTTCTATTTCAGGCTGCGGATCTCAAGACATCATCAAAGAACATGTCCCCTGCGGCTGCATTTCCACGTGCTCCTGCATGCATTGTGTCCTAGCCTCCAGAACTTGTGATTGCGAGCATAAAGCGGAATAATTCAATCTACGCTCACAGTGTTAGAAGAATCGCGACGCTCTCTCTTTCAATCCAAAATTTAAAAAGGGGCTGTAGCTCAGTTGGTAGAGCACGTCGTTCGCAACGACGGGGTCAGGGGTTCGACTCCCCTCAGCTCCATTTATTTGAATACTTTATTCCAATAACTCTCAAGCAGCACGAAACCCTCATGAAGAGTCTTATGATTCACACCACAATCTTGTGCAAGAGCAGTGTAAGTCACTTTCCAATTTTCAGGAGGATGAAGATGATTTGATGAAAGTGATGAATAAGCTTGACCCTATCAAAAAAGAAAAACCTCTTTTCACTTTGTTATGAAAGTGAAGCTCATTCTGTAGTCGCCCCATTTATGGGGCGGTCTATGACATTGTGGCATTGGGCATTGCCCGATAAATCGGGCGACTACAAGCTATCATGAGTCATTGTATAAGAATGACTAAAGACTATTTTTAGGTGAAAGGGGTGAAATATGAATCCAAAACATCTGGTCGTCGTCGGAAATGGAATGGCTGGAATGGCCTGTGTGGATGAAATATTGAAGCGTGAGCCTGACTTTAAAATCACTGTTTTGAGTGAAGAGCCTTATTACAACTATAACCGAATTCTTCTTTCAGCCGTTTTATCCGGAGAAAAAAAGGAAGAAGAGATTTATATCAATACCAAAGAATGGTATGAAAAAAATAAAATTAAACTCCTACTCGGGGTCAAAGCCATCGACATCGATCCGGCAAGCAAGGTGATTACAGGATCTGACGGATCTCTCATTTCTTATGACCTCCTCCTTCTTGCCACGGGAAGCAATCCCTTTATTCCCTTGATTGAAGGGGTGGATAAGGAAGGCGTCTATACCTTTAGAAATATTGCGGATACGCGAAACATTCTTGAGAAATGTAAACTCTCT
>JACPWU010000021.1 GCA_016196885.1 Chlamydiota bacterium | reverse complement strand
CGGGAGAAGGTATAAAGTCAATCGACAAGAGCTTGAAAAAGGGATTAGGGGGCGGGAGAATGAGGCTAGACAATTGGCCATTTATTTAGCATGCGAACTGTGCAATCTTAACCAAGCCAGAGTCGCCGAGAAATTTAGGGTGAGAAGTTACAAGACCATCGGCTGGCATTGTAAGAATGTGAGGGAGAGAATAGCGAATGATAGAATATTTGCAAAAAAGGTAGAGATCCTGATGAACGAACTTAATAATTAGGCAACAGGAGATTTGATACCATGAAAAAATAAGCGCCACCCTGATATGATGAATGGTGTTAGAAAACATCAACCAAAAGGAGGCGCTTATGTACTACGTTGGACTCGACATCCACAAGAAATATTGTATCAGCGCGGTGATGGATAAGGAAGGGAAAATGATCGATCGGGCGAAAATAGACAGCAACCCACAGGCTCTTAAAAATTATTTTGAAAAGGTTAATGAGCCATGTCACATCGCCATGGAAGCCTGCTATAACTGGGGATACTACATGGACATTTTGGGAGAAGTTGCCGATGAAATTTCTCTAGCGCATCCCCTGAAAACAAAGCTCATCGCAGAGGCAAGAATCAAAACGGATCACATTGATGCCAAAGCACTGGCGGATTTACTCAGAACCAACTTTCTGCCTTTGTCTTATATTCCTGGAAAGGAGACAAGACAGGTTAAGAGTTATTTGAGATATCGAGCAGCCTTGACAGCCCTAAGCACACAAATCAAAAACAAGATTCACGCGCTCCTGGATCAGCATGTATTTTTAGAAAAAGAAACGCTTGCCCAATTATCGGATATTTTTGGGAAGCAGGGATTGGAACTTCTGACTAAAGTTGTTCTGCCCGGAGACGACACAGAAATACTCAAATCATGGCTGGGAATACTAGAACACCTTCACAAGGAAATTCTGAGAGCCAATCTATGGACTCGGAATCATGTCAAGGAAGATTCTATTTGTAGAATTCTAAAAAGCATTCCAGGAATTGGTGATACGTTTGCAATATTAATTCGTTATGAGATTGATGAAATCGATAGATTTGCTTCAGCAAAAAAGTTGGTGGGCTATGCGGGTTTGGCTCCAAGCACTTTTTCCTCGGGCGGGAAAACACGCCATGGAGGTATTACCAAACAAGGCAATAAATGGCTGCGATGGGCGTTTGTGGAGGCGGCTCAAAGAGCGCCGGCCACTTCCCCTTATTTCAGCCAGTACTATGAACGAATCAAAGAAAAGGCAGGATGGGATCGCGCCAGAATTGCGACTGCGCGTAAAATTGCGGAGGTTGTGTTCGGCGTAATGAAAAATGAAAAGCCATATCAGGAATTCTTACTCAGGTCTTTACCCTCGAAGGGGTCTAGTCGGTTGGCAGCATAAATTGCGCCTTCACGATTCTGCGATTTGATTAGGGAACTGCCCCCGTACGATAATATATGAGGCTTGAATAAGCACTCATGCATAGATGACTGGGGTAAACTCAAAACAAACGAAAAGACAAAAAATAAAAATGCAAAAAACGAAAAGAGGTCGGTAATGGAAAAACTTCCGTAGATTTATTCAGGGATGGCGCTCCATTTTTTCCTTGCATCCCGTTTTCATAGATGATACCATAGTCATAGTCATACAGGCAATCAACTTGCAGCTGAAATGATTCTTCGGTTTCTCGACGCTGCTCGAAGCGGAAGCTAAATGATCTGGCTTGGGGAGTCATGGCAGTGTGAATCTCTTAGTTTCCCTTCTCAACATCTGATAAATAAAAGGGTTCCCTGCTGCCACGTTTTGAAATCCGAGCGAGAATCCCTGTCCTCTAAAATCAGAAACACATCCCCCCGCTTCTTCGATGATTAACCAACCGGCTGCAATGTCCCAAGGCTTTAGATCAAATTCCCAAAAGCCATCGAATCTTCCACACGCGACATACGCAAGGTCAAGGGCTGCGGAACCTCCTCTTCGAATGCCACTGACTTTTGGGCAAAGACTGCGAAAAATTTTTAAATAAGCCTCTAAATTCTTTTTGGAACGAAAAGGGAAACCTGTGGCGAGTAAAGTTTCTGGTAATTTTTTCATGCCGGGAACGCGGATTTTCTTTCGATTGAGAAAGGCCCCTTTTTGATAAGCTGCGCTGAACAGTTCATTTCTATTGGGATCATAAACAACGCCCAGAACAATTTGGCCTTTGACTTGAAGCGCAATGGAAACAGCAAAAATGGGTAGACCGTGAATGAAATTCGTTGTCCCATCTAAAGGGTCAATAATCCACAAAGGTTTTTCCGAGTCTATTTTTCCAGAATGCCCTGATTCTTCCGCAAGAATTTCATGGCCCGGATATTTTTCTTTGATTTTTCGAATAATCATTTGTTCGGACAATTGATCCACTTCGGTGACGTAGTCGTTTTTTTCCTTGGGAAAGATGTGTGTTTTCTTAAGTTTTGAGAGACGTTGAATCAAGAAACGTCCTGCTGCGAGCGCTATATTTTCAAGAAAGGGTAGGGAAGGGAATTCTGGGGTGGTGGATGTTTTCATGCTTGTGGGTTTTGATCTTTTCTCCAATGGTCTTGCATTCTATCACCAAACCCGATTTTTGGGGTCCATTATGTTTTTGGTTTCATGCTAGCCCGCATTTCTCATCAGATTTCTGCTGCTCTTCTCCGATTCTGCCTCGTCTGGCGTCGCAAGAGAGGTCGGCCACGCTCAACAATACTTCAAAGTATGCCTCGCATGGCGCGGAGCGTCTTCCTCGCATCCAATCCGCCTTAGGCGGACTCGTGACGAAATCTGATGAGAAATGCGGGTTAAGAGTGCTTGCAGACGCCCATAATTCCACAAAATATTTTATTCTGGGAAGCGCCTTCCGTCATCTTGTTTCACAAGGTTCGGAGTCGCTTGTTTGAATGATCTTCTCAATCATCCAAAACTGGGCGCCTCCTGGGAAGGTTTTGCCATGGAAGAGGTCGCGAGGCTCCTTCGTTTGAGAGAAGAAGAACTTTTTTTCTGGGCCCTTCATACGGGAGCAGAATTGGATCTTCTGTTTTTCAAAAATGGAAAGCCCTTCGGTATTGAAATAAAATATTCAGATACCCCAAAGGTCACCAAGTCCATGAAATCAGCGATTGAAGAACTTACCCTCGAGCACATTTGGATTGTCTATCCTGGGAAGGAGACTTATCCTCTGGAAAAAAATATCGGCTGTGAGTATTCATAATCTGTCATTTATTTCTTCTTCGTTTGTTTAGCTCTTCGAAAAGCGGCAGAACCAGAGGAATGAAAGACTTGCTAGAGGGTCTTCTTTTGAAAAAAGATGCGACGAGCAAGAAAGTGCCCACGAGAAAACCTATGTACATGACTTTGAAAAAAGCTCCAAGGAGAAGAAGGGAAAAACTGATCCAGAGTCGAGTGGGCCGCGCTTTAAAAGGCCGCAAGGGATTTAAGAGGATTTCAACTTCGCTTCCAGAATCAAGAGGTCTTTGAGTCAAGGCCTCCAGGGGAAGCACTTCCCCGTGATGAAAGTTCTTGCGTTCATTCTTCACACGGATGCATGCCTTCATCAAGCTTGGGTCAAAAGATAGAACAATTCCTTTTTCAGTCATCAAAGATCGATTATAATACAGAACTTAGAATTCAGGAGTCAGAATTCAGAATCCTGTCTTTTTACTGAAAGGCTTTTATGAAAACATGTTTGGTGACGGGCGGGGCTGGATTTTTAGCGTCGCATCTTTGTGATTTTCTGATTGAAAAGGGGCACCGAGTGATTTGTCTGGATAATTTGCTCACCGGAAGTACCCGCAACATTGAGCATTTGCTGGGACATGAGCGCTTTAAGTTTTATAAGCACGACGTGACGGAATATATTTTTGTGGAGGGTAAAATAGACATCGTTTTTCATTTTGCCTCTCCGGCCAGCCCGCGCGATTATTTAGAATACCCCATTCAAACTCTGAAAGTCGGCGCTTTGGGAACGCATAAAACCTTAGGGTTGGCGAAAGCCAAGGGAGCCGCCTTTATTCTCGCTTCAACTTCGGAAGTTTATGGGGATCCCTTGGTCCATCCCCAAAAGGAAGATTACTGGGGAAATGTGAATCCGGTGGGCCCGCGGGGAGTTTATGATGAAGCGAAGCGTTTTGCAGAGGCGATGGCGATGGCCTATCATCGCACCCATGGCCTGGATGTAAAGATTGTGCGAATTTTTAACACCTTTGGCCCTCGCATGCGTTTAAGAGATGGCCGTGTGGTTCCTAATTTTATTGGTCAGGCTCTTCAGAATAAGCCTCTCACGGTATATGGAGAGGGTCAGCAAACACGGAGTTTTTGTTATGTTTTGGATTTGATTCGGGGTATTTATGCGCTGGCCTTTTCTTCTTTAAATGAGCCTGTCAACATTGGAAATCCCAACGAGATGACGGTTTTAGATTTTGCTCATTTGATCAAGAAATTGTTAAAAAGCCAGAGTCCAATTGTTTTTGAGCCTTTGCCGAAAGACGATCCTCATGTGCGTCAACCGGATATTCAAAAAGCCACGACCCTTTTGGGATGGAAACCGGAGGTGGGTTTAGAAGAAGGTCTTTCAAAGACGATAGAGTATTTTAAGAGAGAGTTGAGTAGTGTGTAAATCTGAAAAAACAGTCGTGAGTCGTGAGGGATGAGTTTTAAATGTATTATTTTTTACTCACGACTCACCCCTCACGACTCACGACCGTTTTGAGCGGAGAGATAAAATGAAATACATGAAGTGGATGAGCCTCCTGGGTGCGGCGATTCTTGTCCTAGCTTGGGCCAAGAACAGTCAGCAAGTGGCGTCCAAAGATATTTATGACAATCTGGATCTTTTTGCGAATGGCTTGGCCTTGGTCCAGCGGGACTATGTGGATGAGGTGGAGCCGCAGAAGCTGATTTATGGGGCTTTGAAAGGGATGTTGAGGTCTTTGGATCCGCACAGCCAGTTTTTAGATCCCGAGGCGTATCGGGAGATTCAAGTGGAGACGGAGGGCCAGTTCGGAGGGCTGGGCGTTGAGATTACGATGAAGGACGATTTTCTCACCGTCATTGCGGCGATGGAAGGGACCCCCGCCTGGACCGCTGGGATTTTATCGGGCGATCGCATTGTTAGGATTGATGATAAGGCGATTAAAGATTTGAATCTGGAGGAGGCGGTTAAGCGCTTGAGAGGCCGAGTGGGAAGCCGTGTGAAACTTTCTATTATGAGGGAGGGAAAGAAACTTTTGGAATTTACCATTGAAAGGGCCGTGATTCAAATTAAGAGCATTTCAGCTTTTGAAATGATGGAAGACAGCATTGGTTATGTGCGCATTTCTGAATTTCAAGAACATACGGCTCAGGATTTGGAGAAGGTGATGAAGGATTCCCAGGCTCAGGGAGAATGGAGAGGATTGATTCTGGACCTTCGCAATAACCCTGGCGGCCTTTTGCAATCGGCGGTGGAAGTGACAGAGCTTTTTGTGAAAAGGGGTTCCTTGATTGTGGAAACGAGAGGACGAAAGCCCAGTCAGAATTTGAGCTTTGAAGCGAAGCGTGGACCGGTGAGCGATGTGCCGCTTGTGATTTTGGTGAATCGAGGGAGCGCCAGTGCTTCTGAAATTGTGGCGGGGGCGATTCAAGATTTGGGAAGAGGAAAAATTGTGGGTAAAAAAACCTTTGGGAAAGGATCTGTTCAGAGCGTTATTCCTTTGAAAGATGGCTCGGCCTTGAAATTAACCACGTCTAAATACTTTACTCCGAAAGGCCGATCCATTCAAGGAACAGGCATTCAACCGGACATAGAAGTTGACATCCCTCGCGAGGAGAGAAAGAAGATGAAGGAACAAAGGCGCGAGGAGAACAAAGCGGGCAAAAAGAAATCTGTTTTTCCGGATCGTCAGCTTCAAGCGGCCATGGATGTTTTAAAATCAAAGATCAAAGATCAAAAATCAAAATGACAATGCAAATATTAAAAATAATACCCTGCCTCATTTTTAATTTTGATTTGTCATTTTGATTTTTGATTTTACCAAGGTAGACTTTTCATTCATGAAAGTATTAGGGCTAGAAACCTCTTGCGATGAAACAGCGGCTTGTATTCTTGAAAGTCCGCGCAGGATTCTTTCCAATGTGATTTCCAGTCAAATCGCTTTACATCACGAATATGGGGGTGTGGTGCCGGAGCTGGCCTCTCGCCGGCATGTCGAAATGATGGGACCCGTGATAGAAGAGAGTCTCACTCGAGCGGGATGTGATTTAACGAGTGTGGATTTGATCAGTGTGACCGTAGGGCCGGGTCTTTTGGGCTCCCTTTTAATGGGTGTCACCTTTGCGAAAACACTTTCTTACGCGATTGAAAAGCCCTTGATCGGCGTCAATCATTTGGAGGCCCACTTTTATGCGCCTTTTCTGGAAGACCCCGAATTAAAATTTCCTCTGGTGAGTCTCATTGTGTCGGGCGGTCATACATTATTGGTATGGGTCAAAGGCTTGGGACAATATGAAATTTTAGGATGCACTTTTGATGATGCGGCCGGGGAGGCCTATGATAAAGTCGCAAAACTTTTGGGTCTGGGCTATCCCGGAGGCCCGGTGATAGACCAGTTGGCTCAAAAAGGGAATCCGAAAGTTTTTCGTCTTCCCAAACCGTATCTTTCCAAAAATTCCTTGGATTTTAGTTTCAGCGGGCTTAAGACGGCCGTTCTTTATTTGGTGAAAGGGTATGGCTCTCGCAACACGGGCTCTACCCCTTTTAAAAAGGGGCGGATAGAAGATTTGGCCGCGAGTTTTCAAGAGGTGGTGGTGGAAGTTCTCACGAAAAAGTGTATGATAGCCTTAGAAAAAACAGGCGTGGAAAATTTGGCCATGGGGGGCGGCGTAGCTGCCAATTCAAGGCTGCGGGAGCGATTGACAGAGCTGGCCCAAAAAAAAGGGTTTCATTTATCCTTGCCATCGAAGACGCTGTGTACGGACAATGCGGCGATGATCGCAGCCCTGGGCTTGGCTCGTTTTGAGGCGGGTTTGCCAGGAGAGCCTCTTGAGGCGAATCCGAAATTGAAGATTAGGCATATGCACTTGATTCCCCTCAGATAGCAAGAATTTGTAGTCGCCCCATTTATGGGGCAGCCTTGTGCCCCTTGCATGGATTGCCCGATGAATCGGGCGACTACTAGGGGAATCAAGTGCATATGCCTATTGAGGTTCAAACAATTTTATTTACTTTGTTAGATATATCTCATAGAATTATTAGCATATGAGAACAAAATTATATCTCACTCTTTCAGAAAGGATAAGAGAAAGAAATCCCTTGATTCAGGTTCTCCTAGGCCCCAGGCAGGTAGGGAAAACAACGATGGCAAAAGCCATTTTTGATGAATGGGCAGGACCTAAATTCATGGTTAGCGCTGATTTACCTTCTCCTCCAACCCCAGATTGGGTTCGATTTTCTTGGGAAAAAGCCAGGCAGAGAGGAGATGGAACCCTTCTTATCATAGATGAAATCCAGAAGATTCCGTCCTGGAGCGAACAGGTCAAAATTCTTTTTGATGAGGACCGCGGGAAAAGAGACCTCAGAGTGGTCTTTCTGGGTTCTTCCAGTCTCTATCTTCAAAAAGGGCTAACAGAGTCCTTATCCGGACGCTTCGAGTTGATTGAAGCTCCCCATTGGTCTTATGAGGAATTTCACAGCGTTTTCGGGTGGAATTTCGAAACTTATTTTCGTTTTGGGGCCTATCCGGGTGCTACAGGTTTTATTCAAGACAAATCCCGCTGGCGCAAATACATTTTGGACAGCATTATTGAGCCTGTGTTGGGTCGAGATATTTTAGGTCTTCACCCTGTTCAAAAACCGGCCCTCTTTCGACAGACTTTTGAGTTGGCCATGCAACATCCTGCAAAAATCATCAGTCTTCAAAAGATGTTGGGACAACTTCAAGATCGCGGCAACGCAACGACCATTCAACATTATTTGCTGCTCTTGGAAAAAAGTTTTTTGATTCGAGCACTGCAAAAATACAGCGGTACTCCGATTCAAACGAAGGCATCCAGCCCCAAAATCGTTGTCCTCAATCCAGCCCTGATCCACGCCTACCAATCTGAAAATCGTTTAGACGAAGATCCGCTGTGGTATGGCCATGTTTTTGAATCCGTGGTTGGGGCCCACTTGGCAAGCATTCCCAACAGCGAACTCTTTTATTGGCGTGAAGGCAATGACGAAGTAGACTATGTTTTAAAAACATCGAGAGGTCTTTTTGCCTTCGAGATAAAGTCAGGAATTAAACTTGCGAAAGGACGGGGTGTTCTCCCTTTCAGTAAAAAATATCCCAAGGCCCATTGTGAGATCTGGGGCTACGAGGAGGTTGTGAAAACGTTGAAGAACTTTTCCTCTTTTACTGAAAAATTTTTATAGCGCTTTTCTTTGAGGTTAGTGGGTATTCATGCTCATTCCAATTCTCAAACTTATCGGAGGTCTAACGCTTTTTCTCTATGGCCTGGACCTGGCAAGCACAGGTCTTCAGGAATTTGCCGCTCAGAGAATGCGTGTGATTTTGAATTGGGCGACGCGCAGCCATCTGGCGGCTCTTTTTTTTGGGATCTTATCCACCCTGACGCTTCAGTCTTCCAGTGTGACCTCTGTGATGTTGGTGAGTTTTGTGAACAGCTCTCTGGTGGGATTGGAGCAGGCCCTGGCGATTCTATTGGGGGCCAATATTGGGACCACCTTTACAGTTCAAATTCTAGCCTTTGACTTATCGAGCCTAGCCTTGGCAGGGGTGGCGCTGGGCTTTGCTTTGATGAAATTTTTTCAGGGGGAGCGGCTCAAATCCTTGGGCCGGGGTCTCTTGGGATTTGCCCTCAGTTTTTATGGGATCGGTTTGATGAACGCCGCGTTCGGTCCTCTGAAAGATGTTCCCTGGGTTGCTCAGGGACTCATTTGGATCGGCCACTCCTTCTCTCTGGGCTTTTTTGCGGCCCTCCTTTTAACAGCCTTGATTCATTCGAGTGCCGCGGCCATTGTACTTGTGATGACCTTGGTGAGTCAAGGCTCGCTCAGCCCTCAGGAATCGGTCGCCTGGGTGCTCGGGGCCAATGTGGGAACTTGCGTGAGCGCCCTTTTCGCAAGCCTCGGGCGAGGCGCCAATGCCTGGCGTCTTTCCGTGGGGCATCTCATGATGAAATTAACAGGGGTGGCCCTCGTCATTCCCCTTTTGCCCCTTTTTGGGAAATGGGTCCATTCTTTGACCGAAGGGTTTTGGCCGACCCTCTTCACGCCCAGCCACTTTGTTGCAAATACCCATACGTTGTTTAATGGGGTGACATCTCTCGTCCTTCTTCCCGGGACAAAATGGGCGGGTCAATTCCTTCGCTGGTTGATTCCCGCACCTGTGAGGAAGCCTTATCTTTTAGAAGAGGAAGGTCTTTCGGGGGTCAGAAAAGGCCTTTCTGAAATGGCGGATCGCGTGGGTCAAATGATTTTGGACATGCTCAATGTATTTCGAGACAATGATGCCAAACTTCTTAAAAAGATCATTGATGCGGATGAGGAAATAGATCTCTTGAATTTTCATTTCGTGAAATTTCTGACGCAAAAGGCCTCCGGAAAATGGGGATCCCAGGCCACGCAGGAAGAGGTCAGGCTTCTCTATGGAAGCGATCAACTGGAACACATCGGTGATTTAATCAGCAAGGATTTGGCGGTTTTGGCTCGTAAGAAGATCCGAAAAGATTTAGAATTCTCCATGGAGGGTCAAACGGAGCTGGAAGAATTTCATCAAATGGTTTATCATTTATTCCGAGGTTCTTTCTGGGCCTTTGCGGAAAAAAACCGCCAGAAGGCTCAAGAAATGGTTGAGGGCTCAGAAGTGGCCAAGCGCTTGAAGCGCAAGATGTATCTTTCTCATTTGGAGCGTTTGAGAAAAAGCATTCGAGAAACCGTGGCTACGAGTGCCATCCATTTGGATTTTATCACAGATTTAGATCGGATCTTGGACCACGCTCTTCATTTGGCACGGACGGTGTTGGAATGAATTAACTCCCCCAACCCCTCTTATAATAAGAGGGGAGCTTTTTCCCTCCCCTTAGTTTAAGGGGAGATGGAGGGGTTATAAGGAGAGGAGAGAGCCATTTTCATATGAAAACCATTGGCGGACCCTTTGGGCGGTCTCCTTTCGGCCCCTTGAGAGAACATATTTTGAAGGTGAAAGATTGTATAGAGCTTTTGCCCTCTTTGATGAAGGCCTTTCTAGAAGCCAATCAGGAAGAAATTAAAGCGATTGCAAAAGATATTTCAAAAGAGGAACATGCGGCAGATCAAATCAAAAAGCGCATCCGCGAGCATCTCTCCAAAAGCCTCTTTGCCTCGATTCATCGGGCCGATGTGCTGGCCATGCTGAAGGAGCAGGACAACATCGCGGACGTTTGTGAGGAGGTCGGCATGCTTTTGGCCGTGCGAAAAACGGAGCTTCCTAAGGAACTTGCCGCTTTGCTTATTCAAACAGTGGAAGAGGTCACTCAAACGGTTCTCCTCGTTTGTCAAGCCAGTGAAAAACTCGTGAAATTGGAAGAGGATTCTTCCGACCGGGCTATTCATGAAATTTATGATTTGATCGAGTCGGTTCAGAAAAAAGAATGGGAGACAGACAGTTTGCAGCAGCTCTTTTTGGAAAAACTTTTCACCCTCGAAAGCCAGATGAACCCCATCCATATTTATTTTCTCATGACCATCATCAAGCAAATTGGGGAAATTGCTAACCACGCCGATAACACGGGCGATTGCATGAGAAGAATTTTGGCGAGGTGATGTAAAGAAAGGTTCAAAGGTTTAAAGGTTCAAAGGAACTCTATCTTTTGAACCTTTAAACCTTTAAACCCGGGTCTTATAATATGTTCAAGAATGAATCCCAGGTGATTCATCTTTTGATCGAGGCGGGTGTCATCTCTGAGGATCAAAGAGAGAAGGCCGAGGAGTTTAGTAAAATTGTCAGAAAACCCCTTCTCGATGCCCTTTGTGAGATGGGCTTTGTCCAAAGGGCTCAAGTCATCAATTTTGTGGCCCAGCATTTCCATTTTGAGAAAGTGGAACTGGCTGAAGCCTCCCCTCCTTGCGATGCTGTTCATTTGCTGGATCCCGTTTATGCCAAGCGCTATCACGCCATTCCATTGGAGGACGACGGGCGCGAGGTGAAGGTGGCCATGGCCGATCCCTTCGACCTGGATGCGGTGGACAATCTGCATTATCTTTTGCGTAAAGATATTTTGACCCTCATCGCTGATCCTCAAGAAATCGAGGCAGCCCTCACGAAATATTACGGGGCTACGGAAGAGGTGGTGGATCAGGTGATCCAGGGGTTTGCCGACACGGATGTCACGGTTCTCTCGAAAGAAGCGGCCGAAGAGATTGCCGAAGAAGATCCCGATGTCCCGATTGTAAAACTTGTGAACCTTTTGATGGTAGAGGCTTTTAGAAATCGTTCGAGCGACATTCATTTGGAGCCACTCGAAAGAAAATTTCGAGTGCGCTATCGTATTGACGGCGTCTTGCAAGAGGTGCAAAGCCCTCCCAAGCGCCTTCAGCCCTCCGTCATTTCGCGGCTCAAAATCATGGCCAACATGAGCATTGCAGAGAGGAGACTCCCTCAAGATGGCCGCATCAAGGCAAATTTGTTGGGCAAGGAAATTGATTTACGCGTCTCCAGCATTCCGACCAGCCATGGCGAAAGCATTGTCATGCGCCTCTTGGATAAATCCAATGTTCTCATGGGGCTGGGGCAATTGGGATTTCTCTCGGAAGAGCAAAAGCGCTATGAGCAGTTGATCAGTCAGCCGAATGGAATTCTTTTAATCACGGGTCCTACGGGGAGCGGCAAAACCACGACGCTTTATGCATGTTTAAATTTCATCAATCGGCCGGATCGTAAATTAATCACCGTGGAAGATCCGGTAGAATATCAGTTACCGGGCATCAATCAAGTTCAAGTGAGTGAGGCCATTGGTCTTTCTTTTGCCAATGTGCTCCGGTCCATTTTGAGGCAAGCTCCGAATGTCATCATGATCGGAGAGATTCGCGATCATGAAACGGCTGAGATTGCTATTCATGCTGCCCTCACAGGCCATTTGGTTTTTAGCACGCTTCACACCAATGATGCCCCGGGGGCCATCACGCGTCTCATCGATCAAGGCGTGAAGCCCTTTTTGGTAGCTTCGAGTCTGATTGGGGTCTTGGCGCAAAGACTGGTGAGAACGATATGCCCACAATGCAAAGCCCCTTACACCCCTCTAGAGCCGCATTTGAAATTAATGAAAGTCCCTTCAGACCAATTAAAGGACATGGTTTTTTATAAGGGCAAAGGTTGTGAAAATTGTCATGGGACGGGCTATCGGGGGCGTATCGGGATCATGGAGCTTTTAACCATTGATGAAAGCATTCGGCAATTGATTTATCAAAAGGCCTCCAGTACCCTGATTCGTAAGCGGGGTCGAGAATTGGGGATGAAAACTCTTCGGGAGGATGGGATTCAAAAGGTATTGGGCGCTGTCACCACCTTGGAAGAGGTTTTTAGGATTACGGTGGGAGACGAAGACTGAAAGTTCAAAAGTTTAAAAGTTCAAAGGAGGTTTATGGAAATCAGCGAACTTTTAGAGATTGTAGTGGATGAGAATGCATCTGATTTACATCTCAGTGTGGGAACCCCTCCCCATGTGAGATTGAATGGGAGATTGCTCCCCCTGGAAATGGACGCCCTTCGAGGGGAGGATACCGAGCGATTGATTCGGGGTAT
The DNA here is from genome assembly GCA_016196885.1 of Chlamydiota bacterium. Taxonomy (GTDB): domain Bacteria; phylum Auribacterota; class JACPWU01; order JACPWU01; family JACPWU01; genus JACPWU01. Next base: position 70,265 of record JACPWU010000021.1, on the reverse strand, counting down.
TGCCTCTGAAGAGCATTGGGAAAAACTTCGCAAAATGGGAGGTAGCGATTTTGGATTTACCTTTAGCGATAAGGCCCGTTTTCGGGTGAGCATTTACAAGCAAAAGGGTTTTTACGGCATGTCCTTACGCCTCATTCCTTCTAGTATCCTCGGTTTGCAAGAGATCGGATTTAATCCCATGATCAAGGAATTGCTTTACAAACCACGCGGCCTGATTTTGGTCACGGGCCCGACGGGGTCTGGAAAAACGACCACCTTGGCCTCCATGATTGACGTGATCAATATGGAAAGGGAGGTCCATATTTTAACCGTTGAAGACCCCATTGAATATTATCATCAGCACAAGCGTGCAGTGGTGACTCAAAGAGAGTTGGGCGTGGATGTTCCTTCTTTTGCAGAGGCTATTGTGCGAGGTGTGAGAATGGATCCCGATGTGATCTTGGTGGGTGAAATGCGGGATTTGGCCACGATGGAGGCTGCCATCACTGCGGCTGAGACCGGACATTTGGTTTTTGCAACGCTTCACACGACGGGTGCTGCCCGAACCGTGGACCGTATCATCGGAGCCTTTCCTACGAATCAGCAAGAGCAGATCCGCGCTCAGCTAGCGACTTCTCTCTTGGCCGTGATTTCTCAGCTCCTTTTGCCACGATCGGATGCATTGGGCCGCATCGCCTCCTTTGAAATCATGGTGATCACTCCTTCGATTCAGAATTTAATTCGGGAGAATAAAACCTACCGCATTACTTCTGATATTCAAACGGGCACCAAGTACGGCATGATCTCCATGGACGCTCACTTGGCCGAGCTCTATCGGAACAAACTTATCAGCTATGACACGATGGTTTCTAAGGCTTATGACTTAGACCAAATTCGTGAGAAATTTCCAAAGGAGATGGAGCGGGAGAAGAAGGGAAGATGAAAGGAGCGTGCAACGTATAGCGGACAGTTTATAAGGAACGGATTCATTTTCCTGTACGCTGAACGCTGTCCGCTATTTCTATGAGTGACCTAGACCCCTTGGAAAAAATTTTGCTGGAAGAAGGCATGGTGACGCCTCAACAATTGCAAGAGGCGCGGGAGGAGCATGTCCGAACTGGAAAATCTGTCAGCCGAGCCCTGGTGGATTTTGGATTTGTGAAAGAAGAGGAAGTTTTTCAGGCCCTCGGTCGGCGCTTAGGCATGGAAACGGTCCATCTCAAAGAGCTTGACATTCCTCCCCAAGTGATTAAAACCATCAGCCCTTCTACGGCCAAGCTCTACGGGGTACTCCCTATTCGTGCCAGAGGGCATGACGTAACGGTCGCCATGGCAGATCCCTTCAATCCAACCATTTTGGATGACTTGCGATTTCTTTTGGGCTGTGAAATTCATGCCGTCATCAGCTCTGAAGAAGATGTTTTTGCGGCCATTGACAAATATTATGGTGAGGCCGAAGAGTCTTTGGATGAACTTTTGGGAGAAATTGATGCTCAGGTCACAGCCACAGCCGAGGAAGAATCGGGGGCGGTGGATGTAGCGAGCCTTCAAGAATTGGCCCGGGAGGCACCGGTTGTCAAATTGGTCAATTTAATTTTGCTTCAGGCGATTAAGGATCGCTCAAGCGACATTCATTTGGAACCTTTTGAAAAAGAATTTAAGGTGCGCTGCCGCGTGGATGGTGCCCTTTATGAAATGGTTCCACCTCCCAAACGATTGAGTTTGGCCATGACCTCTCGCATCAAGGTAATGGCCGATATGGACATTGCTGAGCGGCGGCTTCCCCAAGATGGCCGCATTCAACTCAATGTTTCAGGCCGCAATGTGGATCTGCGCGTGTCTTCCCTTCCGACTCAGTTCGGCGAAAGCATTGTGATGAGAATTTTAGACAAAACCGTTGTCTCTCTGGAGTTAAATCAATTGGGTCTTCGTGAAGATCATTTAAAAATGATTGAGGAAATGATTGAAAAACCCAACGGCATCGTCATTGTCACAGGGCCCACGGGGAGCGGAAAAACCACCACGCTTTATTCTTGTCTCAAGAAAGTGAACTCGATTGATTCCAAAATTATTACCACAGAGGACCCGGTAGAATATGAAATTGATGGCATCATGCAAATTCCAGTGAAAAGTGAAATTGGGCTCACCTTTGCCCGAGCCTTAAGGGCTATTTTAAGACAGGATCCCGATCGCATCATGGTGGGCGAGATTCGCGACATTGAAACGGCTCAAATCGCCGTTCAGGCCTCTCTCACCGGCCATTTGGTTTTCACCACGCTCCACACAAACGATGCCGCCGGATGCATCACGAGGCTTGTGGACATGGGGGTGGAACCTTTTCTCATCACCTCCACTTTGGAGGCCGCCATTGCACAGCGATTGGTCCGAAAAATTTGTGAAAATTGTAAGGAGGCCATCACTCCTGGACAACATTTTATGGAGCAATTAAATTTAAACCCTGAACAGATTCGAGGCATTCAATTTTATCAGGGCAAGGGATGCCCCCAATGCAATAAAACAGGCTATCGTGGACGGACGGCGGCGTATGAAATCTTACGGGTGACAGAGCCCATCCGCCAGCTCATCTTGGAACGGGCCCCGGCGGTTTTCCTAAAACAAAAGGCTCGAGAACTGGGCATGAGAACGCTGAGGGAAGACGCCCTGCTAAAGCTTTATGATGGGCTGACAACCTTTGAAGAAGTGGTGAAGGAGACGTAGTAAAATCAAAAATCAAAATGCAAAAATCAAAATGACAGATCAAAATCTAAAATGTTCCCAAGATCATTGCGTGAGAAAATTTTGGATTTTGAAAGGGTCTTCATGAAATTCGATTACATCGCTACCGATGCGCAAGGCAAGCAGGTCAAGGGATCGGTGGGTGCTGATAACACCATCAGTGCCATCAATATTCTTCGCGGCCGCGGCCTTTTCCCACTCAATGTGACAGAGGCTTCGGGGGGCCAGTCTCTTGAATCAGGACGCATACCGATCCCTGGGGAAAGGAGAGAATCCTTCACCTTTTTAAAAAAATTCTTTCGAGGGACCCTGAGCCTAAAGGCGCTCACGGTTTTCACCCGCCAGCTCGCTGTTTTAATTGATGCGGGACTCCCCATTTTAAAATGTCTTCATCTCTTGAAAGAGCAGGAAAAAAACAAGGCCTTGAAGGAAACGGTTCTTACCTTGGCCAATGCTGTGGAAAGCGGCAGCACTTTCTCAGAGGCCTTGGAGAGATTCCCAAAGATTTTCACCAAACTTTACGTTAGCATGGTTCGGGCCGGTGAGGCGGGAGGCGTTTTAGATGAGGTGCTGAACCGCCTGGCCGAGTTCATGGAAAAGAGTCAACGCCTCAAGTCCCGCATTAAATCAGCCATGATCTATCCGATTTTGGTGATGGTTTTTGCGTTTGGCATTGTCACTTTTTTAATCACGGTTATCATCCCAAAATTTGCAGATATTTTTCTGGAATTGGACATTGATTTACCGACCTTAACCACCGTCATGATCAACATCAGCGACTTTTCAAAAAGAAGATGGTATGTTTTTGTGTTGATTGTATCCCTTCTCATCACAGCGTTAAGAATCACCAACCGCAGGCCCAAGGGCAAATTAAAGTTGGATCAACTCAAATTAAAAATGCCGATTTTTGGCGACATCATTCGAAAAATCTCCATCGCCCGTTTTTCAAGAACGCTGGGCACATTGATGACGAGTGGTGTTCCCATCTTGAAGGCACTCATGATTGTCCGCGACACCATTGGCAATGAAGTCGTATCCAGGGCCGTCACCTCTGTGCATGACAGCATTCGTGAAGGAGAATCCATTGTCGATCCCTTGAAGCAGAGTGAGGTGTTTCCGCCCATGGTGATCGGCATGATTGATGTCGGAGAACAAACTGGAAACTTGGCAGAAATGCTGGTCAAAATTGCAGACACCTATGACGAAGAAGTGGACGTCACCGTCCAGGGGCTCACCTCTATTTTGGAGCCTTTGCTCATCATCTGCCTGGCCTTTATTGTTGGATTCATTGTCATTGCCATGTTCCTGCCTCTCATTAAGCTAATGCAAGGACTTGCCTAAAGGCTGTTTATCCCGATCTAATGACGGCTCTTGACACCGAGCGCTTCCCTCTATAGAATGGTGCCCTTAAATTTAAAAGCGGTGTTATTATAAAATGTCGTTAAACCGGAACAAAATAGAATAAAAATTCCCCCTTGCCCCTTTTTTCAAAGAGGGTCAGGGGAGGTTTATTTTTGAAAAGAGGGTTTTCACGTGAAAAGAACTTTTCGTCCATCTCGTTTGAGAAGGCGCCGCACCCATGGATTTCGCAAGAGATCTTCGACGCACGGGGGGCGTGCGGTTTTGAAAAGCCGCAGAAGGAAAGGGCGCCGTCGTCTCGTCGTTTCTTGACCCAGACTTCCATGCCTTTGGACTTGTCCTTTCCCAAAAGTGAACGTTTGACAGCCTCCCAGGACATTCGCTGGGTTCTTGAAAAGGGGAAAAAGCATGTCACTTCCTCCCTGGTAGCCTACGTTAGAGAGTCCCCCGTCGGCGATTTGAAGGGGGGCTTTGTGGTTGCGAAGAGAATCGGTTCTGCCGTCCAGCGTCATCAAATCAAGCGCTGGATGCGCGAATCTTTTAGGCAACAAAAACATCTTTTTCAAAAGGCCAGGTGGTGGGTGTTTTTGGCAAAGACAGATCAGAAGGTTTGGAAATACGAAGTGATTTTAGATGAAATGGGAAAATTAGCGTCCATGCGGGTCACTTAAAAATTTCATGAAAATGCTTGTTTCTCTTTTGATTCGGATGTATCAAACGCTCGTTTCACCTTTTCTCGGGCCCGCCTGTCGTTTCCAGCCCAATTGCTCGGAGTATTGTCGCCTTGCGGTCGAGAAAAAAGGGGGCTGGCGAGGTTTATTTTTGGGTTTAAAAAGAATTTTAAAATGTCATCCCTTTCACTCGGGCGGATATGATCCAATAAAGGACAGTTAAAAATTAAGAATGAAAAATTAAGAATAAGAAGTGAATTTCGTTAAAGTTCTTGGCAAATTTTCATTGTTCACTTTTCATTTTTCACTTATTTTAGAAAACAAGGTAACTCCAATGCCTAAAAATTCACAGATGCAAGATAATGATCCCTCTATGGGATGGCGCATCATTTTAGCCTTTGCCCTTTGCTTTGCTATCTCCATCGGCTGGTCTTATTTTTATCGCAAGCACATTCCACAGCCCACTTCGAATGTCTCTCAAGGAGTGACTCCCTCCTCAGAAAAGGCTTTGGGTGAAAAACCCTCTGAAGAGCTGCTTCAAGGGCCCAAGGTAGATGAAACTCCCATGCCTGAGGAGCAAGAAATTGTCCTTGAAAATTCTTTGGTGAAGGTCACCTTTTCCAGTTGGAGGGCGGCCGTGAAGTCCCTCACGTTGAAAGAAACAGGACTCATTCACGATCGCGAAGTCCCCTTGGTGGACTTTCAAAATCCAGACGTTCAACCCGGTGCTTTGCCGAGGGTGAGCGATTTTTCCCACGATGCTTTTCGAGCCTATCGAGTGGCAGACCGGGGTTCGGATTTTGTGCTCTTTGAAGTTCGAGATCACCAAATCACGCTCCAAAAGAAATTCACCTTAAAAGAAAATTATACCATTGATTTAGAAATCACTCTCACCAACCATCGCAAGAAGCCCTACAGCTTCTACAAAGGCTATGACCTTTCTCTCGGATTTATGAAGCAAATCAGTCACCGTACCTCTTCCTTCAACAAAAATGCTGTTGCGGGAACGGACGAATTGCAGCCCCTTGAAGTCGACTTTTACTTGGCTGGGGGCAGCGGATCTTATATGAGAAAATCCATTCGATCCATTAAAGAGCGCAAGGTCGAGGATTTTGAGCTTTCCTGGGCCGCCATGAAAAGCAAATATTTTACCCTGTTGGCAAAGCCTCTGGACGTGGATGCCTTCTCTTTAATCACCGAAAGCGTGGAGGAAAATTCCCAAATCTATTACGCCTGTGCACTTCGCACGACCTCTTTCGTATTGGCTCCGAATGAGACGAAGAAAATGCATTTTTTATTGTACGAGGGCCCCAAGGATTATGATCTCCTTAAATCCTTTAATCATCATTTTGAAAGCCTTTTAGGGTTTGACGGCTTATGGGGACATTTATGTCGTGGCTTCGTGATGAGTCTTCATGGCCTCAACCGCATTTTCCATAATTATGGAATTTCCATTATTGTTTTAACCCTGATTGTTAAATTTCTCTTTTATCCGCTCAGTGCCATCAGCTTTCATTCCATGAAGGAAATGCAGGCCTTGAAACCCAAATTAGATCAAATCAAAAAGAAACACGGCTCGAATCCTAAAAAAATCCAGCAAGAGACCATGGCCCTCTACAAAGAGCACAACATCAAGCCCCTGGCGGGTTGTCTGCCCATGCTGGTTCAGATGCCCATTTTCATTGCCTTTTATCAAATTCTCATGGTTTCTCTGGAATTGAGAGGGGCCGATTTCCTTTGGATCAAGGATTTGGCCAGGCCCGATACCCTTTTTCATCTGGGGACATTTCCGGTCAATTTCCTTCCCATGTTGAATGGTGCTGCGATGTTTTGGCAACAGAGAATGACGCCCTCAGACCCCAGCCAGAAAATGATGAAGGTTTTCATGCCCGTGATGCTCACGTTCCTCTTCTACGGCTTTGCCTCAGGCCTCGTCCTTTACTGGATTACCAACACCGTGATTACCATCTTACAGCAGTATCGGATTCAGAAGAGGGCTTGAACCCCCTTTTTTTCTCGAGATACGTTTCTTCAGAGCACCCGGACTCGCTTGTAAGGGGGGAATGGGAGGGTTACTTTTTAACCCAGATTTTGCAATAGACGCGAGAACTCAAGAGCAAGATCTTGCGTCGAATTCCGCGGCCTATTGCAAATTCTGGGTTTAAAGTTCTTTCTCCCTCTTTAGCAACGACTTTTGTTCATGAATGATAGAATTTTAAGGGGACGTTAGCAAGGATGCTGTATTTAAAAGTGTGTCCTTTTAAGAGGAGGCGGGTCCTGTCCCTCCTCACCCCCGCTGACGGCACAGAGGTTATAGCCCCCGTGGGGTCGATGTCGGTTGGGTTTTGAATGTAACGAGAGGTCCATGTTCTCCATCTGCTGGCGATCAGCGGGGGACCCCCAGTCGGGCCACCCGCATCCATAAAAGGACACACTTTTAAATACACGATCTTAGCAAGTAGGTGAATCTTTAGAGGTTGACCTTGAGGATAACATCATGTAGACTTTACGTAGGAAATGGAGGGCCTATGAAATTCGTACCGGTCAGAGAATTTCGTCTCCACCCTGGCTCTGTGTGGCGAATGCTAAAGGAAGAAAGAGAGCTGGTATTGACATCCAGAGGTAAACCCATGGGATTGCTCGCGCCTCTGAATGAGAGATCCTTCGAACAAACCTTGCGTGTTTGGCGTCAAGCTCGGGGTATGGCCGCTTTGATTAAACTACAGGAAGAGGCCAGACGAAAGGGGTTGAATCGGCTGAGCAAGACACAGATCGAAGGGTGGATTCAGCAAGTTCGAAGAGGAAGACGGCATCCTTCACCATGAGGATTGTTCTAGATACAAATGTTTTGGTGTCGTCCATTCTCACACCAGGTGGGACTTGCCATCGAGTTGTTCAACTCCTCTTACGAGGTGATGTGGAACTTTGCGTGGACGATCGCATTTGCAATGAGTATCGTGAAGTTCTCACCCGTGGAAAGTTTTCCCTTTCTAATCAAAGTGTTGACGACTTTTTGGATGCCTTGTTAGACCAGGCACTGCTGGTTTTGCCACAAGTCATCCCTGATCGGTTTTTGGATGAGACGGACCGTGCCTTCATCGAGGTGGCTGTCACGGGCCATGTGGAGGTCCTGGTCACGGGCAATGCAAGACATTTTCATGCCGCGAAAAAGTTGGGAGTCCATGTCCGATCTCCCGCAGACTTTCTAAAGGAATGGCTGACACGATGAAGTTTCTGGAACCCATAAGGTTATGGAAATGGGCATGAAAAATAAAGATGTCTCCAATATTGCTGAAGACACCATTGTGGCCCTTGCCACGCCTCTTGGAGAAGGCGCTTTGGCCGTGCTTCGCTTGAGCGGGAGCGCTTCTCTCATGATCGCCGATCAAATTTTCAGGACGTCCTCAGGCAAATCCCCTTCTTCCTTTGAGATTCAGCGCTTGTATTTGGGATCCGTTTCGGATGAGAAAGAGGCTTTGGATGAAGGAATGGGGTGTGTATTTAAAGCTCCCAAAAGTTACACCTGCGAAGACTCTTTTGAAATTTATCTCCACGGAAGCCCCTATCTGGCTCAAAGAATTCTGTCGCTCATCTTGGAAAAAGGGGCCCGCCTAGCCCGGCCAGGAGAATTCACCCAAAGGGCCTTTTTAAATGGCCGCTTAGACCTTTCTCAGGCAGAGGCCGTTATAGATTTGATTCAGGCAAAATCCGAACTGCAAAGAAAATATGCCCTCCAGCAACTGAAAGGAGAATTCTCTGGAAAATTACTCAACCTCCGTCAAAAAATTTTTGACGTGATGGTCGAGACCGAGGCCAACATTGATTTTCCAGAATATGTTCCGCAAGGCGTTTCCCCGCGAGATTACGCTCAACTTCTAAAAGAAATCAGGGACGAAATTCAGAATCTTTTAAAAGGGGCCAAAACGCGACGCATCTTGAAAGAGGGTTTTAAAGGGGTTCTCATGGGAGAGCCCAATGTTGGAAAATCCAGTCTTCTCAATTCATTGGCCAAAAAAGAATTGGCCATTGTGACTGAACTACCGGGCACAACGAGAGATGCTATCGAATACGAAATGAATTTTAATGGCGTTCCCTTGCGTTTGGTAGACACGGCGGGCCTGAGAGAACCCGAAAACATTGTCGAGAAAAAGGGAATTGAAGTCACGCATCATCAATATGAAGAAGCGGATTTAATTTTGTGGATTTTTGATGTCTCTGGCTCCCCTTTTGATCTTACCAAGGTCCAACCCTGGTTGGGCAATGGAAAAGATGCGATGTTGATTTTTAACAAAGTGGATTTGAACAAAAATTTTTCGAAAAGTGAAATTTTAAAAACCTTTCCTCGCCATCCTTTTTTTGAAACTTCTCTCCTTTTGGGACAGGGTTTGAAAACGCTGGAAGAGGCTCTTCTAAAATGGGTGAAATCCAAAAATGACATTTTAGAATGCCAATACCTCGTCAACGCCCGGCATCAAGAAATCTTGCAGGCGGTGGAGAAAGACTTGAGGAGTGCCCAGAACGCCTTAGAAAACAATTTAGGAGATGACTTGATCTCCAGCGATCTTCACAGCGCCCTTCTGAAATGGGATGAATTATTGGGCACCTCTGTCAATGAAGAAATGATCCAGACCCTTTTCTCGAGGTTTTGCATTGGGAAGTGAAAAAAAGTTTAAGGGTTGAAAAGTTCAAACGTCCAAGGGTTAAAATACTTAAAATCTTTAACCTTTAAAATTCCCGAATCAAATCCAGTCCATTTGACCAAAGTCTACCATCCCAAAATTTTTCAAAAATTGTTCAAAATAGTGTATAATAAAATCATGATGAAGAATGTTTTCTTAACAGCCACTGAGGCAGCGGCAAGATTAGGAATTACGAAGTCCTTGATGGCTCGATATTGCCGGGAAAAGCGCTTGAAGCAATGTTTGAAAAAGGGACATACCTGGTTTATTCCATTAGCTTCTTTCGATCGTTTTAAAAAAATTCAAGGACACTATTCCTCTGGAAGACCTCAAAAAATAGCTCCCTATTCAATCTTCTGGAGAGAACAATCAATCCCATCGAAAGAAGAAATGATTCCCATTCTTTTTAGGCGTGCCCCACAACTCATTCCTAAAATGATTCAAAGGTCTGTGGCGGAAAAATATGTGCGCAAAGGAAGAACCCTTCTTGAAAGAATTTTTCGCAAAAGTCTGATTCGAGGTCTTTATGAAAAAAATGCCTGAAGAGCCTTCAAGGCAAGATATTTTATCACTTGCCAAATGGATTTTAAAATGTCCGCTCATCCGTAAAAATTATGCCCTCTCGGGAGGAACGTGGCTAACCTTAAGACTTCCACAACATGCGCGCAACAGTAAGGACGTAGATATTCTCTCCCCGAAAGAAGAAATCTCTAGTTACAAGGCGATGCTTGAGCTTGTGAAGCAGTGTAATCTTGAGAAGGTTAAATATAGAATTACGCGTCGTGGAGAACACTTCTGTCAACTGTATATCAGATATCCCAAACTTGAAACAAAAGTCGATATTGGAAAAATTTGGCGTCCGGTCACATTGCTTTATGAGCCCGAACTTCGGTGCCCGATTTTATCTGAAAAAGACATGATCCTGGAGAAACTCTATTGTGTTGTGGATCGAATTGAACCTACAGATATTTATGACCTATGCCTTCTTCATGCGAGTTACCCGAGTGAATTTAGAAAGGCCTTGGAGAATCTTTCAGAAAGCTTAGAGGTCCGTGAACTCTTAATTCAAATGAATGGCTGTTTTGAAATGACAAAGGGTATTGGGACAAAAGAGGTTCTTTCTCAGAAACAAACCTCTTGGATGAATTTATACCTGCCCCAAGTAATCAAGGATGTTAGTATTGCCTCAAAATAAAAAAGCAAAAAATCCTCATATTCAAAACGGTTTTTTTTTGCTATTTTTCAGACTCAAACGGATGATGGGTGTGGGTGAAAACATGTATATCTATCCAAAAACCTATGACGTTATTGTGGTTGGTGCGGGCCATGCGGGTTGTGAGGCGGCTCTGGCCACGGCCCGGATGAACCTGGAGACCGCCCTTTTCACGCTCAATTTGGACACCGTGGCCAAAATGCCCTGCAATCCGGCGATTGGGGGAATCGCCAAGGGCCATTTGGTGAGGGAAATGGATGCCCTGGGTGGAGAAATGGCCAAAATCACGGATAAAACCAGCATTCAGTTTAGAATGCTCAACATGAGCAAGGGCCCGGCTGTCTGGGCTCCCCGGGCCCAAGCGGATAAAAAGCAATACTCCATCGAAATGCGTCACGTGGTTGAGAGGCAGCCTCATTTGGATTTAAGGCAAGTGATTGTCGAGGAGTTAATTTTAAAAGATAATGTAGTAGAAGGAGTTAAGACAAATTCAGGAACGATTTATAAAGGCAAAATTGTCATTATTACGACAGGCACTTTCTTAAAGGGATTATGTCACGTGGGAGAATCTTCTTTTGCCGCGGGTCGAGCGGGAGAATTTCCTTCTTACGGGCTCTCGGACTGCCTTCAAAAAGCAGGCATTGAACTCTTGCGTTTGAAGACAGGAACGCCGCCTCGAATCAGTGAGCGGTCTATTGATTACTCGAAAGTTCAAGTTCAGCATGGCGATCCCGAGCCCTATTCCTTTTCTCATTTCCCCGTGGAAAAGAGACTCCTACAGGTTCCTTGCTATATCACTTATACGACCGATCGAACGGCCGAAGTGATTCGGAAAAACATTCATCGCTCTCCGCTCTATTCAGGGAGGATTGTAGGAATTGGGCCGCGTTACTGTCCTTCGATTGAAGACAAAATCATGCGATTTCCAGATAAATTAAAGCATCAGATCTTTTTAGAGCCCGAAGGATTGGACACGGATGAAATTTACATCAATGGTTCTTCCACGAGCTTACCTGAAGATGTTCAGGAAGAGATTGTTCATTCGATTACAGGGCTCGAGCATGCCGAAATCATTCGCTATGGTTATGCGGTGGAATATGACTTTGCTCCTCCCACGCAGCTTCATGCAACTTTAGAGACCAAGACCCTCTCGAACCTTTTCTTGGCGGGTCAAATCAATGGGACGAGTGGCTATGAGGAAGCAGGGGCTCAAGGCCTGATGGCTGGGATCAATGCGGGGCTGAAGCTTCTGGGCAAAGAACCCTTGATTTTAAAACGCTCGGAGGCCTATATCGGGGTTTTGATAGATGATTTGGTGACCAAGGGAACAAAGGAACCTTACCGCATGTTTACCTCCCGGGCCGAATATCGGCTTCTCTTAAGGCAAGACAATGCAGATACCCGCTTGATGCATTACGGCTATAAAATGGGGCTTATTCCTAAAACGGCCCTTGAAGCCCTGGAAGAAAAAAATGAAAAAATACAGGAAGAGCTCAATCGTTTAAAGAAAACACGACATGGACAAGAAACCCTTTATCAGATTTTAAAAAGGCCCGCGTCCTCTTATACCACTTTGCTGGGACTCGAAGGAAAAGCAAGTTCCCTCCCTCAAGATGTGATTCGCCAGGTCGAAATCGAGGCCAAGTACGAGGGTTATATTCAAAGAGAAAAGCAGACGATAGAGAAAATGCAAAGATTAGAAGATAAAATCATACCCCTTGCGATGGACTTTGCCTCCATTCAAGGCCTTAGAAGAGAGGCCCAGGAAAAACTCGCTTCCATTCAGCCCCGTTCCCTCGGTCAAGCCGCGAGAATCTCAGGGGTTTCACCCGCGGATATTACGACCCTTCTCATTTATCTTCGTAAGCAAAGCGGGGTCGGGAGATGAGACCCATTATCCAAATAGCTATAAAAATGATACTATTTGGATAAAATATTGACAAAAATCGCCAATTATGAGATTTTACAACAGTAATTGGCGATTTTTATGAAATCCAAACAAATACCCATTCATTCCAATTTCATTGGACGAAGGCAGGAACAAGAAAAGCTCCTCCAGATTGCCCATTCCCCCAAGGCCCAAATCATCGTGATGTACGGCCGTCGCCGGGTTGGGAAAACCGAGCTTTTGGAACAAACCTTTCGGGACCGGAATATCCTGAAATTTGAGGGGGTTGAAGGACTTAAGGGCTCTGAACAACTGAAACGTTGTTATATCCAATTGGGCTATTACCTTAAAAAAAAGAAACGCCCTTTTTCCGGACATGAGACCTGGATGGAGTTTTTCAAAATTCTGGCAGATGCCCTTCGAAAAGGGATCTGGACCCTTTACTTTGAAGAGGTTCAGTGGCTAGCAGATCAAAAAGATGAATTTATTTCTGATTTGAAGTGGGCTTGGGACAATCATTTTAGACATCATCCAAAGCTCTTGCTCATTCTGTGTGGGTCTTCCCCTTCCTTTTTGGTTAATAAGGTATTGCATTCCAAGGCGTTATACAATCGTTCCATGCATGAATTTCACCTGAAAGAACTTTCCGTGAAAGAGGTTAAAACATTTCTTGGAAGCCGATCTCATGAAGAAGTCATGGAGGCCTATTTGACGGTGGGCGGAATTCCAGAGTATTTGAAATATCTTAAAGAAGCGGATTCTGTCTTTTTAGGAATTTGCCAAAACGCATTTTCTTCCACCGGCCTTTTTGTAAGAGAATACGATCGCATTTTTACGAGCAGTTTATCTTCGAACAAACATTATCAAAAAATCCTAGACTTCTTGTCCCGCAAAAAATTTTCAACCCGTGATGAAATTGCCCATCATCTGGGAATCAGTTCTGGCGGCGAGATCACAAAAGTGCTTGAGGACCTTGAAAGATGTACCTTTATCGAGAGAAACACCCCTTATTTCGCTGATTTCAAAAGTCTACTGGTCAGATACGGTATCAGAGACTACTACATTCAATTCTACAATAAATTTATCCGACCCCAACTGAATCGTATTACCCTGGGTGACTTTGACGAAAATCCCGGGATGGGACTCGATGTTTCAAGTTATCAAAAATGGTTGGGTTTGGCCTTCGAGAGGTTTTGTAGAAGCCATCATACAGACCTTGCCGATCTTTTGGGATTTGCATCTGTCCGATATCGCCACGGGGTCTTTTTTAACCGGAAGACTCAAGACAAGAATCCTGGTTTTCAAATGGATCTTGTCTTTGACCGGGATGATCACGTGATAACGCTTTGCGAAATCAAATATCAGAGAAGGCCTGTCGGGATGGAAGTAGTTCATGCTTTTGAGGATAAGATAAAACTTTTTGAAACGCATCTCCAACTCAAGAAAAAAAGTTTTCGCAGAGTCCTCATTGCCTCCCACGGCGTTCAAAAAGCAGTGAAGACAGGGGCTTATTTTGATACCATTTTAACCCTGGATGATTTTTTTGGAAGTTAATTAAATGTTTTGTTCCACGTGGAACAAAACATTTAAGTGCTATTCACTGCTCTTAATGAAAGGAGGTTTTCTTGAAACTTAAATCCTTTGTTGAGGCTTTATTTTTGGTTCTAACCCTTGCTGTTTTTCATCCTGGAAAATCCTTGGCTGATGAAATGAAGAGGGACGTGTTTATTTTGGGGATACAATTGGGAGGGGCCGAGTGCACCGCTTCTTTGAATGAGGCTTTTTCAACAGCTGAAAGACCAGGGTCCCTCGATTTAATCAAGCGAAATCTTTCCTGGAGCATTGATACTTCTCGAAGAATGGGAAATCCAGCCAATTCTCTGGTTCAGCTTCAATCTCAGTTAGATCAGCTCACTTTTCCAGAAATTCGACAGAGTTTGCTTGGCAGCATTGAGTTTGAACAAAACACGTGGGCGAGTTTAAGCACACAGATTTCAAGCCTTTTTATATTGGGAGTGCATTTAGAAGGTGCAGAATGTGTGGCCTCTTATGTCCAGTCCTTCTCCAGAGAGGAGAAACCGGGCAGCTTAGATTTGATTCGCAGAAATGTGACCTGGGTCCAACAAGAGACGAGAAGTGTCAATCTGGGATTGACGACGAAAGATATTGATGAACTGGTTATGATGATAGACCAAGGGTCTTCTTTCCAAGATATTTTGAGAAAATTAGAAATGATTCGCCTAGCCTGGCAGAAGCAGTTAGAATCTCAGGCAGGGTTTTAGCCCGCGTTTCATCTGAAAATAGTCTTTACTTATTTTTATACAATAAGTTATGATTACTTGTAGTCGCCCGATTCATCGGGCAGCCCCATAAATGGGGCGACTACAAGGGTGATTTTCATCCCCCTTTGTGACTGAAAGTCATGGCCGTTTCTCGTCAGATTTCTGCCGCTCTTCTCCGATTCCGCTTCGTCCCTCCGTGCAGACTCGGTCGGCCACGCTCAACATACTGTAAGGTATGCCTCGCATGGCCTCAGTCGTGCAACCTCCCCTCCAATCCACCTTAGGCGGACTCGCGACGAAATCTGATGAGAAATGCGGGCTAGGAGCCTGTCGGAGAAATAAATTTTGGCATATGGACTTGGCTCAAGTATTCTTGATCCGTCAAGCGTAGTCGCCCGATTTATCGGGCAATCCATGCATGGCCCCATAAATGGGGCGACTACAATCAATTTCCAGAATAACTTGGAGGGACCCTTTCAGAGTCACCCACAATAAAAAAGGCGGATTTCTTAATTTTGCTCATCAAAAATCTTGCTTTCTTTTGTATAAGCCATGTATCATTATTTTGTTCCACGTGGAACTAATAGATCGGAAGACAGAAGACAGAACTCAGAAGTCAGAATGATTAAGGAGTTGTATTTATTCTGTATTCTGAGTTCTGTCCTCTGGAGATTCCCTTATGGGTAAAATCATTGCGGTTACCAACCAAAAAGGGGGCGTTGGAAAAACGACCACGGCTGTTAATTTGGCTGCTTCTCTCTCCCGGTTAAAAGTTAAAACTCTTCTCATTGACATGGATCCCCAAGCCAATGCGACCAGTGGCGTCGGTTTGGATCGAAATAAAATTGAAAAGAGTATTTACAGTGTTTTGGTGAAGCAATTGCCTCTAGCCGAAGCAATCGTGTCCACTTCTTGGGATGGAATGGAGGTGATTCCCTCAGTTGCGGATTTAACGGGAGCTGAGATTGAGCTTTTAGAAATCGAGGATAGAAATAATATTTTAAGAAAGCTCTTAGCAAAAGCTAAGGAAAATTATGGATGCATTATCATTGATTGTCCGCCTTCTTTAAATGTGCTGACCATCAATGCCCTTTCAGCGGCTGATGGGGTTCTCATGCCGATTCAATGCGAGTATTATGCCTTGGAGGGATTAACACAGCTTCTAAAAACGGTGGATCTGGTCCGGGCCAATATCAATTCGCATTTGGGAGTCGCAGGCATTCTTTTCACCATGGCTGATTTGAGAACCAATTTAACGCGGCAAGTGATGGAAGAGGTGCGCAAGTATTTCCCAGAGTTCATATTCAAAACAGTCATTCCTCGCAGTGTCCGACTGAGCGAAGCCCCCAGCTTCGGGAAACCGATTCTTTATTATGATGAGGCTTCGATAGGAGCTGAAAGCTATTTACAGTTTGCTAAGGAGTTTATGGAACGTAACTTAGGGGTTCAATCTTTTGAATCCTTAAAGGTTGGCGACACTACGAAAACTCATAACTCCCCCAGCCCTCTTTTCCACAGGGAACTATCCCGCGGGGACTATAAAATCTTGTAAAAACTTGAAATAAGGGGGGAGCCCTCTCCACATGACCGAGTCAGGGTAAGTGTTTGCAGGTGTGGACGAGGAAGGGGATAAATCAAAATAACGAGGAGGCATAACTATGGCTAAGCAAGCTTTAGGCAAGGGGTTAGGTGCATTAATTCAAAACACACCCATTGCAGGACCTGATGGGAAAGTAGAATCGGTGGATATTCAATGGATAGATCTCAATCCCCAGCAGCCTCGAAAAGATTTTGATGAGGCTTCTTTGATAGAACTCAAAGAGTCATTGAAAACAAGCGGGCTTCTTCAACCTATTTTGGTTCGCAGACATCAATCCCGATATGAATTAATCGCTGGAGAAAGGCGACTCAGGGCTGCCAAGGCCTTGGGCTGGACACGGATTCCAGCGCTTGTGAAAGAGGCAACAGATGAAGCCTCTTTGCAAATGGCGTTGATTGAGAATATTCAGAGGCAGAATTTAGGTCTGATGGAGGAAGCCCGGGCCTACATGCGGCTGATGCGGGATTATGAATTGACTCAAGACTCTGTAGCAGAGAAGGTTGGAAAAAACAGAGCGACGGTAGCCAACTTTCTTCGCCTTTTGAGTCTCCCCAAAGAAATTCAAGAAATGATGGAAAAAGGGGATTTAACCTTTGGGCATGCCAAGGCTATTTTGGGGCTTTCCAACTCGCAAGACCAGATCAAATGGGCGCAAGAGGTTGTGAAAAGGGGCCTTTCCGTTCGCGAAATTGAAGAGAGGGTGCAAGTTCAGAAAAAACCTTTTCATCGAAAGATTTTGAAGAAAAATCCTGAGCTCAAGGCCATGGAAGAAAAGTTAGAAGAGGCACTTCATACCAAGGTTTATATCAAACACGGTCAGAAAAAGGGCAAAATCGAGATTGAATATTATTCTGTGGAAGATTTGGAGAGAATTGTAGAAGCTGTCTCCTCATAAAATTATTTCCCACCGTATATTTTTTTATTGAAGAATTCACTATGGAAAAAGAAACTCATTCTAAGTCAAAAAGTTATGCAAAAATAAAGAGGTTATTTTTTATGGCTAACCTCTTTATTTTTCTTCTATTTTTGCTTTTTTTCCAAATAAGTGGATGTTCTTTTAATTTATTAAGTATTATTTATAGTTACTTTCCCAATTTTTATGTAAAAAACGCATTATATATGGGTGTATTTATAATTTTAATGACGATGATTGCCTTTCCTTTAGGGTATGCTGCGTTTCGTGTGGAGCATTATTTTAAGCTGTCTAAACAGAGTTTTCTCCAGTGGTTGTGGGATGGAGTGAAGGGTTTTTTCTTAAATTTGATTTTTTCTCTTATCTCTGTTGAGGTCATTTACATTTTGTTGAGGGCGTTTCCTCATGGATGGTGGCTTTTTGCCTCTTTTTTCTATTTTCTTTTCACGGTGATTTTAGGGCGGATTACCCCGACCTTGATTTTGCCGCTTTTTTATAAGGTGGAGCCACTCAAGGATTCTTCTTTGGTGGAAAAACTGAAGGCTTTGGCCCATCGCGCGGGCGTGAAGGTGCTGGGCGTTTTTCAAATGGACATGAGTCGAAAGACTAAAAAGGCGAATGCCATGTGTACGGGGCTCGGAAGTTCTAAGAGAATTATTTTGGGGGATACTTTGATTACACATTTTTCGCCAGATGAAATTGAAGTGGTTTTGGCGCATGAATTGGGACATGATTACCATCGTCATCTTTGGCGGCTGATGACGTTGGGACTTTTTGCAAGTCTTTCGGGATTTTTTTGTGCTTCTCAATTTTTAGGGCGGTTGATTCTAACCCTTCATCTGAATGGAATTGCCGACGTTGCAGGGCTGCCGATCCTTCTTTTAATCCTTTTTCTTTTTTCACTTTTGTTGATGCCTTTTCAAAATGGGTATTCTCGGAAATTAGAAAAGCAGGCGGACCAATTTGCTTTAGACCAGACCCGAAATGTAGATGCCTTTACTCGGGCCATGAAGAAATTGGCCGAGCAAAATCTCTCCGAAATGAATCCACCCCGCTGGGTGGAAATTTTTCTTTATGATCATCCGAGTATTCACAGAAGAATTCAGTTTGCACAAGGGTATTTCAAGAAGGCTTGAGGCGATCTATGTCCGGAACGCTTTATGTTGTTTCAACTCCCATTGGAAACTTAGAGGATATTACTTTGCGGGCGCTGAGGATTTTGAAAGAGGTCACCCTGATTGCTTGTGAAGACACACGCCAAACGAGTAAGCTCCTCCAAAGATATGATATTCACAAGCCCCTCGTCAGTTGTCACGATTTTAATGAAAAGTCTCGTTCCCTTGATTTGATCGAGCGTCTTCGGCAAGGACAAGACATTGCCTTGGTGAGCGATGCCGGAACACCCGGGATTTCGGATCCGGGTTTTAAAGTGATCGCTCTTGCCATTGAGCATCAGATTCCCGTTTTTGCTATTCCGGGGCCTGCCGCTTTTTTGACGGCTTTGACGATTTCAGGATTGCCGCTTCATCGCTTTGCCTTCGAGGGATTTTTGCCAGAGAGAAAAATGGCCAGAAGAAAATTTCTCATGGATTTGAAAGCAGAGCCAAGGACTTTGATTTTTTATGAATCTGTACGCCGGATCAAAGAAAGTCTTAAAGATCTTTTCGAAATTTTTGGAAATAGAAAGGTCACGGTTGCCAGAGAATTGACCAAAAAGTTTGAAACTTTCGAAAGGGGTTTTCTGAAAGAGATTCTTTCCCGGTTGGATTTAAAAAATCTCAAAGGAGAATTTGTATTGGTTGTTCAGGGTTTTAAAGAGGAAGAGATCCATGTTTCTTCTTTGGATGAGTCAACGCTCGTTCAAGAAGTGGAAGAAACGATGAAGAACCACAATCTATCGAAGAAAGAGGCCGTGAAATGGGTGGCCGAAATGAAAGGTCTTTCGCGAAAATATGTTTATCGTCTGACGCATTCTAAACAAGGTGATGCGGCTTAAGCAATTTTCTTTCTGAAGAAGACGTGGGAATCAATGTTTGTTGCCCCAGTCTGATTGTTGGGGCCCCAAATCCAACGAGCTGAAGAACTGGTTGGGAATCCTGAAGCATTGCTTCCCCAAGGTGCAATGCCGTAGGCCCCGTGATCACTGGCTGAAGCCCAGCCAGAGTCGTCAAATGTTTTACTCGCCCATCCTCCCGACTGTTCGGTGGTACTCATTTTCCAAGAGCTGTCCGAGACGAGGTTATAAGCCCCGGAGGCGTAGAGCAAAAGTCCCGCTTTATAACCATAATCTCTTGCCTCGATCGCAATGACATCCCCAGGGGATAATAAACATGTGAAGCTCTCCGGCATATACCACCGACTTCCTGATGTGATGAGCACACCATTCTTGTAGAACTTGTATTCATTGTCTGCGCTGACCAGAAAAGAGGTTACACCTACTTCTGTATTGTTGGTTCCCACCGTCCACCTAAAAAAAGAGGTGTTGACACCGTCCGTGTCTGATGAGGCCCAAATCCATTGCGCACTCCCACAGTCAGACAAATATCCCCACGGGGATATTCCGTTGCCTCCGACTGGGAAGGCGCTTGTCCAGTTCGAGTCGTCATAGCTTTTTGACGTCCAAGAGAGGTCTGCTTCCCAGAAAGGTCCTGTGGAGGCCTTCCATGTTGTATTTGAGAAGATTTGAGTTCCATTAAAGTCCAGCTTTGCAAGAAACGCTGCAATGCCTCCTTCATCATCGGCCCTCACAGCAATGACGTCTCCATTTTGGAGATTATTAAGACCGACGACGGCGGGGGACCACCATTGGGAGCTGGAGGCAACGAGGTTCCCATTGTGATAAACTTTGAACTTGTTGTCCGCCGTCATGCTGAGTGTTGCGTTGGGGGTGAGGATCGTTTTTCTCGCATAGATGTCATCGATAGAATAGGGGTCCGAGGCCCAAATCCACTTGGCTTGGCTTGCATTCGAAAAATGGGCACCCATGTCAAAAGAACCCCACACCCCACTTCCGAAGGCAGCCCACTCTGTCGCTGAGGACCAGCTGTTTTCGTCAAAGCCTGTGTTTTGCCAGCCCGAGGAGGATGTGGTACTTATTTTCCATGAGGAGTTGGTTCCTACCATTTGCCTTTTTCCATTCGAGTCCACGTAGGTAAGAGAGGCAAGCAGTCCTCCTATCCCTCCCAGGTCTATCCCGTGAAGGGCGATGAGGCTGCCTTCACTGACAGTCCCAATAAAAAATTTGGGCAGATGCCACACATTGCTGGATCCCAGGTATTGACCATCCAGCCAAGCTTCAAAGGCATTATCTGCCGTAACCCGTAAGAGGGCATTTTGTGAAAAGTCCACCTTCCGCCGAAAATAGACAGTATCATGTTCCTCCGGCCGATTCGTCCAGATCCAATTGTTGCTGGCGTCAAATCCGTTCACCCATTGTTCCCAGGGCCCATGTCCGTATGCAAAATGTTCTACTGCACCTGGCCAAGAAGAGTCGTCAAAGTTTGGATTTGTCCAGCCCGAGGCGGCTTGAGGTGAAGCCTTCCAGAGAAAATTGGAAGGCATGATTTTATTTCCATGGCTGATTTGGCAAAGGAGACTTGCAATGCCGCCGAGATCTATGCCTTTAATGGCGATGGTGTCTCCTAACTTTGCATAATATGTTTCTTTGTTTGTCCAATTAGAGTCATTCCCTTTGAAGACACCATTGATGTAAATTTCATAGGCATTGTCGCATGTCAGAATAATCGTGGCTGGGAAATCTGTGCTCTTCACAGGATCCGTCCCAATCGATTTTTCCTGGCCATCGCTGAACCCATCGGAATCTGTATCTGACTTGAGAGGATCTGTGCCCATGCTGTACTCATCTTGGTCGCACAACCCGTCCCCATCGGAATCCAAGTCACTCGTCTTGACCACATTGGAGAGGCTAGAAACTTGCCCCACATCGTCCTGGGTCTTGATCGCAACATAATAATAATTTTGTGAAAGGGCGAGCCCTGTCAGGCTGAAGGTTTCAGTGCTTCCCGCGACTTGGGGCGTGGGTGGATTTGGAGCCAAAGTGGCCGCGCTGAAATTAGCATCTGTTATGAGGCTTGTAGAGTAGCGAATTTCATAAGAGCTGGCCGTTCCCACGTTGTCGTCATCGCCTGGCGCTGTCCATGTCAGGGTTAGAGAGGTGTTGCTGCTGGCAATGGAGGCAACTTTTAAATTGCTGATGGCGGAGGGGGCTGTTGTGTCTTGAGTGGCTGTCAACTCTAGAGAAAGGGTGGTAGAGGGTTTGGCAGGGTCATTGCTCTTAATCAGAATGGCTCCTTTGTAAGTTCCGCTAGAAACGGCTGTGTAGGTTAAGGTCACGGTGCTAGATTGATTGGCTGTTAAGGTTCCTGTTGCTGGTTGCACGGAGAGCCAGTTAAAATCTGTTTTTGAATCCAAGATTTGAACATCATCCACGTAGAATCCTTCATAAAAATTCAAGTAGGCATCCACAGAATCAAAGGTAAATCTCAAAAGGACTTTAGCGCCTTTGTAAGAGCTTAAATCCAAGGGTCCAGAACTGGTCCAGGCTTGTTCAGAGGTGTTGCTGGAGTTCTTGTACCAAAGCTGGGTCCAATTGGAGCCATTGTCTTTTGAAATTTCTAAATAGGTTTTGTCATAGATCCCTCCCGACTCCACTTTTCTCCAATATTGAAAAGAGAGTTGAGGCGTGACCCCCGATGAAAGGTCGATGGTAGAGGATGTCAGCGTCCCTTGGGTGGTAGAACCTGTATCGTAATTTCCTTTGGTCTCGTCTCCATAATAGAAAGAATGCGTGGGGCTGTTAGATTTTCGTGTGGAAAGATGCCACAAGCCTGTCACCGTCCATCCGGCTCCTGTTTCCATGCTATCCAAGTAGGTTACCACCGCTTCGTCTGTGGTGGCAGAGGTCACATTCGAAAGGCCAGAGGTGTTGCTGGCATCATCGGTCACTTTCATGGCAAAGTAATAAGTTGTCTTTTGGGAAAGGCCTGTGACGTTGAATTCTTCAGCCCCTCCAGCAGATTTGGGTGTGGGGGTATTGCTGATCAACGTAGCGGAACTAAAGTTAGAACTCGTGATAGAACTTGTAGAATAACGAATCTCGTAAGAGGTGGCTGTTCCGGTATTGCCATCATCCCCCGTTGCCGTCCATTTAAGTTTAAGGGTGGAAAAAGAAACCATGGAGCTGGACAAATCGGTGACGGCTGAGGGAGGCGTGGTTTCTGCCGCTTGAAGGGCTTTGTAAACATTCAGCCGACCGCCTGAAACTGTTTTACCACTCATGCTCGAAATTTTATCTGTGCCCACCATGATCTGATTTTTCACTTTCGCATAATTCCAGGAAGGATTCGCGGACCACACGAGGGCACAAGCCCCAGCTACATGGGGGGTCGCCATGGAAGTTCCACTCAAAGAGCCATAGGTGTTTCCCGGCAGGGTACTATAGATGCTGACCCCCGGGGCGCCCAAATGAACCGTGTTCGCTCCATAATTTGAAAACCAGGCCAGGGCATCGTTCGCATCTGTGGCTGCGACGGCAATGACGTTCGAGATGTTGTAATTCGAGGGATAATTGGCCACTTGATCATTGTTGCTCGAGCTATTTCCCGCGGCGGCTACGAAGAGAATGCCTTTCACCTCGGCCGCTTTAATAGCGTCATACAGGGCCTGAGAATATCCGCCGCCGCCCCAGCTGTTGCTCATCACATTCGCACCTTTTTTATTGGCGTAAAGAACGGCCTCGACTGCATCCGAGGTGTATCCAGACCCACTCCCACTTAAGAATTTAAGAGGCATGATTTTGACGTTCCAACAAACACCGGCGACGCCTGTACCGTTGTTTCCAACTCCACCAATGGTTCCGGAAACGTGTGTGCCATGCTTATTGTCATCCATAGGATCATTGTCTTCGTTCACAAAATCCCATCCTCGATAGTCGTCCACATAACCATCTCCGTCATCGTCCAATCCATTGTTTGGGATTTCTCCTGAGTTTGTCCACATGTTGGCTGATAAGTCAGGATGTGTGTAATCTACACCCGTGTCAATCACTGCCACCACGACCGAGCTTGCCCCCTTTGTAGTGTCCCAGGCCTCAGGGGCGTCAATGTCCGCATCTGCGGTTCCCCCCGTTTGTCCTGTGTTGTGAAGGCCGTAGAGTTGAGAGAAAGAAGAATCGTTGGGGAAGGTACTTAAGGCTTGAACAACATAATTGGGTTCTGCATATTCTACCAAGCCGCTCGCCAGGTACATTCTGGCCATTTCCTGGGCATCCAATCCTGAAGCGGTTTCAATCAAATGGACATCAATGTCGGAATAAATTTTAACGGTTCTTGCGTCCACTGAATCTCCGAGTCCATGAATGGCTGCCTCAGACAGGCCCTCTTTAAATTTCACCAAAATTTGGGAAGGTGCATAGGCAGCTGACGCGCTCGATCCCGTTTCCAAAGAGGAGGAAGATTCAGCACTGCTGGCGGTGGTTGTCGGAATTTCTGTGATGTCAAATGTCAAATTTTCATCGCCTGTGTTTTGGATCGTCAGGGACTGTGTGGTTGATTTCCCAACATCCAAACTGACTTTCGCAAGGGTGCTGGGAGACACGCTGATTTTGGGTCCCGTTTTTGTTTTTCCATTCACCCCGTTTGAAATAGCGGAGGTATTGGAAAGATCGTCCGTGGCCTTGATCGCAAAATAATAAGTGACTCCACTGGAAAGATTCTTCACTTCAAAGGATTCGGAATTTCCGGCCGCCTTCGGGGAAGAGAGGCCTGAGACTTGAACGGCCGAAGAAAAGTTGGAATCTGTGATGGTGCTCGTGGAGTAGCGTAAATCGTAGAAAGAGGCTGTTCCCGTATTCCCATCGTCTCCTGTCGCCGTCCAGTTCAATGTCAGGGAATATTGACCCAGAGAAGAAATTGCCAAATTACTGATCGCGGCAGGAGGTGTGGTGTCACCTTGCCCATCTGCCATCACCTGCACATCGTCCACATACCAACCTTCATAACTGTTGTAGAGCGCGTCCAGCGTCGTAAAATAAAATTGAATGTAGACGGTTTTCCCATCATATTTCGAAAGATCTACGGAAACCTGTTGCCATTTTGAGCTGGTTGAATAGAATTTGTTGAGCGTTGTAAAAGTGGATCCGCCGTCTGTTGAAATTCTGACACTTCCTTCATCATAGGGGGCCAGATTCTCCGTCGTCAGATAGTGGTTAAAAATCAAAGTGGAATTGGTAGCCGAGGTTAAATAAATTTTGGGAGAAGTGATCCAACCATAATTGGCTTGTCCTGTGTTGTAATTACCCTTGGACTCACTGCCATAATAGAAGGAATGGGTCGCACTGTTGGATTTACGGGTTGAAAGATGCCACAAGGTCCCTCCACCCGTGCCGTTTGTTCCTCCTGTGACCCAACTTCCCTGGCCATTCTCAAAATTATCCTGGTAGAAAGTGGTTCCCTGAGAGGTGGTGGCTGAAATCACATTCGAAAGGGAAGAAGTATTTCCCACGTTGTCCTTCACCTTGAGTGCAAAATAATAAGCCGTGTTGGAAGAAAGTCCTGTCACCTTAAAAGTCTCTGTCTGTCCTGAAGTCTTAGGTGAGGGGAGCCCGGACGCCTGAAGGGCCGAGGAAAAATTAGACTCTGTGATGGCACTCGTAGAATAGCGCAAATCATAGGTGCTTGCCTGTCCTGTGAAACCATCGTCTCCCGTCGCTGTCCACGTGAGTGTGGTGGTAAAATAGGAAACGCTGGAAGTGGCTAAATTAGTGACAGGGGCCGGGGCCGTCGTGTCATTCTCCATAAAATTATTGATGTTGAGCCTTCCCCCGCTCACCGTTTTTCCAGACAGGGCTGAAATCGGATCTGTGGAGACGAGCAATTTATCTTTCACCTGAAGATTCGTCAGGCTCGGAAATTGAGACCAGATTAAGGCGACCGCTCCCGCGACATGAGGGGTTGCCATGGAAGTCCCACTTAAGGTTTTATACGTGTTGTTGGGAGCAGTGCTGTAAATACTCACCCCCGGGGCCCCTAAATCCACGCTGGTTTTTCCATAATTTGAAAAAGAGGCCAATTGATCTTTAGCGTCCGTCGCAGCCACAGAAATAATATTGGCCACGTCATAAGCCGCGGGATACATGGGAGAAGTGTCTGCATTGACGCCGCTATTTCCTGCAGCGGCTACAAACAAAGCCCCTGCATTCTGATTGGCCGTGATGGCATCTTTCAAGGCCTGCGAATAGCCCCCGCCCCCCCAGCTGTTATTGGAAATTTTTGCGCCCATTTGAGTGGCATAATTGATCGCCGAAATCGCACCTGAAGTGTATCCCGATCCACCCGAGCTCAAGAATTTAAGTGCCATGATCTTGGCTTTCCAGACCACGCCTGTCACACCGATGCCGTTATTGCCCACTCCTGCAATGGTGCCCGCTACGTGAGTGCCATGGTAATGATCATCCATGGGATCGGCGTCCTTGTTATAAAAATCCCAACCATGAATATCGTCCACGTAACCGTTGCCGTCATCGTCTATGCCGTTGCCTGCAATTTCCTTGGGATTGGTCCAGATATTTGCTGCCAGATCCGGATGGTTGTAGTCCACGCCCGTATCAATAATCGCGATCACGAGGTTCTGATTTCCAGTCTGTGTATTCCAAGCCTCGGGGGCATCAATGTCGGCGTCAGCTGTACCGCCGGTCTGGCCGGTGTTATTCATTCCGTAGAGTTTGGAAAAGTCGGGATCGTTGGGGGTTTGATTTAACTCCACAACATAATTGGGTTCTGCGTAAAGAACTTTGGAGGAACCCTTTAACTCTGAAAGAGCTTCTTGAAGAGACTGACCGGCCTCGAGTTTATAATGCTGCACATCATTGATGGAAAACTTCTCGAGACGTTCGGCATGGATGGCCTTTCTCAACTGCCGGATTTGGGCACTCGAAACCCCTGGTTTATAGCGGACGAGCAATTCATCGGGGGCGTATTTCTTTTCTTCATCAGAAAATGAAAAGAGACTGGCGCTTCCCCACAACCCCACTCCCAAGATGCATGACACAATCCCCCTCTTCATCCAGTTGGACTTCATCATAGAACCCCGGCCTCTCTGGTAATGACTCTACGACTTCGACCCTATCGGACTTCGAGTGCTTCCACTTTCTGATTTGCCTCTACATAGGCAACATCGCCCTCCTTTTCTAATTTTCGAATGACCGCTTGCGTTTTCAAATCCAATGGAACCTTGCACAAATAAAGATTCTCAATGGCGGGGTATTTCTCAATCACCTCTAATTGGTATTCCTTGAAGAGATCCTGTATCCTGTCTTGAGAGACTTCAGCCTTAAAACGAACAAAAATTTCCCTCCCCCTTTTTCCTTCCTCCCCTCGGGCGTTCGCTCCACTCATTGCCTCGATCATCATACCCATCCCCAATAGGCAGATCAGGACCCTTTTCATTCTTCTCCCTATTCTGAACGCGGATGCACACACAAGACGTTAAAACACGTAAAAAAGAAAAGCGTCTATTCTTTCACTTCCGTAAAAGAATAGACGCTTTTCTTGACTCTTCAGCCTATGCTCCGGCAACCTGGCGACCCCCCTCCCTAGCTACCCAGGGGCCCATGGCTTTGCGTCCTATCCTTACGGATAGTTTGCCCTTATCAGAGAATATCTATATCACCTTCTACCCCTCAATATACAACACTCCTAAAGAAAGTCAATGATTTGCCCTTACATTTTTTGTGGGTTTGTGTAAGTTCTTCCAGATTAACAAACAGGGCTCACAAAAAAATTTAGAAGAACGATGTACAAAATTGTTAAAAATAAACTCCTCTAAAAACTTCCAACTTTTAACCGTATTTATTGAACATATAACTCAACAGATCCCGTGCCCTTGCGGCTCACACGAAAACCTGTGGAATTGTATTCTCTTCCCAAGTCCTTCACCACTTCTTGACCAGGGGCGAATCTCGTGGTGATTGGAAAATGAGTGGCTTCCCCTCCTTCTCTGACGGTGACGGTATTAATAATCAGAGAACCGCTGACCCCTCTTAATTTGACCTGATGAATCAATCCCCCTCCTGGAAGCTCAACTCCCTTATCATCCCCACTTGCTGAAAGGGTGGCCACGAGCCGCCAATCCGAGTGGGGTTCATCGTGGTGATGGTGATGATGAACAAAAATTTCCTCTACCCCTGTGGGAGCCGGTGGAGCTGCCTCTCCCAAGGGAGCTTGGCAGCGTGAACAGTAAGTGGCCCCATAAGGATTTTCAAAGCCGCATTGTGAGCAATAAATAACTTGTGGGAGTTGATAGCCGCAGTTTTCACAATAGGTTGCTCGCTGCCTATTGTCATACTGACATCGAGGGCAATGCATGGCCAAGGCCAGAGAGGCTGAAAGAAGAAAAATGCTTAAGAATATGAAAATTCGTTTCAGGGTCGAGACTCCTTCTTTGTTCGAATTATCTCATAATTTTTCCTAGAAGTGTCTACCTATTTTTGATGATGATGTATTTAAAAGTGTGTCCTTTGGAAAGGGGGCGGGTCCTGCCGCCCAACCACCCCATCAACGGCATCGGTCTCGATGAGGGATGCCAGATGTATGGCTGATGCAAATGACTCTTTCTTCTGGCACTTGATGGGGACCCTGTTGGGTGTCACCCGCATGAATAAAGGACACACTTTTAAAAATTAGGCATATGCACTTGATTCCCCTCAGATAGCAAGAATTTGTAGTCGCCCCATTGATGGGGCAGCCTTGTGCCCCTTGCATGGATTGCCCGATGAATCGGGCGACTACTAGGGGAATCAAGTGCATATGCCTATTAAAAATTTAAAAAAGGACTTGCTCCTCTTTTTAAAGATAGTATCATTTGTGAGTTCTTTTCATATGAATTCTTTTCAGAGGGAGGGGTGATGTCGGATTCTTTGATTTATCCAGAAAGGGGAATGCAGTGGGGGATATTCCTTTTTATGGTTGTGAGTGCGGCTCTTGCCGTGATCGGGATGCCCCTTTATATTTTTTCCCATGGCATTTCAAGGTTTGACCTTTTACTCTTCTTCTTTTATGTGGCTGCGACGGGGTTGAGTGTAACGATGGGCTATCATCGCCTCTTTGCGCATGTCTCTTACAAAGTTCCTTCCTTTGTAAAGTTCCTCTTTCTTTTTTTCGGAGCGGGTGCCTTTGAACAGTCTGCCCTGAAATGGGCTTCCCAGCATCGCTCTCATCATCTCTATCCCGACACGAAAAGAGACCCCTATAGCATGAAACAAGGGTTTTGGCATGCCCATATCGGATGGCTTATTTTTTGGAAACAGCCCAAGGTTTACGAAAACGTCAAAGACCTTCAAAAAAATAAAATCATCATGAATCAGCATCAATATTATGGGGTCTGGGCGTTGGTGTCTGGGATTCTCGTTCCATGGACCCTTGGAATCATGGCCGGCCATGGATGGAGCACTTTTTTCACAGCGGTTTGTTTTCGGATCTTTTTCGTTCAACAAGCCACCTTTTGCATCAATTCTCTTTGCCATTGGATTGGAAAGGCCACCTATGATCCAGAGGTAAATGCAAAGGACCATGGGTTGGTTGCATTGGTCACGCTGGGAGAAGGGTATCACAGTTTTCATCACCGTTTCCCAGGCGATTATCGCAATGGAATTCGTTGGTATCACTGGGATCCCAGCAAGTGGCTGATCTCTCTGATGGGCTTTTTTAAAATGGCAAAGGATTTAACACGCATTCCTCCAGAAAGAATTCTACGGGCAAGGCTCCACGCCGAGAAATCCCTCGCTCGCAAAGAGAGCCGCTCTGCTTCAAGACCCTCCCCCGTTTTAGAGCAAGCCTTTACCTGATTTATTCAGTATCCGTTAACAAAAATATCTGAATGTCTGATATTTTTTAATATGGACAAAAAGAGTCTGATTTAGTAAGATGAGCTAAGAGGATCATAACATGCGGTTTACGACAAAGACGGAATATGGCTTTGTGTGTCTTGTTTATATGGCGCGGAAGGCTTCGGGTGACCTCGTGACCGTGAAGGAAATTGCCCAGCGAGAGCATTTTTCGGCGACCTATATTGAAAAGATCATGCAGCATTTGAGGGCCGCACATATTGTCGTGTCGCATCAGGGGAAAGAAGGTGGGTATTCCTTGGCCAGAGCGGCATGCGAAATTACATTGAAAGACGTCATTGAGGCTTTGGAAGGCAGCACGTTTGAGGTATTTTGCGAGCCCCAGGTGAGAGAGCATATTGTGTGCACGCATTTTTGCTTGTGTGGGATTACACCGATTTGGAAAAAGACGAAAAAGGTTTTGGATGATTTTTTTGGCTCGATGACGCTTGAAATGATGGCAAAGGACGCAAGAAAGATCGAACATCTAATGCCGCAGGCGGGTTAATTTTTTTTGTTGTTTAATCAGAGTGATTTAGTCTAGTTTGTTGCGTTATATTGTCATTTTCAAGAGAAAGATCTCTCGTCGCAAAAAGCGCTCCTCGAGATGACAAGTGAAGCGGCGTGTGTTGTAGTTTAGAAAGGTAGTCAGGAGCAGATGTTATGAATAAGCCAGATTCATTCATTCAACAAGAATACAAATATGGTTTTGTGACACCCATGGAGGTGGATACTCTTCCGAAAGGGTTGAGTGAGGATGTGATTCGTCTCATTTCCCAGAAGAAGAACGAGCCTTCTTTTATGTTGGAGTGGCGTTTGAAGGCCTATCGGCATTGGTTGACGATGAAAGAACCTAGCTGGTCGCATGTGCATTACCCCAAAATTGATTATCAGGACATCATTTATTATTCCGCGCCCAAGAAAAAACCAAAATTAAACAGCCTTGAGGAAGTGGATAAAGAGTTGCTCACCACATTTGAGAAATTGGGCATTCCGCTTGAAGAGCAAAAGCGACTGGCGGGTGTGGCCGTGGATGCGGTGTTTGACAGCGTTTCGGTTGCCACGACTTTCAAAGAGCAATTGTCCAAGGCAGGGGTTATTTTTTGTTCTTTTTCAGAGGCGGTTCAAAATCATCCAGATCTCATTCAAAAATATTTGGGTTCCGTGGTTCCTTATACGGATAATTTTTATGCGGCCTTAAATGCCGCGGTGTTTAGTGATGGTTCTTTTTGTTATATCCCCAAAGGGGTGCGCTGTCCGATGGAGCTATCTACTTATTTCAGAATCAATGCCGCCGAGACGGGGCAATTTGAACGGACGTTGATTGTGGCTGAAGAGGGAAGCTATGTAAGTTATCTTGAAGGTTGCTCTGCACCCCTCAGAGATACAAATCAGCTTCACGCGGCGGTGGTGGAGTTGGTGGCTCAGGAAAAGGCCTCTATCAAATATTCGACGGTGCAGAATTGGTATTCGGGTGATAAAGAAGGCAAAGGTGGTATTTATAATTTTGTGACGAAGCGAGGAAAGTGTGTGGGACGAAATTCTAAAATCACCTGGACTCAGGTGGAAACAGGTTCGGCCATTACGTGGAAATATCCGAGTGTGATTTTGATAGGAGATGATTCGGTGGGCGAATTTTATTCGGTGGCGCTCTGCAACAATTATCAGCAGGCCGATACGGGAACCAAAATGATTCATGTGGGGAAAAATACGCGAAGCACCATTATTTCAAAAGGGATTTCAGCACGGCATGGCAATAACACCTATCGGGGATTGGTGAAGGTGCTTCCAAAAGCCCAAAATGCACGCAATTACACGCAATGCGATTCATTGCTTTTGGGAAGCGACTGTGCGGCCAACACCTTTCCTTATATCGAGGTCCAGAATAACTCTTCCAAGGTAGGGCATGAGGCATCCACCTCAAAAATCAGTGATGAGCAGCTTTTTTATTGTAAGCAGCGGGGGATTTCCAGTGAGAATGCGGTGAACATGATTGTGAATGGATTTTGTAAAGAGGTGTTTCGCAATTTACCGATGGAGTTTGCGGTGGAAGCCTCGAAACTTTTGGGTGTGAGTTTGGAAGGAAGTGTGGGGTAAAAAAAGGTTCAAAAGTTTAAGGGTTCAAAAGTTCAAAGGTTGGAGGCGGGCATGTTAGAGATCAAGAATTTGCATGTGAGTATAGAAGGTGTTCAAATCCTTAAAGGAATTTCACTCAAAATTAACAAGGGTGAGGTGCATGCGGTGATGGGGCCGAATGGCTCTGGAAAAAGCACTTTGGCTAAGGTTTTAGCGGGAGATCCTGCTTATACAGTGACAAAGGGTGAAGTTCTTTTTGAGGGAAACAATCTTCTGAAGATGGAACCTGAAATGAGGGCCCGAGAAGGAATTTTTCTCGCGTTTCAATATCCGGTTGAAATTCCGGGTGTGAGCAATACCTATTTTTTGAAGGCGGCGTTGAATGAAGTTCGGGTGGCCAAAGGTCTCCCGGAATTGGACGCGATGGAGTTTTTAGAATTGTTTAATAAAAAATTGAAACAGGTCGAAATGGATCAAACCTTGGCCCATCGCTCTGTGAATGAAAGTTTTTCGGGTGGAGAAAAGAAGCGAAACGAGATTTTACAGATGACGGTGTTAGAACCGCGACTTGCTATTTTGGATGAAACGGATTCAGGGCTGGACATTGATGCCTTGAAAATCGTGGCCGCAGGGGTTAATCAGTTGAGATCGCCAGATCGTTCGATGATGGTGGTGACCCATTATCAGAGGCTCTTGAATTACATTGTGCCAGATTTTGTGCATGTGCTTTTAGAAGGTCGCATTGTGAAGTCCGGGAGCAAAGACCTTGCCCTTCAACTGGAGAGGGAAGGCTATGATGGGGTGAAGGATTCTTTAGCCTCGGCCAAATCGTGAGGAGGCGTTGTGAGCGCTGGGTTCGTTTCTAAAATGGATTCTTTTGTTTCAGCCTTTGAATTTCTTCAAAGGCAAAAGGAGGGCTCTTTCCTTCGAGCCCTTCGTCAAAAAGCCTTTGACCAATTTTCCCCTCTGGGCTTCCCGACTCAAGAGAGGGAAGAGTGGAAATATACGGATGTTTCACAGGTGGTGAATACCCCTTACGAAATTTCTTTTCACCCTCCTTCTTTGCCTCTCTCCCCAGGGCCTCTCTTCTTAGAAGATTTACCCGCAGACCGTTTGGTTTTTGTGAATGGGTTTTATACGGAGTCTCTTTCCCGAAAATCTCAAGGGCTCCAGATAAAATCTTTAAGAGAAGCTGTCCATGAAAAAAGTTTTCAAAAATATTTCGACCAAGAGAGAAAAGAAAAGCCGTTGGATGCTTTAAACACGGCTCTTTTTCAAGAGGGGCTTTTTTTGGAAATTCCGAAAGGGGCTAAAATCCAGCATCCGATTCATTTTCTTTTTATTTATTCTTGCCAGAGGCCTGAGGCCATTTTCCCAAGAAATCTTTTCGTGTTGAATGAGCACAGTGAAGCGACCGTGGTGGAAAGTCATGTGGGGTTGGATGGAGAAGTTTATTTCTCGAGTCCTTTAACAGAAATGGTTTTGAAAGAAGGGGCCAGGCTAGAGTTGATTCAAATCCAGAAACAAGGGGGAAAAGCATTTCACATCGGGTCTTCTTATGTGAACCAAGAACGGAACAGTTTTTTTTCTCATGCCGTTGCCACCCTTTCTGGAAAGTTGGTTCGCAATGATTTAAATATGACCCTTCGCGGGGAAGGCAGTGAGTGTGTTTCAAATGGGCTTTATTGGACAGAAGAAGGCCAGCATGTGGATAACACCACTTTTGTGGATCATGCCTTTCCTCAGGGAACCAGCCGTCAGCTTTATAAAGGCGTCTTGTCGGGGCGGTCCACGGCCGTTTTTTATGGAAAGATTTTGGTGAGGCACGGCGCTCAAAAAACGGATGCACAGCAGACCAATCAAAATCTTTTGCTTTCAAAGGATGCCAAAGTGGACACAAGACCCCAATTGGAAATTTTGGCGGATGATGTGAAGTGTACGCATGGAGCTGCTGTGGGTCAATTGGAAGAAGAGCCCCTTTTTTATTTGAAGACCCGAGGGTTGGGGGAGGCAGCCGCTCGAAGGCTTTTAACCTATGGGTTTATGCATGAAGTGACGGATCAGATTCGGCTGGAGCCGGTGCGGCAGAGGGTGGAGGAGGTGTTGTTGGGAAGGTTGCTATGAAGGCAAGGGGAAAAATGGCCCATTCAAAGGGTGAAAATGAATTAACTCCCCCAGCCCCTCTTAGAATAAGAGGGGAGTTCTCCCGTTATCCAAGGGGAGTTGGAGGGGTTAACGATGTATCAGGTAGTGCGTTATGTCCATCCTCTCTCGATGTCAAGAGGCTGCGGCAGGATTTTCCCATTTTGAGGCAGAAAATTTATGGGAAGCCGCTCGTTTATTTGGACAATGCAGCGACGACGCAAAAACCTCTGTGGGTCATTGACGTTCTGAATCAATATTATTCAGATGAGAATGCGAATATTCATCGCGGCATTCATTTTTTGAGCGAAAGGGCCACGCAGGATTATGAAGCGGCTCGGGGGAAAGTTCAACGCTTCATCCATGCAAAAGAGGTGTGTGAGATTGTTTTCGTACGTGGAACAACGGAGGCCATTAACTTGGTTGCACAAAGTTTCGGGCGCACTTTTTTAAAAGCGGGTGACGAAATTTTGATTTCTGCAATGGAACACCATTCCAACATTGTTCCTTGGCAAATGTTGTGTGAGCAAATGGGTGCGAAGCTGCGCGTCATTCCTATCAATAAGAAGGGTGAACTTTTATTAGAGGAATATGAGCGACTTTTGAATGCTCGGACAAAATTAGTTTCGATCGTTCATGTTTCCAATGCACTAGGGACGGTGAATCCTGTCCAAAAAATGATTCAAATGGCCCATGCCAAAGGTATTCCTGTTTTGGTAGATGGGGCCCAAGCAGTGGCCCATTTAAAAGTGGATGTGCAGGTGCTGGACGCAGATTTTTATGTTTTTTCGGGGCATAAAATTTATGGTCCCACGGGCATTGGCGTTCTTTATGGAAAGAAAGAACGGCTTGAAAAAATGCCGCCCTATCAGGGAGGCGGTGACATGATCAGCCGTGTCACATTTGAGAAGACGCTTTACTTGGATTACATTCGAAGTGTGGGTTTGGAGGCGATCGCGGTGCATGAAAAAGATCTTGTAACTTATGGTGTGAAATTGCTTTTATCGGTGCCGACTTTGCGTTTGGTGGGAGAACCCTCTGATCGCGCTGGCATTGTTTCCTTTGTCTTTGACCTTGTTCATGCCCATGATGTAGGAACCGTGTTGGATCGAGCCGGGGTGGCACTGCGAGCGGGGCATCACTGTACCATGCCGCTCATGGATTTTCTGGGGGTTCCTGCTACGGTGAGGGCCTCTTTTGCGCTTTACAATACTCGCTCTGAAATTGACGTGATGGTTGAGGCGCTTGGGCATGTGACGGAGATTTTTGGATGAGCGAATTAAATGAACTCTATCAAGAAATGATTTTGGATCATAACAAAAATCCCCGCAACTTTCATGCGATTGAAAATGCGGATCATGTGGCGGAAGGCTATAACCCTTTGTGTGGGGATCGTCTGAATCTTTATTTGCAAATGAAAGGGGATCAAATCCAGGACATCGGTTTTCAAGGATCGGGTTGCGCAATTTCGAAATCCTCGGCATCGATGATGACGACAGGGGTAAAAGGCAAGACGAAGCAGGAGGCTCTTCTATTGTTCCAAAATTTTCACAAAATGCTTTCGGGTCCGACAAACGCTGGTTTCGATTTAAAATTACTGGGTAAATTGGCTGTTTTTTCCGGTGTCTCGGAATATCCCACACGGGTAAAATGTGCCACGCTGGCTTGGCATACCTTGAAGGCAGCCCTGGGAAAAAGGGGTCAGGCCGTGACGACAGAGGATAATGTGTAATTAAGGTAGCGGGGCCTGTCCCTCCTCACCCCCACTGTCGGCACAGAGGTTATAGCCCCTGTGGGGTCGGTGTCGGGAAAGTCACATATGGAAGTAAGGAGATGTAGGACTCCACCTGCTGGCGCACAGTGGGGGACCCCCAGTCGGGACACCCGCTTTGTTGGAGGTAGAGTGAATGATGAAAACACAAGAACGAGTTAGTTTAACGCGGGACTGCCCGGCTATTCAGATACCGGATGGGACGCCCATGATGCTGCGTTGTGGCTCGGTGGTCACCCTCACTCAAACTTTGGGCGGTTCTTACACGGTGATTACGCCTGAGCTTTACATGGTGAGAATTGAGGGAAAGGATGCAGACGCGCTTGGAAAAGAAATTCCACCAGAGGCAAGAGCTCCTCAAGCTTCAGAGGGGGCGGATATTGAAAAAATGGTTTGGGATCAATTAAGAACCTGTTTTGATCCCGAGATTCCCATTAATATTGTAGAGTTGGGTTTGGTTTATGATTGCCGTGTCATGCCTTTGGCTGAAGGTGGAAATAAGGTTGAAGTTAAAATGACTTTGACGGCGCCAGGTTGCGGAATGGGGTCTATCCTTGCGACCGATGCAAAGACCAAGATTTTAAGCATTCCAGGGGTGAGAGACGCCGATGTGCAATGGGTGTGGGATCCCCCTTGGAATATGAGCATGATGTCAGAGGCGGCGAAGTTGCAGTTGGGGTTTTAAAGATGAGAAGTGGGTCCTGTTCCTCCTCACCCCCGACAACGGCACAGAGGTTATAGCCCCCCTGTGGGGTCGGTGTCGGGTCAGTTCTTGATAGGTTATTGTTAGAAGCCGTTGACTCCACCTGCTGGCGCTTGTCGGGGGACCCCCAGTCGGACCACCCACTTCTCAAGGAAAATTTTATTATGACAGTTCATTTGGTTAATTCTTCCCCCAAAATTCTTCATCAAGCGGCCCTTTTGATTCAGCAAGGTGGATTGGTCGCTTTTCCAACGGAAACCGTGTATGGTTTGGGGGCCAATGCGTTGGATCCCATGGCGGTGGCGAAAATTTTTGAAGTAAAGAATCGGCCTCGATTGGACCCCATTATTGTTCATGTAGCAGATTTCTCTCAAATAGATTCATTGGCTGCTTCTATTCCTGAAAAGGCTAAAAAATTAATGGAGAAGTTTTGGCCGGGCCCTTTGACGGTGATTCTCCCAAAGAAAAAAATCGTTCCAGACATTGTGACGGCCGGACTTCCTTCTGTGGCGCTGCGGATACCGAACCACCCGATCGCACTGGATTTGATTCGCCAGAGCAAGTGTCCGATTGCGGCGCCCAGCGCAAATCCTTTTGAATATTTAAGCCCGACAACCGCGCAGCATGTGATGGATCAAATTGGAGAAAAGGTTGATCTCATTTTGGATGGCGGTCCTTGTTCAATCGGTGTAGAGTCCACGATTATAGATTTCAGCCAAAAGGTGCCTTGTCTTTTGAGACCGGGGGGATGGGTGCTTGAAAAAATTGAAAAAGTGATTGGCCCTGTAAGAGAGGGTATTGAAAATCCTTCGTCTATTTTAGCCCCAGGTCAAATGGCGCGACATTATTCGCCCAGAACCCGTGTAAACCTTATTTCAAGAGGTCAATATAGAGAAAATGCTTCAGAGAAAATAGGGCTTCTGTGTTTTCGAGCTCCTTCACGTTCTCTTCATTACGGGCATATTGAAATTTTGTCTGTGAGTGGGGATTTTAAAGAGGCAGCTGCAAATTTATTTTCCGCGCTCCACCATTTGGATGATGCAGGACTTCAGGAAATTGATGCAGAAAGGGTCCCAGAAGAAGGATTGGGACGAGCCATCATGAATCGTCTTCGAAAGGCGGCGGGTCAAAAAAATGAGGCATAAAAAATTTTATTCCAAAGAAAAATCTAGAACGCCTGAAAGAAGGGGTGGACACGGCTTGGCCAGGGTCCTTTCGAAATTGGGAATTGTTTCTCGCAGTGAGGCAGGTCAGTGGATTCGTGCCGGTCGCGTGAAGGTGAATCACCGGGTGGTGAGAGATCCGGAGCATCGAACGTGGGTGGAAGAGGATGTGATTGAATGGGATGGCAAGATTGCCCGGTCTCAAGTTAAAATTTACCTCGTTCTCA
The DNA here is from genome assembly GCA_016196885.1 of Chlamydiota bacterium. GTDB lineage: Bacteria > Auribacterota > JACPWU01 > JACPWU01 > JACPWU01 > JACPWU01. The sequence continues at coordinate 32,964 of JACPWU010000021.1, read as the reverse complement.
ATAAACCTTTGGATGTAATCACGACCGCTCAAGATCCTGAAGGCCGAACAACGGTCTATCAATTTCTTCCTAAATTAAGCGTTCGAGTTTTTCCGGTGGGGCGCTTGGATGCCAATACCACCGGCCTTTTATTTTTCACAAACGACACAGAGCTAGGGGAAGTTTTGACGAATCATGAATATGGGATTCCCAAAACTTACGAAGTCAAGGCTCGGGGAAAATTGAGTGAGGATCAAATCAAAAGGCTTCGTTCAGGCGTTAAATTGGATAAAGGTGCTTTTACTCAACCCTGTCAGTGTCACATTCTAAAAACAAATGAGGCCAGTACGTGGCTTGAAATGACTCTGAAGGAAGGGAAAAATCGCCAAATACGTAAGATGCTGGAAGCGGTAGGATCAGAGGTTTCGAAACTTCGGCGAGTGGCGATTGGAAATTTGGAAATTGGAGATTTGAAAGTAGGAGAAACGCGGCAGCTCACGCGAAGAGAAGTGGATGAATATATTCTCCGACAAAATGTCGTGAAATAGTAAAAAACTCCCTCTCATGTCATTTCGAAGAAGAGCATCCCGATGCTACATCGGGATGCCCGACTGAGAAATCTTTCTTCTGGCCCACATTTCTCATCACATTTCTGCTGCGAGCGCCAAGTCCGCCTCGTCTGGCGTCGCAAGAGAGGTCGGCCGTGCTCGACGTACTGTAAAATACGCCTCACATGGCACGGAGCGTCTTCCTCGCATCCAAGGCGGACTCAGGCGTTCCTCGCGCGGCCATGACTGTCCGTCACAAAGGGGGATGAAAATCACCCTTGTAGTCGCCCCATTTATGGGGCTGCCCGATGAATCGGGCGACTACAAGTCATCATAACTTATTGTATAAGAATAACTAAAGACTATTTTCAGATGAAACGTGGGCTAGCGTTAAAAACAAGATTTCTCACTCGCCTTGGCTCGTTCGAAATGACAGCGTTTGGGGGGTTGTTCAAAAATACACGGGTTCTCTTAACTTTTCTCTGCCCCGATTGCCAGAAAAAGCGGAATTTCTAACCGGGCACGATCTTCAGCTTTAGCGCGGGGTCCCGGCTCACTCTTCTTATGAGAAGTCCATTCTTCAAGTCCTGTCACCGCCCAGCCAAATGAGGCAAACAATTCAAAATAAAAAGAAAGCGGGCGATGAAAAGACCAGGTCACGACATCCGGTTTTTCCCCTGGATGCATTTGAATGGGAACTTTCATCAGGCTTAAATAGCGGTCGACTCTTCGATACTGAATTTTTTCCTCTTCATCGAAACCCCAGTGAGATGCCTTCGGGATGCGAAAACAAGGATGGTTGAGAACCCAGAGCAAATGCCCCCTTTTTTTAACCACACGTGTGACTTCTTTCATGACGGATTCTAACGGATTCATATTCTGAATGGCCAAGAGAGAAACCACGGCATCAAAACAGGTGTCTGGAATCCCTTTCAAACTTTGGGCTTCGTGCGCTTGATAATGAATCAAATTTTTTCCTTCAGGATAGCGTTTGGCACTTTCAATGAGGAGGGGACTGGCGTCAATGCCGGTCATGTGCACACCTTCTTTGGCCAAGGTCCGACAAAGAACTCCCTGTCCGCAACCCAGATCCAGGATTTTTTCCCCTTTTCGGGGCTGAAGCATTTGAAGAAGACCGGGGATCAAAACCTCCATGTGATACTCAGAGCCCTCTTTCCCGACTTTCTGGTCGTACCATTTGGAGACGGCATCCCAATGGGTTTGAGTAGGTTTTTTCTGATTCATGTTGTCTCATGAATTTTTTCAAGAATCCCTAAAAAGACTTTAGGCTTTGGAAAATGATAACAATTGATCTCTATTTGGGCCATGGTTTTTTAGGAAAATGTTGTGAACGAGGGGAATGAAAAATAAGCGGTTCTCGCGTCTATTGCAAAATCTGGGTTAAATCTCTTCCAACGGGCTTTGGATGGCTTTTTGAAGCTCTTCTTGAATCGCTTTTTGAACCTTGGGGTGGTCAATTTTCTTTCCGTCAAAATCGGTGATGTAAAAGACATCCAATATTTGAGCTTTTTCCGTCGCAATTTTGGCCAGGTGAATGTTGAGTCCCAGCTTTGAAAACGTTCGCGTGACCTTATAGAGAAATCCCACTTCATCATCCGTTTGAATTTCCACGACAGTGGTGGCAAGGCTGGTTTCGTTGTCAAATTTAATCAAGGCTTGTGCCTTCTTGGCAGTCATTTTTTGAGATGTGTGGGCCCTTAAAAAGCTTTCCACCGTCACCGTGCGTTTCAAAACCTTCCTCATTCCTTCTTCCACTTTCTGACGTGTCCGCTCGTCGAGCATGCCCTTTTCGTAACGGTTTTCCAGGGAGAATTTATCCAGAATGAAACCATCTTTTCGCGTGAAGATATGAGCGCTCAAAATGTTCACTTCTTGGCTTGCAATCACCCCCGCCATTTCCGAAAAAAGTCCCAGATGATCTCGCGTGCAGATGGTCAGGTCCGTGACATTGGTTTTTTCATGATAGTCCCAATGGATTTGGGGGTCTTGATTTTGAAGTGCTTCAATCATCTTGATATGTTCGGCGATGGTTTCAGAACGATACGCCTGAAGATAATGGACGGGCAGCGTTTCCAGATGGTTTATAAGGGTCTCTCGAGAGAAGCCCTTTTGGGTGAGAATCTCGAGGTGCGATTCCTTCATGGCATCTATCTCTGAGGGGAGCAAAATCACCTTTTCTTCCAGGTAGCGCTTGGTTTTATAAAAAAGCTCCCATAAAAGGGCCTCTCGCCATTCAGTCCAAACGTCTTCGCTGGTCGCCCGCCAGTCCGCAAAAGTCAAGAGCTGAAGCATTTTTAGATTTTCTACATCCACCACCTTTTGTGAAAAATCAATGATCACTTTTTCTTCCGAGAGATCTCTTCTTTGCGACAGATGAGACATGACCAGATGTTGCTCGACCAGGAGCCGCACGCGCTCGGCCTTCATAGGGTCGTAAGGCATTCTCTCGAAAATCACTTGCACCATTTTAGCCCCATTCACAGCATGGTTATGACCTTGGGTTTTGGCAATGTCATGAAAAAGGGCCGAGAGGAAAAGCACGTCCCGCTCTTGAATTTCCTTAAATAATTTCGAGAATCCTTGCTGTCGGGGATCTTGTGTGGTTTTAAGTTCGTCCAGAAACTCGATCACTTTCAAGGTGTGTTCGTCGAGGGTGTATTTATGATAGAAATCATGCTGAACAAAACAAGTGGCCTTCCCGAATTCTGGAATATACTTTCCAAGCAATCCTGTATCATGCATGGCCCGAAGGGCTTTGGAAATGGGGCTTTCATAGCTCATGAGGGAAACAAAGTGATTCAATATTTCTGAAGAGCTTTGTATTTTTTTATTCACCAAAAAGAGATGCTCTCGAATTTGCTGAATTAAGCTTTGACTGAGGGAGTCATTGCCTTGGGCACAGTAGAGAAAGACTTCGAAGAGTTTGGCTGGATTTTCTCTGAAAAGATTTGGATTTTCTCCCGGAAAAATTTCTTCCGCGGTGAATGAGAACCCATGGCGCTGAACGAATTTTTGGGGGAAAGGGATTTTGAGCTGGGTTTGAATCTCGTCTCGGGAAAGGAACATTTGCGTGATTTGATGGATGTTTCGAACATGAAGGTAATAATCCTTCATGAAGGATTCAGACATTTTGAGAATCGGTGTGTCACGGTAGCCTAGATTTCTCGCGACCTTAGGCTGCAGGGGAACGGAAAGAATGTCGAAACATTTTCCAGAAAGAAAATGAAGTTCATTTCGAACGCGGTGAAGAAAGTTGAGGGATTTCTGGATGATCTTGAATTCTTTTTCTGAAATAAGGCGATGTTCCAAAAGTTCTTCAAAGCTTCGGTACCCCTTCAGGGCTTGATAAAGCCAAAGAATCGAGGCGATGTCTCTTAAGCCCCCCACGCCTTCTTTCACGTGGGGTTCTTGCAAATAAACGGTTCCCTGATATTTCTGATGGCGCGTCTTGATCTCTTCAAGTTTAAAGGCTACATAATCTGCGATGCGAAGGGATGAACATTTTTTGGAAAAGAGCTTTTGAAATTCTTCAAAAAGGGATTCATCTCCCGTGATGAAACGGGCCTCCATCATCGCGGTCCGAGATTTAAAATCGCGATTTCCCTCTTCGATTGTTTGAGGAATGGTTCTCACCGCTTGTCCCACTTTGAGCCCAATGTCCCAGAGAAGATAAAGAATGCGTTTTAGAATTTGATCCTCGGGCGTTTGCAAGGATTGTTTCGCCAAAAAAAGAATGTCAATGTCCGAGCAGGGATTGAGGGTTTGGCGTCCGTAGCCTCCCAGGGCAATCAGGGCCATTTTGACGGGGGGTCTCTCGTGTTGAATCGCGTACTCTCTTTGCGCCAATTCAAAAATATGCCTCACCAAAATATCCATGAGATGGCTTCGGTTTTGAATGAGGGTGAGGCCTTCTGCTCCATACCGATGGGCCATGAGAAGGCGATGGTTCTCAACGTGAAGAAATTTTTTGAAGAGGCGAGTCCAATCTTGATCTCCTCCCTGAGGAAGGACGCGGAGTTCAGCTTGGGCATGACTCAGGATTTTTTCGAGATTGATTTTCATAATAAAATTCTGTCGATTTTATTCCACCACCACTCCTTTGACGATTTTGTAGGTTTCAATTTTTTTTCGCAAAGTTGAGCGATTCATCCCCAAGATTTGAGCAGCCTTAAGTTGGTTGCCTTGCGTTTCTTCCAAAGCTAATTTGATCAGCTCTTTTTCGACATGGTCCATGATCTCACCTTGTTCATTGCGTCCCTGGGCTTCTAGAATCAGATCAAAGATGGTTTGAGCAATCTGGGGAATGTTCCCTTGGATCCTGGACCCTGGACCCTTTTCTTTTTCCCCTTCAGGCATTTGAATGTCTTCTGGCAATATTAAATTGCCCTTGGTGGTGATCACCATCCTTTTGATCGTGTTCTCCAATTCTCGAATATTCCCCGGCCAGGAATAATGGGTCAGGGCCTTAAGACCCGCGGGATGAAATCCGAGAATATTCTTGTTGAATTCCAGGGAAAATCTTTTTAGAAAGTAGAGACATAATTCTGGGATGTCTTCTTTTTTCTCGCGCAAGGGGGGAAGCCAAATCGTGATCGTGTTCAGGCGGTAAAACAGGTCTTCTCTAAAATGACCTTTTTTCATTTCCTCTTCAAGATTTTTATTGGTTGCAGCGATGACACGAACGTTCACACGCAGCGTTTGGGTTCCTCCGATTCTTTGAAATTCTTTTTCTTGAAGAACACGTAAAAATTTTGCTTGTGTAGACGGAGCCATGTCCCCAATTTCATCCAAGAAAATCGTTCCCTCATGACATTGTTCGAATTTCCCAATGCGTTGGGAAGAAGCTCCCGTGAAGGCCCCTTTCTCATGTCCGAAAAGTTCGCTTTCCAAAAGGGCTTCCGGAATAGCGGCGCAGTTTACAGGTAAAAAGGGTTTATCTCGTCGTGCGCTATGATGGTAAACGGCTCGGGCTACTAATTCTTTACCCGTCCCACTTTCACCCCGAATCAAGAGAGAAACATCTTTGGGGGCTACTTGCCCGATCATTTTATAAACCTCTTGCATCTTTTTAGAGGATCCTACAATGAGGTCCTGCTCGAGGTTGATGGCTGTCCCGGGTTCAAAATTCACTTTTTGATGCATGGAAATACGGGCATGGACGGCTTTTTGAATGAGTTCTTTTAATTCCGAAGGTTCGAAAGGTTTAAGAACATAATCAAAGGCCCCGCGCTTCATGGCCTCGATGGCTGTTTGTGTGGTTCCAAAGGCGGTCATCAGAATCACAGGCAGTTTCTCATCTATTTTTTTAAGTTCGCGAAGGGTTTCAAGGCCCGAGCTCGTTCCCATGCGAATGTCCATGAGAACGGTGTCGGGTGATTCCCTAGAGGTGACATCCATCGCTTCTTTTGTGGAGGAGGCAGAAAGGATTTCATAGCCTTCTTCTGAAAGCATGCGGGAAACCGAATAGCGAATGGCTTCGTCATCATCTACGATTAAAATTTTATAGGCCATGGTTACCTTAAAATCAAAGTCCAAAATTCAAAATCCAAAATTAAGGAGTCCATTAAATTGAATTCTTCCTTAATTTTGATCTTTGATTTTTGATATTTGGATTTGAGATTTCTCCTCCCTTGACTTCAAACGGGCATTTCTTTAAATTCTTACAGGTGTTTTGATGAGAAAACAAGCAGAAAAGGTGGGTCTTCTTGAAGATTGGCATTTTAGGTTCGGGACGAGGGACGAATTTCGAGGCTCTTTTTGAGGCCATTCAAAAGGGAGAACTCCAGGCCCAAATCGTACTTGTCATTTCCGATGTTGAAAAAGCCCCCATTTTAGAGAAGGCGAGAATTCATAAAATTCCTTATCTTTATCTTCCTCCCGGAAAATTTAAAACTTATTTAGAGCCTTCTATAGAGGCTGATTACATTCACGCCCTTCAAAATCATGGGGTCGAATGGGTGGTGCTGGCAGGTTACATGCGGGTTTTAAAAGGTGATTTCTTCAGGGCCTATAAAGGTAAAATTCTCAACATTCATCCATCGCTCCTCCCAGCTTTTCGGGGCCTTGACGCTTGGCGGCAGGCCTTGGAGGCAGGAGCGAAGATCACAGGCTGCACGGTTCATTTTGTGGATGAGGGATTGGACACGGGGCCTATTGTCCTTCAGGAGGCCGTGAAGGTGTTGGATGAAGACACGCCAGAGACGTTGCATGCGCGCCTTCAAAAGGCGGAACATCGTCTATATCCAGAGGCCCTGAAATTGATTGCAGAGGGAAGGATTTTGGTTAAGGGGAGAAGGGTGGTTATAAAAAACAGTCCATAGTCCACGGTCTATCGACTGTCGACTGTATTTTCAGGTGCTTATGAATTTAGAACTGACCCCAGAGGATCAAAAGCGCATTCGAATGAATGTGATGAAAGTCCATGATTTGCTGCAAGAAAAGCATGGACGTCTGGTTCGGGACGGAAAAAAAGGTCCTCTTGACGAACTGGTGTTCACCATTCTTGCGCAGAACACCACACCTCTTCACTCCCAAGAGGCTTTTGAAAGGCTGAAAAAGAAATTCAGGAATTGGGAAGGTTTGATGGCAGCTCCCGTGGGAGAAATTTCTTCGGCCATTCAAAAAGGCGGTTTGAATCACACCAAGGCTTTAAGAATCAGAAGAATTTTAGGACGTATTTATCGGGACCGAAAAGAGTTGTCACTGGATTTCTTGAGAGAAATGGAGGAAGCCCAGGCTTTAAAATATCTTCTTTCTCTAAAAGGGATTGGGGTGAAAACGGCCAGCCATGTTCTTTTGTATTCCCTGAATCGGCCTGTCATGCCCATAGATACTCATGTAGAGCGGGTTTCAAAAAGGTTGGGATGGGTGTGGAATCATGCCCCTTTGGAAGCGGTTCAAGAAGTTATTCATTGTGTTGCGCCACGATATTTGGTATTGAGTTTGCATTCTCAATTGATGAAACATGGCCGAGTCACCTGCAAGGTTAAAAACCCCAGATGCCCCAGGTGTGTGATTCGCGCCTGTTGTGATTTTTATAAAAAGAAAGTAGGCATATGCACTTGATTCCCCTAGTAGTCGCCCGATTCATCGGGCAATCCATGCAAGGGGCACAAGGCTGCCCCATAAATGGGGCGACTACAAATTCTTTCTATCTGAGGGGAATCAAGTGCATATGCCTAAAAGAAAGTTTAAAGGTGACACGAGGTGTCATCCTGGGTGAAGCGAAGGATCTCATTCAATAAAGGTTCAAAAGAGGGAGACGGGAATGAAGCTGAGGTTAGGTTTACCCAAGGGAAGCCTCCAAGAATCCACGTTCACCCTTTTTAAAAAGGCGGGCTACGACATTCGTGTGGGGGAGCGGTCTTACAAGCCTTCCGTGAATGACAATGAAATAGAGGCCATTTTAATTCGGGCTCAGGAGATGTCTCGCTACGTAGAGTCCGGCGTTTTAGATTTGGGACTCACGGGCAAGGACTGGATTGTCGAGAATGGTTCGGATGTGCATGAGGTTTGCGATTTGATTTATGCCAAACAAGGTTTGCGCCCTGTCAGGTGGGTGATCGCGGTTCACAATGATTCTAAATTTCAGAAGGTGGAAGATTTGGAGGGGAAAAGAATAGCCACAGAAGGTGTCAATCTTACAAAGGCCTTTCTCAAGAAACGGGGTGTCAAGGCAGAGGTGGAATTTTCATGGGGGGCCACAGAAATTAAGGTCCCAGAATTGGTGGATGCCATTTGTGAAATCACAGAAACAGGATCGAGCCTCAGGGCCAATCATCTGCGCATCATTGAAACGGTTTTGGAATCCACGACTCGCGTGATCGCCAATAAAAAGGCTTGGGAAGATTCTTGGAAAAAGAAGAAAATTGAAAATCTGGCCCTTCTTTTAAAAGGGGCTTTGATGGCGGAGGAAAAAGTCGGTGTGAAAATGAATGTTCCCGATCATCAACTGCAGGCGGTGGTGGCGCTTTTACCCGCTCTTCGTCAACCGACGATTTCCAAATTGAATCAAGAGGGATGGGTAGCCGTTGAAACCATTGTGGATGAAAAGATCGTTCGCGAACTGATTCCAAAGTTAAAGTCTCAAGGGGCTGAAGGAATTATTGAATATCCGCTGAACAAGGTGATATATTAACCAAAGGAAGGTTCAAGGGGGACACGGGGTGTCATCCTGAGTGAGAGCGAAGGATCTTATTCAATACAAAGTTCAAAAGCTTAAAAAGGAGAAAATCATGCCTTGCGGTCGCAAGAAAAGAAAAGCAAAGATGAATAAGCACAAAAGAAAGAAAAGAAGTCGAAGGGATCGTCATAAGAAGTAATGGGTCTTTCTTCGTTTTTTTGAGCCCCTGCTTATCTTAAAATGAGCAGGGGCTTTTTTTCGGACAGGCTGTTCACCTCCTCCAGGGGGTGAGCAGCCCGGAAACAATTGTAAGGCGAATGAAAAATTGAGAAACAAGGTCAAAGAGATTGAAAAAATAAAATGAAGGGCGACGCATCATGAGTGATTCCATTGCTATTCTTTCTCCCGCCAAGGTGAATCTCTATTTAGAGGTGCTTCGCAAAAGGGAAGATGGCTATCACGATATTGAAACGGTGTTTCAAGAAATCACGCTTGCGGATGAAATTTTTTTAGAAAAAATCTCTTCCGGTATTGAGATTGTTTCTGAGAATCCAGACATTCCGAGGGGCCCTAGCAATTTGGCCTTTTCAGCGGCCCAGGCCTTTTTTGAAGCGTCCAAAATCAAAAAGGGGGTACGCATCCGAATCCAAAAAAATATTCCCGTGGCCGCAGGACTGGGCGGGGGCTCGAGCAATGCGGCTTGGACGCTCCAGGGTCTTGAGCGGCTTTTTCAAATGCGCTTACCGCCCGAGAAAAGTTTTCAAATCGCACAATCCTTGGGTGCCGATGTCCCTTTTTTTCTCACGGGGGGTACCGCCTTGGGAAGAGGCATCGGGGATATTTTGGAAGAAGTAAAAGGGGTAAAACCTTTTTCTCTGGTGTTGGTCAATCCCCGATTTAAAGTTCCCACGCCTGAGGTTTATGGGAAATTGAATTTGACCTTGACTCAAGGCGCCGGTGATCTTAAAATAGTACTTGGAGCGCTCAAGGAAGGGCGTCTTGGGGACCTTGCAAGCAACCTTTTGAATCGTTTAGAGGATGTGGTTTTAAAGAAATTTCCTCCACTCGTTTCGATGAAAGAGATGTTGAGAAGAGCAGGGGCTGTGGGGTCGCTTCTTTCAGGTAGTGGTCCCACCCTTTTTGGCCTGGCCCCTTCTCAAACTAGCGCTTGCGAGATTCGAAAGATCATTCAGAGCGAGTTTCCTGAGTGTTGGACATGTGTGTGCGAGACGCGAGTTGGAAGATGAGGTGAGGACGATGCAAATCACACAGGTCAAAGTTCATCTCACGCAGTCCGAAGACAATAAATTGAAAGCTTTTGTCACCCTCACCTTTGATGACATGTTTGTGGTCAGGGATTTAAAAATCATTGAGGGAAAAAAGGGTTTATTTGTTGCGATGCCCAGTGTGAAAATGAAGGAACCCTGCCTGAAATGTCATAAAAAAGTGCCCGTTCGGAGCAAGTTTTGTTCGCAGTGCGGGGCGAAATTGCCCGAGCACTCTCTTTCAGAGAAAGGTCATTCAGAAGACGAGGATCGCAAGGAAGATCATAGAGACATTGCACATCCCATCACCGTCGAAGCCAGAGATTACATTCAAACAAAGGTGTTAGAGGCCTACGAAGCGGAAAGAAAGAAGGGTTAAAAAATTTCCCTCCCAAAGAGCTTTTCTCTGATTTTTTCAATTCGACGATCTTTCTATTTTAAGATATATTCTAAGGCCTAATTTTGTATTTCGAGGAAGGGTCATGCTTTTAACGAAGAACGAACAACGTTGCACGATCAACGGTATTTAAGCTGCCCGGCTAGGATTCGAACCTAGAAAAGCAGCTCCAAAAACTGCTGTGTTACCATTACACCACCGGGCAGTGGAAAGAGAGTATAAAGGAGAAGTAGGGGTTGAGAGAAGCATAAAGTGTGAAAAATATTTGAGGTATGCCATTTAGGAATAAACACGAAATTCGAAATCCTAATTTTAGCCAACTTTCGGAGTGATTCATGGAGAAAAAAGGCATGATCGCCATTATTTTAGCGGCGGGAGAGGGCAAGAGGATGAAATCTTCTATTCCCAAGGTGCTTCATCAAGTATGTGGAAAGTCTTTGATTCGCCGTAGTGCAGAGCTGTGTGGGGGTTTACCTCTGGAGAAAAAAATTGTGGTTGTGAGTCCTCAAGGGGAGGCCCTTGAGAAAGAGTTACCCGCCGGTTTTGAATTTGCAGTTCAAGAAAAACCCCTCGGGACAGCGCATGCCGTGCTGGCAGCTCGGTCCTTTTTAAAAAAATGGCAGGGGGATGTTTTAATTTTATGTGCGGATGCCCCACTCCTTCGTTTAGAAACTTTGAAAAAATTTGTTGAAAAACATGAGCAAGATCAATACTATGGAGCGATTTTGACAGGGAGGCTTCCTAATCCAACCGGTTATGGCCGTATTGTCCGCGGTGGTAACGATGAAGTGATTAGTGTTGTAGAAGAGGCTCACGCAACGGTTTACGAAAAGGCCATTGAGGAAATTAACTCCGGAACCTATTGTTTTGATTGGCCGGCCCTTCAGGATGCGCTGAATGAAATTCAAATTCATCCGGAGAAAAATGAGCTTTATTTGACCGATGCGATTCAGATTTTAGCTCTTCAAAATAAGCCCATATCCGCGTATTGTGTGGATGATGCCCATGAGATCATGGGCATCAATTCCAGGGCTCAGTTGGCGCAAGCCGAAAAAGTCTTGCGTCAAAGAGTGCTGGAAAACTTGATGTATCAGGGAGTGACGCTGATAGATCCTGCCTCTACCTTCATTGATGAAACGGTAGAGATTGGACAAGATTCGGTGATTCATCCTTTTACGGTCATTGAAGGAGAGGTGAAGATCGGTCGCTCATGCGAGATTGGACCCTTTACCCATATTCGCGGGGGGACAAATTTATCCGACCGCGTGGAGATTGGAAATTTTGTGGAGGTAAAGGCTTCTCAAATAGGAGAGGGGACGAAGGCAAAGCATTTGACCTATTTGGGGAATGCCCAAGTGGGTCCTCATGTGAATGTAGGCGCAGGAACGATCACGGCCAATTATGATGGGGAGGCCAAACACACAACTCAGATTGATGAAGGGGCTTTTGTCGGAAGCGGGACCATTTTTGTGGCACCTGTGCAGATGGGGAAAAGGGCGGTGACGGGAGCGGGTGCTGTGGTGACACGCGGGAAAAATATTCCAGATGGAGCTGTGGTGGTGGGAGTGCCGGCGAAGATATTACAACAGAATTCAGAAGTCAGAAAACAGAAGTAAGAAGACAGAATTCAGAATAAAATAACCTCCTTATTATTCTGACTTCTGAATTCTGACTTCTATTTTAAAAGGTGTGATATGAAAGAAATGGTCATTTTCTCAGGTACGTCGAATCCTGAGTTGGCGAAAAGAATCGCGGATTATTTAAAAATCCCCTTGGGCGAAATTGAGATTTCCAGGTTCAGCGAGGGGGAGATTTTTGTTCGCATCAATCAAGACATTCGGGGGCGGGATGTTTTCGTGGTGCAGTCCACGTGTCCCCCGGCCAATGAAAACATGATGGAGCTTTTGATTATCATGGATGCCATTGTCCGGGCCTCAGGGGCGAGGCTTACCGTGGTGCTTCCTTTTTATGGGTATGCACGGCAGGATCGCAAGGACAGGCCCCGGGTTCCCATCACGGCGAAGCTCGTGGCCAATTTAATTACGGCGGCCGGTGCGGATCGTGTTTTGACGATGGATTTACATGCGGATCAGATTCAGGGATTTTTCGATATTCCCTTGGATCATCTTTTTTCGGCACCGGTTTTTATTCGTTATTTAAAGGACTTGAATTTAAAGAACAGGGTCATTGTGACTCCCGATGTGGGAGGGATTAAGCGGGCCCGGGCCTTTGCAACAAGGCTGGGAGCTGATTTGGCGATTGTAGATAAGAGGCGTGTAAATGCAACGGATGCGGAGGTGCTTCATTTGATTGGGGATGTCAGGGGAAAGGCCGCGATTATTGTGGATGACATGATTGCGACGGCGGGATCCTTGGCCGAGGCCGCTAAAATTGTGCATGAAAATGGGGCGAGCGAAATTTACGCTACAGCAGCCCATGCGATTCTTTCAGGCCCTGCAGTAGAGAGAATTCAAAAGGCCCATATCAAGGAATTGCTGGTGACAGATAGCATCCCTTTGAAGGATAAAAAGTTGGATGGAAAAATTAAGGTGTTAACCGTTTCTGAACTTTTAGGAGAGGCGATTCGACGCATTCATGAGAATGAATCTGTGAGTTCGCTGTTTTTATAAGGAGGGGTTATGGCGGATCTTTTGTTGAAGGCTGAAGAGAGGCAGGAAAAAGGAAAATCTGTTGAGCGGCTGCGCCGCGCGGGGTTTATTCCCGCGGTCATTTATGGGGATGGGAAGCCCGCAACGGCGATTAAAATGGACGCCAAGGATTTTGGAAAAGTGGTGAAGGGGCATGCCTTTGAAAATTTGATTGTACGGCTGGATTTGGAAAATCAAGAAACGAAAAAGGGAAGAATGGCCTTGATTCGCGATGTCCAGATGGATCCCTTGAAGGATTGTGTGATTCATGTGGATTTTCAGGAAGTTTCCATGGAAAAGAAATTGCGAACGAAGGTTCGTGTCGAGGGCAAAGGCGATCCCATGGGGGTGACACAAGAGGGCGGTGTTTTGGAATGTACCTTGCGCGAAGTAGAAATTGAGTGTTTGCCCATGAACATTCCACAAGTCCTGGTGGTGGATGTTTCAAATTTAAATTTAGGCGCCTCGATTTCCGTTCGGGATATTGTTCCTCCCGAGGGTGTGGACATTTTGACCGCCAAGGAGATCAGCGTTTTCTCCGTGGCATTGCCGAAGATGGAAGAAGAGACACCGAAGGAAGCCGAGATTACGGAGCCTGAGGTCATCGGTAAGGCGAAGGAGCCTGCTGAGGGAGCTGAAGGTGCGGCGGCTCCTCTTGAAAAGGGTGAGAAGAAAGAACCCGCGGCCCAGAAGAAGGAAGGGGAAGGAAAAGAAGCTGAGAAGAAGAAATAAATCGATCAATGACCAATAACAAATGTCAAATTAATTTCCAATTCTCCAATGACTCATTTCCCACATCTTGAATCGTTGGAAATGGGGTGTTGGTCATTTATTTGTCATTGGAAATGGGAGATTGGTCATTATGAGGATGTTGGTGGGCCTGGGCAATCCTGACGAAAAATATCACGCGACACGGCACAATGTCGGATTTTGGGTGATGGATGAATTGGCAAGGGCATGTGACATCCGTTTCCGTCGTGAATCTAGATGGGAAAGCCTGGTTGCTGAGGGAAAGAGAGCGGGTCAGGATTTTCTTTTGGTCAAACCCGCCACTTACATGAACCACAGCGGCCGGGCGTTTCGAAAGATTCTGGAATATTTTAAATTGTCTGGCCAAGAGAGTTTGGTTATACTAGACGATGTTTTTTTGAAGCTGGGCCATTTGCGTTTTCGGCCCCGAGGGAGTTCCGGCGGGCATAAGGGTCTTCTTTCGATTTTGGAATCATGTGCAACCCTTGAAATTCCAAGGCTTCGCATGGGGGTAGGTCTTCCCGAGGACAAAGAGGAAGATTATGCCAAGCATGTGTTGAGTCCCTTTTCTTTGTCCGAATTAGACAGCACTGAGAAAATGGTTCAGAAGGCCTGCAAATTTGTCATGGCCTTTGTGGGGGAAGGTCTTGATACCGCTGAGAAATGTTTGAGTGACGCTCAGTCGAAAGAGAAAAATAAGCGTTCAGCGGACAGCGTTTAGCGTTTAGTTTACAGGGAGCGGATTTGTTTTTCTGTACGCTGTCCGCTCAACGCTGTACGCTCATTTAAAGGAGGTTTGTTTTGAAGAACTACGAAACCATGATGATTTTAGATCCAGCTTTGCAGGATGCTGAGGCAGAGAAATGGGTTAAAGGATTCGAGACTGAATTGGCAAGTGCGGGGGGAAGTGTTCAAACTCGTGAGATTCAAGGAAAGAAAATGCTTTCTTATAAAGTGAAAGGATTTCGGGAAGGGACTTATGTCCTTTTGGTCTTTCAATCTTCCTCTGAAGGCGTGCGCAAGATGGAGAGCAAACTTAGGACTTCTGCTCAGGTGTTGAGATATCTCCTGATTAAGAATTAATCAAGCGCTTTTGAAGAATTTGCAGTCGCCCCATGGATGGGGCCGTGTCCCTTGCCCCTTGCATGGATCTTGCCCGATGAATCGGGTGACTACAAGGGATTGCCCGATGAATCGGGCGACTACCAGGGCCATCGAGGGCGTATAACTGTTAAATATTAAAAGCCGCCGGCTCGGAAAAGGAGGTGTGTATGGCAGATCTAAATCGTGTTTTTTTGGTGGGTCGGCTCACAAGGGATCCTGAAGTGAGATACACGTCTGGGGGACAAGCGGTCGCAGATCTGGGTTTGGCCACGAGCCGTGTTTACCTTTCAAAGACAGGAGAAAAGAAAGAAGAAGTTTGTTTTGTGGATATTGTGGTCTGGGGCCGTCAGGCGGAAACGGCGGGTCAGTATTTGACAAAGGGTTCTCCGATTTTAGTCGAGGGGCGCCTCCAGCTGGATTCTTGGGAGACGAAAGAAGGGGAGAAGAGGAGCCGTTTGAAGGTCAGTGCCAATCGGATTCAATTTTTAGGTCGTCCCAAGGGATCCTCTCCACAAGAGGCAACGGTTCCTGCCAGAGAGGCAGGGGTGGAAGCTGAAGAAGAGCATCCGTCCGAGGATGATATTCCTTTTTGAGTAAATTGTGCCGATGTGCCAATGTACCGATGTCAAAAAATGATTGATTTCATCGGCACATCGGCGCATTGACACATCGGCACATCGGTACATAATAAAGGGGAAGTTATGGAAAGAAACATGTTTTTTAGAGACAGAGATGATCGCAGAAGAGATGATAAGAAGCGTGAGGATCGTAAAGCCGAACGCGAAGAGAAGGTGATTCGCAAGAAGAAGTGTAAGTTTTGCTTGGATAATGTCGAGGCCATTGATTACAAAGACACGAATCGCTTGAGAAAAAATTTGACGGAGCGTGGGAAAATCATTCCTCGAAGAATCACAGGGAATTGCTCTTCTCATGAACGGCAATTGGCAGAGGCCGTGAAAAGGGCGAGGTATATTGCTCTGATCCCGCATGTGATTGATCAATAAAAGACAGCGTTTAGCGTTCAGTTTTATAGGGAGTTTATTTTTTTGCTGAACACTGAATGCTGACCGCTGTTTTAAGGAGATAAGCAATTATGGAAGTTTTATTATTAGAGAAAATAGAAAAATTGGGTGACGCAGGTGCCGTGGTCAAAGTGGCGGATGGGTATGCCCGTAATTTTTTGATTCCTCGTCATTTGGCTCTCTTGGCGAATCAGGGTGTGATTCGCATGGCGAAGGATGTGGCTAAGAATCGTGAGGCGTCCGAGAAGAAGATTTTGGAAGAGTCTCAAGCCTTAAAGTCGCGTCTGGAATCTTTGGAGTGTCAAATCCCCGTACGTGTGGGAAAAGAAAATAAATTGTATGGTTCTGTGACCCATTTAGATGTGGCCCAAGCTTTAAAAAAACAGGATATTTTGTTAGATCGCAGGAAGATTCATTTAGAAGCGATTAAGTCGCTTGGAGATTTTAAGGCCACGGTGAAATTACACAGCCAAGTAGAAGCTTCATTAAAAGTGGTGGTTGTCAAGGCCTAGAGGTTTTATCAGAATGAAGTCAGTTGCAGGTGTTCCCATCGAGAAATTACCTCCTCAAAATCTCGAAGCCGAAATGGGCGTTCTCGGCTCGATTTTGATTGATCAAGAGGTCATTCCGACGGTGATTTCTCAGTTGAAACCTGATAGTTTTTATCTGGAATCTCATCGGAAAGTTTTTAATGCCCTGATTCAACTTTACGATCACAATCGGCCTTTGGATCTGATTACCTTGACGGAATTTCTCTCAAAGGCGAATGAAATTGAGATGGTGGGAGGTGCAAGTACGCTTGCCCTCTTGCCACAAGCGGTGCCTTCCTCGTCGCATGTTGAAGAATATGTGAGCATTGTTCGCGAAAAAGCGGTTTTGAGAAATTTAATTCATACCGCGAGCGAGATTATTTCCAAATGTTATGAGGGTCCAGAATCCGTAGATAAGCTTTTGGATGTGGCCGAGCAAAAGATTTTTGACATTGTCGAGAAGCGATCTCAAATCACTTCCAATCTCCCCTTCAAGGATTTGGTGCGTCAGAGCATGGAGGCGATTGACCGGGCCTTTCAGAAAAAGGGGGCGCTTCTCGGGCTTTCAACCGGTTTTGCAGATTTTGACGAGCGGACCTCGGGGCTTCAGGCTTCGGACATGATTGTCATTGCGGCCAGGCCCTCGATGGGGAAAACGGCTTTTGCGCTGAACATTGCGGAGCATGTGGCCGTGGTGGAGAAAATGCCGGTTGGGATTTTCAGCCTTGAAATGTCCAAGGAGCAATTGGTGCAGCGGTTTTTATGTTCTCATGCCCGGGTGAATCTTCATCATGTTCGAAGGGGATTTCTTGCGAATAAAGATTGGTCGCAATTGGTGACTTCGGCCAGCATGCTTTCCGAGGCCCCGCTTTACATTGATGATACGCCGGGTCTTTCCGTAACGGAGCTGAGGGCCAAGGCCCGGCGGTTTAAGGCGGCCTATGACATTCGTCTTTTGGTGATTGATTATCTTCAATTGATGCAGACTTCCAGCAATAAATCTGAAAATCGGCAGCAGGAAATTTCAGAGATCAGCCGTTCTTTAAAGGCCCTGGCCCGAGAGTTGAATGTTCCAGTGCTCGTTCTCTCTCAGTTGAATCGGGCGGCTGAGAATCGTCCTGAGAATAAACCTCGGCTTTCGGATTTGCGAGAATCGGGGGCCATTGAACAGGATGCTGATACAGTGGTGCTTCTTTTAAGAAGAGAGTATTATAATCCAGAAGATTCTCCCGGCGAGGCCGACATCATGATTGCCAAACAGAGGAATGGGCCGACGGGAGATTTAAAATTAACCTTCATCAGTGAGTACACACGTTTTGAAAATCATAGTTCAACCCAAGGAGAGAGATAGAAAATGGAATTCGACGCGACATCTTGGCCCATCTGGACTTTCAGAAAGCCTCGACGTACCTTGCAGGTATGCCTACGTTTTCTTCAAGTCCATCTGGGCCAACCTGTCGCGTCTCGATTCTCATTTTCTATCTCTGTCCTTGGATTCAAAAGAGGGGGCGGAGTCATGATACGGAAGATGATTTTAAGTCTGTTTGTTTTTTGGATTGCCTTTACGAGCCAGGGAACATTCCTTTGGGCAGCGTCCGGTGAGAAGCTTGTGAAGAAGGTGGAGGTCCAGGGCAATCGCTCGATCAATCGGGATCTTATTCTGTCCCGGGCAAAGACACATGAGGGCTCTTCCTTCCAGCAGTCCGATGTGGACGATGATTTGAAGCGCCTCTACGCGATGGGCTATTTCTCTGATGTCCAGGTGGATGTATACGAGGATTTTGATGGGTGGGTGGTGACTTTTATCGTGGTTGAAAAACCCATTGTGAAGGAAATCGTTTTTGAGGGAAATAAAAAATTTAATGAGAAGGCCTTGAAGAAAAAAATGAAATTGGCCATTGGGGACCGCCTCAATGAAACTCAGCTCAAAGAGGATGTTCAGGCGATTAAGGATTTCTACCGGGACAAGGGTTATCCCAATACTCAAGTGGATTATTCTCTCTCCATTGATAAGGAGATCGGACATGCGGCCATCATCATCCACGTGCATGAGGGAGCTCATATCAAGATTCGGCGGGTGGATTTTTCAGGAAATAAAGCCATCCCCACCAAGCGTCTTCGCAAGGTAATGAAAACCCGAAGGCCTTTCATCTTTTTCGGGGGCAATTTCAACGAGGATGTTTTTGAAGAGGATAAAGAACGCTTACTGGAGTTTTATCGCTCTCAAGGTTACATTGATGCCGAAATTAAAGATGTGAAATTTTCTTATGACAAGACGGGTCGAAGGATGACCCTTCTCATCACGGTAGAGGAGGGCTCCTTCTATTATGTAGGACAGGTGGTCATGGAGGGCAATGAGACATTCCCGACTCAAGAGATCACCCAGCCTTTTAAAATGACCCCTGGGCAGATTTTTACGCCGGATAAATTGAGGAATGATGTGAATCAGATCCGGGATTATTATTTGGCCAAGGGCTACGTGGATGCGGTGATTGGCCCCCAGACTGTTTACAATGACAAAACCAAGTGTATTGATGTCACGTATTCCATTACGGAAAACCAGATGTCTTATTTAAACGAGATTAAGATTCGGGGCAATACGAAGACCAAAGACATTGTAATTCGGCGGGAATTGGCCGTGAAGCCGGGCGAGGTTTTTAATGGGGTCAAGGTGCGCCGCAGCCAAGAGCGCTTGATGAATTTGGGATATTTCAAAACCGTCTACATGGACATTGAGTCCACGGATAAAGAGGATCACAAGGATCTTTTAGTTGATGTGGAGGAAACGAAGACGGGAGAGATCGGATTTGGGGCGGGTTTCAGCTCGATTGATAATTTGATTGGTTTTGTGGAACTCACTCAAAAGAATTTTGATTGGAAGAGTTTCCCCACCTTTACGGGCGATGGCCAGAAGCTTCGGATTCGAGCCCAGGTGGGAACCAAGCGCCAGGATTATACGTTGAGCTGGACAGAGCCGTGGCTTTTTGACCGTCCGATCTCTTTCGGTATGGATCTTTACCGAAGGGACAGCCGTTTCTTGAGCGATGTTTATGATGAAAGAAGAACCGGAGGAGATCTTCGATTGGGGAAGAGATTGATGGAGTTTGTGAGAGCGGATTTGACCTACACCTTGGAGGAGGATGAAATTCGAAATGTTTCGGATAAGGCCTCGGATGCCATTAAGCAAGAGGAAGGGACAGCCGATGTGAGCAGCATCGAATTGGCCCTGACGCGGGATACCCGCGACAGCGCCCTTTCTCCCACTCGGGGCATGCGAAATGCGATCAGTGGAGAGCTGGCAGGGGGACCGCTGGGCCTTGACCGCGATTTTACGAAATATGTGACCAAGCACAGCATTTATTTTCCCCTGCCCTTGTCCCTCGTTTTACGTTTGAGTGGTCAAGCGGGCTTGGTGGACAGTTTCGGAGATACGGATCGAGTTCCCCTTTTCGAAAGATTTTTCTTAGGGGGGGCCAATACCATTCGCGGTTTTAAGTTTAGAGATGTGGGCCCGAAGGACGAAAACGGTGAACCCATCGGAGGAAGTTCCATGATTATGGGAAGTACTGAG
Organism: Chlamydiota bacterium; assembly: GCA_016196885.1. GTDB lineage: Bacteria > Auribacterota > JACPWU01 > JACPWU01 > JACPWU01 > JACPWU01. Next base: position 13,007 of record JACPWU010000021.1, on the reverse strand, counting down.
CTGACGTTTCCCATTATTGAAAAGGTTCGCGGAGCTGTTTTTTATGACACGGGGAATGTGTATGAGGATTATGGAGAATTTGATTTGGGGGATTTGAGGGCAGGCGCGGGAATTGGCCTTCGATTGGAGTTGCCCATTGGCCCGATCCGTTTGGATTATGGTTGGCCCATTGATCGGGACAGGTTTCAGGACAGCAAGGGGAGATTTGATTTTAATATCGGTTATTCATTTTAATAAAAATTAAACAGGGGAGATTGAGATGAAAAAGTTGGCGATGGTGGTAGCGGGTTTGTTTTTTTTGAGTTTGTTCAACAAGGCTTGGGCAGAGGATTTAAAAATAGGTTATGTGGATGTCGAAAAGGTTTTTAACGAATATGACCTCACGAAGCAGAATGATGCGAAGTTGAAGGAAGAGGGTAAGGGGAAAACGGCTGAGAGGGCCAAGATGGTGGATGAAATTAAGAAGTTGAAGGAAGAATCAGAACTTTTAAATGAAGAGGCTCGCAAAGAGAAGGAATCTGTCATTAATGAGAAGATCAATGCACTGAAGGATTTTGATGAAAAGACAAAAAGCGAGCTTCGAAACAAAAGGGATTTTCTCTTGAAGGGGATTTTTGATGATATCAAGGCCACCATTGAGGAGATTGGAAAAGAAGGAAAGTACAATCTGATTTTCAACGATCGTGCCCTTCTTTATAAAACCCCTACCTATGATATTTCAGCACAGGTGACCAAGAGAATGAATGAAAAGGCGAAGGCGAAAGCCCAAGGGGCGAAGGATAAGCCGGCGGAGGCAAAGTAAAAGCTGTTAGACGTTGAACGTTAAACGTTAATATAGAATTTCCATTAACGATAAACGATCAACGATAAACGAGAAACGGTATTTCATGGAACTTTCTTTAAAAGACATTGCAACACTGGTAGGAGGAACACTCTTGGGTCGCCCAGAGATCAAGATTGGAGGTGTGGCCGGAATGAAGGAGGCCCGGGAAGGGGATATTACTTTTCTTTCGAATCCTAAATATCTTCCTTTTTTGGATGAGACGAGAGCCAGTGCGGTTTTGGTAGGAGAGGAAATTTCTCCTCCTCCTGGTAAAACCGTCATTCGCTGTAAGAATCCTTCTCTGGCTTTTAACAAGGTTGTTGAACAGTTTAAACCTTCATCCAATGGATTTCCAAAGGGAATTCATCCTACAGCCGTTCTAGGGAAGGACGTTTCCTTAGGGCCATCGGTAAACATTGGCCCTTATGCCGTGGTTGAAGAGGGCGTTCAGATTGGGAAAGGAAGCTCGATCGGGGCGGGTTCGTTTATCGGTCATCACAGTCAAGTCGGTCGAGACACTTTGATTTATCCCCATGTCACGATTCGAGAAGAGACGGTGATGGGGGATCGTGTCATCATTCACAGTGGGACAGTGATTGGTAGCGACGGCTTTGGTTTTGAGACGGTGGATGGGGTTCATCATAAAATTCCCCAGGTTGGACATGTGGTGATAGGAGATGATGTAGAAATGGGGGCCAATGTCACGGTGGACCGCGCTCGCTTTGGGAAGACGGTGATTAAAAAAGGGACCAAGATTGATAATTTGGTTCAGGTGGCCCATAACGTTGAAATCGGTGAACATTGCCTGATTGTAGCCCAAGTGGGGATTTCCGGGACGACCCAGATTGGTCATCATGTGATTATTGGAGGACAGGCGGGTTTGGTCGGACATATTGAAGTGGGGGATGAGGTTATTATTGCCGCAAAATCTGGAATTTCAAAGGATGTGCCAAAAGGTATGGTTTTGTGGGGCTCTCCCGCCCTTCCCATTCAAGAAGAAAAAAGAAATATTGCAAATGTTCGCCGCCTGGGTCCATTTTTCGACCGGGTGAAAGAGTTGGAAAAAAAAGTGGAGAAATTGAAAGATTCTCAGTAGGTTTCAGATGCCATTTCAAAAAACGATTTCTAAAAAAGTGAGTTATTCAGGCATTGCCCTTCATACGGGCAATAAAACACGCATTACTTTTTTGCCTGCCCCTCCCAATACGGGCATCGAATTTGTTCGCATGGATCTTCCTGAGCGCCCGGTGGTGAAGGCGAGGCTCTCGAATGTGACAGGAGTTACACGCGGGACCACCATTGAGGAAAAGGGTGTGAAGGTTCATACGGTGGAACATGTTTTGGCGGCCTTGATGGGGTGTGGGATTGACAATTTGCTGATTGAAATGGAGGCGAATGAACCTCCCGTGGGAGATGGAAGTTCTCTGGCTTTTGTCGAAATGATTCGCTCCAGTGGGATCGAAGAGCAGGCGTCTCTCAAAACGTGTTTGAGATTGTCCAGACCCGTTTATTACGAGGAGGGTGATGCGTCTTTGGTGGCCATTCCCTCCGAGAGCTGCCGCATTTCATTTACCCTGTCTTACAAGGACAGCAAGATCAAGGACCAATTTTATACGGTGGAAGTGAACGAAGAAAATTTTATTTCTCAAATCGCTCCTTGTCGGACCTTTTGTTTTTATCATGAAGTGGAATATTTGATGAAGCAAGGTTTGATCAAGGGCGGGAGTTTGGACAATGCCGTGGTGGTGGGAAAGGATGCCATTTTCAGCAAGGAAAGTTTGAGGTTTCCGGATGAATGCGTCCGGCATAAGGTTTTGGATTTGATGGGGGATCTTTATCTTTTGGGAAAACCTTTCAAGGCCCATGTGATGGCCATCAAATCAGGTCATGCGATGAATTTTGAATTTGCCAAGCGATTGGCAAGTGCGTTGGTTGAAGAAGGTTCCATTCACGAATTTGCGAGGTCTTAAGGAGGATTTATGATGGCGGATGGTATTTTAGATACGGTGGCCATTCAGAAAGTTTTGCCTCATCGCTATCCTTTTCTCTTGGTAGATCGGATGCTTGAAATGACAGACACAAAGGCCGTGGGTTTGAAAAATGTGACGATCACTGAAAGTTTCTTTGTAGGTCACTTCCCTGGGCATCCCGTGATGCCGGGTGTATTGATTTTGGAAGCCATGGCCCAAGTGGCGGGGGTCATGCTTTTAAGCAGGGCTGAGGCGAAAGGCAAACTTGCTTATTTTACGGCGATTGACAATGCAAGATTTCGAAAGACGGTGATCCCAGGCGATCAATTGCGTTTTGAAGTTGAACTGCTTCGGGCTCGCAGTAAGACAGGGATGGTTAAAGGAAGTGCCTTTGTCCAAGATCAATTGGTGGCCGAGGCAGATTTGATGTTTGGTTTGGTGGAGCTGGAACATAACAGTCCATAGTCCATGGTCAATAGTTCGAAGGGATTTTTTATTTTTCTATCGACTATGGACCGTGGACTGTGGGCTTTTCTTAAAGGGTTTAAATCATGTCCGTTCATCCAACCGCGATTATTCATCCCACTGCACGCATTGATTCTGATGTCCAGATAGGTCCTTATTCGATTGTAGGGGAAGGCTCAGAGATTGGGAAGGGGTCTTTCATTGATTCCCATGTGGTGATTGGGCGCGATACCTTCATCGGGACGGATGTGCGTATTTACCCTTGGGCCTCTGTGGGAAGCGACTCGCAGGATAAAAAATTTAAAGGTGAAAAGGTTTACGCTCGGATAGGTGCCCGGACCGTCATTCGTGAATTTGTGACCATCAATCGGGGGACGGGTGAAGACACAGCAACCCTTGTGGGAGAAGATTGCTGGATCATGGCGTATGCCCACGTGGCACACAATTGCCGGGTGGGAAGTCGCGTGATTATTGCCAATGTGGGGACATTGGCTGGACATGTGGATATTGAAGATGGGGCCGTCATTGGGGGACTCTCTGCTGTTCATCAGTTTTGTAAGATTGGAACCCTGGCCATTGTGGGTGGATGTTCGAAAGTCGTTCAGGATGTTCCTCCCTATGCGATGGTGGATGGTCATCCCGCGGTGGTGCGTACCATCAATGGTGTGGGACTCACACGCAGCGGCATGAATCAAGAATTGCAAAAAAACATTAAAAAGGCTTTTAAGATTCTTTTTCGGTCCAAACTCACCGTGGCCCATGCCGTTTCGAAAGTCGAAGCAGAAATTCCAACTTCCCCTGAAATGGAGCATCTTCTTGAATTTGTTCGAGCTTCGGAAAGAGGGATTGGAAGATGATGTTGTAGGGTGAAGTGTTGTTTGTATTTCTCTTGCGAGGGGCAAGGGTCATGGGTCATGGGTCAAGAATAATCAATTTAGTGTTTTTTCTTGACTCTTGACCCTTGCCCCTATTCATACGGCTTACCGAAACCTCCTCAAGGATTGTCACAAAAAATTAAGATGAAAATGCATAACATAGACTCCCTAGGTATTATTGCTGGAAATCGAGATTTCCCTCTTTCAGTGGCTGAGTCGGCCCGTCAGCAAGGGGTGAAGAAAATAATCGGAATTGGATTTCTGGGGATTACCGATCGCTCATTTGGAAAATTTGTGGATCAGATGTTCTGGATCGGCATCGGAGAAATTGGAAAGTTGTTGAAAATTTTAAAAGAGAGTCAGGTCCATGACTGGGTGATGGCGGGTCAAATTCCACATAAGTTCGCTTTGAGGGCTTTGAAATTTGATGTGGAGGGGTTGAAATTTTTTAAGGGTTCTCCCCAGAAAGATGCCAAAAGTCTTTTGGGGGGATTGATTCAAAAATGGGAGAAAGAGGGAGTCCATTTTCTTGAGTCCACGTTGTTTTTAAAAAGTGAATTGGCCGAGGAGGGTGTTTTAACAAATCATGCGCCATCAGATGAAGACTGGCAAGATTTGAAATATGGTTTGAGAGTGGCAAAGGTCCTAGCGGATTTAGAGGTGGGGCAGACGGTGGTGGTGAAAAAGGGAGTTCTGGTTGCTTTGGAAGGTATGGAAGGGACTGATGCTACCATTTTAAGAGGCGGAAAATTGGCAGGAAAAGGGGCGGTGGTGGTGAAAATGGCACGGTCCCATCAAGACATGCGCTATGATGTTCCGGTGATTGGGCTCAAGACATTGCGGGTGCTTCGAAAAGCCAAGGCATCTCTTTTAGGGGTAGAGGCAGGAAAAACATTAATTTTAGATCGAAAATTTTTTTTTGAAAAAGCGAATCGGTGGGGATTGAGCATGGTGGGATTGGGGCGAGAAAATGCAAAAACTTAAAGCGGTGGTCGTAGGGGTTGGTTATTTGGGTAAAGAACATGCCCGAATTTATTCTGAGCTTTCAGATGTTGAATTGGTCGCGCTTGTGGACCTTGATTGGGAGAAGGTTTCTAAGTGGGGCCATCGCTATCATGCGCAGCCTTTACAAAGTTTGGAAGGGTTGCCTTCGGGAATTGATTTGGCGAGTGTGGCAGTTCCGACGGTGGATCATTTCAAAGTGGCAGAATTTCTTTTGGACCGGGGGATTCATGTCCTTGTGGAAAAACCGATTGCCCAAAGGGTAGAACAGGCAGCGGCACTGATCCAAAAGGCTCAGCAAAAGGGACTGATTCTCCAAGTAGGGCATATTGAGCGTTACAATCCCGCCTTTCAGGCGCTCCAGAAAATTCTGACCTCGCCGCGCTTTATCGAGTGTCACCGCCTGAGCCCTTTTCCTGAGCGGGGAACGGATGTGGGGGTTGTTTTGGATTTGATGATTCATGACATTGATGTGATTTTGCAGTTGACCCCTTCCCCTTTAAGAGAAATTCGTGCCGTGGGAGTTCCCGTCCTCAGCGCCTTTGAAGACATTGCCAATGCCCGATTGGAATTTGAAAATGGCTGTATTGCCAATTTGACCACGAGCCGGGTTTCTGTGGAGCGCATGAGAAAGGTGCGGGTTTTTCAAGAGGACGCCTACATTTCTTTGGATTATTTAAGGCAGGAGGGGAAGATTTATCACAAGGAAAATGGGAAAATTTCTTGGAAAAATATTAAATTTGAAAAGGCCGAACCCTTAAAGTTGGAGATCGCTTCTTTTATGGATTGCGTGCGTCATGCGAAAAACCCTCTGGTGTCGGGGGAGCATGGAAAAATGGCTTTAGAGGTGGCGATGGAAGTGTTGAAAGAAATTAAGAATGAAAAATTAAGAATGAAAAATTGAGAACGATTTCAGTAAACCTTTTTTTCTTTATTTTTAATTTTACACTTTTCATTTTGCACTGGTTTTATCATGAACTCAAATCCTAGAATCATGATTTTAGCAGGAGAGCCCTCGGGAGATAAAATGGGTGCACAGCTTGCCCAGGCGCTCATTCAAAAAGATCCTTCCGTCGAACTCTTGGGTGTGGGTGGGTCCTTGATGCGTCAGAATGGGGTTCAGATTTTGGAGGACATGACCCGGTGGGCCGTGATCGGACTTTTGGAGGTGGTGAAACATTATCGCGAGTTCAGACGTGTTTTTAGAGAACTTTCAAGGACGCTCGATGAGTGGAAACCCAATGCAGTTGTGTTGATTGATTTTCCAGGATTTAATTTGAGATTTGCGAAAAGGGCACACCGGAAAAAGGTGCGAGTCATTTATTATGTGAGTCCTCAAGTTTGGGCTTGGGGAAAGAGGCGTTTAGGGCTCATGAAGAAAATCATAGACCGCATGTTGGTGATTTTACCTTTTGAAAAAGATTTTTATGAGCGAAACAACATGGCGGTTGATTTTGTCGGTCATCCGCTGGTGGATGAAGGGGAAAAACAAACATCCTCAGGGATGTCAAAGGAGCTAGAAAAATTTTATCCTAGAATTTCTATTTTGCCCGGCAGCCGCGTGAACGAAGTTCATCGTCATTGGGACGTGCTCCTAGAGGCGGCCCGCCAAATGAGGCGCGAGTTTCCCAAAATATGTTTTCTTGTTCCTTGTGCGACGGATTACCTTTATGAGGAAATTCGTCGAAGCACGAAGGGTGAGGATTTTATGCATCTTTATCGAGGCCGTATGAGAGAATGTCTTCTCGCTTCTCAATTTGCGTGGGTCTGTTCTGGGACTGCAACCTTGGAAACGGCCTACTGCGGTGTTCCCATGATTGTGTTTTACCGGGTTTCGCGGATAACGGCTTTTTTAATTCGTCGTTTGATTCAAGTCCCTTTTGTGGGACTCGTGAATCTGGTGGCCGCCCAAAAAATTGTTCCAGAGCTTTTGCAGGAGGATTTTAAATCCGAACATTTGGCTCAAATGACAAAGGATTTTCTTTCGAATGAAAAGGTTTTGAATGAAACTCGGCAAGCCTTGCGAGAAGTTCTTCAGAAATTGGGTGAGCCTGGGGCAAGTGCGAGGGCTGCAGAGATTATTTTAAAAAGGGTGAATGAGTGACAACGTATAGACGACTTTTGCAATTTGTAAAACCCTATTGGCCTCGCTTAGCGACGGCCTTTTTGTGCATGATCCTTTTTTCTATTTTTAATACAGCGGTTGTGTGGGTTTTGAAATTTGTTTTGAGAGTGGCTTTTGTAAGCAAGAGCCCCTCGATGTTTTTTATGGTTCCAGGCTTGATCTTGCTTGTTTTCTTGATGAGAGGACTTTCAGATTTTGGGCAGGCCTATTACATGAATTGGGTGGGGCTAAAGGCTGTTTCGGATATTCGAGATCGTTTGTACCGTCATCTTCATGATTTGTCGCTTGATTTTTTTTCGCATCGAAAAACAGGTCATCTCATTTCTCGTGTTACCAATGATGTGTCTGTGATTCAGTATGGGATTTCAAACGCTATTACAGATATGGTGAAAGAACCCTTAAGCCTTTTAGGACTCTTGGGGACCCTTTTTTATTTCGACCCTTTTTTGGCGAGCATGTCTTTGTTTATTTTTCCCCTGGCCGTTTATCCAATTGTTAAATTCGGGAAAAGGGTTCGAAAGGCAACTCGCCAAGCCCAAACGCAGGTCGGAGATTTAACATCTATTTTACATGAGACGATCAGTGGGATTCGTGTGGTGAAGGCTTTTTCAATGGAAGAGTATGAAATCAATCGGTTTTCTCAAGAGAATCGTCGTTTCTTTAAATCCATGATGGATGCCGTGCGTGCGGCAGAGCTTACCCGACCCGTCATTGAAGTGGTGGCTTCTTGCGGAGCAGCTTTTTGCTTTTGGTATGGAGCCAGGCATTTGAGTCTAGATACATTTCTTTCTTTCATGACAGCGCTTTATTTGATTTATGAACCTTTCAAAAAAATAGGAAAGGTCAATAGCCTTGTTCAACAAGCCAATGCAGCGGGCGTCAGAGTTTTTGAAATTCTGGATGAAGTCCCTGCGGTTAGAGACAAGAAGGGTGCTTTTGAACTGAGTGATATTCGTGAAGGGATTCGCTTTTCAAATTTGGCTTTTCGATATGAAGAAGATTGGGTTCTCAGAGACATTCATTTTGAGATGAAGGCGGGAGAAATCACGGCGCTGGTCGGGCCCAGTGGTTCTGGAAAATCCACCATGGCCAATTTGATTGCCCGTTTCTACGATCCCCAGCAGGGAGAAATTAAAATAGATGGAAAAGACATTCGTTCGATCGCGCTTAAATCTTTAAGAGGTTTAATGGGCCTGGTCACTCAAGAGGTCATTTTATTCAATGACACCGTTCGTGCCAACATCGCTTATGGTCGTGTCGAAATGAATTCTAGTGAACTCATAGAAGCAGCTCAAGCGGCCAATGCCCACGATTTTATCATGGCGCTTCCTGAAAGGTATGACACCTTGGTGGGGGAAAGAGGTGTGAAGCTTTCGGGGGGAGAAAGACAACGGCTTGCAATTGCCCGGGCCATTTTGAAAAATCCCAGGCTTCTTATTTTGGACGAGGCTACTTCATCTTTAGATTCTCAGTCGGAAAGGTCCGTTCAGGAGGCCTTAACAAGGCTTATGGAGGGCCGCACGGTGCTCGTGATTGCGCATCGTTTGTCCACGGTTCGAAACGCGCATCAAATATTGGTTTTGAATCAGGGCCGGATGATTCAAACGGGGACGCATGATGAGCTGATTCAAAAAGAAGGCTTGTATCGGAAATTGTATGAAGTTCAATTTGCTTCTTAAATCACCTCCTCTACGGACCCTTCTGATTCGCATGGGTCTGGGCTACATGGGTTGGGTCGGCCACACCACCCCTTGGGAAATAGAGGGAGATGAAAATTATTTTTTAGCTCGATCACGAGGGCGTCCCATTCTCTTTGCATTTTGGCATTGTCAACTCATGCTCATGCCTTTTTGCTACTTATCTTTGGCCCGGCACAAAAAAATATGCGTCTTGGCTAGCCTGAGTCGGGATGGTCAAATCGTCAGTGATTTTGTTGAGGAAATTGGGTTTGAAGTGGTACGGGGTTCCTCTTCCAGGGGAGGATATCCAGCGCTGTTACGTTTGAAGCGTTACATAGATCAGGGTTTTGATTTGGCCGTGACGCCGGATGGCCCGCGCGGCCCGAAAGGTTACGTCCAAATGGGCGTGGTGGCCTTGGCCTCGGCAAGCCATTGTCCCATTCTCCCAGTCGCCTATGATTGTGAACATGTAAAAGTTTTGGAAACCTGGGACCGTTTCAAAATCCCTCGTCCCTACAATCGGGCGCGTTTGGTGATGGGAGAGGCTGTTCAAGTGGAACATCTGAAAGATTCTAACTATTTAGAGATGAAGAGGATAGAGCTTCAGGCTGCTTTAGAAAAGGTCAATGAAAAGGCTGCGATGCATTAAATTGGAAAGTGCTCTTTTCGCCTTGCATTTGAAATGCGCTGTGGTATAGTAGTCAGGCTTTTGGGAAAGAACAAAATTAAAAATAAGCACGAAATCCGAAGCACGAAACAAATTCTAAATTCAAATATTCAAAGAATCAGAAAGTTTCGGATTTTTGAGTTGTTTGAAACAAAAGGAGGATCGTTTGTCTGTTCAAGTCAGTGTCAAAGAGCTTTTAGAAGCAGGGGCCCATTTTGGGCATCAGTCCAGTCGCTGGAATCCCAAGATGAAGCGTTTTATTTTTGAGAAGCGCAATGGGATTCACATCATTGATCTACAAAAGACAGTGAATCAACTCAAGGTGGCCTGCGATTTTCTAGCAAATTGTGTTCTCCAGAAGGAATCCATTTTGGTGGTGGGGACCAAGAAACAGGCCAAAGAGATTGTCAAAACCATGGCCCAAAATTGTGGAGTTTTCTGGGTCACGGAGCGCTGGTTGGGCGGAACCTTGACGAATCTGGAAACCATCCGCAAAAGTGTAAGCCGTTTGGAAGAGATTGAAAAACTTAAAACGGATGGCGTCATGGACCGCTTGTCGAAGAAAGAAGCGGCCAGCCTCACACGTGAACTGGCCCGTTTGAAGAAGAATTTGGGCGGCATTCAAAAGATGGATCGCAAGCCCGGGGTGCTTTTTGTGATTGATCCCAGTCGTGAGAAGATTGCGGTTGAAGAGGCTCGCCGTTTGGGGATTCCGATTATTGCTTTGATTGACACCAATTGTGATCCGGATCCCGTGAGCTACCCCATCGCCTGCAATGATGATGCGATTCGAACCATTTCCTTGATTGTGGGAAAAGTCGAAGAAGCCATTCTGGAGGCCAAGGGCCTTTCGAAAGATCGTTCCGGGGGAGAGCCTCAGAGCGTCGTCCCAGAAGAGCAAGAAGAATTGACAGCACAGGAGTAGGTTTCATGCAGATCACAAGTGATTTGGTCAAAGAGCTTCGCGAGAAAACCAATGCAGGGGTGATGGATTGTAAAAAGGCCCTCGCCCAGTCAAAAGGTGATTTGTCAGGCGCCATTGAGATTTTGAAAAGTCAAGGAGCGGCCATCGCTCAGAAAAAGGCTCAAAGGGCCACCACGGAAGGCGTCATTTTTTCTTACATTCACATGGGAGGAAAAATCGGTGTCCTCCTGGAACTCAATTGCGAAACGGATTTCGTGGCGAGAAACAAAGGTTTTCAAGAATTGGCGAAAGACGTTGCTTTGCAAATTGCAGGCGCTCATCCGGCGCCTTTATATGTTTCCAGGGACGAGATCCCTCTCGAGAAGGTAGAAGGTTGGAAGAAAGAAGCTCGCGCGGAGTTTTCGGGTAAAAGTCCTGAGGCTCTGGAGAAAATCTTGGAGGGAAAATTAGGAAAACACTATCAAGAGGTTTGCCTCTTGGATCAGCCCTTTATTAAGGACCCATCGATTTGCATCAAGCAATTGATTCAATCAAAAATTGCTGAAGTGGGTGAGAACATGGTCCTTCGCCGATTCATTCGATATCAACTTGGTGAAAGTCTTTAGAAAACAGTCTTTGAACAGTTTTTCGTTGTTCGCTGTCTCGACATTGGGTTGAGGCGCAGCCAGGTCGTTTGTCACTCGGTTTCGTCGTATGTCTAAGCCAACTCCCAAATACCATCGCGTCATCTTAAAACTCAGCGGTGAAACCCTTATGGGAGATAAGTCCTATGGTGTGGATCCCAAAGCCGTTCTGACCATTGCCCAGCAAGTTAAAGAGGTGAAAGAACTGGGTGTTCAGCTTGCGATTGTGATTGGAGGGGGTAATATTTTTCGCGGAATGAGCGAAAGTGCGAGCGGGATTGATCGAACCACGGCGGATTACATGGGGATGCTTGCCACCGTGATCAATGGCATGGCTCTTCAAGATGCCCTTGAAAAAAGCGGTGTCACAACTCGCTTGCAAACGTCCGTTGAAATGGCAAAAATTGCCGAGCCTTACATTCGAAGACGGGCCATGCGCCATTTGGAAAAAGGAAGGGTGGTCATTTTTGCCGGAGGGACTGGCAATCCTTATTTCTCAACAGACACCACAGCCGCTCTTCGGGCCAGTGAAATGAATGCCCAGGTGATTTTAAAAGCCACCAAGGTGGACGGCGTCTATTCTGCGGATCCTCGTTTAGACCCCAAGGCGGTTAAATATGAAGAATTAAAATACATTGAGGTGTTGAACAAGCGGCTGAAGGTGATGGATGCGACGGCCATTTCTTTGTGCATGGAAAACAACATTCCTATTATTGTGTTCAATATGTGGAGTCCGACTAATTTTAGGCAGGTCATTTTAGGAGAACAAATAGGAACCCTGGTGCGGGAGGGATAACTTTATGGTAGAAGAAAAAGTATTGAAAGAGATCAAAGATAAAATGGGTAAAACCATTGAATTTTTTCAAGTCGAGTTGGCGGGGGTGCGTACAGGACGGGCGACACCTGCCTTGGTTGAAAATATTCTGGTTTCTTATTATGGAACGCCCACCAAATTGAAAGAACTGGCTGGGATCACCGTTCCGGAGCATCGGACCCTTGTGATTCAGCCTTGGGATGTGACGGCCATTGAAGAAATGATGAAGGCCTTGAACAAAAACGAATCAGGTCTTGTGCCTAGATTGGAAGGCAAAATCATTCGCATTCAAGTGCCTGAGTTGAGCGAGCAGCGCCGCAACGAGCTTAAAAAGGTGGTGAAAAACATGGCGGAGGAAGCCCGTGTCAATTTAAGAAACACCCGGCGTGAAATGAACGAACTCGTGAAGAAGGGTCAGAAAGAGGGCAAAATTACCGAAGACGATCTCTTTCGCATTGAAAAAGAGGTTCAGGTCAAGACGGATGATTTTATTAAGAAAATAGATGAGATTTTAGTACATAAAGAAAAAGAACTTGCACAAGTTTAGAAAAAGGTTCAAAGGTTTAAAGGTTCAAAAGTTCAAAGGTTGATGCAGTTCGGATTTTTTTTCCTTTGAACCTTTGAACCTTTGAACTTTTGAGCCTTGTTTTAAAGAGCCGCTAGCTCATCAGGTAGAGCAACAGCCTTAATCGAAGGGCCACTATCAGGCGACTGATAGCTGAAAATCCCGTAACTTGCGGGGAAATCTGGTGTATCCCGAGGTACCCAATAGACCGGGTAACAAGCCGAGGGTGCAGACAATCCGCAGCCAAGTCCGCCACAGATCGTTGGCGGAAAGGTTCAACGACTATAATCGGGACATCCCGCTTCAGCGGGATGATGGGATAGTCTGATCTGCATGGCGACATGCAGCTAACACCATGTTTAAGCTGTGGGTGCTGGGTTCGAGTCCCAGGCGCCCCATGTTATTTCCTAGAGGCGACTGGGACTCGAAGGGAGGCCCGACCATGATCAGGCGAGCCGCGACCGCACAGGGAGC
>JACPWU010000020.1 GCA_016196885.1 Chlamydiota bacterium | reverse complement strand
TGAAAAACTGTAAAAGCGGGTTCATGATGGTTCATCGGCTCTCTCATTGGGGAGACCGTAAATCAGGCAATTTAAAAAACAAAAAATTGCTAAGGGGGAGAATTTTTCCTTGACTTACTTTTCCATAGACATTCCCGCAGGTTGTAGGCGGGAATCCAGAATGGATCCCCGACTAAAGCATTCGGGGATGACCCAGAAGAGTGCTAAGTAGAAAAAGGATTGAGATAGTCTGTTAATTCTTGGATAAAAATAAGGGTTAAAGACTGCAGAGAATTCCCCTCAAAGAAATATTGATGAATCATTCTTTTTCGATTCCGAGCAAACTCAACTGTTACGGTTGAATTTGTATTTCTCAATTCTTTGAGAAGGGAAAGGGTGCTCCAAGCGCTTTCTAGGGTATTTCCATTGACGGCAATGATGCAATCTCCTGATTGAAAGCCAGCTTGATGAAGAAGATTGTTTTGATGAATTTGAATCAGTTTGATGTCTTGAGTGTCATCGGTGAGAAAAGAGGGTTCCACAACATCTTCTCCCAATAAAGTAGAGGCATCTTCCTCGCCTAAAAATGCATTTTCCTCTACCTTCCAAAGATGAGGACCTATTTTTTCAATGCGTGCTTTTGGAAGAACTCGTTTTGCTCCTTCGACAGGGATGTTGAAGCAAGGGAGGAAAAAACCCATTAAAAAAAGTGTTTTTAAAATTTTCATATTTTTGAAAAACTATTGTATCATACATAGAAGATAAAAAAAGGGAGGGGAACTCATGGAAAAATCATCTTGGCGTTGTAATTTGGCTCAATGGGGGCTTTTATGGATGAGGTTGGCCCTGGGAATGATTTTTATTGCCCATGGATGTCAAAAGGTTTTTGGTTTGTGGGGGGGGCATGGCCTTTCGCAAACAGTTGCTTTTATAAATCAAAATCTGGGAATTCCCGTTCCTTGGGCCTATGCTGCTGCATTTACAGAGCTTTTAGGCGGTGTTTCTGTTTTGTTGGGACTTCTGACCCGTTTAGGGGCTTTGGGCCTTGCCTCGGTGATGGCGGTAGCAATTTATAAAGTGAATTGGGCCAATGGTTTTTTTATGAATTGGTTTAATACGCCCAATGTCGGGCATGGGATTGAATACAGTTTGGCTTTGATCGGCCTTTCATGGGGTCTTGTTTTTGCGGGGCCGGGATGCTTTTCTTTGGACACACTCCTTTTCTCGAGAAGTTGCAAAGAAGAGGGAGAGAAGACGGGGTCGTGTCAGGCGTCTTAGCAAAATATTTTAGTGTGGCTTTTGATGGATGCTCTCTGTAAAATCCTTTTCATGATGAAAAGGTTTTTATTTTTCTTTTTGCTTTTGTCTGTTCTTTCCGGATGCCAGAAAAGCGTGGTTCAGGAGGCGCCGAGCGGGCCAGTTTCTTTTTCTGTCCCGTCCATTCCAAAAGAGGACATGCAGGTCGAGTTTCTCCCTTCTTCCTCGACAGATGTTTCTGAAAAGGGGGGGGAGACGAAATCTGTTGAGCCCTCTGTCTCTTCAACGGCTTTGAGTTTTGAAGACATTGAAAAGATGGCCTTCGAATATGAAGTTCAATCCGGAGAAACTTTGAGTGAAATTGCCTCAAAATATGATGTGGGCGTTGGGCTTCTTCAGAGGTTGAACCATATTGAAAATCCCCATCTTCTGCGTGTCGGGAAGAAACTGAAGGTGATTCAAGGGCCTTTTAGAATCGTCGTTCATAAAAAGGATAAGACGTTGACCCTGTTTTTAAAGGATCAATATGTCAAGGCTTACCCTGTAGCGACGGGTAGAGAAGACAGTACGCCGGAGGGAGACTTTAAGATTATGAATAAAATGATTCGGCCGACCTGGACGGATCCCTATTCTCGCGCCCAAATTAAGGCAGATGACCCCCGCTATCCTCTGGGGACGCGGTGGATGCAATTTGCGCCCTATGGCTATGGGATTCATGGAACCCATGATCCCTCTTCGATTGGAGAGGACGCCTCTTTTGGCTGTATTCGAATGGTCACACAAGATGCAGAAGAATTGTATGATAGGGTGAGCATCGGATCTCAGGTTCTGGTTGTGCCGTAGTTGTGTCCATGACTGTTGAGTCATTCGAAGTGGAGGGTGTCATCCCGAGGACCCAGCCCTTTGTTAACAAAGGGCTGGGTCCTTGGGATGACGGCCGCAGTTGTTTTTCCCAATGTAGGCTCCACTTTTAAAACCGCATCACCTCTCATGTTAAAATTAAAAAATCTTTATGACATGCCTTTAGAAGAAGATGGGCAGAGGATTTTGATCGAAAGGCTTTGGCCTCGGGAGGCCGATCTTTATACGATGAAGATTCGGCGATGGCTAAAGGATTTGGCTCCTTCTTATGCGCTTTTGGAGTGGTCCAGAGAACATCCCAATCTAGGTCTAAAGTTTCGAGAAAATTATTTGAAAGAGTTAGAGGCAGCCGACAAAAAGGTACAACTCTGCGACCTGGCAGATGAGGCCTTGAAAGGGGTTGTCACTTTGCTGTATGCCGAAGAAGAGGTGGAGAAAACTCCTGCCAAGGTGATTTATGATTGGCTGACCCAAAAAATGGGGATTGAAAGAGGTTGAGGTTTTTAAGGAAGTAACCCCCCTCTCCCCCCTTAATGGTTTTCGCCTCTTGGCTACAACCACTTCCTCGTCCACCCGCTGCGGCGGGTACCCGGACTCGGTCGTAAGGGGGGGATGGCGGTGGGAAGCTCTTAAGATAATCCAGAGGCTATGGGGGGTTATGAGTTATAGATCAGCCGTTCGCTTAAGTTCTGTACGTAAAAAATTTCCAATGCTTTTCGTTGTTTTTTTCTCTTTCCTCTCCTTTATCAGTTGTGCAAAGTCTCAGGATTTTAATCCCTCGATGGATTATAATCCGGGATGGGAAAATGATCCTAATCAGGTGACTTCTTTTGATCAACTGCCGAGACATAAAAATCGGCTTGAAATGGGGAATCCATGAGGGAGCGTTTCGTCCTGATTCTAACGACGGCGCCTTCTTTAAAAGAGGCAAGATTTTTGACTCAGGGTCTTCTTAAAGAAAAGCATATTGCTTGTGCAAATATTTTAGGCTTTGTTGAGTCTCATTTCGTCTGGAAAGGAAAGGTCTGTTCTGAAAAAGAGCATTTGATTTTCATGAAGACAAATGAGAAAAATTTTGAACGTGTTCGGCGTTTTATTTTGAAGAATCACAGTTATGAAGTCCCAGAAGTCATTGCCCTTCCTATTCAGGAAGGCGATTCAAAATATTTGAGGTGGATTCATGAAATGGTTGAGTAGGCTTATTTTATTTTGGA
Organism: Chlamydiota bacterium; assembly: GCA_016196885.1. Classification (GTDB taxonomy): domain Bacteria; phylum Auribacterota; class JACPWU01; order JACPWU01; family JACPWU01; genus JACPWU01. The sequence continues at coordinate 93,338 of JACPWU010000020.1, read as the reverse complement.
GCGTCATTTATTTTCCGGGAGTTGTTTTGGCCTCGGAGCTGGAGGATGATCTTGTACAATTGCATGATCCGAGTGAGGATGTGCGCTATGAGGCCGTTGTGGCTTTGGGGGAGTTGGCCGATCCAGCGAGCGCTCCCGATCTCGAGGCCCTTATCCATGATCCTGCCATGAGTGTACGCCACGCTGCGGCTGAGGCCTTGGCTGAAATGGGTGATCAGAGAACGGAAGAATTTTTTAATCAATTGGTTTTGTCTTCGAGTGTTGAACAAAGAAGGTTGGGAGCGGTGGGTCTAGGTCTTTTAGGCTGTGGGGAAAGTTCTTTTAAGGTTTTGATGGATTTAACTCAGGATGAGAATTGGGAAGTGCGATGGGCCGCCGTCTTTTCTTTGGGCAAGCTCGCAGATCCGAGAGCAAAACCTATTCTTGAAAAGGCAGCCCAGGGGGATGAGCGCTCGGATGTTCGCCGTGCTGCCCAGGAATCTCTTGAAAAGTTGGAGAGTCGCATCAGGTGGTATCATGATTTAGCGGAGGTCTTGAACATGGCAGCGGTTCAACCGGACGCGACGCATTCTTCCATAGAAAAAAATCTTTTGGTGATTTTTCAGATTCCCAGTGCTCTTGCCTGCCGTGCTCTCCTAGATCAAGTGTTGACACAGCCAGAAATGATTGAAGAAGCAAAAAATTTTATTTCTGTGAAGTTAAATCCCAAGGCTGTTTCAGAAATCTCCGAAAAATATTTTGTTCAAGGGGTCCCGACTGTCCTTTTTTTGAATTCTAAGGGAGAAATTTTAGATCGTCTGGATGGTTTGACTGATTTTGAAACGTTGCTGAATAAAATGAAAGAATACGACAAGCCCGAGCCCAAAAAAGGGGAGGACCCTCTTTTTCAGAAATGGGTTTTGATCAATCAATATTTAGACAACGAATCTTTTGATGAGGCCATTCGTCTTTTGGAAGGTCTTTTAGAGGAAGGGAGAAAAACTCCTCAGCTTATGCTGTATTTGGGGTACAGTTATGGAAAGGTGAAGGCTTATTTGAAATCCAAAGATATTTTGAAAGAGCTTTTGGCCCAATATCCTGATTTTGAAAATAAAGACAAGGCCCTTTATTGCCTTTCCTTGAGTGAGTTGGCCTTGGGGAAAGTGGATGAGGCGAAGAAGGTTCTCGAGGATTTGAAGAGACAATTTCCAAGCCGGTCTTCCGGAGAGTGGGCATCGAAAATTTTAAGTCAGATTCAGGAAAGAGAAAAGAAATGATGGCTCGTATCCTTCTTTTGGTTATGTTTCTCATCAGTGTGCAGGCTTTTTCTTCTGAGCTTTCGCCCGAGGCGAAGGGCCTTTATGAAAAGGCGAGTCGAATTGTCGAGCGAGGCAACACCTTTTATGAAAAGGAAAAATATCTTCAGGCGGTTAAGGAATATAAGAAGGCTATTAATGTTTATCCTGGACAGGTCTGGGCCCATTATAATTTGGGCCGTGTTTATGAGCAGTTGAACATGAAGACAGAGGCGATCAAGGCTTATGAAGGGGCCGTCCAGGTGGACCCGAATGTGGCGGTGGTCCATAACAATCTGGGAGTGCTTTATGAGGGAAAGGGAAAATTGGACGCAGCCATTTATGAATATTTACAGGCGATTCATTGCGACGAAAAATTTGGACCGGCCTATGCCAATTTAGGAAACGCCTATTATGGTCAGGGTAATTTCGAAAAGGCCGCAGAAAATTTTAAAAAGGCCTCAGAGCTGGATTCAGATTCGGCTTATGGGTATAACAATTTAGGGAATGCCTATACCCAATTGGAGCGCTTTGACGATGCCATTCGCGAGTATAACCAGGCCTTAGAGATTGAGCCTAAATTGGCTTATGTCCTGAACAATTTGGGAAACGCTTATGTTCAGAAAAGAGAGCCTAATTTTGCTATTATTAATTTGAACAAAGCCAAAGATTTAGATCCTAAGAATCCATTCGTGGAGGATAATTTGGGGGATGCCTATCTCTTGAAGGAAATGACAGACGAGGCTATTCGCCATTATGAAGAGGCTTTGAAGTTGGATCCTAAATTTTTTCTGGCTTATTTTAAATTAGGGAAGGTCTATAAAAATAGAGATCCTGAAAAGGCAAAGGCTTATTTTACAAAATTCTTGAAGTATGCTAAAACAGATTCCTTAAAAAGGGAGGTCGAACAAATTTTACTAAAGATAGACAAAAAATAAATATTTTCGGAAAAAGGAGGAAAGGGATGTCACAACATTCTAGTTTAAAAGTGAGCGGTAAAATTGCTTCCAAAAGAAATGTTTTGAAACGCTATGAGCGCATTGAATTATTGAAGAAGAGAAAGAAGTGGAAGGATGGAGATCGCGGCACGGGTCTTCCCAAAACCAAGCCTTAAATAATGAGAGCGTTATGAAGCTGTCTTTAGGAACCCTGCTCATTTTTCTTTTATGTGGAAATTTTTCTCCTGCGATTTTCTGTGAGGAAACATCTCTCCAAAATCCTGAAGTCACCTTTCCTTTCCTAGGCAAGGTGAGCGAGGACCATGTGAATGTTCGAGCCGGGGGGAATTTAGATTATGAAATTTTAGTGAAGTTGAGCCGGGATACCTCCGTTTTAGTTTATAAAGAAGTCTACGGGTGGTATGAAATCGCTTGCCCTGAGGATGTCTTTTTTTGGGTGAACGGAAAATATGTTGAGCATGATCAAGTGACAACCAGCACTCTGAATGTCCGTCTTCGGCCGAACGTAGATAGTTTCGTGATTTGTCAACTGATGAGAGGGGATGCAATTCAAAAGGTGGGTGAAGAAGGGGAATGGCTTAAAATTAAACCTCCTCCAAATGCCCGCGGTTGGATTCGCAAAGATTTAGTGACTTATGCCTTGCCTGATGGAGAAGGGACGAAGACCTTGGGCGACACGGACCCGCTTAAATTGAAAGAGGCCAGAAAAGAGATGCTTCTTCATGAGGCAGAGGAATTGGAAAAAGAGGAATTTAAACCCAAGATTCCTGAGGAAGAGGTCGCTCTTGCGAGTGTTCCTGTGGTTGCGCAGCCGATTGAGGCCTTGTCTAGCGAATCTGCTGTAAAGGCTGAACCTGTTCTCCAAGCGGGTGGGGCTGGGGACGGTTCAGAAAAAAGCTTTGAGGGCTATCTCGAAATGACAGGTGGGCTAAGTCAAAGATCCAAGCGGTATAAATTGATTCAAGACCAGCATCTGGTTTGCATGATTGAGGCAAATTCTTTTCAAATGGAACGTTATCTTCATCAAGCGGTGAAGGTGTCAGGTGTTCAAGTTTCGCAAGTCTATCGCCGCATCCCTGTGATCGAACTCACTAAAATTGATCGTGTGTCGGTGGATTAGGTTTCCCCAAGGACAGAGATAGAAAATGGAATTCGACGCAACATCTTGGCCCATCTGGACTTTCAGAAACGCCAGTAAAGGAGGCCCGCTGCCTGAGGCAGAAAAAGGGCCGACTGCGCTAGTAGATGTTTCTTTTCCTTAGGAAACGACGTACCCTATGGTTTCCGCCTGACGGGCTCCAACCACTTCCTCGTTCACCCGCAAGCGGGTACCCGAACTCGGTCGCGAGTGTGCCTACGTTTTCTTCAAGTCCATCTGGGCCAAGCTGTCGCTCTTGAGTTCTCATTTTCTATCTCTGTCCTTGGGGTTTCACTTCCTATTTTGAACCCTTCCAAAATATGGTACACTTCAGCTTTTGGGAGAGATAGATGAGTTTTACACTGCTCGATGGCAAAATAATTTCCCAGAGGGTTCGGGAAGAGGTCGCTCGCCAGACTGAAGAACTGAAGCGCTCTAGGAATCTTCAGCCGGGCTTGGCCGTTCTTTTGGTGGGGGAGGATCCAGCTTCAAAGGTGTATGTGCGCAGTAAGGCCAAGGCCTGCCAAGAGGTGGGTTTTTTATCGGAAGAGATACGTCTTCCTTTTCAAACTCAAGAGACTGAACTTTTAGACTGCATCCAAAAATTAAATCAGCGCCCCGATATTCACGGCATCTTGGTCCAACATCCCCTGCCGCCTCACATTCAGGAATCTCTCATCTACGAGACCATCCTCCCTGAAAAAGATGTGGATGGCTTTCACCCTTTTAACATGGGCAGGCTGCTTTTGGGAATTCCTCAATTTGTTCCGTGCACGCCTTTGGGGGTGATTGAAATTCTGAAACGGTATCAAATTCCGATGGAAGGTCGCCACGTGGTTGTGGTGGGCCGTTCAAACATTGTGGGAAAACCGGTGGCCGCCCTTTTTGCTCAAAAAGATTTTGGGACCAATGCCACGGTGACTTTATGTCATTCGGGGACAAAGAATTTAAAGGCGCATCTTAAAATGGCCGAAATCATTGTGGCTGCCATAGGAAAACCTCAATTCATCCAGGCCGAAGCTGTGAGAGAGGGAGTGGTGGTGGTGGATGTGGGGATCAATCGCGTTTCAGATCCACTTTCAGAAAAAGGATATCGCCTGGTCGGGGATGTAGATTTCGATGGGGTTTCAAAAAAGGCCGCGGCCATTACACCGGTCCCCGGAGGGATTGGACTTATGACGGTTGCCATGCTCTTAAAAAATACCTTGAAGGCGGCTCAGATGACGATCAAAAATCTTTGAAAAATGATGATCGCTCATTATCTAAAAACTCTTTTCCCTAAATACTCGTCCGTCTTTTCAGCATTCTCAAAATCGTATCCAAGGCCTTTTCTCCAAAGATCGCTCGCCTCCATGCAGAGATACATGGGGACTTTCCCGCCCCATTCTCGAATCCAATGAGAAATCACCCGATACATTTCAAGGCGGATGATTTTGAGATAGCGCAATTTTTTGTCGCTCCCTGGAATCAGCTCTTCATAAAGAAAAGAGCTTTTGGGAAATCTTTCCTCGGCAAAGTCTTTAAGCCCTTCCATGAGTCGAAGGCCGCCGAGACTGATCCAAACAATGTTTTCAGGACGAATCACCTGAAAAATTTTAGCAATCAATTCTCGATAATCTTCTTGCCATTCGGGATAATAGAGCAGGGGTTCGAGATGGAAACTGATGGGATATCCCCAGTCTTGGCAAAGGCGTGCCGCCTCCATTCTCTCGTCAATGCTTGCGGCTTTGAGTTCTTCTTTTTGTGCCATGCGAACGGTGTTTAAAGACCACGAGACAATGGTGTGTTTTTGATGATCGAGATTTTTTAGATTGTGAATCTCTGTAGATTTTGTTTTAAGTTCAATACAGGCCCTTTTCTGCTTTGCAAAAAAGGGGGTCAGAATTTTAGTGTATTCTGTGATGTGATCCAGCGATAGGCTGTCGCTCAGCTCTCCCGTTCCAATGCGAAATGAAATTTTAGGACTTGTTTCAAAGATACCTGTTAATTCGTTAAACATATCCTGAACATTGGGGTAAACAATCAAGGGGGGGCTCGTCAAGTAACTTTGCAGCACACAATAAGTGCAGTCATAATTACAATTGCTTTGAGATTCCAAGATAAAATACCCACAGCAAAGAGAATCTTTTGAGCCGGGACAGGCCTTTAGAAAACGCCCTCTTTTTTGCGCGAGAACAAGCACCTCTTTCCCATCTTTGAGGGAAAGTTTTGAAAAATGATCCTCAACGCCTCCAGAGAAATATTCAGGGGAAAGATAGGATAAATTTTTTAAGACAGTTTGGGTCAACGGTTCTTCTCTGACCGCATCTTCAATGAAAAGTTTTTTAGGAAAGTATCGTTTGACCATTTTCTTCCGTTAATTCAAAAAGTCCGTGAAAAGATTTTGTAGATTCTATCTTGTTTAGAAGCTGAAGACCCGAGCGATATTGCGCCTCGTTTTTAAAGCGCCATTGAAGGAGATAGTCATTTGTTTCAAAGTAGGGAGGATGTTGAAGTGTGAGGGCGGGAGGCAAATGAAGGTCTTTTTTTATTTCAGCAAAATGACTTTCTAAACTCTTTAGGAGGGGGTAGCGTTCGCGCCGGAGTTCGCTTTCAAGCTTGGCCCATTTTTGGGCGCTTGACCACTCCTCCTTTTTTAAGATGTCTTGAATGACTTCTCTTTTTATCCATTCTGAAATAAAGAGTTTCTTCTTTTGAGAAATTTCCCACGCATAAGTGATTAGATTTTTTTGAGGATGGATGCCCAGATGAAGCGTTTCTATCAGGGTCAGGAGTATTTCTTGATCTTTAGAAGGAAATTTTAAGATCTTGACCGCGGTGTCCACTTGTAGGATTTGAGCGGCGACCCCCTCTTTGGCTTTGGAAGACAGATTTTGTAATTTCAGATAGTCTGCAAGAATTTCTTCTTTGAGGGGGAGTTCCAAGTATGGGAGGTATTCCTTTTGCAGGGTTTCAGGATTTAAATTAAAATGACTTTTCAGAATTTTCAAGACATTTGATTTTTCCATTGGGTTGAGAGACCGTGTTGATAAATTGTCGAAGAGATGAATTTGAAAAGCCTTTTCCTCGCTGAGCTCGTTTTTTTTGAAAATTTTAATGTGAAGTCTTTGATGAGGATTCAATTCATAAACCATTTTGAGTCTTCTTTTCCCAGTGATGAGAATGGTTTCTTCCCCTTCATAAATTTGAGGCATGTTGATAACGCCCATTTTTCCAATGGAGTTTTTCATCCCTTTGGGTAGGGGGCCGTAAGAGAAATCAAAAGGGGATGAAAGTTGAATCAATTCTGAAATGGGCTTTTCGATAATGTTCATATTCTTCCATGCGATTTCTTTTTAAGCATCCTTGTGCGTAAATCATGCTCTTTTTTTCAATTTCTTCGAGAACCAATTCTTTTTGGGTGGGGGATAGAAGGGGATCCTGCAGAATTTTCTGAAGGGCTTGAACGCGAAAGCGATCCAGGCCAAAGAATTTTTTGGAAAGTTGATCTTCGTGTCCACCCCTTTTGACGATTAAAGGTTTTGGAAAGAAGTAAATGGGATGACGAAGAGCGGTTCTCAGCCACAAATCATAGTCTTCGCAGGCCGGGAGCGATTCATCAAAGAAGCCGATGGTCTTGAAAATATTTTTGTGAATCATCATAGAAGAGGGGCTGATGATGCACAAGGGAAGACACTGCTCAAAAATCCAGCCGCCATATTTGGAGTGGCGCTTGCCTTGATTCACGCGTTTACCTTTGCGGATCCAAATTTCGTCCGTGTAAAAGATTTGAAAATAGGGATAGGCTTGAGTGATTTCTAATTGGACTTTAAGCTTATCGGGGAGCCACAAATCATCAGAGTCTAAAAATGTGATCCATTCTGCTTGAGCCATTTTGATTCCTTGATTTCTTGCAGAACTGACCCCTTGGTTGGGCTGATAAAAATAGTGAATGTCTTTGAATGAATTCACAATCCTTTGAGTTTCATCCGTAGAGCCATCGTCAATGACGATGATTTCATCGGGCCTTCTCTCTTGATCGAAAACAGAATCCAAGGCCTCTTTCAAGAATGAGGCTCGGTTGTAAGTAGGAATAATCAAGCTGACGCTGGACATGGTTTGATCCTATCTTATTTGGGGTAGAGATGAAAGGAGTATCTCGGCGATCCACTCACTCCACTTTGAATCAAAAGGCATGTACATAAGGGAGGATTTCATCGCACACAGTTGGCAGCATCTTTGAACAGTGGGGGCTCACCGGAACATGAAAATTTTACGAAAAATATGGATATTTGTATTGAACACCCCCATAGGTTGTGGTAGGTTCAGGTTGTAGGCCACAGGATGTTGTAAAAAGGGGGCGTTGTGTATTTAAAGAGAATTGAGATGGTTGGGTTCAAGTCTTTTGCTGAAAAGATGGGAGTGGAACTTGAACGTGGGTTGACTGCGATTGTGGGGCCCAATGGTTGTGGAAAGAGCAATGTGGCGGATGCCCTTCGCTGGGTGTTTGGTGAGCAGAATCCCCGCCTTTTGAGGGGGGCTCAAATGGAGGATGTGATTTTCAATGGGACCGATCAGCGTAAGGCCGTTGGCCGTGCTGAGGTTTCAGCGACTTTTGTGGAGGCTGAGGGGGTTCTTCCCCTGGGCTATCATGAAGTGACGATCACTCGCCGACTTTTCCGATCTGGAGAGAGTCAATACCTCATTAATCAGAATCCCTGCCTTTTGCGTGACGTCCGTGAATTGTTCATGGGAACGGGGATTGGCACCAACGCCTATTTCCTTTTAGAACAGGGGAAAATTGATCTCGTTCTAAGCGCCAAGCCTGAAGATCGCCGAGCCGTTTTTGAAGAGGCGGCTGGGATTATGAAATATAAAGTGAAAAAGGTGGCGAGCCTTCATCGCTTGGAGTCCACAGATGCCAATCTGCTTCGGCTGGCGGATATTATTCGCGAGGTGAAGCGCCAGATTATTTCTCTGGAGAGGCAGGCAGGCAAGGCCCGGCGTTATCAAGAGGCGCGAGAGGAGTTGAAGGCACTTGAATTAAAAGTGGCAAGACTTGAGTTTGAGGAACGCTCTCTGGAGCTCAAGAATTTAGAAGTTGAGATGGGGGAGAGGACGTTTCTGCGGGATGAGTTTCAAAAGGAGGTGGAGGCCCTTCAGGGGAAGATTCAGGAAATTGAGAAGAATCACAAATCCACTTTTGAGGAGCTGGCCCAGTTAGAAAAGAGGGACGCCGAGCTTTTTCATAAGTTTCAGAATGCTGGGAGCGAGATTGAACTTTTGAAAGAAAGAATTCTCGAGATTGATTTCCGAATGGTTTCTGATCAGGAGGAGGTGGTGCGGTCTCAAGAGAGGGTCGCTTCTTTGAGGTCCGAGCTCGATCAAGAAGAGAAGGGTCGTCAGGCCTTTATGGAGTCCCATCGGGATCGAAAGGAAGATTTAGAAGGGCGAAAAACGCGGCTGGAATTCATCATTAAAAAATTTGAAGAAAGTCAGGAAAAACTCAATCTTCTGAAGGCTCAATTTCTAGACCTGAAAGAGAAAGAGGCCCAGCTTAACAATCAGAGAATGGTGCATCACCATCGCGAGAAAGATTGGGTGCTGAGAGAAGAAAAATTGGAGACAGAGCGTGAAAAAGTCATGCTCCATATTCAGGAAAAGGAGCATGAGAAAAGTCAATGCCAGCAATTAAAAGACAGTTTGTCTTGCGATGTGAAGCAAATTGAGGAGCGTTTGAAAATTCTCTTGGGCGAGAAAATTTTTTTTGAAGGCGAGATGAAAGAGATTTCCGAAGAGATTGAAAAAGAGAAGGGGGAGTTTCTTAAATGTACTGCCAAGCGTGAAGTGGCTTGGCAGTTGGGCGCTCTTCAGGAAGAATCTCAATCGTCTGTTGCTGGGAAGGAAATTTCCCTCCAAGGTATTTTGAAAATCCCCAGGGAAATGAGGAAGGCCTTTCAAACAGTTCTGGGTCGAAAATGGATGTGCATTCTAAAAGAGACACGGACCCGCATTGAAAAAATTCATCAAACTGTTTTTTTCCCGTTGGACACGGTGGTTGCAAGTCCTGAAGCATTTGATTTATCAGGTTTGGATGGCTTTATAGGCTATGCCAAGGATTGGGTTCAATGTTCTTCAGAATATCAAAATGCGGTCGCTTCTATTCTGGGCGATTTGGTTATTTTGAAAACGAGCCGCTCATTTCAAGCCATTCCTGTGGAGAGTCTCGGCCGTTTTCGCTTTGTGACTTTGGATGGAGATTTGTTGGATCGAGATGGGACTTGGAATTTTAATGGGATTTCCGATGAAACAGTCGTAGACCTTCAAGCTTTGGATGCTGATATTGAAGCCATTTCGGGCCGTCTTCGTGCTTTGGAAAAGAAAAGGGAGCCTCTTCAGGAAAAGGGAAATAGGTTGGATCGGGAGATTTCTACAGAGCGAGATCAATTGCGTTTGAAGGAATTGGAGTGGGCCAATGTGTCAGGTCATTTCGAGCGCTTGCTTTCCAAGTTGAAAGACCTTCAAGAGGAAGAGAGTGGAATTTCAAATGAAGAGAAAGATTTGATGCAGGAGGTGAACGATTTAGAAAAAATGGTTTCTCAGATTTCTGACCGCTTGAAACATTTGACTCTTGAAATCAATCTCTTAGCGGAAGGGATTGCGCATCAGGATCAAACCGTGACTGCTTTGGAAAATGAGAAGGAAGTGGCGCTGTCCGAGTTGGCTGAGGTGAAGGTGATGAGCCGGTCCATCGAAGAAGAGGAGGCCCGTTTTGCCCAGAGAATTCATGAGCTCGAAACCGGCCTTGAGGAGTTGGGGCGTTTGATTGAGAAGAGAAACTTGGATTTGAATGCGGCCCATGCGAAAAAAACAGAAATGGGGGCCAAGATAGAACTGCTTTCTAAGAATCTAGAATCCTTTTCCCAAGAGAAGGTGTCTTTAGGGGTGAGGCGCGATGAAGTTTCGAAAAGGGTTGGAAAAATGACTGAAACCATTCGCCAGAATCAAGAAATCTTGAGTGGGAATGTGGCTCGATTGGATGAGATGCGGGAGAGTCTTTCTCATTTAGAGGTCAAAAAGGCTCAAGCCACGTTACAGTGCGAGAATTTAGTTCAAAGGATGAAGGAAAAATATGATGTCTCTCTTTCTGAGTTTCCATTGGAATCGGAGGCTCTGCCCATGGAAGAGGTTCATCAGCGTATTTTAGAGCTTCAGGAAAAGCTGAGGCAAATGGGTGAGGTGAATTTGGTGGCCATTCAGGAATTTGACGAACATCGTGCCCGATATGAATTTTTACTGAAGCAGCAGGAAGACTTGATGCACGCAAAAGATGATTTGGTGAAGGCCATTCAAAAAATCAATGTCACCATCCGCGAATTATTTGTAGGAACTTTTGAGAAAATACGCGACACGTTTAATGAGATTTATCGAAGGCTCTTTGGAGGCGGGCGGGCAGTTGTGGAACTTTTGGAGGATGGGGATGTTTTGGAGTGTGGAATCAATATTTCGGCGCAGCCGCCTGGGAAAAAACTTCAGGCGATTTCTCTTCTTTCCGGGGGAGAGAAAACTTTGACGGCCGTGTCACTTCTCTTGGCCATTTTTAAGGTGAGGCCGAGCCCCTTTTGTTTCATGGATGAAATGGACGCCGCTTTAGATGAATCCAACATCATGCGTTTTCTTTCCTTGCTCGATGAATTTAAATCCCAGACTCAGTTTATCTTGATTACTCACAACAAGAGAACCATCAGTGTTGCCGATGTGATTTATGGTGTGACGATGGAGGATTCTGGGATTTCCAAGATTGTCTCGATTCGCCTTCCCAAGGAAGAAGCGAAGAGTGAGGCGGTTGTGGCGGGGTGAAAATACTGTCGTTCGTCGTCCGTTGTTCGTGTTTCGTAAAAGTGAGGGTTTTTTATAAACGGATGACGAAATACGGACGACGAGCGACCTTTAAATGATGATCCAACCTAAGATTTCCATTCGAGGAGCCAGGGAACATTATCTTAAAAATGTGACCCTTGATTTGCCTCATCATCAGTTGATTGTGGTCACAGGTTTGAGTGGTTCTGGGAAGTCCTCCTTGGTGATAGATACCATCTATCGAGAGGCCAAGCGAAGATATGTAGAATTTTTGGGAAGTGAATTTGGCTTTCGTTTCTTGGATTTACCGCGATCTGGTCTAGATTTTATTGAAGGATTGCCACCCGCCTTTCTTTTGACATCTCATCAAACCTCCGTTTCTTTGAGATCCACAGTTGGAACTTTAACAGAAATAGCAGATTTTTTAAGACTTCTCTTTTCAAAGGCGGGAGATCTTTTTTGTTATCAATGTGGTGAACGACTGGAACGTTTTACCCCCCAGCAAATCATTGCAAAGGTGATGGAGCTACCGCCACAAACCTCTCTCATGATTCTGGCTCCAAAGCCAGAAGAGATGTCTTTGGAAACTTTACAAAAAGAGGGTTTTGTCCGGGTTCGCATCGATGGCAAGCTGACGGAGCTTGAGGGTTTGTCTTTGTTTGAGGCAAGAGAAGTTCAGATTGTCGTGGATCGTCTGGTGGTGAAGGAGGAGGCGAGAACCAGAATTGCAGATTCTATCGAATTGGCATTGCGATATGGGGAGGGGGTTGTTCAGATTTTTTCGGATGAAAAGCCAGGGCTCGATGGTACTTATTGTACGGAGTATCGGTGTTTGGCCTGTGGTTTACATTATGGAGAATTATCGCCCGCTTTTTTTTCATTCAACAGTCCTCAAGGGGCCTGTCCTCATTGCCACGGGAGGGGGTTTCTAAAAGATACCTCGAATGTTTGCACGGCTTGTCAAGGGGCCCGACTGAGAAAAGAATCTTTGAGTGTCAAAGTAGGGCCTTATTCTATTTTTGAATTGTGTTCACTTCGTCTTTCCAAGATATCCCTTTTCTTGGAACGATTAAAATTTGGCGATCGTAAAAGGGAGGAGGTTCAAAAGGAGGTTTCATCCAAAATCCTCCCGAAGCTAAAGCTTTTAATGAACACAGGATTGGGAGAGCTCTCTTTGAATCGAAGTTTGTCTTCTCTTTCTCGAGGAGAGTTGCAGCGTTTGAGGATCGCAAGTCAAATTGCGTCGGGCCTGGTGGGCGTTTTGTATATTTTGGATGAACCTACCTTAGGGCTTCACTCCAGTGAGGTTCCTCGTCTTGTGAAGTTGTTATACCAGATGAGGGACGAGGGCAATACGGTCTTGGTGATTGAGCATGATGGAGCGGTGATTCAGGCGGCAGATGTGATTGTGGAGATGGGACCTAGAGCGGGCTCTGGAGGCGGCGAGCTGACCGCCTTTGGTAAGAAGGCACAGTTACAGAAGTCCTCTTCTTTGACCGGACGATTGTTGAGGGGAGAGCTTCGAATTTCCTTGGGGAAGGCGACTCGTCTGGCGTCACCTTTCTGTCTTGAAATACGAGGGGCCAGGGCAAATAATTTGAAAAAGATAGATGTAAAAATTCCATTGGAGGTTTTTTGCTGTGTGACGGGTGTTTCAGGTTCTGGAAAAACTTCTCTTGTGAATGATGTTTTGTGCCGAGCCCTGAAGTCGCATTTGTCTAAGGAAAAAATTTTGAATCCAAGTTGGGATGAGCTTGAAGGGATGGGCAAGGTAAAGAGGTTGGTGGTTGTGGATGATCAGGGCATGGGGAAAAATTCTCGTTCGAATGTGTCAACCTATGTAGGGATCTTTGATCAGATTCGCGAACTCTTTGCTCGTGTTCCTGAGAGCCGCTTGAGGGGATACAGTGAGAATCGCTTCAGCTTTAACGTGAAAGGTGGAAGGTGTGAGTCTTGTCGGGGAGAGGGTCTTGAGAAAGTGGAGATGATGTGGATGGCGGATCTCGAGATTTCTTGCGAGGCCTGTCGGGGGAGCTGTTACAATCGCGAGACCCTTGAAATTAAATACAAGGGTCGAAACATCCATGAAGTTTTAGGAATGACGGTGGAGGAGGCCCTTCACTTTTTTGAAAACATTCCTTCCATTCTCTTGTCTCTTAAATCCTTGAAAGAGGTAGGCGTGGGTTATCTTCAGTTGGGACAGCGTTCGAGGACTCTTTCTTCCGGAGAAGTTCAACGAATGAAATTGGCGATGGACCTTGCCCGGCGCCATTTGCAAGGAACCCTTTACGTTTTTGACGAGCCGACCCAGGGGCTCCATCTTGTGGATGTTGAACGGCTGCTTAAAATCTTCTTTCGATTGAGAGATGAAGGAAATAGCGTTTTGGTGATTGAACATCATTTGGAGGTGATTCGATGTGCGGATTATATAATAGATATGGGTCCAGGAGGAGGTGAGCGGGGCGGAGAAATTGTAGCTCAGGGGACACTAGAAGAGATAGAGAAGGTGAGGGAGTCTGTGACAGGAAGATGTTTAAAACAATGTCCAATGACCCATAACAAATGACAAATTAATTCCCAATTCACCCATTTCCCAATCACCTATTGGACATTGAGTCATGGGTCGTTCATTTGACATTTGTTATGGGTTATTTGTCATTTTTTCTTTTATTTTAATATCCAATGGAACTTGAAACAAATCTTTTGAAATGGGCGATGAGGTGTCTATCTGAGTGGCCACTTTGCTGAATGTGATGGAGCCTGTCATTTCGCTTTTTAGAACGAGGTCGTTCCAAATCCATATTTTCATGGTTATTTCTTTAAGCTGAGCCTTTAGGATGAGGCAGTCCTTTCCCAGGATGGTTTCACGTCCAAGGTCTTCAAATTCACTTTGCCTGGGAAGTCCGGTAAGAATTTCTCTTTTAAATATCCTCTTTTCTTCATCGGTCATTTCACTCACGGATTTGTCGAAGCTGTTTTTGATTCTACTCCCTTCTCGTTGGTTGAAATCGACAAGGATGATGTCGGAACCCTCGATCATGTACAAGAGGTCAATGACAATGGTAGAAGTATGGACAGAGGTGTTCAGTCGTGTGATCGAGCGAATCTTATTATTCTTGATGTAGAGTTCTTCACTCCCCTCATTTTTACCCGTCAGTTTGTATTCGATAAAGGCGTGTCCTAGAAAAGAAAGGTCTTCAGCATAGATGGGATCTTGTAGAAGTAGAAGAAGAAATAAATAAAAGATAATGTTAAAAATGAGAGATCCCGGTTTCATGAGAGGTCTCTTTACTATCAAAAAAGGGAGTAAGAAATCAACCAAAATCCTGGATTTCAAGCTTTTCTGGGAGTATATTGATTTCCTTCTCTCATCAGGAATTTCAAATATGTCAAAAATGCTTGCTTGCCTTGTTTTTTTGTTTTTCAGCCCTTTTTCGTGGGCCTTTCAAGATGATGAAGATAACTTGCTTTATTTAGCCAGACGGGCCTTTGACGACCGGCTTTATTATGTGGCCGAGCGTCAGCTCTCGAAATTTTTACGTCAATATCCCTCGTCCCAGAAGGTGGACGAAGGGCTAATGCTTCTGGGAAAAGTTTTTTATTTCGAAGGACATTTTGATCAGGCAATCAATGATTTTGATCAACTGCTTAAAAAATATCCCAGGAGTTTATTGAGAGAAGAGACGCTCTATTGGTTGGGGGAAAGTTTTTTTAAAAAAGGTGAGTTTGAAAAGTCCTTCCATACCCTAGAGGATTTCAATCTTAAAAATATCTCTTCTCCTCTCAAAGAACATGTGATCAACACATGGGCATGGTCTTCTTATCGGCTGAAAAATTTTGAGAAGTCGGCAAGTCTTTTTAGAGACCTTCAAGGGATGAAGATAGATGGGGAAATTTATCAAGAGGCCTGCTTTATGGAGGCGAAGTGCATTTTAGAGATGAAACGAAATCTCGAAGCGGAAGAAAAATTCAAAAATTATCTTCGACAGTTTCCAAGAGGAATTCGTGTGGCGGATGCCTATTTTTGGATGGCCGAATCTTGCTATGGGAGTGGGGAGTATTTTTCGGCCATCAAGGCGTATCAGAAGGCCTTGTCCTTGTCTCCAAAGGGGGAGTGGGTGGCTCATGCCCTTTACGGCATTGGATGGTGTTATTTTAGTGTGAAGGATTATGTGAGTGAGATCAAGGTTTTTGAGGAACTGCAAAGGGTTTGGATAGACAATCCTTATCAAAAAGAGGTGGTTTTCAAAATTGCGGAAGCGGATCTTTTTTTAAAAAGATATCAAGAGGCCGAGCTTTATCTGGAAAAGTTTCTAAGGCGCTTGACCGACCCTGAGGAAATCTGTGAGGCCAAGGAGAAGTTGGCTTTCACGCGCCTCAGTGCAGGGCATATCGAACCTTCCTTGCACGCTTTTCAGGAGGTGTTCAATGCCTGTGATTCTAAAAAAGATAGAGCCCTTTATGGAATGGCCTGGTGTTTTTTTAAGATGAAAGATTACAAAAGCGCCTTGAAATATTTTAGAGATTGTCAGTCCATCACGGTCAAGGAAGATTTAAGAGCAGAGTGCGAAAAACGCAAGGGGGATGTTTTTTATTCTCAGAAGAAATATCATCGAGCGATGAGGCGGTATCGCAATGTCCTCACGCGATATCCTGAAAGCCATTGGGTAGAGGAGGCCCTTTACCAGATTGGGAATGCGGACTTAAAGTTAAGGTTGTTTAACGAGGCGATACGGACTTATGAGTTGTTGGTTGAGAATCATTCTCAGAGTTCCCTCAGGGAATCGGCCTTGATGAAAATGGGGTGGGCTTATTTTCGGGAAGGCGAGTACGAGGAGTCCATCAAAATCTATGAGAAATTTTTACAGGAATACCCTGGGAGTTCTCTCCAGGAGGAAGCCCGTTTTAAGATGGGCAACTGCTATTTTAATTTGAACGAATTCGACAAGGCCCTGGGAGAATATGATCTTTTGAGAAAGAAATATTTTTTAGGTTCGTATGTCCGAAAGGCGCTGTATGAAAGCGCTTGGTGCCTTTATCGGCTCATGCATTTTAAAGAGGCCCTGACGAGATTCCAGTCTTATGTTGAACAATATCCATCGGATGATTTAGCTCAAGATGCCCTCCTTCGCATTGGGGAGATCTATGCTCATGAAAATGAATTTTCAAAGGCGCAAGATTTCTTTTTGAAAATTGTCGAGAGATTTCCCACGTTGGATTTAGCAGATGATGCCTTTTTCTTTGTGGGTAGAAGTGTCTATGACGAGGGAAAATATGACAGCGCACTCCAATATTTTGAGAAGTTTTTGGAAAGGTATCCTCAGAGTTCGTGGACATCCCGGGTGAGGATTTATGAAGGAGAATGTCTTTTTGAGAAAAAGGATTATGCGAAGGCTTTAAAAAGTTTTCAGAACTTTGTAGAATCTTTTCCTCAATCGGATTTGCTTTCGGATGCCTTTGAGAGGTGGGGGGACTGTCTCTTTTTCATGGAAAAATATCAAGAGGCCATCCCTATTTATGAAAAGGGTTTGAAGATTGAAAAAAATGTGGGACCCCTCTATAAGATCGGGTGTTCTCTGAGAAGGCTGGACCGAATAGAAGAGGCAAGCGATGTTTTTACCAAAATCATTTATGATGACGCCTTAGATCCGAGTTGGAAGCTAAAGGCCCTGTTTCAGGCTGCTGAATGTCAGGAAGACATGAGCCATTTTTCCGAGGCAAAAATTCTCTATCAGAAGGTGATCGAGTTGGAGAAGGGTCGGGAAGAAGAGGCCAGAAGTCGGATCGAACGCATTGACGGTAGGTTAAGCCTAAAGGAAAACTCGGTTTAGAAATCATGAAAACCATCTTGGGATTTTTATGCTGTGCCATGGGGATAGGATTTTTAAGAGCGGCCTGTGCCGACGAAAAAGGGGATTTTGACCTTCCTGAAATCACCATTTTAGGAAAGGATGTTTCAGAATTTGAATCCACAGGCAGTTTTGAGGATCACACCTCGAATTGCGAGAAGGGTGAAGTTCTCTATGATGAAAGTCGTTTTGAATCTTCCGGAATAAAAAAACGTTCTTTTAAAAGCATTTCCTTGACGGGGGGGCGTTATGGAACTTTTACCTCTAGGATAGATTTGGCCGGGAGCGAAAAGGATTTGGACTATTTGACAGAGTTTAAATATGCCCGAAGCGATGGTTATCGAAATCACGCCAGTGAAGATTTAATTTCTCCAACGGGTTCAATTGGCTTACAATTAAAGGATGATTTACGCTTTACGGGGGAATTCGGCTTTTTTCAGAAGAAAATGGAATTGCCAGGTCCCATTTTCCAAGTGACTCCCTTGGCAACACGGAAAAATCAGGTGATTGATTTTGATGCGGGTCTTGAATGGCATGCAGCAAAATTTGAAAATGTAGCTCTTCATGGTTATGGAACACTCTCCCGTACCGATGAAGATCCCTTGGAGGAAAGTCTGGATGATCCTTTGCTGGGGGTGTCGTTCACTTTGATGCATCATTTTTTGAAATTAGGTTTGGATGTGTCGTCCGAGCGTCTTGAAAATTTCTATTCCTACCAAAAGATGTCCGCAGCAGTCGGTTTTTCTGACTGGCCTCTGGGAGACAATCTCTTCTTGGAAGGCGATCTTGCCCTTGATTATTATGAAGGTATGCAGGTTCGCTACGATCCTAAAATTTCATTAACATGGGTTGCGACGGATCGCCTTTCATTTATATGGAGCTTTCATAAGGATTTTTTGGTGAGGAATTGGAGCGAGTCTTATCTTGCAGAATATGATGTAGAGGGCAATTTAGAGGAAATTCGGCCGCAGCGTTCTTTGGAAGGGGATTGGATGGGTTCTTACCTTTTTAATGAGAGATTGAAAGGGTCTCTTTCTTTGTTTCGAGAAGAAGTGAAGGATTTGTTGATTTGGCAAGATTTAGATGAGAATGGCCTTTTCACCTTTGGAAATCATCCGGATGCACGTTTGCAAGGGATTCGACTTGAACTTCAGATGAAGTTTTTTGAGGGTGTAACGGGTACTTCTCGCTTAACGGCTCAAGAGGTTGATGGGAAAGATTCCGACACCCCCGAGGTTCCCTATGTGCCAGAGATTAAATTTGATGTTGGGTTGGATTGGAAGGGCCCTTATGGTTTTGGAGTGGGAACAGATATTTCGTATGTGTCGAGCGAATGGATTGACGTTCAAGGTTCGGGGCAAATAGGAGATTATGTTTTATGGGATGGTGTGATCTCCTATCAATGGAAATCCATGACGCTTTTTGCAAAAGTTTTAAATATTTTAGATCAGAGGTATAATTTTTTCAAAGGGTATCCCGGACCGGATACGCAGTATCAGGCCGGGATGAAATTGGAATTTTGATGTATAACCTATAGGTTATACATCCTTATCAATGAATTCTAAGGAGATTTCGCAATGTTTTTCATGATTCAAAAAGGGGGGCCTGTGATGGTTCCCATTATTTTAGGTTCGGTGCTTGCGTTAACCCTTGTCATCGAGAGGCTGATTCATTTTCACCGTGCTCAGATTGATGCGGAAAAATTTATGTCTGGGATCAAAAATATTCTTAAAAAGGGAAATATTGTCGAGGCGATTTCCATTTGTGATCATACACCGGGACCCATTGCGCATATTTTAAAGGAGGGAATTTCTAAGCACGACCAGGGGAAAGTTGAAGTCAAAGGTGTGTTAGAGGAGGCTGGGCGTCATGAAATCCCTAGGCTTGAAAGGAATTTGAATGTCTTAGCGACGATTGCCCATGTGGAGCCTTTGCTGGGGCTTTTAGGAACGGTGACAGGAATGATTAAATGTTTTATGAAAATTCAGCAATTGCAAGGTGTTGTAAACCCAGGTGATTTGGCAGCAGGGATTTGGGAGGCTTTGATCACGACGGCGGCCGGTTTGGTGGTCGCGATTCCAGCCTATGTGGCCTACAATTATTTGGTTTCACGGGTTGAGGGTTTTGTGGTGGATATGGAAGAGAGCGCGAATCAGTTGATGAAGATTTTGCATGGGGAAGAAAGTTAATACAAATATATTTACATGATTACAAGTAATGTCATTCCCGCAGGTTTCAACGAAATAGCCCCTGCGGGGTAAGCGGGAATCCATTTCTTAGAAATATCTGGACAGGATACTTGGATCCCCGACAAAAGCACTCGGGGATGACAATGTTGCAATATTTATTACGTTTATATTAGCAAGCTGCACGATATTTCGTACAACACTTAAAGAGTAATTTTATGCGATTCAAGACAAATTTAAAAGTTGAAAAAGGTCGCTTGGATATGACGCCTCTCATTGATGTCGTCTTTCAGCTCATCATTTTTTTTATGCTTTCTTCCAGTTTTGTCTTACAGCCAGGGATTAAAGTTGAGCTTCCCTCTGTCAAGTTGCCTGGAAGTGAGAAGCCGTCTGGCTTGTCTGTCGTGGTGAGAAGAGATGGAAAGATTTTTTTTGAAGATAGAGAAATAAAATTAAAGGATTTGTCTCAGAGATTAAGAGAAGTGCCTTCCAAAGATTTATTGATCATCAAAGCGGATGAAAAGGCAGAGCATGGAACGGTGGTGCAGGTGATGTCGGAGGCCAAGGAAAGCGGAATTTCTCGCATCGCGATTGCGACTAAACCGAAATGGGGAGAGAGGCAGCCGTGAAAATTTATTTGAAAGATAGAATTTTTCCCTTCTCTCTCATTTTTTCCTTCATCCTTCATGGGATGGGTTTTTTTTTAATGAGGATCAGAACCGCTCAGGCGGCTTCTCCCTCGGAATATATTCAAGTGGGGCTTTTTGAGTCCAAATGGATGGAGCCGAGGATGGAATTGCCGGGGGAATCAGGGGAAGAAAAGGATATTTTTGAATCTCCACTTCATTTTGAAAGTTTAGAGAAGGAAGGTCATTTTAAAAAGCGCCCTCTTGCGTCCCATTTTTTGGAGCTTCCTAAGGCCCATATCCAGGATCAAAATTTTGTTTCTACTTCGAATTCTGTGGACTCATCTTCATGGAAGAAAAAAACTGCCTCAGGGGAAGAGGTTGCGGGAGAGCAAAATGTTCCTGAGATTGAAGGCCCGGTCGGGAAAAGGCAGGTACTCTCTCACCCGTATCCTGTTTATCCTGATTGGGCACAACTTTATGGCCTTGAATTTGAGGTCAGGGTCAGGTTTTGGGTGAATTTAAAAGGGGACGTTGAACGGGTTTGGGTAGAGGATTCTTCGGGGTATCCAGAGGTAGATGTCGAGGTGATTCGTGCGATGAAGGAATGGAGATTTGAGAGTTTGAAAGGGGAAATTTCAGAATCTCAATGGGGAGAACTTTTGTTTAAGTTTAGGTTGAAGAGGTGAAGGAAAAGTTTTTGTCGTAAGTTACAGGTCAGTTCATTAAGTTCTATTCATAAATTCTGACAGTACTAATCCCACAGGGACTATAAAAACATGGGATAAAAAGGTTAAAAACCATAACCAGAAATATTATTCATGTAGAGTGGGATATGGCCTCCTTAGTAAGAAACGAACGACGCTTTACGTTTCACGAACGACGGTATGGCGATGTTTGAAGTAGATTTGTCTACAGCCTTTTTAATTTATTTAATTCTCTCCCTCTCAGGGCTCTTTTTTGCCTGGATTTATTATGAATATCGCAAAAAGGCAAGGAATTTTAGTCCGATTGAGAAGGTGATTTACCGTTGTAAGATCTGCGCACATTCCTATATCGTTGAGAGAGATGAGACTCTTTCAAAATGTCCACAGTGCGGTAGTTTTAATGATGCGAATGAAGAGGTGAAAACAGGGTAAAAAATCATTGCTTTTCTTGATTTCACACGATACGCTTCACGTTCAATTAAAGAGGAGGATTTGGGATCATGGGGGAATGGATTGGAATTGGGCGAAAGGCCAGACGTTGTTATGGGTTTGACGAGATTGCCTTGGTTCCGGGTGAGGTGACGGTCAATCCGAACGAAGTGGACAGTTCGTGGGAATTGGGAGGCAAGCGTTTCGAGGTCCCGATCATTGCGGCTGCCATGGATGGGGTGGTGGATTGTGCCTTTGCCGTCAAAATGGGTAAATTTGGAGGGCTCGCCGTATTAAATTTAGAAGGGGTACAAACCCGTTATGAAAAACCTGATGTGGTATTAGACGAGATCGCGAAGGCCACTGTGGAGAAGGCGACGAAGCTGGTTCAGGAACTTTATGTAGAGCCCATTAAAGAGGAATTAATCGCAAAGAGGGTAGAAGAAATTAAAAAGGGAGGAGCCCCTGCGATTGTTTCTTCTATTCCCCAGAGGGCTGAGAAATTTTTTGAAATTGCAAGTGCTGCGGGTGTAGATATCTTTATTGTTCAGTCTACTGTGTCCACCGTGAAACATGTTTCAAAAGAATATAAGACGTTAGATTTTGAGAAATTGTGTAAAAAAACAAAGGTGCCTATTGTTGTAGGAAATACCGTTTCATACAAGACGGCTTTGGGGTTGATGGAAACGGGGATTGCAGGCCTTTTGGTCGGGATTGGGCCGGGGGCTGCCTGTACGACGAGAGGGGTCTTGGGGATTGGAGTTCCGCAGGTGACCTCCATTGTGGATTGTTCAGCAGCCCGGGATTTTTATTTTAAGCAGCATGCCCGGTATGTGCCGATCATTGCAGATGGAGGAATGAGTGTAGGAGGCGATATTTGCAAGGCCATCGCTTGCGGTGCAGATGCCGTGATGGTGGGAAGTGCCTTTGCAAAGGCGAAAGAGGCGCCGGGCCGAGGTTTTCACTGGGGGATGGCCACCCCTCATGCCAATCTGCCCCGTGGGACGCGCATTCATGTGGGGACGACGGGAAGCCTGGAACAAATTCTTTATGGGCCTGCCCAATTAGATGATGGATCGCAGAACTTGGTTGGAGCCCTCAGAACTTCCATGGGCAATTTAGGTGCAAAAAATATTCGCGAGATGCAATTGACAGAGGTTATCATTGCCCCTGCGATTCAAACAGAAGGCAAAATTTTTCAAAAGGCGCAGAGGGTGGGAATGGGGAAGTAAGAAGCGTAGCGAGTCCTGTCCCTCCTCACCCCCATCAGTGGCATCGGTGTCGAAACCACTTTAAATTTTGACTTAATGGTTTTTGCCTCCACCTGCTGGCGTCTGATGGGGGGCCCCCAGTCGGGCCACCCGCTACTGAATGGTAAAGAGGTATAAGTATGAATCAATCCTCCATCGAAAAAGAGTTGATAGCTATTTTAGATTTTGGGTCCCAGTATACACAACTTATCGCCCGTCGGATTCGTGAGAACGGTGTTTTTTCAAGAGTTTTTCCCTGCCATGTTTCTTTTGAAGAAATTAAAAAACTTTCTCCTAAAGGAATTGTCTTATCCGGAGGACCCTCCAGTGTTTATGAAAAGGGAGCCCCCCAATGTGATGAGAGAATTTTTAAATGGGGAGTTCCTGTTCTAGGCATTTGCTATGGAATGCAGCTCATGGCTCAGCTTCTGGGCGCAAAGGTGACACCCAGTGGGCGCCGGGAATATGGAAAGGCAGAGCTTCTCCTGGATGACCCAGACATCCTTTTGGAAGGACTTTCCCGTCAAGGTGTGGTTTGGATGAGCCATGGCGATCAAGTGTCCGAAGCTATCAATGGCTTTAAGGTGTTGGCTCATACCTCGAATACTTCCATGGCTGCGCTGGGAGATCAAAAGAGAAAACTTTATGGTCTTCAATTTCATCCGGAGGTGGTTCATACAGAAGAGGGCGCTCAAATCATCCAAAATTTTCTTTTTAAAATATGTGAGTGTTCTAAATCTTGGGATATGAAATCCTTCGTTCAAAATGAAATTGCCCAGTTAAAAAAACGTCTCGCTCGAGAAAGGGTGATTTGCGGCTTGAGTGGTGGGGTGGATTCTTCTGTGACCGCGATGCTTCTTCACCAAGCCATTGGGGATCAGTTGGTCTGTATTTTTGTGAACAATGGACTTCTGCGTTTGGGTGAGGCAGAAAAAGTCATTCAGACTTTTCAAAATCATTTTCACATTGATTTGGTTTATGCAGATGCGTCGGAAAAATTTTTAAAAAATTTAGAAGGGGTGACGGATCCTGAACTGAAGCGCAAAAAAATTGGAGAGACTTTCATCCGCGTTTTTGAGGAGGAGGTTCGAAAATTGGGAAAGGTAAAATTTTTAGCCCAGGGAACCCTTTATCCCGATGTGATCGAGAGTGTGTCAGCATTTGGAGGGCCTTCGGCGACGATTAAGACACATCACAATGTCGGAGGACTTCCCAAAGATTTGGCATTTGAATTGGTAGAGCCCTTGCGAGATCTTTTTAAGGATGAGGTGAGACTTTTGGGAAAAGAGCTGGGCATGAGCGATGAGATTTTGATGCGGCAACCTTTCCCGGGGCCTGGCTTGGCCATTCGAGTGATTGGGGAAGTGACGAAAGAGCGTCTCGAAATTTTGAGAAAGGCGGACGTCATTGTCATGGATGAGATCCGGAAGGCTGAATTCTACCGAAAGGTGTGGCAGTCTTTTGCCGTACTGCTGCCCGTGAAAACAGTCGGGGTGATGGGGGATGGGCGAACCTATGAAAATGTGATTGCCCTTCGCGTGGTGAGCAGTCTCGACGGGATGACGGCCGACTGGGTGAGGCTTCCTTACGACTTGCTGGCCCAAATCTCAAATCGAATCATCAATGAGGTCAAGGGAATCAATCGCGTGGTTTATGACATCAGCTCTAAACCCCCCAGCACGATTGAATGGGAATGAAAAACAGTTCTTCGTGCAGCGTACGTCGTACTTCGTTCGTGTTTGATGAATGATTTTTTACGATGTACGAAGAACGATGTACGAAGCACGGCCTTTTTATGAAACCAGAATTTGTTCATCTTCATTTACATTCCGAATACAGCATCTTGGATGGTGCGGCCCGCCATGAGGAATTGATTCAGAAAGTGAAAGATTCTGGCATGACGGCGGTGGCTCAGACAGATCATGGGAATCTCTTTGGCGTGATTGAATTTTATGAGAAGGCCAAGGGACTGGGAGTCAAGCCGATCATCGGCTGCGAAATTTATGTGAGCCCCTCCAGTCGCTTTGAAAAGAAGAGCCATAACATCAAAGAGGCTTCCTATCACATGATTCTTCTGGCCCAAGATTTCACGGGCTATCAAAACCTCATGCAATTGGCAACCCTTGCCTATTTAGAAGGTTTTTATTACCGGCCTCGCGTGGATAAAGAGATTCTTCAGAAATATTCTAAAGGCCTGATTGCACTCTCGGGCTGCCTGAAAGGCGAAGTGAACTATCTTTACATCAACCATCAGGAAGAAGAGGCCCTGAAGGCGATGGGGGAGTATCGCGAGATCTTTAAAGGAAATTATTATTTGGAGTTGCAGGATCATGGCATCCCCGATCAACAAAAGGCAAATCGCTGGCTCTTCGAGCAGTCCAAAAAGCAAAACATCCCTTTGGTTGTCACGAATGACTGTCACTATGTGGAGCAGAAGGATCACGATGCACATGATATTTTGCTGTGCATTCAGACGGGGAGTGCCCTCCAAGACCAAAACCGCCTGCGTTTTCAGGGGGATCAATTTTTTATCAAGAGCCCGCAAGAGATGTGGGATAAGTTTCGTGAAGTCCCAGAAGCCTTGAAGGCCACGCTTCAAATTGCCGATCGCTGCAATCTCGATCTTTCCTTTAATGAAATGCATTTACCTCAATATGTTCCACCGGTGGGGGTCATGCAATCTGATTTTCTCAAAAAATTATGTGAAGAGGGCCTGCAAAAAAGATACGGGACTGCCACGCGGGAAATTCGAGAGCGTTTGGAATTTGAATTGAAGGTGATTGAAGAAATGAAATTTGTCAGTTATTTCCTGATCGTCTGGGATTTTATTCAGTTTGCAAAAAAGAATGATATCCCTGTGGGACCTGGCCGCGGCTCTGCTGCGGGTAGTCTGGTGGCTTATCTTTTGGAAATCACAGACATTGATCCATTGAGTTATGGACTTATTTTTGAGCGTTTTCTGAATCTCAATCGTATCACCCTGCCCGACATTGACATTGATTTTTGCGATGAGCGACGCGGAGAAGTGATTGAGTATGTGACAAAAAAATATGGGGCTGACAACGTAGCACAAATCATCACCTTTGGTACGATGGGTGCGAAGGCTGTTATTCGCGATGTCGGCCGAGTGATGAGCCGCCCTTATACCGAAGTGGATCGAATTGCAAAATTAATTCCGTTTGCCCCCAAGATTACATTGAAAGATGCCCTTGAGATGGAACCTCAATTTAAGAAGCGTTATGAGGAGGAAGAAGAGGTCCGAGATCTTGTTGATAAGGCGTTTCGTTTGGAAGGCATGGTCCGCAATGTCTCTATTCATGCGGCCGGGATTGTGATCAGTGAAAAGCCCCTTTCGGAATTTGTGCCTCTTTATAAAGGGACCAATGGTGAAGTGACAACACAATATCCCATGGAGGCGATTGAAAAAATTGGCCTTTTGAAAATAGATTTTTTGGGATTGAGAACGCTGACCGTCATTCATGACACACTGAAAATTGTGGAAAGGACGCAAGAAAGGCATCTGGACATCGGCCAAATTTCCTTGAGTGATCCCAGAACTTTTGCTCTTCTGAACCGAGCGGATACCGCGGGTGTTTTCCAATTAGAATCGGGTGGAATGCGAGATTTGGCGAAGCGCATGGGGATGGACCGTTTTGAAGATTTGATTGCGCTGGTCGCCTTGTATCGTCCGGGTCCGATGCACATGGTGGAGGATTTTATTGCGAGGAAGCATGGGAAGGTCAAAGTGCAATACGATCATCCGCTGTTGGAATCTATTCTCAAGGAGACCTATGGCATCATGCTTTATCAAGAGCAGGTGATGACAGTAGCCAAGGTGATGGCCCATTTCACCATGGCTCAAGGAGATCATTTAAGAAGAATCATGGGGAAAAAGATTGAGCATAAAATGATTGAGCAGAAAAATATTTTTGTCGAGGGGTGTTTAAAAAATAATATCGCGAGGTCCATTGCTGAAAAGGTCTTCGATCTTATGGCCTATTTTGCAGGCTATGGATTTAACAAATCCCACAGTGCAGCCTATGCCTTGATTGCTTACCGCACGGCTTATCTGAAGGCAAATTTTCCTGTGGAATACATGACGGCCCTTCTTTCGAGCGAAGCCAATAACACGGACAAATTGGTTAAATACATCAATGAATGTAAGGAAATGGGGATTCATATTTTGCCTCCTGATGTGAATGAAAGTTTTGAAAAATTTACGGTGGTGGGAAAAGATATTCGATTTGGTTTGGCGGCGGTCAAAAATGTGGGAAGTGCAGTCGTTCAGTTAATTATTGAAGAACGTGTTAAGAGAGGCAAGTTTCTATCCTTTGAGGATTTTTTGAACCGCGTCGATCAGAAAGTGGCCAATCGAAAAGTTTTAGAAAGTTTGATTCGTTGCGGGGTCTTTGATTCTTTTAAAGTGAAGAGAAGTCAACTGATGGCTGTTTTGGACCAGGCCCTTTTATCCAGCTCCAGAACGAGGCAGGACATTCTGAAGGGACAGTCTACCCTTTTTGAATTGTTGGAAGGGGGCCAGGGGCAGGATAAAATAACTTTTCCCAATATTCCAGAGTGGGATGAGGCGGATATCCTGAAATCCGAAAAAGAGCTTTTGGGGTTTTATGTGACGGGTCATCCCCTGACGCGGGTTTCACATTTGTTAAAACTTTTTCGTACGGACACGACTCAGAGTTTATACGATCGTCAAGATGGGGTAGATGTAGCCTTGGGAGGCATTTTGGGAAAAATTCAAATCAAGACGACCAAAAAGGGCGATAAAATGGCCCTTGTCTCTTTTGAAGATTTAGAGGGGTTGATTGAGGCGGTTATTTATCCTAAAATTTTTGAAAAGATTTCAGGAATGGTACAAGAAGATAAAATTTGTTTTGTAGAAGGGAAACTTGAATTAAAAGAAGAAGCTGTGAAAGTGATTGTAAACAATCTTGTCTTGCTGGAGGATGCTCCAAAGATTTATACGCAATCGATTTATCTTCAGCTTAAAATGAATCAGTCAAAAAGTGAGGACTTAGATAAAATTCAAACGGAGTTGTTACGATTTAAAGGAGAGTGTCCAGTTTATATTAATTTTGCCTTTCCGGATGGAGGAAAAATTACCGTTTCCACTTCCCCTAAATTTAAGATTGAACCAACGGCCGAAGTCATTTTAAGATTAAAAGAAGTCCTGGGGGAAGAAGCGGTTTCGGTGAAGAGAAATAAAATTGTGCATGTTGATAGGTTTGATGCAAAAGGCCGTACTTCGAACTTCGTACTTCGTACTTAGTATTTTATTTTTTCTATGTTCGACGTGCGATGTTCGATGTACGTCTTTATAAAAGGAGCCTTTATGATTGAGCGTTACTCAACACCAGAAATGCTGAAACTTTGGAGTGAAGAGAATAAGCTTTCTTTATGGCTTAAAATAGAAATTTTGGCTCTGGAGTGTATGGTGGATTTGGGACAGGTGAGCGAAGAGGATTTTAAGAAGATTAAGAAGGGGGCGAGTTTTCATCTTAAAAGGATTTCCGAAATTGAGAAGAGTGTGGATCATGATGTGATCGCCTTTTTAACCAATCTCTCAGAAAATGTAGGTCCTGCGGCGAGGTTTATTCATTTTGGTTTGACCTCTTCAGATGTTTTGGATACCTCGCTTGCTGTTTTGATGGTGGATGCAATGGATATCATCATGAAGGATTTTGTGGAATTGGTAGAGGTGGTAAAGGAGCGAGCGCTTGAACACAAGACGACGGTGATGATTGGGCGCTCGCATGGGGTGCATGCAGAGCCGACCACCTTGGGACTGAAGTTGGCCCTTTTCTTGGATGAGCTTTATCGAAACATGGACCGTCTGATGTCTGCTAAAAAGACAATCGCCTATGGCAAAATTTCAGGAGCTGTAGGGACTCACGCAAACATCGACCCGCGGGTCGAGGAATATGTCTGTAAGAAGTTAAAGCTGGCTCCCGAGCCCATCAGCAGCCAAATTGTCCAGCGCGATCGTCATGCCCAATATGTCAGTGCCTTGGCTATTTTAGGGGCTTCTTTGGAAAAATTTGCTTTAGAAGTTCGCAATTTACAGCGCACCGAAATTCAAGAGCTTCAGGAGGGTTTTGGAAAAGAGCAAAAAGGGTCTTCAGCCATGCCTCATAAACGAAATCCCATTACCTGTGAAAGGGTTTGCGGTTTGGCGCGTGTGCTGCGGGGTTATGTCGTTGCTGCCCTTGAAAATGTAGCCCTCTGGCATGAAAGGGATATTACGCATTCTTCTGTGGAGCGGGTGATTGTTCCAGATTCAACGACTTTGATTCATTACATGATTCGTTTGATGACGCGTGTTTTTCGCCAAATGATTGTTTTTCCTGAAAACATGATGCGAAATTTGGAATTGACTCAAGGGGCCGTTTTTTCTCAACGCCTCCTTTTAGAATTAATTAAAAAAGGTCTCACGCGAGAGGCCGCTTACGCTATCGTGCAGGAAAAATCTCACAAGGCCTGGGATGAGAAAAAACACTTTAAGGATATTTTACTCTCGGATAAAGAAGTGTTGAAACATTTAAGTGCTGAAGAAATCAAGTCTTGTTTTGATTTGAAATATCATTTGAAGAACATTGACATGGCTTTTGCCAGATTGGGACTTTAAGAAATAAAATTCGAAGCACCAAATCCTAAATTCAAAACAAATTCTGAAAACCCAAATTTAAAAAATTAAATTTTTCGATTCTTTGTTATGAAAATGAGGCTCATTTTGTAGTCGCCCCATTTATGGGGCTGCCCGATGAATCGGGCAACTACAAAAAAGCATGATGGGGAGAACTTTCATCGCATACGATGATCTCGAAAGATCATTGAAATTAAATATTTGAATTTAAATTTGTTTCGAGTTTCGAGATTCGAATTTCGTGCTTTGGGGTTATCTATGCTCAAGCGTTTGTTCATTAAAAATCTGGCCCTCATCGAATCCCTTGAAATTGAATGGGGAGAAGGATTCAATGTTCTAACCGGTGAGACAGGCGCTGGTAAATCCATTACGGTAGAGGCGTTGTTATTAATTCTTGGAGAAAAGGCCTCATCAAACTGGATTCGAGATGGGGAATCCAAAGGCATGGTAGAGGCTTCTTTTGTAATTCACTCTCAAGAACTCCGATCCTTTTTATCTCAGCAGGGTCTTTCTCCTGAAGGGGATGAGTTGGTCATTCGCCGAGAAATATCTTCCGACGGAAAATCAAGGGCCTTTGTGAATGACTCTCAAGTGAATCTTTCGTCTTTAAAAAGCCTGGGCGAGAAACTGGTGGATCTCCACGGCCAGCATGAACATCAATCTCTTTTAAAGCCTCAGAGCCAGAAGGACTTTTTGGATGTTTTTGGGGATCTCTTGGAGAGTCGTGAGGCTGTGAGAAAAGATTATTTTACGCTTCAAGAGGTTTTAAAAAAGAAGGAATTGCTCCAAGCTTCTTTGAGTGATCGGGACAAGCAATTGGATTTTCTCAAATATCAGGAGAAGGAATTGCAAGCCTTAAATCTTCAGGAAAATGAAGAACAGAGCCTTGAAGAGGAGGGGAAATTTTTAAAACATTCTCAAGAGATTCGACAGCGGGTCGGAAGTATTGAAGAAAATCTGGGTGGGGAAGAATCTTCGCTGACAGATCCCTTGACTAAATTGATTGCGGATTTGAGAGCCCTGGGTACATTCGACGAGACTTTCTTAAAAGAGGCTCAAGGGATTGAAGAACTTCAATATCGTTTGGAAGATGTTCGCTCACTCGTGAGAAACAAATTTCATTTTTTGGAGGACGATCCTGGGAGATTAAATTTTATTGAAGAACGGCTGCTTGAAATTAAAAGACTCAAGAAAAAATATGGAGACAATTTAAAAGAGGTTCTCATTCAAGTGTCTGAGAAGCTCTCCAGTTTAGAAAAAGGAGAAGAAGGACTTGAAGCCCTAAACCAAGAAATTGAGAAGTGCCAAAAATCCTATCAGAAAAAGGCCTTAGCGCTAACCAAGGCACGGAAAGAGGCCGGGGTTCAATTGTCTCGGGCCGTGGGGAAACAATTAGAAACGTTGGGGCTTCAGTCGTCCATTTTTGAGGCGAGGGTTGGGGGGTCCCTCCCAGGTCCGACGGGACAAGATGAAGTTTTGTTTTACATTTCTACGAATAAAGGCATGACCCCCAAACCGCTTCACGAAATTGTTTCGGGAGGAGAGCTCTCGCGCATCATGCTGGCTTTAAAAACCCTTCTTCATCAGAAAAATTTCGTGCCCGTTTTGGTATTCGATGAAATTGATGTAAATTTAGGAGGAGAGACGGCCCATCAAGTAGCGGCCAAATTGAAAGAGGTCTCCCGCCATCATCAAATCATCGTGATCACGCATTTGGCCCAGATTGCTGCGTGTTCAGATCACCATTATTATGTTGAAAAGGTGGTGATAGGTCAAAAGACAGTGACCAAAGTTAGAAATCTAGATGAAAAAGGGCGTACGCCTGAAATTGCAAGAATGTTAGGAGGCGCGACAGAAGGAGCCCTTCAGCATGCCCAGGAATTGTTAGAACTCGCAATTAGGAAATGATCTATTTGTTATAATCTCTTCCCATATAACCAGTTAAATTCTTAAAAACTCTTTTGACATTTTCTTTGATAGAGATGTCCTATATACGACAATCACTTATAGGACGTCCATGTTCAGAAGAAACGGAAGACCTTTTTATAAAATATCCATAAGATTTTGGGCTGCAGTTAGTTGCATCTCATTTTTCATTCAGAGTCTATTTTTAGACACGGGGTGGGCCGAGGAGATGTTGGAGGTTGGAAGTTCGAAGTTGGATGGAAAAGCAAAATCTTTATCATCCAACCTCCAACATCTAACTTCTAACAGTCTTTCATCCTCCAACGCGATTAAAGCCATCAATGTATCTTCCAAGCTTGGCGACATGCTCGAACGCCATGAGGGAAGCTCCGACAAACTCATCATCCACATTCAAGACGTCCACTGTCATTTTGAAGCTCAGTCAAACAGCGCGAAAATCATGAACGAGCTCATGAAAGAGCATGGTGAACATGGCCTCAAAATGATAGGCCTTGAGGCCGCAGGGGGAGTAGTAGACACCAGCCAATTCACAGCCTTTCCAGATCCTGCGATCCGCAAAATGCTCGCAGAGTATCTGATGAAAGAGGGAAAAATCAGCGGCGCGGAATATTTATCGATCGTCAAAGACAAGCCCCTACCTCTTCAAGGGATAGAAAACATGAAGGAATACTTCACGCATTTGGTTCAATTTGACAGAGGGCAGGAGTTAAAAGAGAAGGCGGAGCCTATTCTTCAAGAGATAGAGAAACGAATTGAAGGATTAAAAGAGGGAATCTACTCAAAAGAGGTGAAAGAGATTCTAAAAGAGAATGAAAGGTATACGAGTGGGGAGATAGAATTGGGGGAATATATAAAACAGTTAAAAGTTAAAAGTTTAAAGTTGAAAGAAAAAGATAAAAACTCCTTGTCATCTTCCAACATCCAACTTTCAACATCTAATATTCTTTCCTCCTCCAGCTGCCCTAACATCCATCTCATGCTCCAGATGAAAGACATTGAAAAAGCCATAGATTTAAAATCAGTCGAAGAAGAGCGAATCAAGGTGATAGAGGAATTGAGCAAAAGATTAGTGAAAGAAGAGACCATAGAGCTCATGACAAAGAGCTTATATTACTTAAATCCTGCGCAAGCCAAACCCACAATATCACTGAAGCTCCCATTAAATAA
Organism: Chlamydiota bacterium; assembly: GCA_016196885.1. Taxonomy (GTDB): domain Bacteria; phylum Auribacterota; class JACPWU01; order JACPWU01; family JACPWU01; genus JACPWU01. The sequence continues at coordinate 61,330 of JACPWU010000020.1, read as the reverse complement.
GGCTTAGAATAAAAAAGATCTTTTGACACGAACCTAACTTTTAGTTAGGTTCGTGAAATGCGTCGTCGTGGAGCCAGCAATATTCGCATGGCCTTTACAGCGGGAAAATTTTCCCACTTTGGCGGCATTTATCTTCTCCACCGATTTTTTCAAAGTCTTCAACTGCGAACTTTTCTCAGTCGTCGATTCGCCTATATCCAAAAGAACAACAAGTACAGCACAACAGAAATGATTCTGGCTCTCATTTACCCTATGATCCTGGGTCTTGAAAAGATCGAGGTCTCAGCGCTTCTCAAAACAAATGGCGTTTTCCAATATCTGACAGGTATTCCAAGTTTTCCAAATCCTACGACGCTCCGAAGATTTTTGCTTCGATCTGCGCCTGATCTTGCTCCCTCTCTTTGTGAAATTCACAACAGCCTTCGAAAATATTTTATGACTCAGCCGTCATTTCTTCCCAGCTACTGCATCGATTTCGATTCCACCGCCAATACCCTCTACGGTCATCAGGAAGGCGTCGTTAAGGGTTACAACCCCGGACACATTGGCAAAAAATCCTATCATCCCCTTGTCGCTACCGAAGCCCACCTCAAAGACGCTCTCGGAGGATTTCTCCGTTACGGCAATGCCCACACAGCTGAGGGAGTTATTCCTCTTCTTCGTGATACGATTAAGCTCTTGCCTTACCCTCATCATCTCAGAACCCGCGCCGATTCTGGGTTCTACGAGAAAGAATTTGTCAAAGAACTCGATACAGCGGGCATTGGTTTCACCATCGTGGCCAGAATGACGGCCCCCATTAAAAGACGTCTGTCAGGTCTCAGGTACCATAAAGTTAACGCAAAATTCTCAACGGCTGAGTTCTTCTATCAGCCCCATTCATGGGAAAAGAAATATCGTTTTGTCGTACTTCGTAGAAAAATCGAGACGCAACCAGATCAAGAACTCACCTTATTCACCCTCGACAAATACGCCTATTCAGTGATCGTAACAAACCTACCTTTAACTCCCTATGGAATTTTCACTTTCTACAAAGATAGAGCTAATCTAGAAAGAATCATCCGCATCCTCAAAAATGACTTCCCGTTTGGCAGTGCCCCCACAAAGAATTTTGTTGCCAATGCCTTTTATGCCGAACTATCTCTCCTAGCACATAACCTGATCACTTGGTTCAAACGACTTTGCTTGCCAGATCATTGGCAATCTCTAACCCTTCCCAAATTACGGCATCAGCTTTTTATGGTGCCAGGGGAACTGGTACACACAAATAATGTTCCCACTCTCAAATTTCCAAAGAACAGTCCCAATAAAAATGTCTTTGTGTTCGCCATCAACAAAATCAAAAAACTTGTTCCCCTTGCGTGAAAAATGCTATTTTTCACGCAGGTTTTAGGTAAATACAGCATCACTTTTAGCAAATTAACCCTTCCCCGTTGAATTCTTTTTAGTTCAATGATACGATGCTTTTCTCTTTTCTAAGCTATCTGTATGGAGAAAAATATGATCAAAGCCAAGATTGAAGTGACATTGAAAAAAGGGGTTTCAGACCCTCAGGGATTGACCGTTCAAAATGCTTTAAAAACCCTACAATATGCGGGCGTTCAAGATGTTCGGATTGGAAAATATGTCGAGATTGCTTTGGATGCTCGTGATGAAAAAGAGGCGAGTGAAAAGGTGAAGTCCATTTGTGAGAAGCTTTTGGTCAATCCCATTATTGAGCAATATCGCTTTGAGTTGGAAAGGGTTTAATAGAATGAAATTCGCTGTGGTGGTTTTTCCAGGCTCCAATTGTGATGCGGACTGCTTTCATGTGATTAAAAATGTGCTTAAGCAGCCGGTGGAGTATGTCTGGCATCAGGAATCGGATATCTCTCACTTTGATTGTGTGATTTTGCCTGGGGGATTTTCCTATGGAGATTATTTACGGACGGGCGCGATTGCACGGTTTTCTCCTGTGATGAATTCTGTTCAGCCATTTGCCAAAAAAGGGGGCCTCGTTTTGGGCATTTGCAATGGTTTTCAGATTTTGCTCGAAGCCGGGCTTCTGCCAGGGGCCATGATGAGAAATTCCTCCCTCAAGTTTGTATGTAAATATGTTTATTTGCGCCCCGAAAATGTGAAGACGCGATTCACCGAACAATATCAAAAAACTGAGGTTTTAAAAATTCCCGTGGCCCATGGAGAAGGAAATTATTTTGTCGAGCCAGATGTGCTTAAGAAAATGAATGCGCAGGGGCAAATTGTTTTTCGTTATTGTGATGAACAAGGCGAGGTCACGCGAGATTCAAATCCCAATGGTTCACTTGAAAATATTGCCGGCATTATCAATGAAGAGGGTAATGTGCTGGGCATGATGCCTCATCCCGAAAGGGCGAGTGAGCAAATTTTAGGATCAGAAGATGGAAGAAAAATTTTTGAATCCATTATAAAAGCAATAATGAAATAACCCCCCTAGCCCCTCTTAAATAAGAGGGGAGTAGTTCCCCCCTTATTTTAAGGGGGGCTAGGGGGGTTAAGATGAGTTCCTTAATGATGATGACAGAAGATATTATTACGCAGCACGGTCTAACCCTTGAAGAATATGACCGCATTAAAGTTTTTTTGGGGAGAGAGCCTAATTTTCTGGAATTAGGTCTTTTTTCTGTGATGTGGAGTGAACATTGCGGTTATAAGAATTCTAAATTAGAACTGAAGAAATTACCGACCACAGGCTCTGGTATTTTAATTAAGGCAGGAGAGGAAAATGCAGGAGCGATAGACATTGGGGATGACTGGTGCATCGTTTTTAAAATGGAAAGCCATAATCATCCTTCAGCCATTGAACCTTTTCAGGGTGCTGCGACAGGCGTGGGCGGAATTATTCGAGATATTTTTACCATGGGCGCTCGACCCATTGCGCTTATGGATTCTCTCAGATTTGGAAGATTAGATGAGGCCAAGACCCGTTCTTTGATGACGGGTGTTGTTTCAGGGATTGCGCATTACGGTAATTGTATTGGGATTCCTACGGTGGGAGGGGAGGTCTATTTTGAGGAATCTTATTCAACCAATCCGCTTGTGAATGTGTTTTGCTTAGGAATCGCTCGGAAAAAGGATTTGGTTAAAGGGAAAGCAGTGGGAATGGGTAATCCTGTTTTTTATGTGGGCTCATCGACGGGGCGTGATGGGATTCATGGGGCTACTTTTGCATCGGATGAATTGACCGAAAAATCCCATGAGGATCGGCCCAGTGTTCAAACGGCGGATCCCTTTATGGAAAAGCTTTTAGTGGAGGCCTGTCTTGAGCTTTTTAAGAAACCCGGTTGCGTCGTTGGGGTACAGGACATGGGCGCAGCAGGCCTGACGTGTTCCACTTGTGAAACAGCTTCTAGAGGAAACTCTGGAATTGAAATCGATGTAGAGCTAGTCCCCAGACGTGAGACGGGGATGAATCCTTATGAAATCATGCTTTCTGAATCTCAGGAAAGAATGCTGGTCATTGCCCAAAAGGGGAAAGAAGATGAGGTCTTGAAAACTTTTGAGAAATGGGGTCTTCACGCGGCATTGGTGGGCCATGTCACAGATACCGGTCGAATGGTCGTGAAGGAAAAAGGCAAAGTGGTTGCAGATGTTCCCTCTAAGGCATTGACCGATGAAGCCCCTCTTTATAAGAGGCCCGCAAAAAGGCCTGCTTATTTGGATGAAGTGAATCGGCTTCCTGACTTAAGCCCAGAAAAATCGAATTATACAAATGAATTGCTTCAACTTTTGTCCGAACCCAATATTGCCAGCAAACAATGGGTTTATGAGCAATATGATCACATGGTGATGGACAACACAGTGGTCTTGCCTGGTTCCGATGCTGCTGTTTTGAGGCTAAAAGAAGCTGGAAAATATTTGGCGATGTCGAGTGACTGTAATGGGCGGTATTGTTATTTAGATGCTTATCAAGGGACGCTCATGGCCGTGGCAGAATGTGCTCGCAATGTTGTGATCAGTGGAGGAAGGCCTGTAGGTCTTACGGATTGCTTGAATTTTGGAAATCCCTTAAAGCCTGAAAGTTTTTGGATGCTTCAAAAGGCAATCGAGGCCATTAGAGATGCTTGCCTAAAATTCGAGATTCCTGTGACAGGTGGAAATGTCAGTCTTTACAATGAAAGCCCTCAGGGAGCCATTTTTCCGACCCCGACGATGGGTGTGGTGGGTCTTATTCAAAAAGAATCAGATATTACGACCCTCTCTTTTAAGGAAGAGGGAGATTTAATTTTCTTAACAGGTGGATTTGGCAAAGGATTGGGAGGCAGTGAATATTTATGGAGAGTTTTAGATATTCAAAAAGGCCCACTTCCTGCTTTTGATTTAGACGAAGAATGGAAATTGCAGAAATTTATTCTGAAGGCGATTCAAAAGGGATGGCTTCAAAGTGCGCATGACACTTCAGAAGGAGGGCTTGCTGTGGCTTTGGCGGAATGTGCGATGCAAGGGAAAAAGGGTGCCTTGTGTGAATTGAAAACCTCTGGCTTGAGAGGCGATGAAATTCTTTTTGGTGAATCGCCTTCGCGTGTGGTTGTGACTGTGAAGCCTCAACTGAAAGATGATTTTATAAAACTGGCTCAAGATTTTGATGCAAATATTGTGCAAATGGGTATGGTCGGTGGAACTCAGTTAAAAATTTCTTACGGTGGAAAATTACTCATTGATTCTAAATGGCAGGAGCTTGAAAAACCTTGGAGAACGGCGATCGAGAATGGGATGAAAATGAGTGTATAGCGTTTTTTTAAAATTGATAATTCATAATTGACAATTGATAATGAAGGAATGATTAATTATTTCATTTATTTTCAATTATCAATTTTCAATTAATTTACACAAGGATCCTAATCTATGTGCGGTGTCTTCGGGATTTATGGAAATGAGAATGCGTCCCATTTGACCTACTTGGGACTCTATGCGCTTCAGCATCGGGGTCAGGAGTCTGCTGGGATTGTGACGAGCGATGGGAAGAGCCTGAAGGTGCATAAGGGCATGGGCTTGGTGGGAGAGGTTTTTCACGAGAAGGTCTTAAAGGATTTGACAGGCTCTATTGCCATTGGGCATGTACGTTATTCGACCACAGGCTCCAGCATGATTGAAAATGCCCAGCCTATTTTGGTGAGTTGTTCAAAGGGAGATTTGGCGATTGGGCACAATGGAAATTTGGTGAATGCTCGCGAATTGCGGGAAGAATTAGAAAAACAGGGTTCTATTTTCCAGACCACGGTAGACAGCGAGATTTTTCTTCACTTGATTGCACGGTCTTCTCTCCAATCTCGAGAAGAGGCATTGGTTGACAGTCTTAAAAGGGTGAGAGGCGCTTATACACTTGTCATTTTGTGGGAGGATGAAATTGTTGGAGTCCGGGATCCAAACGGGTTTAGGCCTTTGTGTATCGGCGAAAAAGAGGGGGCTTATGTCTTGGCTTCTGAAACTTGTGCGTTGGATTTAATCGGGGCAAATTTTATTCGGGATGTAGAGCCGGGAGAAATTGTTTTTATTGGCAAAAATCTCATTCGCTCGATCAAGCCTTTTACCGAGACCCCAACTTCTTTTTGCATTTTTGAAAATATTTATTTTGCGCGTCCTGATAGTTGGATGATGGGCAAGAGTGTTCATTCTATTCGCAAGAAATTGGGTGTGGAATTGGCTCAAGAGCATCCTGCCCAAGCCGATGTTGTGATTCCGGTCCCGGATTCTGGAAATTCTGCGGCCATGGGATATTCAGAAGCGTCAGGCATTCCTTTGGAAATGGGATTTATCCGCAACCATTATGTGGGGAGAACTTTCTTGCAGCCCAGTCAATTCATTCGAGACTTGGGCGTTACGATTAAATTAAATCCGATTCGGGAAGTGATCGAAGGCAAACGTGTGGTGGTCGTGGACGACTCTATTGTGAGAGGGACGACGAGTCGTTCTCGCGTACGTATTTTAAGGGACGCAGGGGCAAGGGAAGTGCATGTGAGAATCAGCTGCCCCCCGCATGTAAGCCCCTGTTATTATGGGATTGATTTTCCTTCTACAGCCGAATTGATTGCTTCTTCTCACAGCTTGGATGAAATCAAATCTTATTTAGAGGCGGACAGCCTGGGTTATTTAAGTAAAGAGGGCATGCTGAGGGCCATGTCTGGTCTTGACATTGGATTTTGCACTGCTTGCTACACCAAAGAATATCCCGTTCCCGTAGAAGAAGGTATTCATAAATTAATCATGGAAAAGAAGAGAAAGAAAATTGTTTTATAGAGACAATGACAAATTTCCAATTTCAAATATCAATTTTAATGATCTTTCGAGATCATCGTGTGCGATGAAAGTTCTCCCCATCATGCTTTTTTTGTAGTCGCCCGATTCATCGGGCAGCCCCATAAATGGGGCGACTACAGAATGAGCTTCACTTTCATAGCAAATGAATGACCCATGACTCAATATCCAATTGGACATTGGAGAATTGGAGATTTATTTGACATTTGTTATTGATCATTGGAAATTTCTTTTAAAGGATGCATATCATGACTCAAACACTCACGTATCAAGAAGCAGGTGTCAATATTCCAAAATTGGACCGGTTTAAGAAGGGGATTGCAAAGCCCATTCACCAGACTTATGGGCCTGAGGTGCTTTCAAAAATTGGAGGGTTTGGTGGGCTTTTCTCTCTCGATAGAAAAAAATATAAAAATCCTGTCTTGGTTTCGAGCGTGGATGGGGTCGGGACAAAATTAAAAGTGGCCGGCCTGATGAATAGGCATGACACCGTGGGGATTGATATTGTCAGTCATTGTGCCAATGATATTGTGGTTCAGGGAGCCAAACCTCTTTTCTTTTTGGATTATATTGGGACGGGTCGTTTGAATCCTGAAGTGGGGGATGAGCTTATTCGAGGACTCATTCAAGGATGTTTAAATGCAGGATGTGCGCTGATTGGCGGAGAGACGGCTGAGATGCCGGGGATGTATCAAGAGGGGGATTATGATTTGGTGGGGACCCTTGTTGGAGTCGTCCAAAAAGATAGAATCATAGATGGATCAAAAGTAAAACCAGGGGATGTGATTTTAGGGCTTCCTTCCAACGGGCTTCACACCAATGGTTATTCTCTGGCGCGAAAAGTTTTTTTCGAAAAGATGAATTGGACAGTTGATCAAAAAATTGTGGAATTGGGATGCCCCGTTGGGGAGGCATTGCTAAAACCCCATACCTGTTACAGCAATGCCATTTTAAAGGTATATGAAAAAGTAAAGATCCATGCGATTTCTCATATTACCGGCGGAGGTTTTTCCGGGAATATTCCGCGTGTCCTTCCCAAAGGCTGTAAGGCTCGTATTCGAAAGAGTGCTTGGAGTGTTTTACCTATTTTTAAATTGATTCAGAAATTTGGAAATGTATCTGAAGAGGATATGTATCATACGTTTAATATGGGGATTGGAATTGTGATTATTCTTTCTTCGAAAGATTTGGGCCAGGCTCAAAAGCTTTTTAAGAAAGAGGGATTCGAGGGAAAAGTGATTGGAGAAATTGTGAAAGGAAATACTTCGGTGGAGATGGTGGATTAATGAATGTGGAAATGAGGAGCATGTAAAAGCATGACAAAAATTGAGCGAGCCATTATCAGTGTTTCGGATAAGAAAGGGATTGCGGAATTTGCAACTGCTTTAAATGAATTGGGCGTTGAAATTATTTCTACGGGTGGGACTGCAAAAATTTTGAAAGATGCTGGAATCCGGGTGAAACTCATTTCAGACTTTACTGGATTTCCTGAAATTTTAGATGGGCGTGTGAAGACGCTTCATCCCAAAGTCCATGGTGCATTGCTGGGGGTTAGAACCAATCCCTCTCATGTTCAGCAAATGCAAGAGCATAACATTCTTCCCATTGATTTGGTGGTGGTGAATCTCTATCCCTTTGAAGAAACCATTTCGAAAGAGGGCGTCCGTTTGGAAGAAGCCATTGAAAATATTGATATTGGAGGACCTGCCATGCTGAGGTCCTCCTCGAAGAATTATCAGTCAGTGGCCGTCGTCGTGAATCCCGGAAAATATTCTTTGGTTTTGGATGAGTTAAAACAGCATCATTGTACCTTGAGCGATGGTTTCCGATTGAGATTGGCTCAAGAGGCCTTTGCGCATACGGCCCATTATGATTCGCTGATTGCTCATTTTCTGGAAGGTTTAACGCGTCCCCATGCAGCCACTTCTTTTCCCGAAGAGTTGGTTTTGAAATTTGAAAAGGTGGATGATTTAAGGTATGGGGAAAACCCTCATCAAAAGGCTGCTCTTTACCGAGAATTTAGGGAGAGTGGTTCAGGGATTGTTTCTGCCAAACAATTATCTGGAAAAACTCTCTCCTTTAATAATTTGCTGGATTTGGATGCGGCCTGTCGTCTCGTGGAAGAATTTTTAGAACCTGCCTCAGTGATTATTAAACATAACAATCCTTGCGGTGTCGCTCTCGGAAAGACCTTAGATGAAGCATTCGCAAAGTCTATTGAGACAGATCCAGTGTCTGCCTTTGGAGGGGTACTTGCCTTTAATTGCAAGGTAGAAGGCTCTTTGGCGGTCAAGATTACTCAAGGTTTTGTAGAGGCGATTGTGGCTCCTGCTTTTTCAGAAGAGGCTTTATCAGAATTTAAAAAGAAGAAAAATTTAATGCTGCTTTCTTTGGACTCGTTAGGGAGAAGGCGTACAACAAGCCAAATCGAGTACGATTTTAAAAAGATCGGAGGAGGACTTTTGCTTCAGGAAATAGATGGACTTTTATTGGAAAAGGAAAATTTAAAGGGGGTGACACACCGCCAGCCGACGCGAGAAGAGATGGAGGGCCTTCTTTTTGCGTGGACCGTGTGTAAACATGTGCGCAGCAATGCCATTGTTTTTGCGAAGGGCAAGGAAACCATCGGCATGGGCGCCGGACAAATGTCCCGCGTGGATTCTGTTAAAATTGCCCTCATGAAATCTCAAAAAGATCCTAAAGGATCCGTCATGGCCTCAGACGCCTTCTTTCCCTTCAGAGACGGAATTGATGTGGCAGCGCAGGCTGGCATCAAGGCTGTCATTCAACCCGGTGGTTCCATTCGCGATGAGGAAGTGATCCGAGCCTGCGACGAAAAGGGGCTTGCCATGGTTCTGACGGGTATGCGACATTTTAGGCATTAAACTCCAGGGTACACCCATGGTGTATGGTGTAGGCCACCTACTAATAGAAGTGGAAAATGACATTGCAATGTAGCTTGCTCAAGGTGCGCTTTTATTCTTATGAATTGAAAGAGGCTTTGTATGATAAAGCGTATTACTTTATCTATACCAGAAGATCTACTTAAGATGAGCAAGGACTATGCTAAAAAACATCATATTTCTCTCAATCAATTGATTTGCGATTTGCTTTCGAAAACTGTTGCTTGGAAACCTAATCGATAGCAGTGATATGACATCTAAACATATTATGGAAATTTCCAGATGAAAGTTTTGGTGATTGGCGGTGGGGGGAGGGAGCACGCGCTCGTATGGAAAATTTCTCAAAGCCCATGGGTGAAGAAAATTTATTGCGCTCCAGGGAATGGAGGCATTTCGGATCTTGCTGAAAATGTGGATATTCCTGTTCAGGATATTTCCCGCCTTTTGGATTTCGCCTCTAGTCAAAAAATAGACCTTACTGTTGTAGGGCCTGAACTACCTCTGACCTTAGGAATCGTGGATACCTTTGAGAAAAAAGGGCTTAAAATTTTTGGTCCCTGTCAATCTGCGGCCCGTCTAGAGGGAAGTAAGATTTTTGCTAAAAAAATGATGAAGAAGTATGGGATTCCTACAGCCCCTTATGAGGTTTTCTGTGAATTTGAAGCAGCTCAGAATTATTTAAAAAAAGTACAATACCCTCTTGTGATTAAAGCCGATGGTCTGGCCTCGGGAAAAGGTGTTTTGGTTGCAGAAAATTTTGAAGAGGCCCATTCCTTTACTCAAGAGGTGATGGTGAAAAAGATTTTTGGAAATGCCGGTCACGAGGTGCTGATTGAAAAATGTCTGGTCGGCAGAGAAATGTCTTTTTTGGTTTTTTCGGATGGAAAAACCTTTGCCCCTCTTCCTGAGGCGCGGGATCACAAGAGGGTTTTCGATCACGACGAGGGTCCTAACACTGGGGGAATGGGGGCTTTCAGTCCTGTTCCGGAAGCGGATTCTCGACTGAAAGAAAAAATCATGCGCGAAGTTTTTGATCCGCTTCTTACGGGAATGGCCAAGGAAGGTGTTTCTTATCAAGGGGTTCTTTATGCGGGGTTGATGCTCACCCGTCAAGGACCCCAAGTGCTTGAGTTCAACGTTCGCTTCGGGGACCCTGAGACGGAAGTCATTCTTCCTCGTTTGAAAGGGGATCTTTTACCTATTTTACTGGCCTGTACTGAAGGAAAACTCTCTCCTATAAAAGTTGAAATTTCAGATGAGGTAGCGCTCGGTGTGGTGATGGTTTCGGGAGGTTATCCAGGAACTTATCAAAACGGATATGAGATTCAGGGGTTGAACGGTCTGGCTAAGGAAAAAAATGTTTTTGTTTTTCATGCCGGGACTCAAAAAATGGATGGGCGTTATCTAACGAGCGGAGGTCGTGTTCTGTGTATTAGCGCTTTAGGAAAAAATTTTTCTGAAGCAAGATCCAATGCGTATCGAGCTGCAGAAAAAATTCAATTTGAGAAAATGCATTATCGTAAGGATATTGGGTTGACGCAGTTAAAAATGAAAAATTAAAAATGAAAAAATATTCTTCCTTATTTAGTTTCTTTCTCCTTTTTTATTGTTTCTCTACCTTCTTAAATGCTGAAAAAGCTAAACCTCCTCTAGGTCTTTGGGTACCTTGTGAGTCTGATAATCAGACACTTTCCAGTCGTGGAAAGATCACTCAGATGTTGGATTTTGCAAAAGATTTAGGGGCAAAAGATATTTTTTTACAGGTTTATCGCAGGAATCATTCTTGGTATCGCTCTCAAATAGCGGATGAGAGCCCATTCCAAGAAATTTATAAAAAAGAAAAAATGGATCCTCTGGCTTTTGCCATTGAAGAGGCCCATCGAAGGAATTTAAAAATTCATGCCTGGGTTAATGTTTATTGGATTGGAAAAGATTTAAATGTGCCGATTGTCAAGAAACTGGGTCGAGGCATTATCACACGCGATCAAAAGGCCAGATCCATGCTAGATTACCACAACTTTCAAGTTCCAGCGCCTGAGGCAGGCTGGTACTCTTATGGAGAGGACGGCTACTGGCTGGATCCGGGCGATGATCGTGTTCAGACCTATCTCTTAAGTGTCGTCAGTGAGTTGATTCAGAACTATCCTGGCGTGGACGGGATCCATTTTGACTTTGTTCGATATCCTTTTGCTTCCCCCTTTTTGCCGGGTTCTTATTATGCGTTCACAAGAGGGCTTGAATTTGGGTATGGAGAAAGAAGTGTGGAGAGATTTCAAAAGGCTTATGGTCTAAATCCTTTTCATATGGAGAGAACCGTTGAAAATCATATGTTGTGGGATGAGTGGCGGCGCAATCAAATTACTTCTTTGATAGATCAGACAAGAAAAATGCTTCGAACAAAGAATTCGTATCTAGAACTTTCTTGTGCAGTACTTCCTTGGCCCGAGAGGAGCTATTTTTCTTCGTTCCAGGATTGGTCTCGATGGGCGATGGAAGAGAAAGTGGATTTTGTGGTGAGTATGAATTATACTTTAGACTTACATTTGGCCCAGATGCTTTCTAAAATGGCGCTTGGGGTTTCACAGAAAAAAAATGTTTGGATTGGATTGGGGGCCTATCTTTTTGAAAAGAATCCAAAGGATTTTGAAAAGGAGTTTAAGGAGACGTTGCAAATTTCTTCAGGTGGCATCGTTTTATTTTCTTATGACAGCCTTTTGAAACAAAAAGAGATTGTGAAGAGTGTCCAGAAAGAGATGAAAGATGGGAGCCCCTCGATTTCCTGAGCCAGTCAAGCTTTTTGCGGCCGTGATTGTAGCGCCATCCCGATTAAAAGAGGTGGAGGGTCTTTTAGAGCAGGCGTGGGGCCCTTTTGAAGATCAAATGGAGCCTTTCCCCTTTGATTTTACAAAATATTATGAGTCTGAACTGGGGGCAAATTTAATTCGCTCTTTTTATGCCTTCGAGAAATTGATTTCTCCGGAAGATATCCGAGAGTTAAAATGGGCTTCCAATGAGATGGAACTAAAAGAGGCCTCAGGCCAGAACAGAATTTGGAACATTGATCCGGGCTATATTGATCTAGACAAAATTGTTTTAGCAACCACCAAGCCTGCAACGTATCGAATTTATTTAGGGCGGGGGATTTACGCTCAATCAACGCTTTACTTTAAAGATAAAGTTTTTCATCCCTGGCCCTGGACGTATCAGGACTATAAGGATGAGAGGGCGTTAGAGTTTTTTAATCGGGTGAGGAACAGATTGAAGGAGAATAAAATAACCCCTCCAACTCCCCTTTCCCACAGGGACTATCCCGCGGGGACTATAAAATCTTGTAAGAACTTGAAATAAGGGGAGAGTCTACTCCCCTCTTATTTCAAGCTTTTATAGTCTCCACGGGAAAGAGGGGTTGGGGGAGTTAAATGGTTTTTATTTGAATAAAGGAAACATGCTATGGCAGTGATTAAACCTTTTAAAGGCACGTATTACAATTCTAAAAAAATAAAGATAGAAAATGTCATTACTCAACCTTATGACAAAATTGATGCCAAGCTTTATCAATCCTATCTGACGCGGGACCCATGCAATGCCGTTCGCCTTATTTTAAAAGAGGTGCCCTCTTCTCATGCCTCTAAAGTGGCCGCGACTTATGAGACTCAAGGAAAGCTTCTTCAAGAATGGGTGAAGTCGGGTGTTTTTGTTCAAAATCAAGAGAGCGCGATTTATTGCTACGATCAGGAGTTTACGGTTTTTGGGCAAAGAAAAAAGAGGCAGGCTTTTATTGCCTTGGGGCTCCTTCAGAAATATGGGGAGGGAGAGGTTTATCCCCATGAAGAGACGCTTTCCAAGCCCAAGGCGGATCGGCTCAATCATTTGAGGGCTACTCAAACTCATTTTGGATTGATTTTTATGCTCTACGAGGACCGTAAGAAGGAGGTGATGGAACTTCTCAATTCTAAGCGGCCAACTCAGGCCATGTTTAATTTTACGGACAAAGATTATAAAGTGGATCATCGCTTGTGGGCCATTCATGACAAAGAGGTATTGCCTCAATTGCAGGCCCTGATGAAATCTAAGAAATTATTGATTGCCGATGGCCATCATCGTTATGAGACAGCACTCAATTTTCGTGAGGAGATGGCCAAGAGGATACAGGGGGTAAAAGGAATTAACTCCCCAGACCCCTCTTATCTAAGAGGGGGTATTGATGGAATTAACTCCCCAGACCCCTCTTATCTAAGAGGGGGTATTGATGGAAGTCAGCCCTTTGATTATGCCATGATGGCCTTTGTGAATTTATATGATGAGGGATTGGTGATTTTGCCGACGCATCGTTTGGTGAGAAATGTTTCAGATGAGAAAATGATGAATCTTCAGGAATTGCTGAAAAAGGATTTTCATCCGAAGCGTTTGAAGCTTCCTAAAGATCATCGCAGTGAGTTCATTCGAGAGAAAATGAAAGGGGAAGACCCAGAGGGGCATACCTTGGGTCTTTACTATGGTTCTGATGAATTTGTTCTTTTGCATTATCCTAAAAGTTCTGTGCCCCAAGATTTCTTTAAGGAGAAGCATTCTCAGGGCTGGCGTGGATTGGACGTTGTGGTTCTACACCATTTAATTTTGGAAAAAGTTTTGGGGATTGATCCAGAGGCCGTGCGTAATGAAACGTGCGTTTCTTACTGTCGGGAAATAGGTGAGGCTTTGGAGGCTGTTCATCGAGGGGGGTCCCAGCTGGCCTTCTTTTTAAATCCGACTCAACCTCTTCAGGTGAAGGATGTTGCCTTTGGCCAGGAGAGGATGCCCCAGAAGTCCACAGATTTTTATCCGAAGTTGATGACGGGGTTGATGATGAACAGGATGGAGTTTTAAAAAGATTTATTTTAAAATTTAAGGAGAATTATGAAATTCATGGGGTGGCAAAAAATAATTATTCAAGCGAGCCTTATTTTAGGAACTGTAGCTTTAGCGCATTCAGATACCTTTAGCATTGAGAAAGTGACCCGGCAAAATAGTCAGTATCATGACCTAGGGCGTCCCCACAATGATTTGGGCTATGAGATTTCTTACATTGATAAATTTTATTCCCCTCAAAATCTTCCTCCGGAGGAGGTGGGTGAATCTCATCGGATTGAATGGAAATGTTCTCAACTCACGCAACCTCAAACGCTTCAACTTCAGTTTGAATATCGTTTGGCAGGAGACAATGCCCTTCATAAAAAAATGTTAGAAGTGTCGGTAGATCGCACGGGCCTTTATGAAACAGAGGTGGAACATAAAGGAGAGGAATTTGCCAAGGAGGGCCCTGTAGATGTTTGGAAGGTGACCCTTTTGAAAGATGGAAAAATACTAGCTCAGCAAGCCTCAAATCTTTGGGTAGATTGATGCCCCTGTCTTTGATTCCTGATTGTCTCGAGATCATTCGTAAAAAAATTCAAAAATCTTGCCAGAGGGTGGGGAGATCTTCGCACGAGATCATGCTTGTGGCTGCAACAAAAGGGGTTTCAGCCCCTGAGATTTTAGAGGCTTTTCATGAAGGGATTCAATGGTTCGGTGAAAATCGTGTTCAAGAGGCCCTTGGGAAAATTCCCCAATTGCCGAGTGACTTGAAATGGCATATGATGGGTCACCTTCAAACCAATAAGGCGGATGATGCCATTCGATTGTTTGAAATGATTCAATCTGTTGATTCATTCAAATTGGCTGAAAGGCTTCAAAAGGTTGCGGCTCAAAAGGTCAAGGTCGCAGACATTCTTTTAGAAATAAACATCGGAAGAGAGGAAACCAAATTTGGCTTTTTGGAAGAGGAAGTGGAAAGTGCCGTTCAAAAGATTCAAGATTTTTCAAATTTGAGGGTGAGGGGTTTCATGACCGTGGCTCCTTTTTTTGAGGATGCTGAAGAGGGGAGACCTTATTTTAAGAAAATGAAGATGCTTTTGAATCACTATAAAAATTTAGACATTCTCTCGATGGGGATGAGTCACGACTATCCTGTGGCGATTGAGGAAGGCTCAACCATGATCCGAATTGGGCAGGCAATTTTTGGGCCTAGGGAGAGACCGCGATGAGTGTTCTAGAGAACAAAAAACTTCTTTTGATAGGTGCGGGCAATATGGCAGAGGCCTTGATCCAAGGGGTCCAAGCTTCCCGAGAGATGCTGCCGGAAAATATTGGGATCACCGAAATTCGCCAGGAACGCCGAGATTTTATTCAGAAAAAGTTTGGGGTCCGCGTCTTTGAAAAAAATCGAGACGGCGTTCGTCTGTCCGATATCATTCTTTTTGCCGTAAAGCCTCAGAATGTCAATGAGGTTTTAGACGAAATCAAGGGAGAAGACCTTTCTTCAAAAACATTGATTACCATTGCTGCAGGAATTCCCATTAAGAGATTTGAAGAAAAGTTGGGGAAAGGGGTGCGCGTCATTCGTGTGATGCCCAACATGCCAGCTCTCGTTGGAAAGGGGATTTCGGGGGTGAGCCGCGGAACTTTTGCCGGATCAGAGGATGAAAAAATAGCGCTTCAAATGATGGGCTCTGTTGGGGAAACCGTCCCTTTACCTGAAAATCTTTTGGACGCCGTGACGGCAGTGAGCGGCAGTGGGCCGGCTTATTTCTTTTATTTGATGGAGGCCATGGTGGAGGCTGGGGTTCGATTGGGTTTGACTCCTGAGGTGAGTCGAAAGTTGGTGGAGGCTACAGCGATGGGCGCTTCTTTTTTAGTAAAAGAAACCCAAGAGTCTCCGGAATCCTTGCGAAAAAAAGTCACAAGTCCGGGAGGGACGACGGAAGCGGCTCTCAAAATATTTCAGGAAAGTTCGGTGAGAGAAGCCATTATTCGAGGTATTGAGCGAGCCCAAAAAAGGTCTGAGGAGTTGAGGGGATAAGGAATTAAAAAAACTAACTCCCCTAGCCCCTCTTACTATGAAACATTCATGCCGACTGAGGTCGGCACAAAGGGGGATGAAAATCACCCTTGTAGTCGCCCCATTTATGGGGCTGCCGTGTGCCCCTTGCATGGATTGCCCGATGAATCGGGCGACTACAAAAAACATAATGGGGAGAACTTTCATCGCACATGATGATCTCGAAGGATCATTAAAATTAAATAAGAGGGGAACTCGAAAGAGCGAGTTTTTTACTCTCCCCTTATTTAAGGGGAGTTGGAGGGGTTAAGAAAATTTTCTATGATTATTTTGCTCATTCGTCTGATCGAATGGATCTTTCATTTTTATTCTATTATATTGCTCATTCGTGTGCTCATTTCTTGGGTGAGTCCGGATCCATATAATCCGATTGTGCAATTTCTGTATCGTTTGACGGATCCAATATTACAACCCATTCGAAGGCTTATTCCTCTGCGTTGGTCCATGATTGATTTTTCGCCTATTATTGCTTTCATTCTTTTGTCCGTCGCCGAGAAGCTTTTGGTTCAATTTCTGTTGATATTTGTATAATTGTGGATACTTATGGACTATAAAGAGACCTTGAATCTTCCCAAAACTAGTTTTCCCATGAAGGCTGATCTTCCCAAAAGAGAGCCGCTCTTTCTTGATCAATGGGAGAAAGAAAAACTTTATGAGCGCCTTCAAGAGGAAAGGAAGGAGGCGCCCCCCTTTATTCTTCATGACGGGCCTCCTTATGCCAATGGGGATATTCACATTGGACACGCCCTCAATAAAATTTTAAAGGACATGATCATTCGCTATTATTCCATGAAGGGTTTCCGGGCCCCTTATGTACCGGGCTGGGATTGCCATGGATTGCCAGTCGAACTTCAACTCTTTAAGGAACTGGGCAAGACCCAGCATAATGTGGATCGTTTGGAATTTCGGGAAAAAGCCCGTGAATATGCAGCGCGCTTTGTCAAAATTCAGAAAGATCAATTTAAGAGATTGGGAATTTGGGGCGATTGGGAAAGGCCTTATCTCACGATGAATTATGATTATCAAGCGACCATCATGGAATGTTTTTGGAGGCTTTATCGCGAGGGCTATATTTATAAGGGTTTAAAGCCGGTGCATTGGTGTTATCAATGCGAGACGGCATTGGCAGAGGCAGAAGTCGAATATGAAAATAAGAAATCTTCTTCGATTTATGTGAAATTTGCTTTAACGCCAGAGACCTGTCAAAAGTTGGCTTTACCTTTAGGTGCTCAGCTTGTCATTTGGACGACAACCCCTTGGACATTGCCGGGCAATGTGGCTGTAGCCTTAAAAAAAGAGGCAGATTATGCCGCTCTCAAAGTGGGAGAGGAAATCTTGATCTTAGCTGTGGACCTCCTTCCTCAGCTTCAAGCTCTGAAACAATGGGAAAAAATAGAGGTGCTTAAAAATATCAAGGGTGAGTCTTTCGATCGTTTAGAATGTGAGCATCCCTTTTTGTCGCGCAAATCGCTTCTCATTTTGGGAGAGCATGTGACGCTGGATCAAGGAACGGGCTGCGTGCATACGGCACCGGGGCATGGGGAAGAGGATTATGAAATGGGCTTGGTCTATCATTTGCCTATTTTGTCTCCTGTGAATGCCAAGGGCCAATTCACAGAAGAAGTAGAGTTTCTAAAAGGGCAATTTGTTTTTAAGGCAAATGCGGCGATTTGTGATTTGCTAGAGGAAAGGGGCCGCCTTATTCTGAAGAACGAAATAGAGCACTCTTATCCCCATTGTTGGCGATGCAAATCCCCTGTGATTTTTCGGGCTACCCCGCAATGGTTTCTGGGCGTGGATCGAAAAGAGCTGCGTCAAAAAGCGCTTGAGGCGATTGAAAAGGTCCAGTGGGTCCCTTCTGTCGGTAAAAACCGTATTTCAAGCATGGTGGAAAGACGCCCTGATTGGTGCCTTTCGCGTCAAAGACTTTGGGGGGTCCCTATTCCCATTTTTTATTGTGCCCATTGTGAGAAAGAATTTTTAGATGATGCCACGGCCCAAAAGGTTGTTGAAAAAGTGAGAGAGAAAGGGGCCTCGGTTTGGTTTGAATTTTCAACAGAGGCCTTGATGCCAATGGGGCAAAAATGTCCTTCCTGTGGTCATGGAAAATTTTTAAAAGAAGAGGATATCATTGATGTTTGGTTTGATTCGGGAGTCAGCCATCATGCGGTTCTAAAACGTTTTCCCGGCCTTCAATATCCCGCGGATCTTTATTTAGAAGGCAGTGACCAGCATCGGGGATGGTTTCAGACTTCGCTCTTGGCAGCAATGGGGCTTGTCGGGGAGAGTCCTTTTAAGGCGGTTTTGACACATGGATTTGTGGTGGATGGGGAAGGCAAAAAAATGTCTAAGTCCGCTGGCAATGTGGTGGCGCCTCAAGACGTGATGAAGGACTATGGGGCTGATATTTTAAGGCTTTGGGTGTCTTCGGCGGATTTTTCGCAGGACCTGCGAATTTCGAAAGAAATTTTGGCCCAGGTGGCGGACACTTATCGAAAGATCAGGAACACTTTTCGTTATCTCTTGGGAAATCTATTCGATTACGATAAGTCTGCTCATCAAATTTTAAGAGAAGAATTAGGTGAAATGGATCGCTGGGCCTTGAGCCAAACTTCTCAAATGTTGAAGCGGGTGGACGAGGCCTATCGTCAATGTGAATTTTATCGCATTTATCATGAAGCGGAGCAGTTTTGTACCGTGGATTTGAGTTCTTTTTATTTTGACATTCTGAAGGACAGGCTCTATACTTCCCCGCCAAACTCCCAAGAGAGAAGAGGGGCTCAGGCTGTTCTGTATGAGATTGTGAAGGCCTTAACACGGGTGATGGCTCCGATTCTAGCCTTTACGGCAGAAGAGGTTTGGCAAACGGACGGCCTTTTGGGGGCGGAGGCTTCCAGTGTACATTTGGAGCGTTGGCCTGAAGTTCATCCAGATTGGTATGATGCGCGGTGTGAAGCCCGATGGGAGTTGATTAAGGAAGTGCGCTCCGAGGTGTTGAAGGTTTTAGAATCTTTGCGTAAAGAAAAGATGATTGGCAGTGCCTTGGAGGCCGAAGCCCATCTTTACGTCTCTCGCCAAGAGGTGTTTGAGGCGCTTGAATTTTTGGGGAGGGATCTTAAGGCGATTTTTATTGTTTCTCACGCCACGTTAGAAAAGGTTGATTCGCTCCTTGCAGGTGAAGAATCCGGCATGCGGGGGCTTAAGATTTTAGTTCGTCGCTCACAGGGCGAAAAATGTCAGCGCTGTTGGAATTATTCAACAGAACTGGGAGCTCATGTAACGCACCCTTCTCTTTGTGAGCGATGTGTAGAGGCTGTAGAGACGATCATTGCTTCGAAATGATTCAAGGTTTGTTGTATAACAATACTCATGCGAATGAGGGAAGGGAAAGATCATGGCTAAAGCGAAAGCAGCAGCAAAAACAGTCAAGAATGGTAAACTTCCTAAAGCGAAGTTTCAGGAATATAAGAAGATTTTGATTGATGAACGTGATCGCTTAAGCTCTGATATTAGCCATTTGAAGGATGATCATCTTCAGAAATCCCAGAAGGAGATGACAGGGGAGTTGTCAGGCTACTCTATTCACATGGCAGACATGAGCAGTGACGATTATGATCGCGGTGTCGCCTTGGGAATTTTTACGCAGGAGCAAGAAATTCTCTATTTGATTGAAGAGGCCCTCAAGAGAATGGATGAAGGGACCTTTGGAATCTGTGAGGTGTGCGACAAACCGATTTCAGCCAAACGCCTTGAAGCCGTTCCTTACGCGACCTTGTGTCTGCCATGCCAATCCGAACAGGAAAAGAAAAAGAAGGCGTAAGTCACGTTCTCTTTTTCGGCTTAACCCTTTTTATTTTCTTGCTAGATCAATTTACGAAGCATTTCCTTTCTCAATGGCTGATGAATGTAGGACATCGCATTGAGATGATTCCTCCCTATTTTTATCTTGCCTTGGTTCACAATACGGGAACCGCTTTTGGTCTCTTTAAAAATGCTAGACTTTTTCTTGTAGTGACAACTCTTTTTTCGCTTCTTCTTATTTTATTTTTGTATTTTAGATGGGGAAAAAAAGGAATTTTGTGGAAGATGGGATTGGGGATGATTTTGGGAGGCGCCCTTGGAAATTTGTGGGATCGCATCACGTATCATTTTGTGATAGATTTCTTTCAGGTGTTTATCGGCTCCCACGAGTGGCCGACATTCAATGTTGCAGACAGTGCGATTACAGGAGGGGCGGTACTTTTGGGGATATATTTTTTGAAGGAAAAAAAGATTAACTCCCCCAACCCCTCTTTGAACTAAAGAGGGGAGAAACTCTCCCCTTTCGACCGAGTCCGGGTACCCGTCGCAGCGGGTGGACGAGGAAGTGGTTGGAGCCCGGCAGGGCGCAAACCATAAGGGGAGGTGGAGGGGTTATTATTTAGGTGGTCTCATGAAATCCATTCTTTTTCACTGGGGTTCTATTACGATTTATTCTTACGGCATGGCCATGGCTCTGGGATTTGTTCTAGCTGTAGTCGTCTTGTTGTGGCGAGCCCCTAAAATGAATATCTCTCGAGCTATCGTCTATGACATGGCGATATGGGCCATTTTGGGGGGATTGATAGGTGCGAGGATTTTTTATGTTGTCTCTCATGGGGGTGAGTTTCAACATCACCTCTTGCAAATTTTGATGCTTAATCGGGGCGGGCTTGTTTTTTACGGGGGATTTATTGGGGGAATTTTGGCGCTCTTGATTTTTTCAAAGAGGAAGCATATTTCATTTTTGAAAATTTTAGATTTCATGATTCCGTCTCTTGTCTTGGCGCATGCCTTGGGAAGGATCGGCTGCTTCATGAATGGTTGCTGTTTTGGACGTCCGGCCACTTGTTCATGGGCTGTGACCTTTCCTCCGGGAAGTTTGCCCGCGCTTCACTATGGAGCTCGGCATTTGATTCATCCGACCCAAATTTATGAAAGCCTTCTTTTGGTTGCTTTATTTTTTATTCTTTTAGGGCTAGAAAAATTCAAGAAATTTGAAGGTCAGACCTTTTTAAATTATCTACTCCTTTATCCTGCTTTGCGTTTTAGTATGGAATTTTTCAGGGGAGACAATCCCTTCTTCGGCCCTTTAAGCCTTTATCAATGGATCAGCCTTTTCTTTTTTACGTCCTCACTTTTCCTCTCTTTTATTTTAGGTCGCAATGTCAGAAGAAATCGTTAAGACGGTTCGGGTAGATCCTGCGGATTTCGACAAGCGTCTCGATCTTTATCTGGTTGAAAAATTTCCTAAGATGTCCAGAACACAAATTCAATCCTTGATCAAAGAAGGCCATGTTCTCATTGATGGAAAATTACGCAAAGCCCATTTTTTAGTGAAGCCAGGGCAAGGGGTTGAAGTTTGTATCCCTGTTCCAAAAAAAATAGAATTGTTGCCAGAAGATATTCCTCTGGAGGTGCTCTATGAAGATGAAGATATTTTAGTGATTAACAAGCAGCCGGGTCTTGTGGTTCATCCGGCTCCGGGGCATCGTGAGCATACCTTGGTGAATGCGATTTTGCATCATTGTCAGCAGTTGGCCACAACAGATGATCCCTTAAGACCTGGGATTGTACATCGTCTCGATAAAGATACCTCTGGGTGTCTCATCGTTGCCAAAAGAGAGGAAGGATTGAGAAAGGTCGGAGTCCAATTTGAAAAAAGAAAGGTGATGAAGCAATACTTAGCTTTGGTTTGGGGAAAAATGAGAAGTTTGAAGGGAGAATTAGAATTGGCCATTGGCCGCCACCCTGTGGACCGGAAGAAAATGGCGGTTATCCCTACTGGAAAATCTGCACACACCACTTTTGAAGTGGTCGAAAAATTCAATGAGGCGACCTTGGTGAAGGTGTTTTTAAAAACAGGGCGAACCCATCAAATTCGTGTCCACATGGCTCATTTAGGCCATCCCGTTTTGGGGGATGAAGGATATGGTAAGAGAGGAAAAGAACTTTCAGAAAAAATAGGGATTTCTAGACAAATGCTGCACGCAGCCCAGATCGGTATCACCCACCCCGTTAAAAACGAATGGATGCTTTTTACAGCACCCATGCCGGAGGATATGAAGAAAGCCGTTGAGAGGTTGAAAGATTCTAGTGTGGTGTGATAGGAGAGGAGTTTGAGGGAGGAAAAAAACGAGACACGACTCGCTTCTCTGATTAAACGCACAGAAATCGAGGGTTATGCCTTATGCTGCTTTTAGTACTTTGACCTCCCTATCAATGCGATGGGATAATTTTTTTTCAGCTATTTCAATGTCAAAACGAGCTTGCAGGCGTAGCCAGACGGTAGCGCTCGTTCCAAAATAACGCCCTAAACGTATGGCGGTATCGGCTGTAACAGCTCTTCTTCCATGAATAATCTGACTGATTCTCAGGGGTGTCACGCCTATGTCTTTTGCAACACGGTATTGACTTAAGCCATAAGGTTTTATGAAGTCTTCCAACAATGTCTCACCAGGATGGATAGGAGAAAGTTTGTTTTTCATGTGATTCAGTCCTTATATTTTCAATGATAGTCTGTGATCTCAACATCTTTTGCCTTGCCTCTTTCCCATTTGAAACAGATGTGCCACTGCTCGTTGATGCGAATACTGTACTCCCCTGCTCGATTTCCTTTCAGAGCTTCAAGTCGATTGGCTGGAGGGGCCATCAAATCCCTCAAATCGTTAGCTTCATCCATGTAGAGGAGTTTCCTTCTTGCAGTTCTTTGAATGTCCCAGGGCAATTTTCTTGATCCAATAGCCTTAAACACTTTTTCAGTTTCTGGGCAAGAAAAGCTTTCGATCATACCTGATGATATCAAATGATGATATTATCGTAAAGGGATATTATTCTCGGGGAGAGCGCTGGTCAAAAAAAGATTGACAAAATATTTCAAGGTGATACGATGAATAAGGTTGCCTTTTAATCCCAGTCCTGTGAGGCTGGAAAGGGAGAAAAAATGAGGTCTTTTATTCGTTTATCGAAGCCTGATCTTTCTTCAAAGAGCGGGCTTTTTTTATGCCCGAATGGGGTTGATTAAATGATCGAAAAATCTAAAGTGATGGATGCCCAGGTTTTAAATAGGACACTGATGCGGATTTCACATGAGATTCTGGAGCGCAATAAGGATTTGTCCCATCTGGTTTTGATCGGGATTCAGACGCGGGGGACGCATTTGGCTAAAAGGCTTCAGGAAAATTTGTTCAAGGTAGAGGGCGTTCGCCCTCCCATGGGGTATTTGGATATTACCCTCTATCGGGATGATTTAGATCGAAAGGCCAGTGAGATCAAAATTCAGAAGACGGAGCTTCCATTTGATTTAAACAATCAAAATGTCATTTTGGTGGATGATGTGCTTTTTTCAGGCAGAACGATTCGCTCAGCGATTGATGAATTGATGGATTTTGGCCGCCCCGAAAGAATTCAATTGGCGGTTCTCATAGATCGGGGGCATCGTGAACTTCCCATCCGTCCGGACTATGTGGGGAAAAATATTCCGACGTCTCTTCAAGAAGAAATTCAAGTGTGTTTGACAGAGGTGGATGGTCGAGACGAAGTGGTTTTGTTAGAGAAAGAGGTCTAACCATGGACTGGCATCGAAAACATCTTTTGGGTTTAGAAGATTTGAGCCCAGAGGAGATCGTCTCTATTTTGGATACGGCGGAATCCTTCAAAGACATCTCGATTCGTCCGATCAAAAAGGCGCCTGCGCTCCGTGGAAAAACAGTGGCCACCCTTTTTTATGAACCGAGTACGAGGACGCGTACTTCTTTTGAATTGGCGGCAAAACGTCTCAGTGCGGATACTTTGAATGTGACCATTGCGGCAAGCAGTGTGGTAAAGGGGGAATCTCTCAAGGACACCGTTCGAAATTTGGAAGCGCTTAAAATTGACTGCATGATTGTTCGCCATGAATGCTCGGGGGTTCCTCACTTGATCTCAAGATATTTAGAAGCTTCGGTGGTGAATGCGGGCGATGGTTCTCATGAGCATCCAACTCAAGCCTTGGTAGATCTTTTTACGATTCGACAGAAGAGGGGATCTCTCACGGGTTTAAAGGCCACGATTGTCGGTGATATTCTTCACAGCCGTGTGGCCCGGTCTAATATTTTTGGAATGCTTCGAATGGGCATGAAGGTGCATCTGGTGGGGCCGCAGACGCTGATCCCCAGAGGGGTCGAAAGATTGGGAGTAACCGTTTCCAATTCTTTGGATGATGCGATCCCCCAGTCTGATGTATTGATGTTTTTAAGGATTCAAAGCGAGCGGCAAAAAAAGAATTTATTTCCTTCCTTGAGAGAATATTCAGAACTTTTTGGAATGACGCGTGGGCGGCTTCAAAAGGCGAAATCAGATGTTTTAATCATGCACCCAGGGCCGATCAATCGCGGAGTCGAATTGGCAAGTGAGGTGGCGGACAGCCCCCGCTCTGTGATTTTAGATCAGGTGACGAATGGACTGGCGGTTCGAATGGCGGTTCTTTTTCTCGTGGCAGGTGGGGGGAGAGAAGGATGAGCACACTTTTGATTAAGAACGGCCGTGTGATTGATCCCTCTCAAAAAATAGATGAGGTGTTAGACCTTTTGATTGAAAAGGGGGTCATTCAAAAAATTGCAAAAAATATTCAAGCCGATTCTCTTCCCACATTAGATGCAAAAGGTCTGGTGGTGGCTCCCGGATTTATTGATATTCATGTGCATTTAAGGGAGCCCGGATTTGAACACAAAGAAACCATTTTAACAGGGATGAAGTCTGCGGCTAAAGGAGGCTTTACGGCCGTGTGCTGCATGCCCAATACTCAGCCTGCCATAGACGAACCCGGAACGGTCGGATTTGTTTTGGCAAAGGCGAGGGAAGGAAATCTCATTCGCGTTTATCCCATCGGAGCGGCTACGATGGCCCGTGAGGGTAAGGTGATGACGGAAATTGGGCAATTGAAAAAAGCAGGGGTGGTCGCGATCAGTGATGACGGAGCCCCGATTGCGGATGCCTATATGATGCGTCGTGTGATGGAATATGCCAATATGTTTGGCTTAAAGGTGATAGATCATTGCGAGGACAAGGCCCTCTCTCAAGAAGGGGTGATGAATGAAGGATATGCTTCAACTTCCTGCGGGCTCAAGGGAATACCCAGCATTTCAGAGGAGGTCATGGTGGCCAGAGACATTTTGATCAGTCAATATACGGGTGCACCTCTTCATTTGGCGCATGTCAGTACGGCCGGCTCTGTGGAATTGATTCGTTGGGCAAAGAAGAGCGGCATTTCCGTTACCGCCGAAACGGCTCCTCATTATTTTGTGATTTCAGATGAGGAGATAACGCCTTACCGGACAGAATTTAAAATGAATCCTCCTCTCGGAACTCGAAAAGATGTTGAGGCCATTCGGGAGGGACTTAAAGATGGAGCGATAGATGTGATTGCAACAGACCATGCGCCTCATCAAGAGGTAGAAAAGGAGGTGGAGTTTGATGTGGCTCCTTTTGGAATTTTGGGTCTTGAGACGTCCGTCGGCTTGGGGCTCCATCATCTCGTTCATGCGGGTGTCTTGACCCTTTCTCAGTGGATTGAAAAAATGTCTGTAAAACCTGCCCAAATTCTAAATCTTCCGGGAGGAAAACTTTCTGTGGGTTCTATAGGTGATGTGACGATTTTGGATCTTGAGAAAGAGTGGAAAGTGGGGGAGGAGCTTTTTGAGTCTAAGAGCAAGAATTCCCCCTTTTATGGGAGAGAGTTGAAAGGAAAAGCTGTGGCCACAGTGGTGGCGGGTAGAGTTGTGATGAGGGATGGAAAAATTGAAGAACCATGATATAGTAACGCAATTATGAAATCCATTTTAGTTTTAGAAGACAGTCATTTCTTCGAGGGAAAATCTTTTGGTACCGAAGGAGAAAAGATTGCGGAGGTTGTTTTTAATACCAGCATGACCGGCTATCAAGAGATTTTGACGGATCCTTCCTATAAGGGCCAGATGGTCACCATGACCTATCCTTTGATAGGAAATTACGGGGTCAATGAAGAGGATTTGGAATCAAAGGTGCCTCAGGTAGAAGGTTTCATTGTGAGAGAATTAAGCCAAGTGATGAGTAACTGGCGAGCGACGGGTTCTTTGGAAGATTATCTGAAGAAGAATCATATCATTGGCATTGAAGGTGTGGATACGAGGGCGATCACTCGTATTTTGCGGCTTCGAGGGGCCATGATGGGGATTCTTTCGACAAAGGATTTTGATCGAGAAAGTTTGCTTCAAAAAGTAAAACAAGCTCCCAAAATGATTGGACAAGATTTGGTCAAGGGGGTCACGACCTCGAAACCTTATACCTATAATCAGCAAGGGTCTTTCAAAGTCGTTGCCATGGATTATGGCATTAAAACCAATATTTTGCGCTGCCTGGAATCCTCGGGGTGTCAAGTGACTGTGCTTCCAGGAGCGGCGAGCCCCGATGAAATCATGAAGCATCGCCCGGACGGCCTCTTTTTATCGAATGGGCCAGGTGATCCAGCGGCTGTGACTTATGCCATTCACACCGTTCAAAAACTTTTAGGAAAATTACCCATTTTTGGAATTTGTCTGGGGCATCAAATTTTGGGACTTGCCTATGGAGGGAAAACCTATAAATTGAAATTTGGTCATCGGGGGGCAAATCAGCCTGTCATGGATTTGGTCACTCGAAAAGTGGCGATCACCTCACAAAATCATGGTTTTGCTGTGGACATGAGTTCTTTGAATCCAGAGGAAGTAGAATTGACACATGTGAATTTAAACGATCAAACGGTAGAGGGTATGAGGCATAAAAAATTTCCCATTTTTTCGGTGCAATATCATCCAGAGGCCAGCCCCGGACCTCATGATTCTTTGTATTTGTTTGATAGGTTTAGGGAAATGATGATGGGATGGAAGTTGGAAGTTGGAAGATCGAAGATTAAAGCTTAAAAATAGGACAAGGGTTTTGTTTTTCCATCTAACCTCCAACTTCTAACTAAAAAGGGGTTTGTATTACAATGATTCGTAATGAAAAAGAATTGTTTAGAATTTATAAGACTCTTTATCAGAGTTTAGGTCCCCAATCTTGGTGGCCAGGGGAAACCCCCTTGGAGGTGATGGTGGGGGCGGTGCTCACTCAAAATACAGCTTGGAGCAATGTTGAAAAAGCGATTCAAAATTTAAAAAAATCGGGTGTGTTATCCCTGAAAAAATTGAGAGCCCTTTCTTTAAAGAAATTGTCTCAATGGATCCGGCCCTCGGGCTATTTTAATTTAAAGGCCAAAAGATTGAAGGTCTTGATAGATTGGTTTTGGACAAGGGCGCAAGGAAAGGCCGCTCGGCTCAAAAAAATAAATCTCGCTTCTTTGAGAAAGGATTTGTTAGGGGTATATGGAGTGGGACCTGAGACCGCGGACAGTATTTTGCTCTATGCCCTGGATAAAAAAACTTTTGTGGTGGATGCCTATACGAAGAGAATTTTTTCTCGACACGGATTTATTCGTGAAGATGAATCCTATGAAAATGTAAAAAACATTTTTGAAAAAGCATTGCCAAAAAGCTTGAAAATCTACAATGAATTTCATGCACTCATTGTAAAGGTCGGTAAAGATTTTTGCCGAAAAAAGCCCTTGTGTTCACTTTGCCCTTTGGAGAAGGATTTAGGGTTTTTAACTCACGACTCACCACTCACCACTCACGACAGGTTTAACGATGCCAAAACGTACGGACATTAAAAAAATTCTAATCATCGGGAGCGGGCCGATTGTGATTGGTCAGGCCTGCGAGTTTGATTATTCCGGGACTCAGGCCTGTAAGGCCTTGAGAGAAGATGGCTACCAGGTCGTTTTGGTCAACTCCAATCCGGCTACCATCATGACCGATCCTGAATTTGCAGATCGCACGTATGTGGAACCCGTTTTACCGGATGTGGTGGAAAAAATTATTGAAAAGGAAAGGCCCGATGCGCTTTTGCCCACTCTAGGGGGACAAACGGCCCTGAACGTTGCGGTAGAAGTGGCAGATCGCGGCATTTTAAAAAAATACGGTGTTGAAATGATCGGGGCTCATCAAGGGGCGATTAAAAAGGCAGAGGATCGAGAGCTTTTTAAAGAGGCGATGCTCAAGATTGGTTTAGAGGTTCCGCATTCTGGTTTTGCTCGAACCATAGAAGATGCTCGGGTGGTCGCCCGCCAAATTGCTTCGATGCCTCTCATCATTCGTCCGAGCTTTACCTTGGGCGGCAGCGGAGGAGGCATTGCCTATAACTTTGAAGAGTTTGAAACCATTGCGGCGCGAGGATTGGAATACAGCCCTATCAGTCAAATTTTGATTGAAGAATCTGTGATGGGTTGGAAAGAATTTGAACTGGAAGTGATGCGGGACAAAAATGACAATGTCGTGATTATCTGTTCCATTGAAAATTTCGATCCCATGGGCATTCATACAGGAGACAGCATCACCGTTGCACCCATTCAGACGCTCACAGACAAGGAGTATCAGAAAATGCGCAACGCGGCGATCGCAGTCATTCGCGAAATTGGTGTTGAAACGGGGGGATCGAATATTCAATTTGCGCTGGATCCCAAAACGGGCAGAATGCTCGCCATTGAGATGAATCCTCGAGTTTCAAGAAGTTCTGCCTTGGCCTCCAAGGCCACAGGTTTTCCGATTGCGAAGATCGCGGCAAAATTGGCGGTTGGCTATACCCTCGATGAAATTTCAAATGATATCACGCGTGAAACGCCTGCGTGTTTCGAGCCTACGATCGATTACTGTGTGGTCAAAATTCCAAGATTTGCCTTTGAAAAGTTTCCAGGGGCGGATCAGACGCTTACGACCCAAATGAAGTCGGTGGGAGAGGCCATGGCCATTGGCCGTACTTTTAAAGAGGCCTTGCAAAAGGCTCTGAGATCTTTAGAAATAGGGCGAAAAGGCCTTGGCTTTGATCCCAAGGACCGTGAATGCCCTCTCGAGGAAATTCGTCAGGGGCTTATCGTTGGGAACGCCAATCGTATTTTCCTGATTAAATCCGCTTTTGAAAAAGGGATGAGTGTTTCAGAGATTCAGGACCTCACCAAAATAGATCCCTGGTTTCTCGCGCAAATGGAAGAGATTGTAAAATTTGGAAATCAATTAAAAGAAATGGGGCGCGAAAAAAATCGGTTTTCTAGCCTCACCGCAAAAGAACTTTTTCAAATCAAAAGCTATGGATTTTCAGATGCCCAATTGGCGCATCTTTTTAATACCCCTGAGGACGATGTCAGAAAATCTCGAAAAGCGCTGGGCGTCAAACCCTCGTATAAATTGGTAGATACCTGTGCGGCTGAATTTGAGGCCTATACGCCCTATTATTATTCGTCTTATGAACTAGAGGATGAGATTCATCCTCAAGTGAAAAAGAAGAAAGTCATGATTCTGGGTGGAGGGCCCAATCGCATCGGGCAGGGAATAGAATTTGACTATTGCTGTGTCCATGCGGCTTTTGCGCTCAAGGAAGAAGGATATGAAACCATCATGGTGAATTCAAATCCTGAAACGGTGAGCACGGATTATGATACCTCGGACAAACTTTATTTTGAGCCCTTGACCTTGGAAGATGTCATGGCCATTTACGAAAAAGAAGCATGCGATGGGGTGATTGTGCAATTTGGCGGTCAGACGCCGTTGAATTTGGCGTGGGGACTTCATCGTGAAGGCGCGAAAATCATCGGGACTTCTCCTGAGAGCATTGACATTGCAGAGGATCGAAAACTTTTTAAGGAGTTGATTGAAAAATTGAATTTGCTCCAGCCCCCCAGTGGGACGGCCGTGAGTGTAGATGAGGCAATCGAGGTCGCTCGCGAAATCAGCTACCCCGTGCTCGTGAGACCTTCTTATGTGCTGGGAGGCCGGGCCATGGAGTTGGTTTATGATGAAATCACTCTCAAGGATTATATGTATCGAGCCGTGGAAGCCTCTCCTGAGCGGCCCATTCTTGTGGATAAATTTTTGGAGGACGCCATTGAAGTGGATGTGGATGCTATTTCAGATGGAGAAACGGTGGTGCTGGGTGCCATCATGGAACACATTGAGGAAGCGGGTATTCATTCAGGTGACAGCGCGTGTGCCATTCCTCCCTTTTCTCTCTCGAATGATTTGATGGAAGAAATCCGCGACATCACGCATCAATTGGCCAAGGGCTTGAAAGTCATTGGCCTCATGAATATTCAGTTCGCCATCAAAAATGACCAGGTTTATGTGTTAGAGGTGAATCCTCGGGCTTCTCGCACCGTGCCTTTTGTGAGCAAGGCCATTGGAGTTTCGCTTGCAAGGCTAGCCACCCAGGTGATGATCGGGAGAAGTTTGAAATCTCTTGGCTTCACGAAGGAAATTAAAATCAGTCATTTCTGCGTTAAAGAAGCGGTTCTCCCCTTTGCCCGTTTTCCGGGGGTGGATGTTTTGCTTGGGCCCGAGATGAAATCCACAGGTGAGGTGATGGGGATTGATGACGATTTTGGAACTGCATTTGCCAAGGCCCAATTTGGCGCAGGGCAAAAATTACCCTTAAAAGGAAATGTTTTTATCAGTGTCAAAAATCAGGACAAGAGAGACGTGGTGCATCTTTCGAAACGTCTCGCAAGTCTAGGATTTAATATCGTTGCGACTTCGGGGACCGCAAAAATTTTAAAGAACAATGGCGTTGGGGTTCGAGAACTTTTTAAGATTCAAGAGGGAAGGCCCAATGTCTTAGATTTAATGAAAAATCAGGAAATTCATCTTGTCATCAATACCCCTCGAGGCAAGGGCCCAAAAGAGGATGAAAAACACATTCGGGTGACGGCCACCGCGCATAACATTCCCATTATTACGACGCTTCAAGGGGCTTCGGCCACGGTGAATGCCATCGAGGCCATTTTGGGAAAGGGGCTTCGAGTGCGCTCTCTTCAAGAGTTTCATCAAGAGGGGAAAAAAAGACATCAGGCCCCTCTTCAAGTATAGTGCAAGGTTAGAAGGCTATAGAAAGGTAATCCCCCGTTCCCCCCTTAAATAAGCGGGGTGAGGTGGGTTATTGCTATAACCACGTAATAGAGAGGTTCTTAAAAAATGGGAAAGATTCCCGACTTGATTTTTTATCAGACACTTCCTGTTTTAAAAAATGAAAAAATAGCGGACAAATTTTTTATTCTTTCCCTCCAAACCGCAGAAATGGCTCGAGGGGCCTTCCCCGGACAATTTGCAATGCTCAAACCTGAAAGATCGAGTGTCCTTCTTGGAAGACCCTACAGCGTTTACAAAAGAGAAGGGGATATCCTCTCATTTCTCTACAAAATTTATGGAAAAGGATCGAGGGAACTTTCAAGGGTTAAATCCGGGGAAAAAATAAATATTTGGGGCCCCTTGGGAAAGGGTTTTCAAGAAACTTCTCTTCGCGAATGGGCTTTTGTAGCGGGTGGGGTCGGGGTCGCCCCTTTTCTTTTTTTAGCTCAAGAAGCTCCGAAAAATATTTCTATGACGCTCTATTTTGGAATTAAAAATAAAGACCAGGCCATTCTTCAAAAAGAATTTGAAGACTTGAATTGCAAAGTCATTTTTGTAACGGAGGATGGAAGTTACGGTGAAAAGGGATGGGTGACGGATGCCGTTAAAAAATTCTTAGATCAAAAACTCAAAACTCAAAACTCAAAACTCATCCCTATCGAGCTTTTCACCTGTGGCCCTCGCCTGATGGAAAAGGCTGTGGCACAATTGGCTCAAGAATATCACTTAAGATGCCAGGTCGCTTTTGAAGAATACATGGGCTGCGGTCTTGGGACTTGCATGGGCTGTGTGGTGAAGTGCCATAACGGTAAAGAGGGCCAGTACGAGCGAGTCTGTCGCGAGGGACCTGTTTTTATGGCAGACCATATTGTTTGGGAGTAAAAAAGTTCAAAAGTTCAAAAGTTTAAAGGGTTAAAGGTTTAAAAGTTTATGAATCTTTCAGTTGAATTAGGCCGATTAAAATTAAAGAATCCAGTCACGGTTGCCTCAGGCACCTTTGGCTATGGTGAGGAATTTAGCCAGCTCATAGATCTCAATGAATTGGGCGGGATTTTTGTAAAGGGACTGACCCTCAAGCCCAAAAAAGGAAATCCTCCTCAGAGAATTGTTGAAACTCCTTCCGGCATGCTCAATTCCATCGGTCTTCAAAATGTGGGCGTTGAAGCTTTTATTCAAAAGAAAATTCCATTCTTAAAAAAATACAACACGGCCATTTTGGCCAATATCAATGGGGTCACCGTTGAAGAATATGAGGAAATTGCAGAGCGTTTAAATGCGATTCCAGAAGTGGCGGCCCTGGAAATCAATCTTTCTTGTCCGAATGTCAAAGAGGGCGGGATTCATTTTGGAACAAATCCTGACAAGGTCTATGAAGTCACCTCTCGGGTTCGGAAAAAATTTTCCCGCGCAGTTTTGACCAAACTTTCTCCCCATGTGACAGATATTGTGGCCATGGCCGAGGCGGTTCGATCTGCCGGGGCCGATGCAGTTTCTGTGATCAACACCCTGATCGGAATGGCCTTTGATATTGATCGAAGGAAGCCTGTATTAAAATCTATTACAGGAGGTCTTTCAGGTCCTGCCATTAAACCCGTTGCGCTTCGTTTGGTTTATGAGATACATTCGAAGGTCAACATTCCCATTTTAGGAATGGGAGGAATCTCGACAGCCGAGGACGCAGTAGAATTTATATTGGCAGGCTCGACGGCCATCTCTATTGGAACGGCTAATTTTTATGATCCCTTGGCCGCCGTGAAAATTTTAAAAGGTCTAAAAGATTACATGAAAAAGTTTGGATTTAAAAATATCAATGAATTAAAACTAAAATGAATAAACAAGAAATTTATCAAAAAATCATTTTAGCCTTAGACATGCCCGATTTAAAAAGGGCGGAGTTTGTGCTGGATGAACTGTCTGGCTATCTAAAAATGGTCAAAATGGGCTCCTCTACTTTTTACAAGCATGGGGAGGCCCTCTTAAAAATGGTTCAAAAAAGGGGGTTGGAAATCTTTCTCGATTTTAAATTTCATGACATTCCCAACACCGTTGCCTCTGCGATTTCGAGCGTTGTGCCGTGGGGCGTTCGAATGCTTACCGTTCATTTGGCAGGGGGAAGACAGATGTTGGAGGCCGCTCTCAAAAGCGCTTCTGAAATTTCGTCACAGCTCAAAATGGCAAAACCCTATATCGTCGGGATCAGTGTTTTAACCAGTCTGGACGAGGCTGTTTTAAGGAATGAATTAAAAATAAATCTTTCCTTGAAAGAGTTTGTTTCTCAACTGGTCGTGCTTGCGAAAGAAAGTGGTTTGGATGGAGTGGTTGCTTCTCCTCAAGAGATTGATTTGATCCGAGCTCTTGCCGGAAAGGATTTTAAAATTGTCTGTCCTGGAATTCGCATGGAAGAGAATGCGAAGGCGGATCAAAAGCGAACGCTTACGCCTCGGGAAGCCCTCCTGAAAGGAGCCGACTATTTGGTTATGGGTCGCCCGCTTTATGAAGCCGAAAGACCCCGTGAGGTGTATGAAAAAATGATAAAATCAATGAAGGGTGAAAAATGAAGAGTGAAAAATGTAGTTGCTTTGAAAATTTTTCATTTTTCATTCTTAATTTTTAATCGGTATTTTATGGACATGCCTCAGCAAACTGCTTCACAAGCATTGCTCAAACTTTTTAAGGAAAAAGAAGCCCTGTTAGAAGGCCATTTTGAATTGGCCTCTGGGAAACACAGCGCTTTTTATCTTCAATGTGCTCGCCTTCTTCAATATCCGGACATAGCCCATTCATTATGCCAGCGGCTGGCCCTTCGGTTTTCCGCCAAGGAGGTAGATGGGGTCATGGGGCCGGCGATGGGGGGCATTATCATTGCTTATGAAATGGGGAGGATTTTAGGGAAACGGGCGATTTATGCAGAACGCAAAGAAGCCGCTCTCGAATTGAGACGTTTTGAGATTAAAAAAGGCGAGAGAATTCTCCTGGTAGAAGATGTTGTCACAACAGGTGGATCTATACTAGAATTGGCTCATTTATGTGAGAATTTAGGAGCGCATGTCTTGGGCTTTGCAACTTGGGTGGATAGGACCGGAGGAAAAATTGAATGGCCCTTCCGCCTAGAGGCTCTCATCCATGCGGATTTCCCGACGTATGATCGAAGCAAATGTCCTTTGTGTCAGGAAGGTAAGCCAGTGACGAAGCCGGGGAGTCAGAGGATAAAAAAATAGAAAGGGACTTATGATCAAAAGCATGACAGGCTACGGGCGAGCGGAAGGTCAACTTGCCTCCGGAAAAATCGTGGTTGAGCTTTCAACGACCAATCGGAAATACTTGGAGGTTTCTCTTAATCTTCCCAAGGAATTGGCGAGTTTTGAACAGTCTTTAAAGGACACGGTTGGGAAACATGTGAAGAGGGGACGGGTTCAGGCCTATGTAGATCTTCAGATTATGCCAGACGATGTCGAATTTGTGATTGATACGGAATTGGCCCATAAATACGTAGAGGCCTTAAGGGCCTTGAGTGACGAACTCGATTTGGAAGATGATATTACGTTGAAAGATGTTCTTTCCTACAAGGATATTTTGTCCTTTGAAAGAACCCCTTTGAATGAAGAAGAAATTAAAAGGGGGGTTTGCGAAACTTTGACTTCAGCTCTTCATGAGTTGACTCAAATGAGAGAAAGGGAGGGCAAGGTACTGCTGGAAGATATTTCTAAGAGACTTAGTTTAATTCAAGTGAAGGTCAAGGAAGTTGAAGCCCTGGCTCCTCTGGCCCTTCAACGGTATGAGACGCGTGTTCGTAAAAAGCTCTCTGAGCTTCTGGCGGATCGAGAGGACAATGAGGACCGCGTCATTCGAGAAGTGGCCTTGATGGCGGAGCGGTTGGATATCACGGAAGAAATCGTTCGTCTGGGAAGCCACGTGAGTCAGTTTTATCAGGCGTTTGAATCCAACAACGAAAGCATTGGGAGGCTCCTAGATTTTCTCACGCAAGAAATGGTGCGCGAGATTACCACCGTGGCCTCGAAGTCCAATGATTTGGATATTTCCAGATTGACAGTTGAAGTCCGAAATGAA
The DNA here is from genome assembly GCA_016196885.1 of Chlamydiota bacterium. GTDB lineage: Bacteria > Auribacterota > JACPWU01 > JACPWU01 > JACPWU01 > JACPWU01. Next base: position 26,168 of record JACPWU010000020.1, on the reverse strand, counting down.
TTGGATAAAATCAGAGAGCAGATTCAGAATATTGAATAATCTAAGGGGGTGATCCGCCGGAGTTTTGGGTAGAATCTTATGAGCCATTCACATTTACCAGGCCTTTTAATCGTCATTTCCTCTCCTTCGGGGGGAGGAAAGACGACCGTGCGAAAAAAACTTTTAGAAATGCTTCCGGATCTTTTCTATTCTGTTTCTTGCACAACCCGTAAACCTCGTTCTGGAGAAATAGATGGAAAAGATTATTTTTTTATTTCTCCAGAAGAATTTCAAAAGAGAAAAGAGAAAAATCTTTTTTTAGAGTATGCCCAGGTGTATCAATCCTTTTATGGGACCCCCCGTGAGCCGATTGACCAGGCTTTAAAAGAGGGGAAAGATGTTCTCTTGGATGTGGATACCCAGGGGGCGCTTCAAATTCAGTCTAAACGAAAGTCCGTTCTTGTTTTTATTCTTCCACCTTCCTTGGAAATTTTAAAGGGAAGGTTGTATCATCGTAAGACAGACACCGATCTGGAAATCAACCTAAGATTGAAAGAGTTTCACCGCGAGATTCAAGTGGCTCAGCGTTATGATTATGGGGTAACCAATGATCGCATTGATACAACTGTTTTGACCCTTCAGGCGATCATCTTAGCAGAAAGGCATCGGCTGGAACGTCAAAGGGAATGGGTGAAAGTTTTGGAAAATTCGATCAAGGAAGAAATGTAAAAATGAGAAAAAAGTTTTCGAACAAAAAAATATTGGTGGGGATCTGCGCCTCTATCGCTGCCTATAAAACTTGTGAACTCATTCGCTCTCTTGTGAGTGAAGGGGCCTCGGTTTATGTCCTTGTCACAAAAAATGCCCTCCATTTTGTAACCTCTCTGACTCTCAAAACTTTATCCGGACATCCGGTGATTGAGAATATATTTGATGAAGAAGAATTTGACAATATCATGCACGTTCAAGTGGCGCATTGGGCGGATTTAATCGTCATCTCTCCTGCAACAGCCAATATCATTGGAAAGGTCGCCCATGGGATTGCAGATGACATTGTTTCGACCACCCTTCTTGCTACACGCTCTCCTGTGATTTTTGCCCCTGCCATGAATGACCAAATGTATATGAATACGATCTTTCAGGAGAATCTCAAAAAATTAAAGGCTCATGGATACCATTTTGTCGAACCTGAAAGTGGGTATCTGGCTTGCGGATATGAAGGGATTGGGCGATTGGCCTCGCAGGACGCTATTTTGAAGAAAATAGAATCGTGTCTTAAAAAAGTCCATAGTCGATAGTCCACGGTCGATAGTTTATAAAGAATTATTTTTCTGTGGGCTATGGACTATGGACTATGGACTGAATAACATGCCCGTAAAATTTCTTCCTAGAATTTTAGTAACCGCCGGCCCCACCCGAGAATTTTTAGATCCTACGCGTTTTTTAAGCAATCCCTCCAGTGGCAAAATGGGATATTGCATTGCAGATGAGGCCTGCAAGCAGGGTTGTTCTGTCACGCTCATCAGTGGTCCTGTCAGTTTGACTCCCTTGCCGATCAAAATGGTTCACGTCATTTCTGCTCGAGAGATGTTTCAGACTGTCAAAAAATATTTTCATACTTGTGATGTTCTCATCATGACGGCAGCCGTTTCTGATTATCGCCCTGGAAATTTAAGCAGGCATAAGCTTAAGAAAAAGAAATCACCTCAAACCCTCGCACTGATTCCAAATCCGGATATTTTAGCCTGGGCAGGTGCCCATAAAAAGAATCAGCGTCTGATCGGTTTTGCTGCGGAAACGGATCATCTCCTTGAAAATGCAAGAAAAAAAATGCTTTCCAAAAATTTGGACATGATCGTAGCCAATCGTGTAGGTCATCAAGCATGCGGCTTTGAATCAGATAAAATAGAATTTGCATTCTTGACCCCAGATCAAGCCCGCATTTCTCATCCGGATTTTAAAATTTGGACAAAGAGAAAATTGGCGCGAGAGCTTATTCAAAAAGCGGTTAAACTTTATGGACATTAAGAACCGTCATCTCCGTCGCATTTTGATTGTAGAAAAAATGATCATGATGCCTGTGAAGGCAGCCTTTCTCTTGTTTTCCTTTCTTTTCTTTTGGGTGCCCTCTGCCGAATTTCATATTCTTTCCAGGAGATTTTTGTATTATCAGACGGCCCTCTATATTACGGCAAATGTGATTTTTTTTATCATCCTCACGTGGGCTCAGAGGAGAGAGAAAGCCAGTCTTTCAATCCGCATCTCAGCCTTTTTTCTCTCCATCATTGACAATCTTTATTTGAGCTTCTTGATTCCCATGACCGGAGGGCTCGAAAGTCCGCTCTATTGGATGTATTCGGGTCTGATGATTCGCAATGCCGTTAATTTTCCTAAGATTTCTGAACAGGGAATCATCAACTTGGCCTTTTGTTTTTTTTATGGGGGCGTTGTTTATTTGGCAGAAAGGGAATCAGATCTTTTTTTTCGGGAAGTCTTTTACTTGAGGATTGTGGTTCTTGTTTTGGTTTCGATTTGCTGCTGGGGAATTTATGCCCTGATTCAACAAAGGGCGCTCAAAAGGGAAGAGGAGAGAGAACTTCAATTAAGGCGCGAAAAAATTCATGCCGTTCGTCGCCTCGCGGGTGAAATTGCACATGGGCTTAAAAATCCCCTGAGCATCATGTATAATGCTGCCTATTATTTAGAGCGACACGCTGAAGAAAAAAGTGTAGAAATTCAAAAACACCTTCATATCATTCGTGAAGAAGTGGAAAGGTCTGATAAAATTTTGAATCAGATCATGGACTATGCGAAACTATCTAATGTAAAATTGGCCAAATTGAATGTCAATCAAGTGTTAACGGATGTCATTGAGGAAATTCATTTTGAAGCAGCTTATCCGAAGCTGGAGATCAGAAAAAAGTTTCGTAAGGACATCCCTTTGATTTTTTTTGACGAAGGGCATTTGCGTCAAATCCTTCAGAACTTGGTCATCAATGCAGCGGAGGCCATTTTAGCAAAGGGGCCTGAAGGGGTCATCACCCTGATGACTTATTGGAGCGACGAGGATGTTTTGAATATTTCCATCTCAGACACCGGGATCGGAATGGATGAGAGTGCAATGAACAAAATTTACAATCCCTTTTTTACCACCAAGGAAAAGGGAACAGGATTGGGTTTGTCTATTGTCAAAAATTTACTTCAAACTTATGATGGTTCTATTGAGGTAGAAAGCAGGAAGGGCGAGGGAAGTACCTTTGTGCTGAAATTGCCGATCAGAACCATTGTGGAATGAGTTATGACGAGTGAACTAAAAACTAAGAACTAAAAACTAGGAACTGAGTTTAATATGCCGTCTCTTTTGATTGTGGATGATGAGAAAAATATGTTGATCTCCTTGGAGGCCATTTTTCGTGAGGAGGGTTTTCGGGTGGTTCTTGCGAACAGTGCTGAAATAGCGCTTCAGAAAATGGAGGAGAGTCCCTTTGATTTGATGATCACGGACATGAAAATGTCCGAGATGAGTGGATTAGATCTTCTCCAAGCCGTGAAGAAAAAAAAAGCTCTTCCCGTCATTATGATTACGGCTTATGCAACTCCTAAGTCTGCAGTGGAGGCCATTAAGGCCGGAGCCTTTGATTATGTTTCAAAACCTTTTGATCCGGATGAGATTATTTTTTCTGTCAGGCGGGCCTTGGAATTTTGCTCCATTCAAAAGGAGAATCGGGAGCTCAAAGAAACGCTCCAGGGCCAAAAGGCCTTAAATGAGATCATCGGCGATGATTCTCTCATGGCGGCGATTCGTCAGATGATTCAAACCGTGGCCCCCACGCAGGCGACGGTTCTCATTCACGGAGAAAGTGGGACGGGTAAAGAATTGGTAGCCAAAGCCATTCATGAGCTGAGTCTGTGCCATGATAAAATGTTTATCCCGGTCAATTGCGCAGCCATTCCAGAGGCTCTTCTTGAAAGCGAGCTTTTTGGGCATGAGAAAGGTTCCTTTACGGGGGCGCTTTATACCAAAAAAGGTAAGTTTGAAATCGCAGAGGGAGGAACCCTTTACTTGGATGAGATCGCAGACATGCCCTTGGCCTTGCAGGCCAAAATTTTGAGAGTGTTGGAAGATGGTAAGTTTCAAAGAGTGGGAGGGACAGATTTCATTCAAACACGGGTGAGGATTATTGCAGCGACCCATCAGGATTTGAAAAAAGCGATTCAAGAGGGATCGTTTAGAGAAGACTTATATTTTAGGCTCAATGTGATGACGCTAGCAATCCCGCCTTTGCGGGAGAGAATCAGCGATATTTCCAAACTCATCGGCCATTTTATTCGTCATTTTAATGTGCTCTATGGAAAAGACATCCAAGGGGTCCATCCTGAGGCTTTGAAAGTTTTGACTGAGTACGATTGGCCGGGCAATGTTCGGGAATTGCGCAATATCATTGAACGCTCTATCATTCTTGAAAAGGGAAATTTGATTCGAAATGAATTTTTACCGAGGGAAATTCTTCATTCAAAAGACTTAACTCGGGGAAAGATGGAAACGGACGGTAAAATAGATTTTAAGAATGCCGTTGAAAATTATGAAAAGCAAATGATTCTTTGGGCCCTTGAGAAAAATCAAAACCGCGTGAGCCTTGCCGCACAGGCCCTTGGCTTGTCTCGTCATGCCCTGAGGCATTATCTGTTAAAGTATTTTAAGGACAGGCGTGATTTAAACGCAGAATGAGTGTATATCGCGCCTAAAGTCAGAGTCTCTTACAAAATTGTTCGTTCTTACTCAGACTTATTATTTATAACCTATTCATTCATAGATAGTTAAGAAATCATCCCTTATTTAGGCTTTAATCTTTTCTGTGGAATAAAACTTGCTTAATCTTAGTCAAACTCTTTATTCATGAAAGGAGAGAAGTATGCGACTCTTATATTTAAGAAAAAGCAAAAAAGGTTTTACCTTGATTGAATTGCTGGTCGTCATTGCGATTATTGCAATTTTAGCCAGCATGTTGCTTCCTGCTTTGGCCAAGGCACGTCGTCGTGCAGCTCAGACCAAATGCATTAACAACTTGAAGCAAATTGGTACGGCTTTGCATACGTATTCCATTGACTATAATGAACAATTTCCAAACAATGGAGATACCACCGTTGATGGCAAAACATCTTTGACGTTGATGCAAACGGATTATTTGACAGATCTGAATGTTTACTTGTGTCCTTCTTCTAGTAGTGTGGCTGCGAGTGGTGCGTCAGACTTTAATTATGACGATACGCTCTCAGAAAACAGCAACTCAGATTCTGCCATTTCCAATGATGATACGGCTCGTCATGACGCCCCGCGATCCTTCAACGTGTTGCATGTGGATGGTCACGTGGATAGCGCAGCGTCAGCGCCGTCCAATACGGTCAGTTAATTTGTTCTCGGCAGGAGTTGGATTTTAAAAAACAAGAGACACCAGGTGGTGTCTCTTGTTTTTTAATGGAGTCGCCCCACTTATGGGGCCGTGTATGGACTGCCCGATAAATCGGGCGGCTAGAAATTCTTGCCATCGAGGGGAATCAAGTGCAATATGCCAATAAGAAAATGTATCTGTCTAACATAACCAAACACCCCATTTCAAACACTCAACAAAAATCAGAGATTCTTTCTTGGATAGAGAAGCTTTTTTTTCTCTCCTGGATCCTCATCCCTTGTCTCTATAGCGAAGTGACCTATACCCCGACTTTAGGTAAAAATTTAGGAGTGGGGATTCTATTCTTTTGTGCCGGAGGTCTCTTTCTGGCCAGGGGAAATTTAGGGAGGTGGAAATTCCCCTCCCTTTGGGTGAATGTCAGCTTGGCTCTTTTTCTCGGGGTCAACTTCTTGAGCTTATGGGTTCGTTCCACTTTTTATCACGGAGGGAGTTATTTTTTTGAGCTGACGGCTGTTATTTTTCTTTTTTTTGCATATGCTTTTTTAAGTAAAAGTTTTTCACGAACGGTTTTCTTAAGGTTTCATCTTGTCGGGTTGCTCTCTGTCCTTTTAATTGGGACTGTTCAAATCCTTTTTCATTTAAGTCCCTGGACCGGAAATAAGCCCATCTCTACTTTTGGAAATCCGAATGCGTTTGGAGCCTATCTTGTAGCCATGCTCCCTCTCTTGCTGCTTGAATTGAGGGAGGATCGAAAGGTCTGGAAGGCGCTGGGGGTTTTGGCATTGTTACTTTTTGTTGTGAATGTTTCTTTCATAAGATCTTGGGCGGTCATTTTGAGTTTGGCGGGGGCAGGATTTTTCCTCGTTTTTTTGTTCTCAGGCCTTTCTCGAAGGCGTGTTGGAATATGGCTAGGGTATGGTGCTTGTCTGATGATTCTCTTTTCCATTCCGTTTACGAGAACTTCTTTCATAAAGCAGATTTCAGAAGATGTGCGTCCCATGATTTGGAAGGGGGCGGCAGGGATGATACGGTCGAGTCCTGTCTTGGGATGGGGGGCAGGGCAATTTATGATTTTCTATCCCCCTTATCGTCCTCCAGAATATTTCGCCTATCCCGAGAGTGTGGACAGCACAGATCATGCCCATTGCGAGCTCTTGGAATTATGCGCGGAAACGGGGTTGATGGGTGTATTGAGTTTCTTCTTTTTTGTTTTTGCGTGGCTGAGATTTGTTTTTAGACGGGTGCGGTTTTTGCCGAAGAATGACCGAACAATTGTTTATGCGGTTCTCCTGGGTGTTTTGAATTTATGGATTGAAAATTTATTGGATGTAAACTTACGCTTTATGTCGTCCGCCTATCTTTTTTGGTCCCTGCTGGGCTGGGGGTATGGTTTTGTCTCGCCAGGTATAACCTTGGATGAAAAGAAAGTGATTTTAAAACCTTTTTTGAGAATTTTGGGAGCGGCCCTTCTTGTATTTTTCTTCCATTTTGGATTTATCAAACCCTTTTTAAGTGACTGTTATTTTAAAAGAGCCGTTTTTGAAAAGGGTGAGGGGCGTTTCGAACAGGCCCTTCTTTTTTATGAGAAGGCACTTGAGGTTTATCCTCAGCATTTAGAGGCACAATATCGAATGGCTTATCTCTATGGTTTTTTAAAGAGGAATGAAGAGGCCCGAAATGCCTATGAGAAGGTGCTTCGCATGGCCCCCTTTTTTGCCTCTCTCCATGGGAATTTAGGCGTAGTGGATGCTCGGCTGAATCGGCTAGAAGAGGCGCGTCGTCATCTTCAGATTCAGGTGAAGATGAATCCTTATGACCCTGAGAGGCTTTGTGAGCTGGCCTCTGTTCTTTTAAGAATGGGAAAGGTGTCTGAGGGTAAAATTCTTTTAAGACGAGCCCTTACCTTTAATCCTCAACATGTCTTTGCTTTAAAGGTGTTAAAAGAGTTTAAAAACAGCGATTCGGTTGTGATGGCTCCTGAGTGATACCAAGAGCGGGCTCCGTTGAAAGCAAGATTTCTCACTCGCCTCGGTCTCGTTCGAAATGACTTGGGATGTTAAGTCTATCATGCGTGTCATTTCTCAGTCGGACCCTCCGATGTATATCGGAGGGTCCGACTGAGAAATCCTTTTCCAAATCATACGAGATATTTTAGATTAGGCATATGCACTTGATTCCCCTAGTAGTCGCCCGATTCATCGGGCAATCCATGCAAGGGGCACAAGGCTGCCCCATAAATGGGGCGACTACAAATTCTTTCTATCTGAGGGGAATCAAGTGCATATGCCTATTTTAGATTTCTCCCCCGATTTGTATAGAGACAAAAAAGCACACGATTCTTAAGGAATCGTGTGCTTTTTTTGAACTTAAAACCTTAATTACTTGGATGCTGTTGGGGTGCCTGCAGCAGGTGCTTCAGGAGCGGATTCGGGAAGCTTGGGCATCTCTGGCTGCTTGGTAATTCCAACAACTGTTTTTTTGATGACCTCACCGCTTTTCCAGTTGAGTCCTTGATCCACAATTTGAACCATGGGTAGATCAGGTTTATTGAAAAGGGCCAGTTTTACTTGTCCTTCGTATTTGGAACCGTCCAGAGTAGGATTAAAAATCTTTGCAGAGGTTGCGACGTCTTTCATCTCTACCGATTGAAGGAGGGCAAAGCCTTCTGGTTTGAGGGCCGATGGGTTTTGAGGATCAAACTCTGCAGCCTTCATGCCGAAGATTTTCTCATAGAATTCAAGCACTTTATCGAATGAGTCGGAAGTCACATAAACTTCTTGTTCGAACTTGATGCGGCTGGCTTCCGGAATTCCCTCCTGCATTTTATCGGCACTCTCTTTGGACAGGTCTGTCAGCGCGGAGTCCGCGGTTGCGCCCGGATAAACATCTACGCCAAACTTTTGTTCTGCAAAGGCTTGTGAACCTATAAAGGTCAAACACGAAAGCATCAAAATCATCCACTTATTACTCATTTTTCTCCTCCTGGTTGAGATCTAAAAATTACCATAAGGCTGCTTTTGAAATCAAGAAAATAAGAGGCTAACGAAAATTGATGAATTGAAGAGGGACGGTCAACTCCTTTTCTCTCAAAAATTGGATGACCGATTGAAGATCATCTTTGTTTTTGCCTGTGACTCGAATTTGATCTGCTTGGATCTGGGGTTGCACCTTCAGTTTAAGATCTCGAATCATTTTTGAGAGGTCCTTGGCCGTGTCTGCGGGGATGCCCATTTTTAATTTTACGTTTTGGTGAAGGGAGCCGTCTAGGGCTTGCTCAGGAAGAGACCATTCAATGGATTTAAGGGAAATTCCACGCGAGGCCAATCGCTCTTTCAAAATATCAGAGACGGCCTCGTGCTTCATTTTATCGGGAGCACCGATTTGAATCTGATTTTCTTTTTTGTCGAATGCGACCTTGCAAGAGGTTCCTTTTAAATCGTAGCGTGTGAGAATCATTTTACCTGTTTGATTGATGGCGTTGTCTACTTCTTGAAGATTGACTTTGGATACGATATCGAAAGAACTTTCCGTGGCCATGTTTCACTCCTTTTATAAAAGCAATTGATAATTGTATTTAATAATGACACAAAGCTTCGTGTTTTTCTCCGTAAATTTTCCAAGGAGGGAAGGATTGGCATTTTTCAAATGCATTTCGGCAGACGTTGTTGAAGGGACAGGCGTTTGCCCATTCGAAGGAAGCGGAAAGGTCGTTCCAATGGATTTCATGTATCAAGGTTTTCTGAGGTTGAAGGAGTCTCTGGGTATAGGGGTGAATAAAATTTTTTGAGATTTGTAGAGTTGTTCCTTTTTCAAGCATGCGTCCTCTAAACATGACATAAATTTTATCAGCCAAGGAAAGGACGGTGTCTAAATCATGAGAGATGAGAATGAGGGAGAGATTCATCTCCTTGACTTTTTTTCTCAAAAGTTGAATGACTTGATTCCTTAGGGCCAGATCCAAAGAGGCCGTGGGTTCATCGGCGATGAGGATTTTAGGATGAATGCTTAAAGTTCTGGCGAGGGCAACGCGTTGAAGTTGTCCTCCACTCAGTTCTCTGGGTTTTCGATTTAGAATTTCGCCAGAGAGTTGAAAGGACTCAAGCCATTCTAATATTTTCTTTTGCATTTCTTTTGGAGGATGGGTTTGGTGAATCAGCCATCCCTCGGTCAAAATATCCATGAGCTTCATTTTGGGATCCAGGGAAGAGGACCCATCTTGAAAGACCATTTGGATAAGAGAGGCTTTTTCTTTTCTGGGGTAACTGCTTAATCTTTTTCCTTCTAATAAAATTTCTCCTGAGCTTGGGGCTATTTGGTCCGTCAAAAGTTTGGCGAGCGTTGATTTCCCAGAGCCGCTTTCTCCGACGATTCCAAGCACTTCGCCTTTTTCAAGGGTCAAGTCCACGGCGTCCACGGCACGTACGGATTTTCCCTTTTGATGGAAATGTTTAGAGAGATTTTTGCCTTCTAAGAGGAGGGGCATAGGGATGTCCCTGTTTTTTCGAAGAAAGTAGCTGCGGGTGTTTTTTTGAGCAAATGCCCTCGATCAAAAAGGGCGATTTCATCACAGATTCCTGGGAGGGAAGCGAGGTCATGCGAAATCAGGACGAGTGTTAGCCCTTGCTCCTCTTTGATTTTTTTGAGGAGGGTTAAAATTCCCCATTTGAGGGAGGCATCGAGCGCCGTAGTGGGTTCGTCGGCAATGATGATTTCAGGGTCGTGCAGAATGGCTTGGGCAATCGCCAGCCGCTGCAATTGTCCTCCGCTTAATTCGTAGGGATAACTTTTTAAAATTCTATTTGGGTCATAGAGCTCTACTTTTTTGAGGATTTCAGAAATAGGAGAGGAAGGTCCTCTTGAGATTTCTTTAAATTGATGACCTATTTTGATTGAGGGATTAAAAAATGTGAAGGGATTTTGAAAAATCATGCTGATTTTCTTTCCTCGCAAGAGGCGAAGCTTCTTCTCATCGGCTGAAGCAAGGTCTTCGCCTTCATACAAAATTTGTCCTTTCATTCGAGCACTGGGAAATTTTAATTTTAAAAGTCCTGCGATCGAAAGAGCGGTCATGGTTTTTCCGGAGCCTGATTCGCCGACCCACCCGAGGATTTTATTTTTAGAAATTTCAAGAGAGAGATTTTCCACGACATTTACAAATCCTTTTTGAGGATGGGGAAAGGAGAGGGTCAAATTTTTGATGTTAATCATGGGTGTCCCCTTGTAAATTCTTGCGGAGGCTGTCTCCCAGAAGATTTACACTTAAAATTCCAAGGGCAATGACGAGGCCCGGAAAAAAACTCCACCAGGGGGCCAGTCTAAAGTAACGAGCCCCTTCGTAAACCATTTTTCCTAATGTGGGGTGAGGGGGAGGAAGGCCGAATCCGAGAAAAGAGAGACTGCATTCTGAAAGAAGGTTGGTGCCCAATAAAGTTGGAAGAAGCACACAGAGGAGAGGCAGGCAATGGGGGAAAATATGTTTTTTGAGAACATGTGTGTGGGAGGCTCCCAAGAGAAGGCTAGAGATCACAAATTCTTTGGAGCGAATGGATTGAACGTGTGAGCGGATGATTCGGGCAGAACCGGCCCATCCAGAAATAACGAGGGAAATAAGAAGGGTCCTGTTGCCAGGACCTAGGACGGCACAAACAGCAAGGGTCAAGAGAAGCGTAGGAAAGGCCAGCATGCAGTCTATGAGCCCCATGAGGCCCAGGTCTATCACACCTCGGAAGTAGCCGCTCAGCATCCCTAAAAAAGCGCCCAGGCCCAGTGTGAGAAGGCTCGCTACAGCACTGATGAAAAGGCTGTGCCTCAGGGCATAGAGCGTTCTTGCAAATAAATCTCTTCCCAGTGGGTCTGTTCCGAATAAGTGCTGGATGCTGGGGCCTTGTGGTTCACTCACAAGGTTCATTTTAAAGGGAGAATGTTGTCCAATGAAAGGGGCACCCAGGGCCAGCAAAAATAATAAAATGATTCCTAAGAGGCCGATGAGGCCGGATGTATCTAATTTTAGTTTCATGATTTTTTTACTTTTTTAATAAAAAATTAACCCCTCCATCTCCCCTTAAGTAAGGGGAGAGTACAAAAGGAGCAGAGCTCCCCTCTTATTTTAAGAGGGGTTGGGGGAGTTATTTCTTTTAATTTTTGGATCTAATATTGGAAGCATCAAGTCTGTCAAAAAATTAATGCTGATAAAAATGAGTGCTGAAAAAAGGACCATGCCCATGATGACAGGATAATCTCTCCTGGCAAGACCTGTGAGGGCAAATTTTCCCATGCCCGGGATTCCAAAAATGGTTTCCGTGATGGCGGCCCCACTTAAGAGGCTTCCAAAGTCTAGAGCCAGGGCTGTTAAAATAGGGGCCCAACAATTCCGAAGTGCGTGATTGAGAATGATTCTCTTTTTCGAGAGACCCCGCGCCCAGGCGCTCAGGATATAGTCCTCCTGGAGCACTTCTCCCATTTGAGATTGGGTGACGCGGGCCAACATGGCCCAGGGACGGATTCCTAAAACAAGGGCCGCCAAAAATAAATTGATCGCCAGAGGACTGAGGCTGTTCGTGGCATCCAACATTTTAATTTTAGACACCGCAATGAGAATGAGAACCCCGGCCCAGAAAACAGGTAAAGAACTTCCCAAGAGGGTGAGAAAAAGAAGCATTTTTGCTAGAAAGGTGTTGGGATATGTTGCCGATAAAATCCCAAAAGGAATTCCTATCAAGGCGCCGATCAGAATGGCCAGGGCTGCCAAAAGAGCTGTCACAGGTAATCGCTCGAGCAAATTGTTGAGAACGGACTCATGGGTGAAATAGGATTGTCCCAGATTGCCTTGAAGAGTTCTCCCGATGTATTTCATGAATTGATAAGGAATAGATTGGTCCAGCCCCCATTCCTGTTTTAGATGGGCGATGGTTTCTAGATCGGCCCTTTGACCTATGAAATTTTGGATGGGATCTCCCGGAATGGCTTGAATGAGAATAAAGGTAAGGAGCAGAGTTCCCAATAAAACAAAGACAGAGCTCGATAATTTTTTCAAAAAATAATTTTTCATGGAGAGGAAATCTCCTTTGAGATATGAAGATATTTATTGCCATTGTAAAGGGGATGAGGCGTGTAGCCTTTGATCCAGGGCTGTTCGAGCAAGCACGTTCGTGAACTGTAGAGCGGAACAAGGGGGGATTCGTCTAATATTTTTTCTTGAATCGTATCGGATATTTTTCTTTGTTCGTTAGAAGAGGATGAGTTTTGTAATTTTTCAATCAAGGAATCTATTTCTAAATTTGAAAAGCCTGTATAATTTCCACCGCTCGGCCAATTGGAGGAGTGAAAAAGGGGATAGAGAAAATTTTCTCCGTCCGGATAATCAGCCCACCAACTGATGAGAAAGAGGTCGAAATCTCCTTGGTTCAAACTCGATTTAAAGGAGCTCCATTCTTTTTCCACAATTTTAACTTGAACGCCAATCGCTTGAAGCATGAATTGGAGCGCCTCTGAGAGCTCTAGGGTTTCTTCGTTGCTGCTTTGAAGCAGGGTCAATGGACGGTCAAAATTAAAATGATTCTGAATGAGAATTTCTCGAGCCAAATCAGGATGGTAGGAAAGAGGTTGGAGGGGAGAAGGGTCCTCTAAAAGAGAGGGTATGGGACCGTTGATCCGAGAGGCCTTATTTTTTTTGAGGGTTTCAAGCAGTAGAGGGAGGTCGATGGCGGTGGCGATCGCCTTACGTATTTCACTTTTTTGAAGGGCTTCTTGACGGCAATTGAATCCCAGATAATAAAGATTGGGATTCTCTTGAAAGACAAGGTGATTTTCCCATTGGGGATCTTTTAAATAAAGAGAGAGTTCAGGGCCTGGGACTTCTATCATATCCAGATGTCCGCGTCTAAATTCTGAAGAGACGAAAAGGGTTTCTTTGATGATTCTAAAGCAAATTTGCTTGATCTCGGGAGCCCCTTGAAAATAGTTAGGATTTTTTTTAAGCACCATTTCATAATCATGACGCCAATGAGCAAGTCTAAAAGGTCCTGAGCCAATGAAGGCTTGGCCTGATTGCCTAGAAATAATGCTGGCATTGGGCATGGTGAGCATCGATAAAAAAGGTGAGAAAGGCCTCTGGAGAACAATTTTTATTTTGTGGGAATTGAGAATTCTGATCCCACAGATATGTTTGTTCTTCTTTTCTTGAAATTCTTGAAATCCCTGAACATGAGATAAAATCCAAGCTCGGGGGGATTGATTAGAGGGAGAAGCCAGGCGTTCTAGGCTGAAGCGGACATCTCTAGCTTTTAAAAAGCGCCCATTTGAAAAGGGGACGTCAGATCTGAGAAGAAAGGTATAGACCTTGCCGTCTTTCGAAATTTTCCAAGATTTTGCGAGACTAGAGATGAGAGTTAATTTTTCATCATATTGAAGAAGCGTGTCGTAAAGAAGCGCGGCCAATTTTCCACTGCGAACGTCCGTGATGAGGGCGGGATCTAAAGTGATGGGGTCTGCATCGAAGTAGAGGTTGAGGGTTTTAGAATCATCTATAGGTCTAGAGCAGCCATGGAGGAATAAAATGCACAGACTGATTAAGAAGAAAGTTGGAGGTTGAAGGTTGAAGGTTAAAGGCAAAAAAGAAAAGAATGTTCTTGGTTTTTGCATCCAACTTCCAACTTCCAACTTCCAACTTTTATTTTTAAGTCTCATATTTTCTACATGCCTCGACAAATTTTTCGAAGATTTTGTGCTGAGTGGGATGATCCTGAAACAGGTCTTCAGGATGCCATTGGACACCTATTAGCCAGGGAAAGTCCTTCCCTTCAATCCCTTCAATGATGCCATCCTGGGCGACGGCACAGATCTGAAGCCCTTTTCCCAAGCGTTTGATGGCTTGATGGTGGCGGCTGTTCACTTCGGTCACGGGCGGCAGAATTTCTCTTAGTTTGGTTTTTTCTAAAACTTCAATTTTGTGATAAGAGGAGCTCCCGTCTAATTTTCGACAGTGAAGTTGAGAATGTGCCGTCGTTGTAAAATCGGTGTAGAGGCTTCCTCCAAAAGCGACATTGATGGCTTGAAGTCCCAGGCATATTCCTAGGATGGGTATTTTTTGCTGAGCCGCTTGACGGATGAGAGGAATTTCGAACTTTGCTCTTCTTTCGTCTTTTGATTTTGGGGGAATGTCTGATTTTTCTCCCCAAAAATAAGAAGGGATGTCTCCGCCTCCTGTGAGTAAAAGGCCATGGATGTAAGAAAGAGGTGAGGCACTGGAAGCATCCAAGGGTGAAAGAAGTCGAGGTTCTCCCCCGGAGTCTGAAACGGCTTGAAAATAATTTGTGACCGCGTCCGGATAAGGTTTTTCCGGCGGCTTTTCTAGGCCTGTTAAAATGGCAATTTCAGGTTTCATATTCACGCTTCTCTTTCCAGAAAAATCCCGGCTCTTTGCGCTGTCTCTCTTCCTTTTTCAACCACTGTTTTTCCGTTGACCAAGACCCTTTCTATTCCTTTTGAATCTTCTGTCGAATTTTGAAAGGTGGCACAGTCTTCTAGAGTTTTGGGATCGAACAAAACGAGATCAGCGTAATAACCCCGCTTGATAAACCCACGCTTTTTAAGTTTCAATCTTTGAGAGGCAAGGCCCGTCATTTTTCGAACGGCTTCTTCCAGAGAAATCTTTTTTGAGTCTATGACATATTTTTTAATAAATCTTGGAAAAGTCCCATACGTGCGTGGGTGTACCGTATTTAAAAATGTTTTTCCATTGCGGCTTCTTGCAGAGGCGTCTGACCCGAGCATGGCGCTCGGATGAGAAAGGATGCGGTCTAAATTCTCTTCAGACATGGAAAAGAAAATGGCGTTCACTTGCATTTTTTCAGCGACCAAAAGGTCAATGACAAATTCTCCAATCGTTTTTTTGTTCAGAAGGGCGCACTCGTTTAAATTTTTTCCGATCCATTGTTGATTCTCTTTGCCAGGTAAATAGGCGATGAGTGTGCTTGCGAACCGGGGGCTTAACTCGTTCAGTTTATGAATCCATGGATCGCGTATCTTTTGATCCTTCAGCCTTTGAACGGCCTGAAGGTCTCCCCCATCAAAGAGGTCTCTAGAAAGACAGGTGTCCAAAGAAGTGAAGGAGGCGGCATAGGGGTAGCGGTCCCATAAAATGTCTTCGCCACTCGCTTGAGCCTTTTCTAAACTTTCTAGAACGGGACCTATTTTATTCCAATTTTTTTCGCCGGCCGTTTTAAGATGAGAAATTTGGAGAGGGATTTGAGAAGTCCGAGCAATGAGGCGGGCTTCCTCAATGGATTCTAACAGTTGATCCCCTTCGCTTCTCATGTGCGTCGCATAGAACCCCCCTTTTTGAGCCACAACTTTTCCCAGTTCAATCAGTTCTTCCTTCTCGGCAAAACAGCCGGGCGTATAAATGAGGCCTGTTGAAAACCCGATGGCCCCTTGGTCCATGGCCTTCTCGAGCTCGAGCTTCATCCATTTTAATTCTTCAGGCCTGGGAGGCCGATTGTCATACCCCATGCATGCCAGTCTCAGTGTTCCGTGGCCTACCAAGGTGAGCCAGTTGATCGCAGGTTTCGATTGAGAGACCGCATTTTTAAAGGATGCCAAGTCATGCCAATTTTGATCCAGGCCGTATTGATTTAATTCTGGCTGAAAGTGAGGAATAAATTTTTGCGTAAGCAGAAAAGGGGAATAGCCGCAATTTCCACAGACCTCTGTTGTGACTCCTTGAAGGACTTTGCTCGAGGATTGGGGATCCACGCAAAAGAAATGATCGGTGTGGCCGTGCATGTCAATAAAACCGGGTGAGAGAATTTTTTCTTTTCCATCAATGACCTTTTTCGCCAAGGCCTCTATTTTTGGAGAAATCTCTAGGATGTGATCGCCAGAAATGGCGACATCGGAAAGCCTGGGCTTACTTCCCGTGCCATCAACGACAGAGACATTTTTAAAGAGAAGATCAATCATAATGGCTATTATTTATTGAAAAGGGAGGGCTTTCAAGTATAATCCATTTCATGTTTTATCACGTGTCTAAAAAAAGGGGGTTTACTTTACTAGAAATTCTGATTGTGATGGCCATTCTGGGGATTTTGGCTGTCATTGTTGTTCCTCAACTTTCACAGCGGCCTAAGCAGGCCAAGCACTTGAAGGCTGTTCTTCAGATCAAATCTTTTCAGGACGCCTTGGAATTTTTCAACGTGGATCGAGGAGTATACCCGACCAGCAGTGAGGGGTTAGATGGGCTGATTCGAGTAGGAAATCAAAATCATAAGAAATATTTAGAGGCAGATAAAATCCCGCTAGATCCCTGGGGGCATCCCTATCTTTATCTCTCGCCAGGTCTTCAGGGGCGTTCTTATGACATTGCATCCTTTGGACAGGATGGCCGCCGGGGTGGCTCAGGGTGGGATCAGGATATTGAAAGTTGGAATTTGAACGAAGAAAATTCGGTTTAACGGTGGGTTCTAAAAGGTCTTTTCATTGTCAAGGTTTTATTCTTCTGGAAGCGATTCTTTCCCTGGGCATTCTCGCCATTCTTCTCCCGTCGGCCTATCAGTTTTTACAAAATCAGATTTTTCAGTACCACGAGCTTCAGTTGGAAGAGGAGGCAGGTTTACTGGCTCAAATAGAGCTTGCGAAAATAGAATCTGAAGTTTTGATCGGCCAGGCCCCTCTAGAAAAACATTTTGATTGTCCGTCTCGGTCCGTAGAGAATATCCATTTTAATTTTTCTTGCAAGGTCTCCGTGGAGGGCCCTGCATTGAGGAAAATTCAAGTACAGATTTACTGGCAGGCACGTCGAGGTCTTGCGGGCGATTCTTTGGAAGAATTTTTTTATGCACCTTCTCAAAATAAGAAATAAAAACTTATCTGGCTTTACCCTGCTCGAAATCATGGTAGCTTTGTGCATGATTCTTTTGGTGTGGGGAGCGGCCTCCACCTTGCTTTTGAAAATGCGGCTTTCTCTCAAGGAAGTTTTGACTCAAGATCCATCGGAGGGTCTTAGAAATGTTGTCCAAATATTGGAAAGAGAGATCGCCTTTCCTCTAGAGCCTTTTGAAGGAGACTCAAAAAACCTTGTTTTCCAAAAGGCTTCAGGAAAGACAAAGTATGCTTATGAACGGGGATCGCTTTATCTTTTGGACACGCTTTCCCCCGGTAAAAAAATTCTCCTTAACCATCTTGAGGAGTCAGACTGGTCTTTTTGGATTCAGGATCAATGGGTTGAGGAATGCCATGAAGGTGAGAAACCCCAGGCCATTCGATGGAGCATTTCATCTGAAAATAGTCTTTAGTTATTCTTATACAATAAGTTATGATGACTTGTAGTCGCCCGATTCATCGGGCAGCCCCATAAATGGGGCGACTACAAGGGTGATTTTCATCCCCCTTTGTGACGGACAGTCATGGCCGTTTCTCATCAGATTTCGTCGCGAGGAACGCCCGAGTCCGCTTTGAATGCGAGGAAGACGACTGAGGCCACGCGAGGCATACTTTACAGTATGTTGAGCGTGGCCGACCTTTCTTGCGAAGCAGACGAGGCGGAATCGGAGAAGAGCAGCAGAAATGTGATGAGAAATGCGGGATGGATATGAAAAGAAAAGAAGGGTTTATTTTAATTCAATGCGTTTTGAGTCTATTTATTCTTGTGTCGTTTTTGGTTTTCTTCGCGGGGAGGGTGAATCAATACCGCATGAAGGTTCATGGAGAAATGGAGGAAAATCGTAAGAAAATAGAGGCTCGGTCCTGCGTTTGTCAAATCATAGATGAGGTAGCAAGAGAGGGTGAGAAGAATGCGGACTGGACGCGCCTCCAGGCTTTGGGAAAAAACTTGCCTTTTGAGTTCCAGCTTGAAGATGAATCGGGCAAACTGAATCTTAATCAACTGGTGAGTTCCGATGAGACCTTGAGAGGGCAATATCAAAAATGGATTGAAAAGTTGTTTGAGAAACTCCATCTTTCTCCATTCCTTAGACAAGGGATTCTTGAATTTGTCAAATCAAAGGGTCCTTTTCAAACGTTGAATCAGATCCCCATTTTAGAGCGAGCTCAAAAAGAATCGCATTTGAATCTTGCGCGTTATCTGACGGTTCACTCGGAGGGTCGCGTCAATGTGAATACAGCCCCGAAAGAGGTTTTAGAGGTTTTGCTGGAAGAGGGGGAGCCCTTTCTGGTAAAAGAGATTCTTTCTCGAAGGCAAAAAAGGCCTCTTTCCGAGGAAGAGATTCGAAGCCTGTCCCGTGATGTTTCGAGTTTCTTGGCTGTGAGAAGCACCTCTTTTCATGTGATCATCCGGGATTTGTCGGAAGGTAAAGCCAGACTCAGCGTGATGGTAGAAAGATCTCTTGGAGAAATGAAGATCCGAGAATGGGTAGAACAATGAAAATAACAGCCATTCAATTCCTAAAAGACAATCAGTATCACCTTTTACATCTCTCTCTCAAGGATGAGGGAATTGAACAAGCCGAGCTTTCCAAGGAGCGCCTCGAGGAAAATTCCCTGGAGAGATTACAGAAGAAATTTTCTCTTCTCTGTATCCCTTTCCCTTTGGAGAATTCTTATTTGTACGAAACCATGCCTCCTTGCAACATTTCGAAAAAAGTGAAGGATCAAATTTTAAGCACAGCTTCTGAAATGGCGATTCCAAGCCGTGAGGAGGATTGTGAAGTTTATAGCTTACCCGTGGGGAAAAAGGGAACAAGCGATTCCTATCTTCAATTTTTGCTCCCCAGAGAAAAGCTTCCATTCAAAAATAAGGGGGATCGCGCGATTTTACAAATGGATCCGGGGGCCTTGTTTCAAGGGCTTTCCTTTATTTTTAAATTTCCTCAGGGGGAAACATGCGTGATTTTGCTAAAGGGTGATGAAAATTTTCAATTGCTTTGGGGGAAGAATGGAAAGATGTTGGGCTTGAGGGTGTTTCGCTCATCTCATTTTGAGAGCCTCCCGTCTTTTTTAGAACAAACTTTTCAACAGGATCTCGGCCTTCAAAAATTCTTTTCCTGGGTGGATGAAGAAACCCGTCGCTCTCTAGATCGGCGAGCTTATCCCTGGATTCATCTTAAGGGTGATCTATTGCCCAAACCGATTCAAGGAATGCAGGACGAACTCTTTCTGGTTGCAACGGCGGTTGCTTTTAGTCAAGGCCTCCTCAATCCAGCGGTTGTTTGCGAATCAGTTACAAAAACGCTTTGGAAGAACAATTTGATTAAAAAATCTTTGACACGTTCAGCGCTCCTCCTTTTTTTGAGCATGTTCTGTGCAGAATTTTTAGGATCTGTGGGTCTATATCAAAAACACAAAGAAAAGGATTTTCTCGAAATCCAAATGGAAAAGGAATTCCATCAAATTTTTCCTCCAGATACCCCTCTGCTCAATCCCCTAGAACAATTGAAAGAAAAATTAGGCAGCGCGGGTGTTTTGCCTAAAGTGACACCCTCTTTATTTTTGAAGGCACTCTCTTCTCTTTATCGTTTTAAGTCCACGGATATTGAAATAGGAAAGATTTTTTTGGAACAAGATTCTTTAAAGTTAGAAGGCGTAGGCTCTTCTGTCGAACGGATTCAACAATGGGTAGAAGATCTTAAAAAAGAAAAGGGGGATAAAATTCGTTTGATCGGTATTGATCGCTCGGGGGAAGAAGGAAAATGGTTTTTTAGCATCACGGTGGATGTATGAAAAGAAAAATAGTTTTCTCTGTTATTTTTATCGTCCTTTCAGGTTTAGTCCTTGGGCTCTTCTTCACCTTTCGCTCTCTTCATGTCCTTCAGTCTGAGAATAGAGAGCTCGAGAGAGAATATTCAGAATGGTTGCATTTAAAGGAGAGAATGGAACAAAAAATGAAAGGTTCTTCAAGTTCTGTCTTGAAAGATTTAAGTGAAGTCATGAATCGGCTTTCTTTGAAAGAAAAAATTTCGTATTTAAAACCTCTTCCTGGAGAGGCAGAGCTCCTTCTTCAAAACATCACTCAGAATGAGATGCTGACCTTTTTGAAAGAGCTTGATCAATTGAATACCTTTCGACTTAAAAGTGTTTCCATCACACCCGGAGGTTTATCCGGAACGCTTACCTTGTCTTTGAGCCTTGTAACCTCATGAAAATCACGATTGACGTTCAACCGCTTTTGGGGGCCAAGTCGGGTGTCGGCTATTACATTTGGGGGCTGATTCATGGCCTTTCAAAAGTAGACGCGAAAAATGATTACCGCCTTTCATTTTTTGATTTTAAGAAACGCGGTTCAAAAGTTCCTTCTTTGGGAGCGAATTTCCAAAAAGTGGCCTGTCCTCTCCCGGGACGTTTTATTCAACAGATTTGGAAGAAAATCCAGTGGCCTCCCTATGATTTTTTCTTTGGGGAAGGTGACGTTTATCATTTTCCAAATTTTGTGATTCAACCCCTTCGAAGGGGCAAAAAAGTTGTGACCCTTCACGATGTTTCCTTTTTTAGATATCCTCAATATACGGAGTCTAAAAATCTGAAATATTTAACGACTTCTTTTAAAAGAACGTTAGAAGTGGCAGATCAAATCATTGCGGATTCACTTTTTACCAAGCAGGAGCTTTTAGATCTTTTTAAAATAGACGAGAAGAGAATTCATGTCATTCATCTGGGCCTGGCGAGTCATTTTGTGTCGGTCAAAAAAACGCCTGAAAGACAAATTTTATTTGTGGGAACCCTGGAGCCTCGGAAGAATTTGGAGGGACTTTTAAAGGCCTTTGAAATTTTTTTAGATAAAACTTTATTGCGAGATTATCGCCTCGTCATTGCAGGCATGAGGGGGTGGCTTTGCGAGGGCTTTTTTAAGGCGCTTCAGCGTCATCGGTATCGGGATCGGATACAAGTTTTGGATTATGTCTCTGAGGATGAGTTGATCCAGCTTTATCAAAGTTCGATGATGTTTGTGTACCCCTCTTTTTATGAGGGTTTCGGCCTACCCCCTTTGGAGGCCATGGCCTCTGGCATCCCTGTCATTGCTTCTCGCAAGGCCTCTTTACCAGAGGTGTTAGGGGATGCGGCCTTGTGGATTGAAAATCCTGAGGATACCGAGGAATTGGCTTCGGGGTTGGAAAAGATGGCTCGGGATCAGGGTTTGAGAAAAGACTTTATTCAAAAGGGTCTCGAGCAGGTTAAAAAATTTGATTGGGAAAAGTCTGCGCGTCAAACATTAGAAGTTTACGAGAGCTGTTTTAAATGAAGATCGCAATAGACGCTCGGTGGATCATTGAAAAGCCTTCTGGGATTGGTCAATATACGATCAATATGATTCGATTTTTGATGAAGGAAAATAAAACCGACGAATATTTTTTATTTTTTTCAAATAAAAAAATCATGAAAGAGACTTGCGAGATTTTAGAAATTTTTCAGGACCCCTTTTTTCATCTCGTTCTTTTCCCTCATGGTGTTTTTTCTCTCTCGAGTCAAATTTTTTTACCCCTCCATTTAAAAAAACTCAAAATTGATATTTTTCATTCCCCAAATTTTATGATTCCACTTTTTACTTTTGGCACCCGGCTGGGGGTCACCCTTCACGATTTGATACCGTTTCTTTTTCCTCATTTTGCTCCGCGTTCCAAGAAAAGCCGGTTTTATAAGCTTTATCGCCTTCTCATGTTTTGGATTGTGAAAAGGGTTCATCATGTCTTTGTAGACTCGGAACATTCTTATCAGGATCTTGTAAGCCATTTTCCAAACACCCTTCAGAAAACAAGCGTTTTGAAATTTGGCATTGACCCTTCTTTTGAAAAATCAGAGCCTTCTTCGGATGTCGAGAAGAAATTGAATCTAACGCACCCCATGATTCTTTGTGTGGGGCGTCAGGATCCTTATAAAAATTTAATGGGCCTGGTTAAAATTTTTCATCGTCTTTTGACAAAGTTGCCCCACGCATCGCTTGTTTTGGCCGGTCCTTGTGATGAAAGGTATCCAGAGCTTTTTTCTCTGATTCAAGAACTGGGCCTGGAGAAAAAAGTGATTCTAACAGACTTTCTTTCTCAAGCTGAATTGGTCGGATTGTATCAGTTGGCCGATCTCTTCGTGATGCCCTCTCTTTATGAGGGTTTTGGTCTTCCTGTGCTAGAGGCTTTTAGCGCGGGTGTTCCTGCAGTTGTTTCGAATAGGGCTTCTTTGCCGGAGGTGGCAGGAGAGGCTGGAATTCTTTTAGATCCTCAAGATTCTGGAAAATGGGTGGAAACGCTCGAGCATGTTTTAAAGAATGAAGAGATGAGAAAAGAGATGATCAAAAAAGGTTATGCTCAATTGAAAAAATTTTCATGGGAGACGGCGGCTCAGGGGCTTATCAAAACTTACGAGGAGCTTGTCAAAAAATGAGCGTTGCCTTTGTTCATGATTGGTTGAACGGAATGAGGGGAGGGGAAAAATGTCTAGAATCTTTGTTGGATATTTTCCCGCAGGCTCCCATCTTCACACTATTGTGTGAGCCAGAAAAAATTTCTGAAAAGATTAAAAAGTCGCAGATTCGAACTTCATGGATTCAGAAGTTACCTGCCTGGCGCTTGAAATACAGGTATTATCTGCCCCTTTTCCCTTGGGCCATTCGGAGTCTTTCCTTGGGTCATCCTTCTTTGGTGATCAGTGTCAGCCATTGTGCGGCCAAGGGCGTTCGCCTTCCAAGAGGAGCGAGGCATGTCTCGTATTGTTTGACGCCGATGAGATATTTGTGGGGTTTTTATGAAGAATATTTTGGCAAGGGGCCGTATCACGGACTGAAGCGTCTGGGTTTAAATCTCGTCATGAATCTCCTTCGGCGCTGGGATTTAAAAACAGTTCAGAATGTAAATTATTTTATTGCAATTTCAAATCATGTGGCCGAGAGGATTCAGCGTTTTTATAAGAGAGAAGCGGTTGTGATTTACCCGCCGGTAGATGGAGAGAAATTCTGTTATCGCGAAAAGGATGAGAGGCAAGATTATTTTTTAATTGTCTCGGCCTTGGTCCCTTATAAAAAAATAGAATTGGCCATCGAAGTTTTTAATGAAGGAAATTGCCCTCTGAAGGTGATAGGGGCTGGGACTGAACTTGACAGACTCAAAAGGATGGCCAAGAATCACATTGAATTTTTGGGATGGCGATCGGATGAGGAGCTCCGTCAATATTATGCCCAGGCCCAAGCCTTGATTTTCCCGGGTGAGGAGGACTTTGGGATTACGCCCCTAGAGGCGCAGGCCTGCGGAACCCCTGTCATCGCATTTCGAAAAGGGGGGGCGCTTGAGACTGTAAGGGAGGGAGAGACGGGGCTCTTTTTTGACGAACAGACGAAAGAGAGTTTGAGTCAAGTGCTTGAAAAGTTTAAAAGCTTCTCTTATGATAGAAAGATTCTCAGACAGAATGCCCTTCGATTTGGGAAGGATGTTTTTCTCAGAGACTTTAAAAAATTCTTGAAGGAACGAAATTTGTTAGAATAAATCCTCTCTATGCCTAAAGCAAAACAGCGCATGATTGATTTTTGGATGACCGTTGCCTCCTTCTTAACAGACGCCCTTGTCCTGTATCTCACTTTTTGTCTTGCCTTCTGGGTTCGATTTCATTCAGGGCTCCTGCAAGTGACACGAGGGATTCCCGCTTTTCTTTCCTATCAAGCTAATTTCCCGGTGGCTATTTTGGTCATGCTTTGGATATTTAAAGCGAGAGGCTTGTATGTTCGTCGAAAATTAGGTTCTGGAATCCGTCCTTTTCAAATGATCAAGTCTGTAACTTTTGGGATGTTTGTTCTGATGTCTTTGACCTTTGTTTATCGCGATGTTTCCTATTCAAGACTTTTGGTCGTTGTGGCTTGGCTTCTATGCGTCGTTTCTGTTCTTTTGGGGAGAAAATGTTTGGGAGAGCTTCAGAAATTTCTTTATAAGCGCTTTGGAATTAAAAAAAGGGTCTTGGTCATCGGGGTGAATGATTTATCTGGGAAAATTGTCAGAGGGCTTGAAAAGGCAAGAGATTTTTATGAAATCATAGGCGTTCTGGCAGAGTCTGCTAAAGTTTCTTTTTTAGATTCTAAAATTCCTCTCTTGGGAACACTGGATGTTCTTTCCGAGGTGTTGGCAAAGGAAAGAATAGATGAGGTGGTGCTCGCCGTTCCGGAATTGGAGCAAAAAAAGGTGGTAGAAGTCATTCTTGCTTGTGAAAGAGAGATGATTTATTTCCGAATGATTCCCAATGTCTTTGAAATTTTGACGAGTCAGGTAGAGATAGAAAATTTTTATGGCGTGACGCTTTTGGGATTGAAACCTTTTCCTTTGGAAAAAGCGACAAATCGCTTTTTGAAAAAATCAATGGATGTTTTAGGAGCGGGCCTTGGATTTGTGCTGATCTCCCCCTTCTTTCTTTTTCTGGCGATTCTCGTCAAGAGAAGTTCTCGAGGGCCTGTTTTTTATAAGCAGGAAAGGGTGGGGGAGGATGGTCGCACTTTTACGATGATTAAATTTAGGACCATGCATGAAAATGCGGAAGAAAAAACAGGTCCTGTGTGGACGAGTCGTGAAGACCCCCGCAGAACCAAAATTGGAAAATTTTTGAGAAAATATAATTTGGATGAATTGCCGCAATTATGGAATGTGCTTAAAGGCGAGATGAGTCTCGTGGGCCCTCGCCCTGAAAGGCCGCATTTTGTGAATGAATTTAAGGATCGTGTTCCCCGGTACATGTCTCGTCATAAAATCAAGTCCGGCATGACAGGTTGGGCTCAAGTCAATGGGCTTCGAGGAAATACTTCCATTTCTGAAAGAATTAAGTATGATCTTTATTATTTGGAAAATTGGTCTATTCTTTTAGACCTCAAGATTATTTTTCGAACCCTTTTTGCGAGAGAGAATGCGTATTAAATGAAAAAACATTATCCCTTGGCGTTCTTTTTAGGATTTCTAATTCCGGGAGCGGGTCATTTTTATTTAGGGAGAAAAGGTTTGGGTTTTTTTCTTTCTCTTTCTATTTTATCCCTTTACGGCATCGGCCTTTGGCTTGGAGGCGGGATTTTGTGGGAGGAGATGAACCCTCTGACAGTTCTTGCCTACGTTGTAAAATTTTTTAACGGCCTTCCCTTTCTTCTGACTTTAAGACACGAGATCACACAAATGCTTTCCTTTTCGTTTAATGAAGTCGGAACAACCTTCATTTTGGTTTCAGGCTCCTTAAATCTTTTGGTGCTGTTGAATTTAATAGAGACGTTTAGAGAATATCGAGGGGGAAAATGATATCCGCAGCTCTTCTTAAATATGGGGTCCTGTTTTTATATCTTTGCGGGGTTGTTTCTTTTGTGTGGGCGGCCTTAAATCGTAGAGAGGCGAAGCGGGTGATTTATGAAGGATTGAAAACCTTCTTTGTTTTTACGGCTTGTGCAGTAGGGATTTCGTTTTTGGTACATTTTTTGAGTTAGTGAATTATTTAAAACCCTTTAAGATTTTCTTGACAAGCACGAGCAAAAGTATTTATCCTTATGGAAAATCTAGACCCTCAACCTATTTTTCCGCGCCGGGAGAAGAGGTTTGAAAAGGGAGATTTTGCATGAAATTTCCCCATCATCCCGGCGTATTTCATTCTCTCTCATTCCCTTTTTCTATTTTCTTGTTCATCCTTCTGTCTTCTCAAGTCCAGGGAAAACCCCTCGAAAAAAAGGCCAATCTAACAAGATCCTCTCTTCAAATCCAAAATCTAAGTGCCACCCCCAATCCGTATTCCCCTTCATTAGGCTCCATGGAAGTCACAGGTCAAATAGACATCGTCACATCCTTATACAGAGGAAAGAAAAGCGTATCCGCCCCTGGCCAACAAATCCAG
>JACPWU010000023.1 GCA_016196885.1 Chlamydiota bacterium | reverse complement strand
CTGCCCGATAAATCGGGCGACTACGTTTGGCAGTTGTCCGTTGTGTAGTCGCCCCATTTATGGGGCCGTGTTACGGACTGCCCGATAAATCGGGCGACTACGTTTGGCAGTTGTCCGTTGTGTAGTCGCCCCATTTATGGGGCCGTGTTACGGACTGCCCGATAAATCGGGCGACTACATTTGACGACGACTACGTTTGGCAGTTGAGTCAAGTGCGTGAGCCTGTAAACTTTTTTAACAGATCGTGGGGTCCTGAGAATGGAACTCAGAGCGTTTTTAAAACAGCTTGTCACAAGGTTAAATCGGCATGGGTCGAAGACAAAGGCTGAAAAACAGGTTCAAGATATCACCGCCAGCCGCAAAGAATTGTTGCAGGTCTTTGATGGCTTCAGCGATCCTGTGGTTGTGATTGATCGAAAGTTTATTGTACGCAGGGTCAATAGACCCACTCTTAACGCCCTAGACCAAGACTCCTTCTCCAGTATTATTGGAAGACCCTGCTATGAGGCGCTCCACAATCTGAAGGAGCATTGCCCGGGGTGTACGGCTGAAAACACATTCTTCTCTGAGGAAAAAACCGAACGCACAGGCTTCCTAGGAGCCAAGAAAAATCCATCAGAAACCGTTTATCATATCACCTGTTACCCCCTCTTCGATGAAGGAAGAGAGGTCACAGGCATTGCAGAGTATTACCGGGACAGTACGAATCTTATGAAATTGACCAAGGAGCTCTACGAGTCAGAACGCGCTCGGGTGATGGAAGGTTTTGCAAGTGGACTGAGTCACCAGATTCGCCAGCCCTTGACCATCATACGCTCTTCGACCCAGTACATCCTGGATAAATTTCAAAAGGAACACCGAGGAGACGACTTCGAAGAAACGATGGAAACGACTCTTCAAAACGCGGATCTCATCAATGAAGTCTTGACCGATTTCTCAAGTTTTACGAGGCCCAATGAATATAAAATGGTAAAAGTTTCGCTTCCAACCCTACTGGAGAGGG
Source organism: Chlamydiota bacterium (assembly GCA_016196885.1). Lineage (GTDB taxonomy): Bacteria > Auribacterota > JACPWU01 > JACPWU01 > JACPWU01 > JACPWU01. Next base: position 3,585 of record JACPWU010000023.1, on the reverse strand, counting down.
GCCTAAGACTTGTTCGCGCGAAGGTGAACGAGATGAAAATTGACGTCATCAAGGAGTGGTCTCCAGACTCTCCCAAGATCATAGCGGATGAAAAAATTTTTCTCCAAGCCTATTTGAATTTATTGATTAATTCCATTGAATCCGTGAGTTCTGGAGGTAAAATCTGGATAAAATGCTACGTTGGGGAAAACCTCAAACCTCCCAAGGCCTTTGTCATGATCAAAGATAACGGTAAAGGCATTCCCAAGGAGCTCATCTCAAAAATTACTCAACCCTTCTTTACAACCAAAGAAGGAGGCATGGGTTTGGGGCTTCCCATCGCGGAGTCCATCATCCATTCCCATGGGGGTGAACTTCATTTTGAAAGCGAAGAAGGGTTTGGAACCAAGGTCGTGATTGAACTGCCTTTGGAGGTTTGATAAAGTGAAAAGGTCGCTTAGGCTGTAGGCTGTTAGCCTGTAGGAGGAAATCATGCGCGATCACACAAAGCTTGGGAGTGCTTGAACTGGTAAAACTAACAGCCTACAGCCTAAACAACCTGAGAAAATGAAATCGGGAGGCTCTATGGAAACAGTCAGCACCGGAGTCAAAGACACCATTTTCGTCATTGATGATGAGCAGGACCTGTGCCTTTCTATTAAAAAAGTTTTAGAGGTTGAAACCTATCAGATCAAGTGGACGACCCATATAGAAGATTTTCTCCAACAGCTCGAAAATAATCGCTTCGCTTGCCTTCTCCTTGACTTAAAATTGGGGGGAGAAAGCGGAATGGATTATTTAGCAAAGATTCGAGAATTGGACCCTAACCTCCCGATCATTATCATAACCGCTTATGACACGGTCAAAACGGCTGTGGAGGCGATGAAAAAAGGAGCCTTCCATTACCTTGCAAAACCCTTTGACAATGAAGAATTAAAAGCACTGGTTTCCAATGCGGTTAAAATGCGCCACCTCTATTGGGACCTAGAACATTATAAAGCCCAATGCGCGAACCCCCTTGATTTAGAATCAGAAATGGGAAACTCCGACGCTATTCGCTCTGTCATCCGTCAAATTCACGCGGTGTCACAAACGGATGTGAATGTCCTCTTAATCGGCGAAAGCGGAACAGGTAAAGAGCTTGTGTCCAAAAGGATTCATGATCTCAGTCCCAGAGCCCAGGGCCCATGGATCCCCGTTGATTGTGCCTCCGTTCCTGAAACTCTCATTGAAAGTGAACTTTTCGGGCATGAGAAGGGAGCGTTTACCGGGGCTCATGCCCAACGTGTTGGAAAGCTTGAACAGGCAAGCGGGGGAACCCTTTTCCTGGATGAAATCGCAAATATCCCTCTCTCGATTCAGGCAAAGCTCCTTCGTTTTATGGAGAGGCGTTCCTTTGAGCGTTTGGGAGGGAACCGAACCGTGACCGTATCCCTTCGCGTCATTGCCGCAGCGAATCAGGATGTTCAGGAATTGATTCGTCAAAAACAATTCAGGGGAGATTTGTATTATCGGCTCAATGAATTTCCCATTCATCTACCCCCTTTGCGAGAAAGATGCAGTGATATTCCTTATTTGAGTTTGCAATTCCTGAATGAATTTGAAAAACAATTAAATAAAAAAGTAACGGGTATCAGCGAAGAAGTTTTGCAAGCTTTTCAAAAGTACCCCTGGCCTGGCAATGTCAGGGAGCTTCGAAATGCGGTCAAACGGGCCATGGTGGTTGCCAACGGGAATATCTCGAAGACTGATTTACCGAATGAAATTAAAAATCCAGCCCGTGAACAAACCACGACTCACCTGACGATCCCCTTAAGATCCGATCTAAATCTCCATCAATCCTCGGGGGGGGGGGGGGGGGGTAGATAGATCGTAATAAGCTTTACAGCAAGGAGTGGAATGGCAGCATGAAAATAAATATGGATCATATTTGGGATTACGATGCGAGCGCTTTGGATCCAGAACGAGAGATGACTATCATCTGGTATCTTTCCAGGGTTTTGAGGTCTGGCTCGATGGCTGAAATAAGAGCAATCGGTCTTGCGACCCTCCGAAAATATTTTCAAAAATTAACTTTGCCACAACCTATTTATCAATTTTGGGAGTGGTACTTTAGTCTTCCTGAATCGGAAAAAAAATATGGACATCTTGACCAACAATCAAAAACATCTGCTTCGGCTCCTGTCAAAAGTGCCTTTTTTCAGGCATAATTTTTATCTTACGGGCGGAACCACATTGGCCCACTTTTATCTTCAGCATCGGCTTTCTGAAGACCTTGATTTTTTCACAGGCGAGCCCAATGTCGTTCGGCAGGCAATCTCATTCCTTTCCGGTTGAGGTCACTCGCGTATTTGAAAGTTTTGGTGAGTGTTATATCATTTTTCAAAACGAGCGAATCAAGGTTCAATTCGCTCATGATTCTCCCTATCGCTTGGAACCCAAAGTGTTTGTTGAGGAATATGGCCTCTATATTGATAATTTGACGGATATTTCTTGCAACAAACTCTCAGCACTGTTCGATCGTTTTGAACCGAAAGATTTTGTGGATGTCTACTTCATTCATAAAGAAAAAATGCCATTGGAAACTTTGATTCCATTGGCCAAGAAAAAGCATGTTGGATTTGACGAGTATTGGTTAGCCAGGGCTTTTTTTAGAGTCAAACAAATTGAGTTTTTGCCTCGGATGATCAAGCCCGTGACTCAAGATGAGTTGAAAGACTTCTTTCTATCCTACGCTGAAAAGTTGGTCGATTAAGTCTAAGAAGTGGAAAGTTACGAGTTTAAGGATCGCCTCCGAACAACCCGAAGTTTAAAAAATAGGTTGGTACGGCTAAAGTTCCTCACAACCCAAGGTCTCTATAGAGATCTTCTTTGGCAGTAAAGCGCTTCACATTCTTACCGCCCTTGCTCTCAGTCAAGGTTTTTGCGGTCAGCCGATTTTTTTCCGCCTTTTTAACCCTTCTTGCTGATAGCTTGACCTCTTCAGCCCTGCTCTTCTTCTTTGCGGCTTCTCCTTTGGCCATTTTGTTTTTGACAATTGCAACCGGCTCTTCTATATTGACACCAAAGACCGAAGACAGATCTGTGTCTTCGATGACGCGACCGCTTTTTCTCCCCGCCTTTTCGAGCAATTTTTCAGCCTTACCCGCGACTGCCTGTTTTATCAACTCGTCTATCCCTGCGTCTCTCAGCCTAAAAAAAAGTTTGGGATCTTCATCAAGTCTCACACCAACGCCGTAAAGTACCGCGGCCACATGTTTGCACATATCAGCCCAGTCGGGGCAAGAACAATCAAATTTGATCTCTCGCGGAGCGGGGAACATGCCCGAATCTTTATTGATCAATATCTCGCCCAAGGCCTTCGGAAAATTTCCGGTTAAGAGCTCCTGAAACGACTCAAGAGTCCCTTCACAGGCGGTTTTCATCCTATGCCAAGTCTCTTTCTTAAGCGTCTGTATTTTCACTGAGACGGAATAGGGGACTCTCTCGGAACCCTGAACAAGGGCAATGACCTCGCCCGGCTCTATCCGAAGATCTAGCACTGCGCCATGACGAACATAACTTCGTCCCCTGCCGATGCGATTACTGTAATCGGCATAGGCTTCA
>JACPWU010000018.1 GCA_016196885.1 Chlamydiota bacterium | reverse complement strand
CCTCCAGCCCCTAACTCCCCCCCGACCCCTCTCGAGATTTTATAGTTCCTGTGGGATTGAAAAAAAGAGGGGAGAAACCCTCTCCACCTTCCGCGTCTAGATATCGACTTAAAAACAAATAATGCTCCTGATCACTGATTCTCCCCAACCGATGTTCTAAGACATTTTTCAAAACTTCGTTTAATTCTTCTTTGGGAAGCTTCTTTTCTAATTCAGAAAGGAATGCAAGGTATTCACTTTCTACTTTTGATATGTCTGTTTCTTCTTCGAGAACTTGGAGTTCTGTGAATTTTTGAATGGTTGGATATTGAGAAGACTTAGATTCTTCATCCAATAGATAAGAAACATATTCCTTCACCCCTATTTTGAATTGGCTATATTGATCCCGTTTATTCATGAGTTCTAATAATTCGGGAGAATAAATCTTTTTTCTCAAATTTTTAAAAGTTTCTTCGAGATTACTCCAGACCTGTTCCTGAAGCTCTTTCTCTTCCATAAATTCGCCCATGAATTTGATGTTGTCGACATAAGCTGATAGGTCTTCTGCACCGAGACCTTCTGCCATATGATTTCCTTCTCCTATCAGAAAGGCCTCCACTCCATTAATGGAATGGTCTTTTATGAATTTGCTTTGCGCCTTTTGTAGGGCCTCTTTGTCAGGGAATCCGGTAAAGAAGCTCATGTCCATCTTGTTGACAGAGCCTTCGGAAAAGACGTAAAAACGGTTAGAAGTTAGATGTTGGAAGTTGGAAGTTTTAAAGGTCTCTTTATTTTTTTCTTCCAACTTTGAACTTTTAACTTCTAACTGTTTTAATATCCTTGCAATATTCGCCTGAACCTCACTGTGGCAGTGAATGTCTTCAATGATGTAAAGCATGGGTCGATTGGGAACTATTTTTTGGTCAATGATTTCACCTATTTCATTGGGAATTTGAATGTTTTCGAGTAGCTCTTTGAACTCAACAGGGGTAGAAGAAGCCTTCACCATGCCAGAAATCTGCATGTCTTGACCATAACTCACTGTGATATCATAAGTTAGGAAAGAAAGACATAATACCAAGCTGATGCATTTTTGGATCAATCGAGACAGAATCGTCACTTTAAAGAACTCCTCTTTTAGAATAGGACATTTAAAGAGGAGAAAAGGTCAAAATTTTGTTGTTTTTTTGTGTATTTTAAGAGCTTTGTTGACATGTGGTCATTTTACGCGGTATTACGACCACAATATGTACATTCAATTTGTTGAACTGAAGGCTTCTACGAATGTGAATTCTACAGATTTACGCGGCCTTAAAAATTTCGCTGAATTTTATGGCAGGACCTGCCATCTCTGCATCGCTTATTGGGGTCAAGTTGAAAAAAGAGAGGACAACATATTTATTCTCCCCTGGCAAGAAGTGCTTAAGAAAATGTTGTAGCAAATGAATGGACAGAATGAATCAATCTGATATAGTTATATCCTAGAGAGGATGGGTTTTTTTACCATGAAATATCCTGTTGTTGTTCATAAAAGCGAGTATGGCTATGATATTCACTGTCCCCTTCTACCAGGATGTCACAGTCAGGGAGATACTTTGGAAGAAGCACTGGAGAATATCAAAGACGCCATCCACACCTATCTTGAAATGATTTCGGAAGAATCTAAGGGCTCTCTTTATGAAGTTGAGGTAGCAATCTAATGTTATTCACTGATCTCTCCTCTGAGAGAATTGTTAACGCTTTCTCCAAAGTAGGATTTAGAATCATAAAGCAGGGTAAACACATCGGCATGTCTGACAGTAAACACCATCTAACCATTCCGCGTCATAAGAGAATCAACCCTTATACCTTAAAATCCATCATCAAAGACTCTGGTCTTAGCGAAGAAGAATTTAAAGATCTGATCTAAAACGCCCTATCACGGTAAAGGGAAATGCTTCTGTACCCAGGTCATCGCCCCTTGCGATGTGTTTAGAGTTTTTTCAAGGCAGGCATCTTCGACGGCGGTTAGGATTTCTTTAAAGCGGGGACCGGGTTGATAGCCCATTTGAATCAAATCATTTCCCGTAAGAAGGGGTTTGGGACGAGGAACTTCTTTTTGAAATTCTTCATATTTTTCCTTCAGAAAGTGCCAATTTTCTAAGATCCCGTGACTGGCCAGGCAGTCAATGCGATGGAGTTCCAGTTCCGCTGCAAACGTAGGCCTGGCCATGAAGCGCTTGAGTTTGGCGACCCTCATTTCTTTGACATCCTTGAAGGTCATGTGATTTTGGACACAGGCCGTGATGTCTTCAATATCGTCATTTGAAAAACGGAGGCGTTTTAGAATTTCTTCGGACATCCGTGCCCCGACATTTTGGTGATTGTTAAATCGGATTCGATCTGAAAGGGTCTTTGTGGGAGGTTTTCCAACATCGTGAAGAAGTGCGCCCAGCGCGAGTATCCTGTCAACACTGCTTATTTGATCGAGCAACATTTTGGTGTGAATATACACATCTCCTTCGGGATGAAATTCGGGAGGTTGCTCCACCCCTTTCATGGCCTCGACTTCCGGTAAAATCATTTTCAGGAGACCTGTTTGGCTTAAAAGATCGAGCCCCTTTCCTGGATGAGGGCCCGTAAAAATTTTGACCAATTCATCGCGAATTCTCTCGGCACTGACCGCTGAAATTTGGGAAGAAAGTTCCAGAATGGTTCTAAAAGTTTCAGGCTCTATTTCAAATTCTAAATGGGTGGCAAACCGAACCGCCCTTAAAAGCCGAAGTTTATCCTCCTCAAATCTTTGGCGGGGATTGCCAATGGTGCGAATGATTTTTCTCTCAATGTCTTTGACACCTCCAACATAATCAATGACTTTATTTTCTTGGGGATCGTAAAGAAGACCATTGACGGTAAAATCCCGTCTCAAAACATCTTCACGGCTTGAGGTAAATTTAACGCAGCTTGGATGACGACCGTCTGTGTATCCTCCCTCGGAACGAAAAGTGGCAACTTCAAATTGTTCGTCCTCGCAAAGCACCAGAACCACTCCAAACTGGACCCCGACGGGAACCGTTCTGGGAAAAATTTTCATGACCTCTTCGGGAAGAGCGCGAGTCGCAATATCATAATCATGGGGCTCTTTGCCCATGACCATGTCCCGGACACATCCGCCTGCAAAAAGGGCTTCGAAGCCTGTTTGGCGAAGGGTACTAATAATGTAAAGGGCATGTTCTTTTTTTGAAGGCATAAACAAGTCCATAGTCCACAGTCAATAGTCCACGGTTCTAAAGGAATGATTTATTTCTATGGACTGTGGACCATGGATTATCGACCAAAATACGAGTCTCGAATCCATCCGTCCAAGGCTGCCTGAGGATTTTCCAAAACTTCTTTTGTGATTTCAAATATTTCCTTCCCAGAATTTTGCCGAATCAAGACAAGACCATATTCATAATTTTTTAACTTTTCCCGGCACCACTCTTCGACCGTAGTCCCTTCTTTGGAAAGAACCTCTTTCATCCAAGCACACGCATCTTCTATAAAATGAATTTTTACTTGGAATTTATTTTCAAATTCCTTCTCAAAGGATTGAATTTGCAAGGTCATAAATTCTTGGTCAATGTAAGCGGGGTCTTGAAGCATTCTCTGAAGTTCTTCGATAGGATTTTCAATAAGGGCAGGTGTAACCACAAAACGGCGGACCCCTGTAGAGGGAAGTTCATATTTATAATCCCTTAGGGCCTTTTCACAAATCGTAAAAAGCCCTCGGGCCCCCGTTTTCTCAAGGGCTGCCTTTTTCGCAATGGCCCACAAAGATTCATCTGAAAAAACCACATCAATCCCATAGGCCTTAAAATCCCCAACATATTGTTTCACGACAGAATCTTCAGAAGTCTTTAGAATCTTGTAAAGGTCCTCCTCCCATAGATCATTTAAAACCACACGCACAGGCAGTCTCGCCACAAACTCAGGATCAAAACCAAATTTGATAAAATCCTGCGTCGTCCCATGCCTTTGCATCTGAACATGTTGATCCATCGCCTGAAGAGGCTCTAGAAACCCAATCGAGCGCATTTGCATCCTTTTCTTCACAATTTCTGTGAGCCCATCAAAAGCTCCGCTCATGATGAATAAAACATGCCGCGTGTTAATGGTCTTACGCTCAATTTTTCCCTTGGCCTGAAATTCCATCACAGCCTGAATTTGGCTGGTCAAATCGCTGGAAGATTTAAGGGCGATTTCCGTCTCTTCCATTAATTTGAGAAGCCCTCGCTGAACCCCTTGACCACTCACATCGCGGCCCATTAAATTCGAAGGAGCCGCAATTTTATCCACCTCATCCAAATAAATAATGCCGTATTGGGCTAGTGTGATATCCCCGTCCGCCTTATGAACCAAATCCCGGATCAAATCCTCGACATCTCCTCCCACATAGCCCGTTTCACTGAATTTAGTCGCATCCGCCTTGATAAATGGAACACCGATCAAGGTAGCGATGGTTCGGATCAAATAAGTTTTACCGACACCGGTGGGACCCATCAAAAGCACATTTTGCTTGGCATAATTCCCGCAGCCTTCTTTGCCCAGACAAGAAGCCACATGATGGTAATGGTCACACACGGCAATGGCTAAAACTTTTTTTGCCTCATCCTGCTGAATCACAAAACGATCCAAAAAGGCCTTGACCTCTTTGGGCTTTAAATCAAATTTAATTTCTCTCGGAGGTTTTTTCTCTTTGACAGGTTCCTCCGAAGTCTTAAGCGCATCAGGCTGGGGAAAAACAAAACCCACCCCCTTCGCACCCAATTTTTCCTTAATCAATTTAGAAAACTCTTTCTGAAACTCCTCGAAACTCGGAGTTCCTTCTGTCCCTTCTGATTCCTTCATCTTCATAAAAAATCTCCTCACTCTTTTTTAACAATTTCAAACGGTCAAGCGGCCAATACGTCAAGAACGCCTTTCCCATTAAATTTTCTTTGGGGACAAATCCCCAATAGCGACTGTCGAAACTGACGGAACTGTGATCTCCCAAAACAAAGTAATGATCCGGAGGAACAACAACCCTGCCCCCTTCCAAACCATACTGGCCCTCTTCCCCCAACGGCTTCTTTCGAATCGTGGTATTGGTGTAATGAATCTTTTGAAAAATATCAGGTTCGCTCAAGAGTTCATCATTCACATACACATGTCCATCCCGAATTTCCACCGTATCACCCGGCAAGCCCACCAAGCGCTTAATATAATCCTTGTGATAATCCAAGCCCGCAATATTGAGGGTTTTAAAAACCACAATATCGCCGCGCTGGGGAGGATGCAGCGAATAAACAAATTTATTCACCAAGACACGATCCCCATGCTTGGGATCTCCATGCAGAGTCGGTTCCATCGAACCTGTTGGAATCTTGAACGCCTGCACAATAAAAGTTCTCGCAATCATGGCAATGATAAAAGCGACCAAAATAGATTCAAGCAATTCGATCCACCACTTTAGACTGGATAGTTGCTTAGCAAAGCTTATTTTAGATTCCATATTTTAGTCCTCATTTTTAGTCATCCCCGAGTGTACTAATCGGGGATCTATGTTTTTCTGTCTTCTGTCTTCTGTCTTCTGTTTTTCAATCCGCCTTTAAAACATCCAAAAAAGCCTTCTGAGGAATCTGAATCTTGCCAAAGGCCTTCATTTTCTTTTTTCCTTCCTTCTGTTTCTCCCAAAGTTTTCTCTTGCGGGTGATATCTCCCCCATAACATTTGGCTGTCACATCTTTTTTTAACGCGCCAATCGTCTCACGAGCCACCACGCGATTGTTCAAGGCAGTTTGAATAGCCACTTGAAAAAGCTGTTTGGGAATCACATCCTTCAATTTCTTAGCCAATTGACGGCACTTTGCCTCGCCCTTCGTCTGATGCACGATGAGGGAAAAAGCATCTATCACCTCGCCATTGATTAAAACATCCAGCCTCGCCACATCTGAAATTTGATAGCCCTTGTGTTCATAATCCAAAGAGCCGTATCCCCTCGTGACGGATTTTAAGCGATCGAAGAACTCCGTCAGAATCTCTCCCAAGGGAAATTCAAAAGTCATCATCACCCGTGTTTGATCAAGAGATTCTGTTTTGCTGCACACACCCCTATAATCTACGCCCAGTTGCATGACAGCACCAATAAAATCGACCGGTGCAATGATTGTCGCCTCAATCACCGGCTCTTCAACATATTCAATTTCCTGAAAAGATGGAAATTTCACGGGGTTGTCCAACGAAAGTTCCTCTCCATTTGTTTTTCTAATTTTATAAATCACGCTGGGAGAGGTTGCGATCAAATCCACGCCAAATTCCCTTTCCAATCTCTGCTGAATCACCTCCATGTGAAGTAACCCTAAAAAACCGCATCGAAAGCCATACCCCAAAGCAACAGAATCCTCAGATTCAAAGGTGAAGGAAGAATCATTCAGACTTAATTTCTGAATTGCATTTTTGAGAAGACCATAATCCTCCACCGAAATCGGATAAAGGCCGCAAAACACCATCGGTGAAATATGCTTAAATCCTGGCAAGGGCACCAAGGCTGGATGCTTGGCATCCGTGATGGTATCCCCCACACGAATGTCTTGCGCCGATTTAATGTTGGCTACCACATAGCCCACCTCGCCCGGCCCCAGAGATTCTGTGGGAGTCAGTTTCAATTTAAAATGTCCGACTTCAATCACTTCAAAAATCTGATTCGTGGCCATCATGAGAATTTTAAGACCCGCTCGAATCGTCCCTTCTATCACGCGCGTATAAACAATCACCCCTTTATACGTATCAAACAAAGAATCAAAAATCAGGGCCTGAATTTTTCCTTCTCCCTGAGACTGAGGGGGTGGAATTTTCTCAATGACGGCATCTATTACATTCGAAACACCTTCCCCTGTTTTGGCACTCACCCGAATCACCTCCTCCGGAAAAACGCCGATGATCGCGTCCAACTGTCGAATCACTCTATCAACATCCGCACTGGGCAAATCAATTTTATTAATAACGGGGATGATTTCCAAACCCTGCTCCAAAGCCAAATGAATATTGGAAACAGTCTGAGCCTCCACACCTTGGGCTGCGTCCACGAGAAGAATCGCACCCTCGCAAGCTGATAAACTCCGAGAAACCTCGTAGGAAAAATCTACATGCCCTGGCGTATCCATCAAATTCAAAATATAAACTTTGCCGTCTTTGGACTGATAATTCATCCGTACGGGATGGGCCTTGATCGTGATCCCCCGCTCCCGTTCCAAATCCATCACGTCTAAGACTTGATCACGTGACTCACGAAGCGTGATCGTCTTCGTGAGTTCTAAAAGCCGATCGGCCAAAGTAGACTTGCCATGATCAATGTGCGCAATGATACAAAAATTTCGAATGTGATCTAGGTTTATCATTTTAAAACCCTTAACCCCTCCGACTCAGACTGTCAAAAACCCTATTATTCCCCTCCCTTGATGGGAGGGGTTAGGGGAGGGTGAGCTCAAGCACCCCCTCCCTAACCCTCCCCACAAGGGGGAGGGAACTTTTCGGATACACTAATAAGGGAATTACTTCTCCTTTGATTGTTCTGCTAAAGTTCGCATTTGAGTGATAGCATCTTTCATTTCAGACGCTCCATAAATGGCAGATCCTGCCACCAACACATTAGCACCCGCACGCACCACCTCTGGCACGGTTTTTGAGTTGATGCCTCCATCCACTTCAATATCGAAAGAGCGCCGATGTTGATCCGCCCATTGACGCGCCTTCTCAATTTTCACAATCACTTCCGATATGAACTTTTGCCCGCCAAAACCAGGTTCTACCGTCATCAGAAGCAAAAGATCTATTTTTTCCAAATAGGGAGCGGCATCTTCAAAAGGGGTCCCGGGCTTCACAGCCAAACCGCAACGAATATGCTTAGACTTGATGTAACGAAGAATAGACGAAATATCTTTTTTTATTTCCAAATGAATGGTCAGATTATTAGCGCCCGATCTAATAAATTCATCCGCATACCTAAGAGGATCCGAAATCATCAAATGAACATCCAAGGGAAGTCTCGTCTTTTTTCGAATCGCGGCCACCGACTGAGGGCCAATGGTTAAATTGGGCACAAAATGGCCATCCATGATGTCCACATGCAGGGTATCTGCGCCCGCCTCCTCGGCTCGCTCTGCCTCATCCGCCAAATGCCCAAAATCCCCGGCCAAAATCGAAGGCGCTATTTTGATTTTTTTGTTCATAAAAACCCACAAAACAGAAATGTCCAATGACAAATGACAAGTTAATTTCCAATGATCCAATGTCCAATTGGAAAGTGGTCATTGGTCATTCATTTGACATTTGAAATTGGATATTGGTCATTGTTTTTATTTCCTACTATTCATGACATCGAAAACACCCTTTTCACCGCCTTCTCTCTCTGGACCGGTCCGACAATTGCCAAATTTAACTTTTTATCCACAAAGAGATCCTGAGCCACACGTTGAATGTCATCTACTGTCACAGCCCGTATCTCAGCCATCAACTCATCAAAATCCAAAATCTTCCCTGAAGAAAGTTCACTCTCCCCAATATAAACCATCTGATTAGAACTTTTTTCCATCCCCAAACCTACCTGACCCATGCAATATTCCTTGGCCATCTCAAATTCTTTTTTCTTCACCCCTTTTTTTGCAAGCTTCGAGAGTTCTTTTAAAGTCCCTTCCAAGGCCTTGGGCAAATGTGCAAGGGTCACCCCCGCTGAAATCACCAAGGAACCCGTATCCGAAAATCTCTCGATGGAAGAACTGATATCATAAGTAAGTCCCATCTTCTCTCGAATCACCTGAAAAAGCCGAGAGCTCATGTTCTCTCCCAAAATGGCATTTAGGATTCTTAAACTAAAACGATCCTGATGATTACGATGATAAGCCCGAACACCGATGCAAAGATGAGTTTGCTCTGTTTTCTTTTTGAAAATTTTAACCTCTGGCTCTTTCTGAGTTTCTAAAACAGGTAGACAATTCAAGCGAGGCTTCTGAGATTTGAGAAATGAAAATTTCTTCCCAACCGCTTCACCCACCTCTTTAAAATTGACCTTGCCCGCCACTGCAATCACAATATTAGAGGCGGTGTAATTTTCATCCTTGAATTTCAGAAAATCCTTTCGGTTTAAACTGCGAATGGTTTCCTCTGTCCCAATCAGCGCACGACCCAAAGGATGTTTTGGCCACATCAGCTCTCCCAACAATTCAAAAACATAATTGGAAGGCACATCGCGATTCATTCTCAATTCTTCCAGAATCACACCCCGTTCCCGCTTCACATCCTGAGGGCGAAAGGCCGCGTTCTCAACCATGTCTGCCAAAACATCCAGCACTTCATGAAAGCGCTCTGCCATCACCTTCGCATAAAAGCAAGTGGTCTCTTCTGTCGTAAAGGCGTTCATACTACCGCCGACCCCTTCAATCGCCTGAGAAATCTGGACGGCAGTTCTTTTTTGTGTGCCCTTAAAAAGCATGTGCTCCAAAAAATGAGAAACACCTGCAATCGAATCTTCTTCAAATCGTCCCCCCACACCTACCCAAACTCCCAAGGTCACACTCCTGACGTCCGGCATTTCGCAAACCGCTAAGCGGAGTCCATTCTGAAATCTCATCTTTGAATATTTCATTCTATGCCTCTCATCCTCTCTAAATAACTTTGTAAAATAATTTGTGCAGCCAATTGATCTCTCTTCCCTTTCCTCTTTTCCCTCGAGAGATCCGCCTCCAAAAGGACTCGCTCGGCCTGAACTGTGGTAAGCCTCTCATCGTATAAATCAATGGGAAGCCCTGTCTTTGATGACAAGATTTCCTTAAACGCCAAAACCTCCTTTGCCTTGATTCCTTCCCTCCCACTCATGTGAAGAGGCATACCCAAAACGATTTTTTCAACCTTTCTCTCTCTAGCCACTTCATCAATCGCGGCTAAATCCGACGCCTCATCCTTGCGTTCCAAGGTCGAAAGTCCAACCGCAATGATTCCCAAGGAATCACTCACTGCCATTCCAATTCTTTTTTCACCAAAGTCTAACGCGAGAATAATCATAAAATCACAAGTATTTCTTATACTCTGCACACCCTTTCATCTTTTCAAGTACCGCCTTCACATCCTGAGCACGGTCTTTGCCCATCACCAGCACTGCATCTTTGGTTTTCACAACCACAAGATTTTTAACTCCCAAAAGAGCCACAATCCCGTCTTGACTCAAAACAATTGAATTGTCCGCGTCTACTGAGACAAACGCTCCTCGGGCCACATTGCCTTGATTGTCCTTTTTCAAATGCCGTTCAAGCCCAGGCCAAGCGCCCAAATCGTCCCAACCAAAATCGCCCGAACCAACTAAAATGCTGGCTGCCTTTTCCATCACGCCATAATCAATCGAAACTTTAGGAACAGCTTCATACATTTTCAAAATGGCCTTTTTCTCACCCCTCGTTCCAATTGCCTTCTTAAATTCTTCTAAAGGTTCGTACACCTGAGGTAAATGCTCTTGAAAAGCCTTCAGAATCGTTTTCACCCTCCACACAAACATGCCACTGTTCCATAGATAATGTCCATCTTTAAGATACGCCTTTGCCTTTTGAAGGGTTGGCTTCTCCACAAATTTTTGAACATGGAAGAATGGAGTATTTGCACCCTTCTTAATCGGCTTTCCAAAATGAATATACCCATACCCCGTTTCAGGCTCTTCAGGCTTAATCCCCAGTGTCACCAAACTTTCTTCTTGATCGGCTATATCGGCAGCAGCCTTTAACATCTTCAAAAATTCTTTTTCATCTCGAATCAGATGATCCGCGGGTAAAACAACCATGATCCCTTCAGGATCTATTTTGTTAAGAAAAGCTACAGCCAAGCCAATGCAAGGAGCCGTATTTTTGCCAAAAGGTTCTAACAAAATTTGATTCTTTTTAAGCTTTGGCAACTGAGACCGAATCAAAGATTCATGTTTTTGATTGGAAACCACCCACACCCGTTCCATGGGAATAAGCGGCGCAATCCTCTCCACTGTTTTCTGAATCAAGGTTCGAGAACCTAAAATCTTAAGAAACTGTTTCGGAATATGCTGGCGACTCTGGGGCCAAAACCGCTCACCCACCCCGCCGGCCATGATAACCGCGTAAAGATTTTTACTCTTATCCATGAAGACCCACCGCTAAATCTCTCACAAAATTTGTCACTTCACCCAACAAATGAGAACGACTCACATTTTCTTCAATCTTTTTCACAATCGCACTTCCTACTACAACTGCATCTGCATATTTTGACAATTGTCTCACCTGTTCACCATTTGAAACGCCGAAGCCAATCGCCACAGGTAAATCAGAAACACTCTTAATGCGTTTAATCAAAGACGGAACCTCTTTTGAAATTTCCTGCTGCATCCCGGTCACTCCCGTTCTGGAGACACAATAAATAAACCCTGTCGCTTTAGAGGCAATCAATTTCATTCGATGGATCGAACTTGTGGGCGTTACTAAAAAAATCGTATCCAAATGATGTTTATTCATCAGCTTCTTATATTCATCAGACTCTTCAGGAGGCAGATCCAAAGCCAAAACACCATCTACCCCCGCTTGAGCAGCCTCTCTGGCAAAATTTTCAAGGCCATATTTCAAAATGGGATTTAAATACGTGAAGAAAATAATCGGCAAATGAACTGATTTTCGAATTTCAATGACCGCAGCAAAAATTTTCTTTAGCGTGGTTCCTGATTTTAAAGCCCTGTCCGCAGCCATTTGATTCACGGCCCCATCCGCCAAAGGATCTGAAAAAGGGATTCCAAGTTCTACAAAATCGACTCCGGCATCTTCAAAAGACTTGACCAGATCAATGGTTTTGGACAAATCAGGGTCACCCGCGGCAATATAGGTAATAAGCCCTTTGCGCCCTGATTTTTTTAATTCTAAAAATTTCTTTTCAATTCGACTCATTCGTTTCCATTCATTTTTAGATTTAAGGCCTGTGATGCCACCTGAACATCTTTATCTCCCCGTCCCGACAAATTCACAATAAAGATTTTTCCCTTCCGCTGAGACTTCTTCATCTTAAAGAGATAGGCAATCGCATGTGCGGATTCTAGAGCAGGAATAATCCCCTCTAAATGAGCCAATTTTGAAAAAGCAGTTAGCGCCTCGTCATCCTTGATGTTTTCATATTCTACGCGCCCACATTCTCTCAAGAAACTATGCTCTGGACCCACCCCAGCATAATCTAGTCCTGCTGAAACAGAATGCGTCGTTAAAATTTGCCCCTCTCCATTTTGTAAAACAAAACTTCTCGACCCTTGAAAAACACCCACCGAGCCTCCGGCAAATCGAGCAGCATGCTGACCCGTTTCTACACCGAGGCCTCCCGCTTCGACTCCAATCATTTTGACAGAGGTATCGTCTAAAAATTCATAAAAAAGACCTATAGAATTAGAACCTCCCCCCACGCAAGCTACCAGAAAATGAGGAAGACGTCCCTCTTCTTTCTTAATTTGCTCACGTGCCTCACGGCCAATCACCCTCTGAAAATCCCGCACTATTTTTGGAAAGGGATGTGGACCCGCCACAGAACCTAAAATATAATGGGAGGTTCTAACATTTGTGACCCAATCTCGCATCGCCTCATTAATAGCATCCTTTAAGGTACAAGAGCCCGTCTTCACAGGAATCACTTCTGTTCCCAAAAGTCTCATGCGAAAAACATTCAGGGCCTGACGTTCCATATCCTGGCACCCCATATAAACAGTGGCCTTCAAACCAAAAAGTGCAGCCACTGTCGCCGTCGCGACGCCATGCTGTCCAGCACCCGTTTCTGCAATGACCCTTTTTTTGCCCATTCTCTGAGTCAATAAAATCTGCCCCAAGGTGTTGTTGATTTTATGGGCACCCGTGTGACATAAATCCTCACGCTTTAAATAAATTTTCGCATCTAATTCTTTAGACAAGCGTTCAGCAAAATAAAGAGGGGTTGGACGTCCCACAAATTGTTTGAGGTAATAATCCAAAAGCTTTTGGAAGCCCTTATCCTTCTTTGTCTTTTCATACTCCAGATCTAACTCTTCAAGAGCTGTCATCAACGTTTCAGGGGCAAATCTGCCCCCAAAACTCGCGAAATGACCCTCCCTATCGGGATAACGATCTTTAAATTTTTTCAAGCAACCCCCTAACCCGCATTTCATCTGAAAATAGTCTTTAGTTGTTCTTATACAATAAGTTATGATGAATTGTAGTCGCCCGATTCATCGGGCAGCCCCATAAATGGGGCGACTACAAGGGTGATTTTCATCCCCCTTTGTGACTGAAAGTCATGTATGTTTCTCATCACATCAATAAAAAAAATTCCAGAGGAACCCTGACCACATTCGCATCGCGAGCATGCATCAAAGTGTCCCGTGAAACCACCAATCCATACTTGGCTGAAACTTTTTTCGAAGTCTGAGTAATTTGTTCAAATCCTTTATTGCCACTGCCCACCTCGAGAATGATTCTTTCTTTCCCAAATCCAACAATGAAATCTGCTCCCCCCTGAGCACTGTCGTAACTCAAGAACGTATGGATCTTTTTCGCCAAGAAAATGGTCAGATACATCCCGACCGTATCCTCCCATAATTTCCCCATCTCCTCCCCTTGAGAGCGAATACTCCCAACAAAATTAAAATACATCGCCCGAAAAGCCGGAGCGCCAAAAAGATATTTAGAGGGCTTACGAACCTGCACGGTGTGAGAACCATAAGGGTAAACCCTGAGCAGGACCTCTGTTTTTTCTAAAACATCCAGAATCTCCATCAACTTGGGCTTGCTGATTTCTACCGTCTGACAAAGACGCGTCAAACTGAGTTCACCTGAATCTGCAATCCTGTATAAGATTCCAGGAACCTTTGAAATAACCTCAGATGAAAATTTTCCATGCTGAGCCATATCCACACTTACGACACGATCCAAAGTCTTTTTAATCTGATCGTAAACCCATGCCTCATTTTTCAAACTCAGCATGTAGGGAAGCGACCCACATCGCAAATAGCGATCCAGCTCCAGTCTCTCAATATGACTCCAATAGCCCCGAACCAGCCCCTCTTTAGACTTCAAGCGAAGATAAACTTCCTCTGAAGTCAAAGATTTAAAAAGGGCACTTTGAAGCTCCGCCCCTAATCCAGAAACCTCCTCTTGCCCATGTTTAATCCGAGCATACTCTGTGAATCTCAATGGAAACAACTTTTCAAAAATAGCCCGCCTTGCGACATCCGCATTTGTCTGGAGAAGCAGAGCCGATGAACCTGTTGCAAAAACAAAAACCTTTCGAGAGCGATCGTACAAACTCTTGAGAACCATCCCCCATTTGGGATCGTACTGAATCTCATCCAAGAAAAGGACCAGAGGTTGATCGAGCCTTTCAAAGGCCACTGAAATCAACTCCTCGTAGACATCGAGAACCTCTTGAAGAGAAACCTCCAAAAGAGAAACCATCTGATCTACAGAAAGATAGAGCTTATAAATATCCCGATCAGGGCTCTCATGATAAAGCTGAGCCAAAAGGGTTGTCTTCCCAGCCCCCCTCAGTCCTGTCAGGACAAAGCACCTGGCTCCCGAAGGCCGTTTAAGAAAATCTCCCATAAATCCATGGAGCTTTCCAAAAACCTCACGCCGAGGATGCTCCTTACCTTCCTCGTCCAAAACATAGGCCTTGATACGGAACGGAGCCTCCGCAATTTGGTCTTGCAAAAACCGAAAGATCTTTTCCTTTTTTTCCCCATCCATCGCCATAGAATACCTCTGGTAAATAATATATTACCACAAATACATATCTCTAGTAAATTAAAATTTACTAGAGATATTCTATGGATGCTGTATTTAAAAGTGTGTCCTTTTATGGATGCGGGTGGCCCGACTGGGGGTCCCCCGCTGATCGCCAGCAGGTCGAGACTTGAAAATGACTCTTCAAAAACCAAACCGAGACCGACCCCACAGGGGCTATAACCTCTGTGCCGTCAGTTGATAAACGAAAAATAACATTTACTACCGCGGTAGGTTTTTCTGCCACCGGCAGAAAAACCTGCCTTGCTGGGTGAGGAGGGACAGGACCCGCCTCCTCTTAAAAGGACACACTTTTAAATACACGATCATTCTATGGCCTCTTTCGCCCTTCGGATGAAGAGCCTGATATACTCATGATTCTTTTTGCCCGGCGAATCTTCTAAACGACTGCACGCATCTACTGCGTACGGTCTTACTTTTTGGACAGCCTCCATGACATTATCTGGACCCAGCCCCCCTGAGAGAATCAAAGGTTTTCCCAGTTTTTGAAAAGGCTCTGCCTTCTTCCAATCAAATGTTTTCCCCGTACCGCCGTAGTCTCCCTGATGGGATGCGTCCAACAGAATGGCAGAAATGCCATCATATAATTTTACATCCCCTATTTTATCTTCCACTCTAAAAGCCTTCATCGCCCGCGAAAACGGCTCACAATCTTGCGGTCTTTCATCCCCATGAAATTGAACAATCTCTATTCCTGTTTCTTCAACAATTTTTTGAACATCCTCCCTTTTTGCATTCACAAAAACACCCACGCACGTCACAAAAGGGGGAAGCTGACTCATTATTTCCTTTGCCTGTTTAGAAGTCAAACATCTCGGACTCTTTGAATAAAAATTAAAACCCAAAGCGTCTGCGCCCGCTTCAACTGCTTGAAGCGCATCCTCTAAATTGGTAATGCCGCAAATTTTGACTTTCACCATAAAAAAACCGTATCTCGTCGTTCGTCGATCGTCGTCCGTTTAATGCATCAACTCCCTTATTTTTGCACCCATATCCTGAGCCTGCATAAACGCCTCACCTACCAAAATTGCATCTACGGGAAGACTCTCCACCCAAAGCACATCTTGCCGTTTCAAAATGCCACTCTCAATCACGATTCTTTTTCCTTTGGGAATTTTTGGGATCAACTTCCCACAATTCTTTAAATCAACTTCAAAAGTTTTTAAATTTCGATTGTTAATCCCTATTAGGTTTGCACCTACTTCCAAAGCAATTTCAAGTTCCTTTTCATCATGAACTTCCGTCAAAACAGAAAGACCCATTTTCCCAGCTTCTTTCAAGAGCAAAGACAACTCATTTTTCTCCAAAGCGGCCACAATCAATAAAATGGCACTGGTTCCATAAGCTTTTGCCTCATAAATTTGATATGCATCTAAAATAAAATCTTTTCTGAGCAAGGGCAGCGAAACCACTTCCGAAACTGCCTTTAAATCATCCAAACTCCCCTGAAAATATTTTTCATCCGTTAAAACAGAAATTGCATGAGCCCCATATTTCTCGTAAGTTTGGGCAATTTGCGTCGGATGAAAATCTTTCCGAAGCAGTCCCTTTGAAGGCGATGCCTTTTTAATCTCAGCAATCAACCGCAAAGGCCCACCTGGCTGGCGAGTGATCGCCTTCTCAAAATCAGCCCTTTTAACTTTGAGATTGGCATCTGTCATCAAATTTTCTAAGGAGAGATTTCTTTTTCTCTCTTCTATTTCAATTCTTTTGTGATGAATAATTTCTTCTAAAAATGAAACTGACATATGGTTTTTAACCTCTAAAAAACTCTTATTTCTAAAGACCTCTCAAAAAGGTCCCAGATGCAAGGCGCCTGCGAGCGAAGGAGGAGGCGTACGTTTTCCAGTACGCCGCACGACTAAGCGAAGCAGGCAACGAAGCAGATGGGCCTTTTTCAGAGGTCTCAACAGGTGTATTTTGCCAATTCTTCTAATTTTTGCTTCGCCTTCCCCGAATCAATGGCCTCTTGGGCCTTTTGAAAAGCCTCTTTCAAGTCCAGCGCCCCATTTCCCGCTAAAATCGCAAAAGCTGCATTCACCAAAACCACATCTCGAGGAGGCCCCTTTTGCCCTTCCAATATATTTTGAGAAATCTTTACATTTGTCTGAAGATCTCCCCCTTGCAAATCTGAAAGAGATGCGCGTGCAATACCCAATTCCTCTGGATTAAATTCAAAATACCTCACGTGACCTTCTTTTAACTGGGCCACATGCGTCAGGGAGGTTGTCGTCACCTCATCTGATCCATCTTCGCCATAAACCACAAAAGCCTGCTCACTCCCTAACTTCATCAATACCTGCGCCAGTGTCGAAACCAAATCTTTTCGAGAAACACCTAACACCTGCGCCTTGGCACGAGCAGGATTGGTCAAGGGACCCAAAATATTAAAAACCGTTCGAATTCCCAACTCTCGGCGAGGCGTTGCAACATGCTTCATCGCATGATGAAAAAGAGGGGCGAAAAGAAAACAAATGCCCAAATCATTTAAAGCTTTTTCCATCAGAGAACGATCTGCATCAATCTTAATTCCCAAACCCTTCAAAAGGTCCGCACTACCACAAGCGCTCGAAACTGCGACATTTCCATGCTTGGCCACAGGCACTCCTGCACCCGCTACGACAAATGCTGCCGTTGTAGAAATATTAAAAGTCTTTAACCCATCCCCTCCAGTCCCACAAGTATCTACCACAATCGGATGATGGGTATGAATCTCCCTCACCATCTTGCGCATCACTGTCGCAAAGCCAGCAATTTCCTCTACTGTTTCACCCTTCATTCTGAGAGCCACCAGCAATGCCCCCATTTGAGCAGGTGTCAGATGGCCCATCATAATCTCTTCCATAAGAAAAGAGGCTTCTTTGGCCGACAAATTCTCTCTTTGAATCACCTTTTCAAGAGCATCTTTGAAAATCATAGATTCCCCAAAAAAATTAGGCTATCCGAAAAATTCCCTCCCCTTTGTGGGGAGGGTTAGGGAGGGGGTGTCTTTAAGATCACCCTCCCCTAACCCCTCCCATCAAGGGAGGGGAATCATTGAACTTTTGGATAACCTCATTTCATCCCCAAAAAATTATTCAGCAATTTCTTCCCCTCTTTCGTTAAAATTGATTCTGGATGAAATTGAACACCCCAGACTGGCAAACTCCTATGACGGACCGCCATGATTTCATTTTGATCCGTCTTGGCCGTCACCTCAAGCACCGAAGGAACACTTTTAGGTTCAATCACCAAAGAATGATATCGCGTCGCTTCAAAAGGATTTTTAATCCCTTGAAAAAGACCTTTGCCATCGTGATGAATGAGAGACGTTTTTCCATGCATCAATCTGGGAGCCCGCACAATCTGTCCCCCGTACACTTCTCCTATACACTGATGCCCTAAACAAACCCCTAGAATCGGAATTTTCCCACCCAGAGATCGAATGACTTCACTCGAAATCCCCGCCTCATGAGGAGTGCAAGGCCCTGGAGAAATCACAATCCATTGCGGGTGAAGTTTTTCAATTTCAGAAACGGTGATTTCGTCATTGCGAAATACCTTGGGATCTTGTCCCAACTCGCCGAAATATTGGACAAGGTTATACGTAAATGAATCATAATTATCGATGACCAGAAGCATATCTCGTTTTTCCTTTGAACCTTTAAACCTCAGATTTTATAGTCCCGTGGGATTGAGCTTTTGAACTTTTTCGTAATTGCAATCGCCTTCATCATCGCCTTAGCCTTATTCACAGACTCTTGATGCTCTTTTTCCGGCACAGAATCAGCCACAATTCCGGCCCCCGCCTGAACATAAGCTTTCCCATCTTTTAAAAGAATGGTTCTGATCGTAATGCAAGAATCCAAGTCTCCTGAGAAACTGTAATAACCAATGGCCCCCGCATAAACGCCTCGATGCACATTTTCTAATTCTTCAATAATTTGCATCGCCCGAATTTTAGGAGCGCCCGTCACGGTTCCCGCAGGAAAGGTTGCTCGCAAAACGTCAAAGGCATCTTTATCGGATGAAAGCTTTCCCACCACATTTGAAACAATGTGCATCACATGAGAATAACGTTCAATCACCATCAATTCAGAAACACGCACGGACCCAAACTCGCAAACGCGGCCAATGTCATTCCTTCCCAAATCCACCAGCATAATATGTTCGGCGCGTTCTTTAGGATCTTCGAGCAAGACCTTCTCATTTTTCTGATCTTCTTCGGCCGTCTTCCCCCTCGGCTTGGTTCCCGCAATCGGTCGAACCTCCACAACCCCCTCTTCACACCGCACTAAAATTTCAGGAGAAGTCCCCACCAAATGAAAGTTCTTAAATTTAAGAAGAAACATATAGGGAGAAGGATTCACCGTTCTCAAGACCCGATAAAGGGTCATGGGATCCACCTTCAAATCCACGCAAAATCGCTGAGACAAAACCACCTGAAAAATATCCCCTGCTCGAATGTATTCCTTGGACTTCTCAACAATGGCCTGAAAATCCTTTTTAGAAAAATTAGACATAGCCTCTTCATGAGAAGCAATCTCTGACGAATCCAAAGAAATGATCATCGCCTTTTTTTCTTGAAGTAATTTTTGTTCAATCTCCTCAACTTTTCGAACAGCTTCTTCATAAACTTTTTCGGGATGGGCCCCTTCTCCTACAAAGGCATTGGTCATAATCTTCAAGCGATGCTGAACATGGTCAAAAGCCAATAAAGTATCCGCCAACATAAAGCACAAATCAGGTAAATCCTCATCCTTCGATTTATCTTGGGCAATGCCATCAAAAAATTTTACCATACCGTAGCCGACATAGCCGACAGCCCCCCCAAAAAATCTCGGTAAATTCTCGTCTTTCACCACGCGATAAATTTTTAAAAGTTTTCTCAATTCCTGCAAAGGATCCGCAGTAGAATAAGCCTTTGTATAGATCCCTTCTTCAAAGGTTACTTTTTCCCCTTGGCTTGAGAAAATCCACTTGGGAGAGCTCCCCAAAAAAGAATAGCGCCCGACTTTTTCATTGCCCTCCACACTTTCGAGCAAGAAAGAATACTCCCCATCCGCTATTTTTAAATAGGCAGACACCGGCGTCTCAAAATCCGCCAGGATTTCTTTATAAACGGGAATTAAATTACCCTGTTTCACTTTCTTAATAAACTCTTCTCGAGATGGATGGATCATTTTAAATCTCGTATATCGGACATCGTACTTCGTACTTCGTACTTCGAAAAATAAAACCTTTCAAAACGATGTTCGAAGTTCGCCGTACGAAGTACGGTTTTATTTATATTTTTTTTCAGGATCAAACACCTTCTCACCCAGCACTCTTGTCTCATCCCCCTTCAACTCCGTATAAAAACAGGAGCGATAGCCGTCATGACAAGCGCCGCCAATCTGTTCTACCTTGATCAGAAGGGTGTCTTTGTCGCAATCATAAAAAACAGATTTCACATGTTGAAAATGTCCTGAGGTTTCCCCCTTCAACCAATATTTCTTGCGAGACCGACTCCAGAACGAAGTCTTTCCATCTTTCAGAGTCTCTCGAAGTGAATCCAAATTCATATAAGCCATCATCAGCACTTCTAAGTTTTTCTCATCTTGAATAATCACAGGGATCAAACCATTTTCATCAAATTTCAAAGACTCCAAATTAAATTTCATAAGCGAACCTCCACTCCCCTTTCTTTTAAAAATTTCTTAGCATCTGAAATCAAAAACTCTCGATAATGAAAAATGGAAGCCGCTAAAACTGCATCAGCTCCTCCCTCACCCAAAACGTCATACAAATGATCCAGCCGACCTGCCCCGCCTGAGGCAATCACAGGAACAGAAATGGCGCTCGAGACGGCCCAAGTCAATTCCAAATCGTATCCTTCCTTTGTTCCATCTCGATCCATGCTCGTCAAAAGAATTTCGCCCGCGCCCAATTCCACCACACGCGCAGCCCACTCCACGACATCCAAACCCGTCGGGTTCCTTCCTCCATGCGTATAAACTTCCCAGCCATCCCCTTTTTTTTGAGCATCTATCGCAACCACAATGCATTGACTTCCAAAACGATCTGAAGCCTCTTTAATCAACTCCGGCCTTTTCACAGCCGACGTATTAATAGAAATCTTGTCCGCTCCTGCTTTCAGAAGTGAACGAATGTCTTCCAGATTCTGAATCCCACCACCTACCGTCAGTGGCATAAAAACTTGCTCAGCTGTTCTCTCAATGATGCCAAGAATCAGGCCGCGATTTTCCGATGAAGCCGTGATATCCAAAAAAATCAACTCATCGGCTCCCTCCTGATCATAACGCCGAGCCACCTCCACAGGATCTCCTGCATCTTTCAGCCCTAAAAATTTAACGCCCTTCACAACACGACCTTTGTCGACATCTAAGCAAGGGATAATACGCTTGGCAAGCATGAAAAACTCCTAAAAACAGTCGTGAGTCGTGAGGGGTGAGTCGTGAGTAAAAAATAATACCTTTAAAACTCACGACCCACGACAGACGACTCACGACTGTTGTCATTTTTGATTTAACTACACCACTTCTTCCAATTTAATATCTCCCGTATAAAGCGCCTTGCCCACAATCATGCCCACGACCCCCTTGTGTTCCAGATTTTTTAATCTCGCAACATCTTCTTTTGTGGTCACCCCTCCTGAAACAATGATCGGCATTTTCACGGAATCTACCAAATATTCAATGGCCTTATAATTGGGCCCTTTTAACGCACCATCCGAAAGAATATCGGTGTAAATAACCACACTCACACCCATCTTCTTCATTTGTTTGGCCAGAAAAACAGGATCTACCGCTGTTTCCTTCGTCCAACCACTCACCGCTACAAGCCCCCCTTTGGCATCAATGGCTACGGCCACCCTCTTTTTAAATTCTCGAATCGCACTCTCCAAAAAATCTTCCGACTCGTAAGCCATGGTACCTAACACAGCCCGGTCCGCTCCCAAGGAAAGAGCTTTCTCAATACTTTCAAAATCTCGTATACCTCCACCATATTCAAACGGCACCAAAAGATCCATGGTCATTTCTTGAATGGTTTTATAATTCACGGGCCGACCCGCCAAGGCTCCATCTAAATCTACGACATGCAGGTATTTGGCGCCCTTATTTTGCCAGCGCAAGGCCATCTGAGATGGATCTTCCGCGTAAACCGTCTCCTTCGAAAAATCACCTTGTGTCAAACGCACACATTTTCCACCTTTAATATCAATTGCGGGAATCACAAGCATTTTAAAATCTCCTTAAATAAGACCGTGCTATGAACATCGTACTTCGTACTTCACCTACAAGGAACGATCGATGTTCGATGCACGAAGTACGACGTACCGTTTTTACAGCTCTCCAAAATTTTTTAAAATTTTAAGTCCCACTTCCTGACTTTTCTCAGGATGAAATTGCGTGGCAAATAAATGATCTTTCCAAACAACAGACGGAAATTGTACGCCATAGTCCGTCCGAGCCGCTACCACCTTTTCCTCTTGAGCGATTCCATAATAAGAATGCACAAAATAGACATAACTCCCCGATGAAACTCCCTTTAAAATAGGGCAGTCACTCTCTCTTGAAGAAAAATAAATTTGATTCCATCCCATGTGAGGGACTTTCATATTCCCTGTAAATCGAATCACTTTTCCTCTTAAAATTCCCAACCCCAAATGCTGTCCTCCCTCGTCACTTTCCTCAAAAAGCATTTGAAGCCCCAGGCAAATTCCAAGAAAAGGCTTGCCTGAGCGAGCCGCCTCTAAAACGGTTGTCTCAAGACCATAGCCCTTTAAATTCTTCATGCACTGTGCAAAGGCACCCACCCCAGGAAAAATAACCTTATCGCTTTTAGAAATGGTCTTTGGATCACGTGTAATCTCAGCCTTAAACCCCAAACTCGCAAAGGCCTTCTCAACGCTCCTCAAATTTCCCATTCCATAATCAATGATTGAGATCATAAAAACCGTTGCTCGTATATCGTGAATCGTTGCTCGACAAACGTCAAACTAAAGAACTCCCTTAGTGGACGGGACACTCTTTGTATCCCCTCTTTTCACCGCCATCTTTAGAGCTCTTGCCAACGCCTTAAAAAGCGCTTCATAAATATGATGAGGATTCTTGCCATATTCCAAAGTCATGTGAAGTGTCATCAGTCCCGTTTGTGACAATGCATTAAAAAACTCATGCATGATAGACAAATCGAAATCCCGAATCCACTTTGTTTTACATTGCACATCGTAATGAAGATAGGGTCGCCCGCTTAAGTCCAGGACCACCTTCGCCAAGGATTCATCCATGGGAACAAAACCAAAACCAAAGCGCTCAATGCCTGCCTTCGTACCCAACGCTTTGCGAAGTACCTCCCCCAACACCAAGCCTACATCTTCTATGGTGTGGTGATAATCCACATGAAGATCGCCTTTGGCCTTTAATTCCAAATCAAACTGGGCATGCTTGGCCAAAGACTGAAGCATGTGATCAAAAAACCCCATGCCCGTTTTGACCTGATGAATCCCTTGACCATCTAAATTCAACCTCAACTGAATGTCCGTCTCTTTTGTCTTGCGACTGATTTGGGCAACTCGTTTCACGTTGTTCTCCTTCTTTGGATATCTCTTAAAAGCTTTATTTCTAGTGTAATGCTGAATCAATAGCTTTACAAATCATGTCATTTCGACTCCGATCGAAATCGGGGGAGAAATCCTGCCTTTCGCCCAGCGCTAAAAGAAAGATCTCTCGTTCCTCCCCGATTGACATCGGGGAGGACTCGAGATGACAATCAAAAGTAAAAGAATGCTGGATACACTAGAGACCTCTTAAAAAGGTCTCATTTTAAAATTCTCTCCAGCTCCCTCACCAACTTAATCATCTCCTGATTCCTCCCAATACTGATTCTTAAATATTCTTTTAACCGGGGACGATTGAAAAATCTCACCAAAATTTTCTTCCTCTCCAGCTCTTTCAATAGTTTGAAAGCATCATAACGAGCATGCTTCACAAAAATAAAATTGGTCTGTGAAGGAATGACAGAAAAATCCAATCGTTCTAAATGCTGAATGAGAAACTCCCGGTCGCGAATGATTTGCTGAACCGTTCGCTTCATCACCCCTCGATCCCGAATCGCGGCAATTCCTGCCACTTGACTCAAGCGATTCACATTATAAGAATCCTTAAGCTTCATCAGGGTCTCGATCACCTGGGGTCGTGCGATAGCAAACCCAATTCTTAAGCCCGCCAACGAATAAGATTTTGAAAGGGTTCGTGTCACAATTACATTTTTAAACTCTCTCACAAAATCCAGGCAATTCTCTTTTGCAAAATCAGCATAGGCCTCATCAATCAACACAATCCCCTTTGAAGCTCGACAAATTTTTCTCAATTGTTCACGACCAAAAAGAGCCCCGGTCGGCGCGTTTGGATTTGAAATGAACGTCATTTTAATCCCACGCGTATCTACCTGTTTAGGTAAATTAAAATCCTCATCCAATTCCAAGCGAATGATTTTCGCCTCCTGCATCTGGGCCAAAACTTCATAAAGGATATACGTAGGCTCTGTGATTAAAACTTTATCGTTTTTTTCGACCCCCGCACGCATGGCCAAATTCAAAATCTCATCCGAGCCATTTCCTACCATAATCCAATCTTTTGGAAATCGGAACGCCTTGGCCAATTCCATTCTTAATTCATCAGCCACAGGATCCGGATAAAGTCTGACACGGGCATTGACAGCCTCTTTC
Organism: Chlamydiota bacterium; assembly: GCA_016196885.1. Classification (GTDB taxonomy): domain Bacteria; phylum Auribacterota; class JACPWU01; order JACPWU01; family JACPWU01; genus JACPWU01. The sequence continues at coordinate 1,668 of JACPWU010000018.1, read as the reverse complement.
AATGCATTCAAAACCTTTTCAGAAGGGGGATATGGATTTTCATTGGTATTGAGTTTAATGAAACCTAATCCCTTGGGCTGAAACCCCGGGACATAGCCTTTCATTTTTTCAACGGCCGGACGAAAGAGGCTCATTTAAACCGTGCCTCCGCAGACTTTCGATGTGCATCCAACCCTTCAGCATTGGCCAACACCTGAATCGCCTTTAAATCACTGGCCAAACTCTTTCGATTGTATTCGAGATAACTGATGGATTTCAAAAAATCACGTGAAGAAAGAGGAGAGAAAAATTTTGCGGTCCCTCCGGTTGGAAGCACATGGCTGGGGCCCGCGACATAATCTCCCACTGGTTCCGGCGTGGATTCCCCCACAAAAATGGCGCCCGCACTCTGAATGCCAGATACAATGTTCTTTGGCTTTCGACAAAGAATCTCCACATGCTCTGGAGCAATTTCATTTGTGAGTGAAACAGCTTCTTCTAAATTTTTCACAATAATAATAAAACCCCTCTCTTGAATCGATTGTCGTGCAATTTCAAAGCGGCTTAAATTTGCCAATTGAATTTCGATTTCCTTCAAAACTTTTTCAGCCAATGTTTTAGACGTCGTCACCAAAAAGGTTCGAGCCATCACATCATGCTCTGCTTGCGCCAAAAGATCCGCCGCAACATATTTTGGATTTGCAGAATCATCGGCAATCACCAACACTTCACTGGGACCCGCCACCATGTCAATCCCGACAAAACCGTAAACTTGACGCTTGGCACTCGCGACATAAATATTTCCAGGGCCCACAATTTTATCTACCTTAGGGATGGTCTTGGTTCCAAAAGCAAAGGCACCGACTGCTTGAGCCCCTCCCACTTTAAAAACGTTTTTCACTCCCGCTTGCTGGCAAGCCGCTAAAATATAAGGATGAATCTCTCCATAGCGATTGGGCGGAGTCGCGACAAAAATTTCTTTTACCCCTGCAACCTGGGCCGGGATCACCGTCATCATCACAGTTGAAACCAGAGGCGCCGTCCCTCCCGGAATGTAAACCCCCACCCGGTTTAACGGTCGCACCAAAGATCCAAGCCTTACACGTCCATAAGCCTTCACCCTATCCTTAAAAAGCAAATCTTTCTGATACCTTTGAATATTCCTCGCGACCCAAGCCAAAACCTTCTTAAAAGAAGTCGGCACTTTGCGCTTCGCCTGAGAAAATTCCTGAGTTGAAACGCGAAGCCCTGAGGCGGCCAAATCTACATGATCAAATTGGCGTTCAAACTCTAAAAGCGCCTCATCCCCTCTGATCTGAACCGCCTGTAAAATTTCAGAGACTCTCTGTTCCACTTCTCGTGGGAAAGAAGTCCCGCCAGACAAATCTAATTCATTTCTCTTAACAATTTTCATTCAAGAACACCTTGTAAAATTGGACTCAAAACCAAAGGTGGGTAATTTTAACACAGGCCGAAGAGCATCACAATCTCAAACAGAGCTAGGTTATAACATGATGGGGTAAAGAAAGTTAGGAGTATTTCCTATCACTGTCGGTAAATTGGAAAAGGTGGTCTCCCCAAGTATTTAAACTTGATGAGCTCTGAACACGAAGTGTTCGGCTATTATGAAGGGGAGAAGAATGGTTGACCCAAACGTCATCCAACATAAGAAAAGGAGACCACCCAATG
>JACPWU010000017.1 GCA_016196885.1 Chlamydiota bacterium | reverse complement strand
TGAGCAGCGCTCGTAAATAATCATTGAAGCGAGGGACCCTTTCACCCAGATCCTCGAGATAGAAGGGAAGCAAGCCTGGGAGGGATGCTTTTCTTTCCATCCCTTTAACAAATTGAATGTTGCTTGCCAGGTACAAACGGGCTTTTAAATCCACCAGCGAAATCTTTCGCGTACGAAATCCAACTTCGTCTGAAGCCTTCAAAAGGGCATGAATCGCCCTGATCGGTTCATCTACACCCGACGAAGGAACGCCCCCCTGAGCTAAAACGAAAGGAGAAGAGGCGTCGCTCCCGGAGACGGCCTTTTCACGGAGAGGCATTTCTTGACTTCCGACAGGGTGTTTCTCTTCTGAAGTCCCATGCCCAGGGTCTTTTCTCATGACCTCGAGCATCCGACGATCTGAATCTGCGATCCCCTCCATTTTCTCGTCCAAAGAAGGATCATGGACATCCCTCAGCGCATGTATCAAATCATGACGGGCAATTTCCAGAGGAATCTCTGAATAACTGACAGCAATGGGGAGCGAAATAAAAATCCGGGTGCGACGGGTATTCAGATGGCCAGCGGCATAAGTTGCCTTTTCCAAACCTCTCGATAAATCCCAGAAAAGTTCGGTCCCCGTTTCAGGAGAGACAAAGAAAAATTCAATGCCTCGACCGAGCTTTTTTTGAACTGCCTGATACTCTGCTAATTCATGAATATTGCTTCTTAAGCTTTGAAGCGTTTCAAAATCGTCTTCCCAACTCAAGCCTGAATCTCTTTTCAAGAACAAGGCCACATCGGCCTCCCACTCTGTCAAGGCCTCACCTTTAGGGATGACCTCTCTCAATGGGGCTTGAGGATACTGAGACTCGATCCAACTTTTTAGATCCTGAGAGATCCCGCTGTTATAAATATTCCTTAACAAATTAAACTGACTCTCAAGCTGCATTCCCAAGATGCGATCGCTTTCTTCTGTCATCGTCCCGCAGGCGATGTTGGAAGAAATGGGACGGACAATCCCATTCAATACTTCAAGTTGCCTCGCCCCCCAGGCCTGGAGAAGGGGTGCTGCAAAAGACATCATGAGATACGCTTGTCGCTGGGTTTCAGGCGCATGGGCGTAATATTCCAAAGCCCGATTCGTGTCCCCCCATAGAAAATGATAAAAATGCGCTGCCTGAATGTAGGCAAGGCCGACCGTCAAGCTCGGATCTAAATCCTTCTGCTGAAAAAGAGAGGCAGCCCGTTCGGTGAGTTGGAGAAATCTTACCATCAGAGGTTCTAGCACCCCGGCTATCTCGGAACGAGGGACCACCCAACCCTTTCCCCAAGGCAGGAAAAATCTATTTTGCTTGTCTTCGACCCACTTCCCCCACCCATCCATATAATCTCGTGCCGCTGGCCCATCCCAATTTTTTGATGCCTCTTCCCATTCTCCAAAATCTCTTTCAAATTCATCCAAGGCATTTGAAAATTCTGTGACGATTTTAGGGGCCACACGCCTTAACACCATAAAACCATAAGACACACCACCGTCAAGAATTTCAAAGCCTGCATGGATCACATCTTCATCCTTAAAAGGCCATCCTCTCTCGGTTTGATGAATACTCAGGCCCCCCATTTTGGTTAAGCGGGCGAGTTGCTCAAGCATTTGAAGACCCTGGGTGTGCACCTCTGGAGTGAGTTCTTCTTCGTGAGCCTCAATGACAGGAACATCCAGAACGTAATGACTGAAGGTGATATCGTAAGGTTCTCTTAACAGGGTTTCCGGCGGAGAGCGAAGATTTCCCTCCGTTACCGCCAGCCCCTGACTTCGAGCAAGTGTAACGAGCTCTGAATTCATTTCTAGACCTTCCACTCTCACTCCAAAATCTCTCAGGGCCAGTAGGAACACTCCTGATCCGGGGCCCACTTCTAAAATGCGTTTACCTGTGAGAGGAGAGGCATATCGTTTTAAATAGTAAAGGATTAAGTCATAAAGTGCTGCATAGCCTTTATATCCTCGAAAATCTGCTCCCATCTCTTCTGAGTATTCATTCGAAGCATAAACTCCATAAACTTCATTTAAATAGGCTTCATTTTTTATATCAAAACGAAGCAAGGTACTCAAAAGCCCGTCCTGATCATTAGGGATAGTGTCTTCAGAAAATTCGAGAGCTTTTTTCCATTGTTCAACAACTTGCAAAAGCGCCTCTCTTTGCTCAGGGCTACGTAGACGCCAAATCTGAAGCACCTTCAAGCGAGGAAGGGCATGGGGATCATCTGGATTCAATTTCTTTTCCCATTCATAGGCTGGTAGGAAATGAGCTGCTTTTTTCAACCAAGAAGGCAAGGTATACCGATAAGAACGACCCACCCTCTCCCTTTCTAAGAAACCTATTTGCCAAAGCCCTCGAAGTTCATTCTGAATCGTAGAACGAGAAAACCGCCTTTGAGGTGGCCAAAATTTCTCTAAATGTTCCTGAAACTCTCGTGCAGTCACAGAAAAATTAGGAGAGACTCTCTCTTGTTCAATAAAATCGTAGAGACACATGAAAAGATTTCCTTTTCTCATCCCAGATTTTTTGTCACGACCAGAAGTTTGTGATTGAACTTTACTGACGCGATTACCCAGTAACCAACCACTCATACAATAATGAGGAAACGCAATGAAAGTATAGATTATTAAGGCGACCCACCGATACCTTACAAATCTTTGAATCGCACCCAACCAGTCCGGCCGATTCACAAGAGAAGGTTTATCAACATTGAGCGCCCAGGCAAAATATTGCTGAAAATATTGATTCACCAAGGATTCGGCGCCCCCACGCAATGCCAAAGGTAAAAAACCCTGAATCAGAGAGTTTTTGACAAAAGAGAATGGCCGACTCATGAAAAACATTTCATATTCACGATTAGCGATATCTCCTTTTTTCTTTTCCTTCCCTTCAACATGAAAGAGGAGGCGATAAATCCGATTTCTCGATGGAACCAACGCGAACATGACTAAAATCATCCTGACGAAAGCAGTAAAACCTTTTGGGCCTGGAATGAAGTTAATCAAGGCGAAGAATATAATCGTAACTACCCCATTAATCGCACCCGAAGCTACTGCCCCCCAAAACGCACGACGCGAAAGCGGTTCATTTATGCTTCTTTTGGCCAAAATATCCGATAAAACAGAGAAGAAAGTGAAAGTGAAAACATTTTCCAACGTGTATTCGACCCATTTCCAAAGAACATCTGTGTTATCCACGGTCATCAAACCCAATGAATAAAACAAAACACCAAAAACAGTAATGACGATGCCATTGAAGAAAAATCCCTTGGGAAGGCGTTTGTCTAACCTGAGAAGGACCGCACCGATGTGACTTTTCAGAGCGGGTAATTTTTGTCTTCCCCATTTCAGAAGGGTATTGATTAACTCTCGAACGAATCCGGAAACGACTAAATACCTGATCTGATTCAATCCTTTCAAAACATAAATCACCCCCACTCCAAGAGGTTCAAGAAAACCATAAACGATGAGGGAAAGGCCGCGATGTTTAAAGACACCTTGAATGGCCTTAAACCAATCAGGTCTTGAAACAAGAGAAGGTCTCTGTAAATGCAACGCCGAACTAAAGTATTGCTGAAACCATTGAGTAGCGGCGGACTCTATTGGACCCCGCATCACATAAGGCAAATTTTGAACAATGCCATTCTTGATGAGCGCCCAAGATCTGCTCTGCCAATACATCTCATCTTGACGGTTGTCCTTATCCTTTTCTTCTTGCGTTTTTTCTTTCTTGTTTTGATGTCCCTTTTCTTTCTTCTCATCTTCGGTCCGAATAAAAATACGCATGATTTTGGTTCTAATCCATGCCAATAAAACGGTGATAAGTAGAGGCCGCAAAATCGCACCCGGAATACCAGGAATCAAATTAATCAAATCAATAAAGGTCATCGCAAAAAGCCCCGAGATTAAACCTGATTTTGAGGCTCCAAAAATACTGTCGTGGCTGATAGGTTTATTCAAACTTCTCTTCGTCAGCGCATCGGAAAGAATAGAGAAAAAAACAAAATTAAACATGCCTTCGCCGTAATGCTCCACCCACTTCCATATGCCCGATTCAAAACCAAGAGACATGAATCCCAAATAATAAAACACAACAGCAAAAGCTGAAATGACGAGAACGTTAAAGAACGGGGATTTTAGAAATTTCTTTTTGATCAGTTTCTCAATACCAAGAGGATGGACAAGCAAACCCGGCTGACTTAAGAATTGGCCTAAGACCGACAAATGATAATCTTTACCTGCAAAGGCAACAAGATTGGCCAGATCTTTTTCATGACGCTCTGGGGTATGCGCTTCATTCCCTTCCCCCGTCAACTCATGGGCTCCTAGCTCATGCGCTAGAGAGGAAAGGACAAGAATTTGACTTACCACAGCAGCCGCAGCAGAATTATTTTCAAAAAACTTCTTTGGCCTCTCGAAAATTTTTCGATCCAGAATAACAATGCCATCTTTTGTGCAATTTCCAGCAAGATGTGTGTAGGTATCCGCCAAAATAATCGTCAGGGTTCGATCTGGAAGCTGGGCAAGATCTGTTAACGATCTTCCCTCCCTCGCTAGCGCTTGCTCTAGTAAAGCTTCCCACTCTTCAGCACTCTGATACCCTTGCTGGAAATGGCCCGCCAGTTGAAGCGTAATGGACTGGCCATCTCCCAGGCCTAAAGAATAAGCCTTGACATTTTCTTTTTCTGGCTGCTGGATCCTGGTTCCTGTACCCTGATCCTTCGTGGAGCTTATCCACTCCCGAACCAGCTTAGGATCTGTAAAAGTTTTAGACTCACCCTCCTCGCCCATTAATGTCACCGAAAAATCCTTGCCATCGACATATCTCAAAAGTTCAAAATGGGAATGTTCATTATCTGGCTGAATATACCGCCGAATGAGAATATTTCCTTCATTAAAGATCCTGAGCAAAATTTTTAGCATTACTTCAAAGTTATCCTGAAGATGTCCGAGATATTGCTCAACCTCTGCTGGGGGAAAATTGGCCGATCGCAATCGCTGTCCAATTCTCCAAACTAAATCACGAAGGGCGGCCGGGTCTTCAAACCTTTCGAAAGCGGCCTCTAAAACCGCTTCATTTTCTTCGAAAGATTTGACATTCAGAAAAGGACATAATTGCGATAGCCCACTCTCCCATAGATCTGGAGAGGAATCCCATTCCTGACCCAACCTTAACGTACTTAACATATAAAGCTTCTCGAGTAGCTTAAGCCAATCATCCGGTTCGAGCCGTGCAAAGTCGACAGCGTAAATCACCGAAGAAGGCGAACCCAAGGGAACCAAAAGATTGCGGGGGTATACATCGCTTAATCCTGTTAGAAGAATTAAGGTCACAAGATCTAATCTTTGTTCATGCGTCAATTCCCTTCCAGCAGGAACAGGAAAGGCCTCTAATGCCTCTGTCACCAAATAGCCATCATCTCCCACAAAATAGGCAATCGCAGGGGGAGCCTGAATA
>JACPWU010000015.1 GCA_016196885.1 Chlamydiota bacterium | reverse complement strand
CAACATTGCCAGAGTTATAATAAATGTCGCTGCCGCTTTGTGTCCAATAACAGCTTTCCTCAGTGAGCCCTGTCAATCCTGACCCGTCTCCGACAAAGGCCGTGGCTGTGACGGTTCCATTGACGTCTAATGCTTCAAAATATCCGTTTGCAGGCGTTGTGGTCCCGATATCACCCGGTGAGGCCCAGTTGATGTGGGTTGTGTCTATCAGGCCCGATGTAATCTTTTCGGCCGATATGCCGGATGTTGCGATTTTGTCAGTTGCTGCATCGCTCGACCATTCTTCTTACCAGAGAAGAGTGCCGCTTGTTTCACCATCATATAACGCAAATTTCATGGCGTAACTCCCGTCTTCAACCCCGATACCGCTTAGGTCTGTGAGTTTGCCTTGATAGTTGATCTTTTGGGGGATATCCCCGAATGCGAATGCACAAGCGATACAGCTAAAAATAACCCATAGCCTTGATATTTTGATGAACATGTTCACATCCCCCCTTTTTTTTACGTTCCTCTCCTTTTTATCGAAACAGATCAGAATGGGATCCTGATCTTGTGAAATAGATCCCTTCTGTACTTATTTTGTAAATCAAAAGCCAATCAGGTTCGATATGGCATTCCCTAAAATCACGAAGGCTTTCCTGAAGTGTGTGATCTTTATTCCTGAGTGGCAATTTTTGTTGTTGAATCAAAAGAGTGACCATTTCCTCTAATTTTGCAAGATCTTTTCCTCGCTTCTTCAGGCGTTTGACATCTCGTTCAAATTGACTGGAGTAGAAGGGAGATAGCATCTCGCCTATATCCCTAACTTCTTAAACATATCCTTGGCATCTCTGGCACGGGTCAGTCTATGTTTTTTCTGCACATCTTTCACGGCCCTCAGGGTAGCTCGATTAGGGATTTTAACATCAAAAGGAAGCCCCTTCTGAAGTTCGATTTGACGATAGAAAAGATTAATTGCATCAGAAGCGGATAAACCCAACGTATGGAGAATTCTCTCAACAGCGTTCTTTAGATAGCTTTCTGTCCTTGCGCGAATCATTGCAGTTCTGGACATGGCCATCACCTCCCATCTTAAGATTACAGAAAATTGTATCCCATTTGGAATACAAAGTCAACTTGAATTTTGAGGAAACTCTACAAATTTTGATTGTCATTTTTTAATTATTATTCGCATAAACACTATAATACAACCCTCGTCATCAATAAACCCGGCTAGATAATGTATATTCAACTTCCTTTTTGACGTTCTTCGTTCCATCTTTGACTCTCCAATATCGGCAAGTTTGCTTCAGTAGGAACATAAACCACGGAAGTGTTCGGCGTTGCCAATCCTTTAACCCAAACATAGCGAAGATAATTGGCATCCACACTTTTTGCAATGATGCGATTGCTTTTGGCCACCCCTCTGGCTCGAGCCACTTCGATCTCTGCATCCTTCTTCGCTTTGATCAGTTCGAATTCCTTTTGCAAAGATTCTTGTTCCGTCTTTAACTTTCTTTCGATGCTTTCGAGAAATGCAGGAGGAAGCCGGACATCTCTCAAAAGAACGTCTTGAACAATAATTCCCTTTTCTTCCAATTTACTTCTTAGAAAGTCCAACATCTTGCTACTGACTTCCTTTCTCCCTTCCTCACTGTACAGGGCCTTCACCTGATAGCCGCTGGCAATGTTTCGAATGGACTCCCTCACATAAGGCTCTACCACCGTTGAGACATAATTTTGTCCAATGGCTCGCCTGATTTTCGTCACATTTTCCTTGGGTGTATAAAAAAGAACGGAAATATCTAAAGTTGAAATCAAGCCTTCGGAAGAAGGAACATTGGCAGTTTCTTTCAACTCTTGAGTTTTGATATTCCACTTTTCGATTCGGGTAAACATGAAGAGATAAAAATTCCAGCCTGTACCTACCGCCTCTTCTTGAATTTTCCCAAGCCTAAATTTGACGCCAGCCTCTCCATCCTCAATTAATTTCACCCGGATAAAAAGAGCGCCAAACACAATCAATAACACCGCAATGATCCCCGCCACTCCCACCTTGATCTCGTCCGCCATTGAAAATCTCCTTTCAGATTGACTCAAAAAAGCGATTCATGTATATCTTGCTATGACCTTACAACTCCCCTCTTGAGATAAGAGGGGAAGGGGGAGTTATGAGCGTCGCTCTCGTAACCCCTCCTGATCTCCCCTTAACCCAAGGGGAGGGAAAAAAGGTCCTTTGAGGTTCGTTTTAATAAGAGGGTATTCTATCATTCTTAAAATTTAGGAGAAAAATATGTTTGAAAAAATAAAGCAAAAAGTAAAACAAATGAAAGACATGCGGCGCCTCATGAAGGACGATAAATTTAAAGCACTCATGAATGACCCCAAGATGCAGGGACTCCTCAAAGACCCTGAATTCAAGCAATTGGCCAAAGGTCAGGACATGGGGAAAATCGCCACTCATCCCAAATTTGCGGCCCTCATGAAGGATCCATCGCTTTTGAAATTCATGAAGGAAATGCAGCCCGTAGATGAATTAAAAAAGAGTGAAAATTTTCAGAATGTGATGGGTCATCCCAAAATTCAAAGGTTGATGAAAGATCCTCTCTTTCAAAAACTAGCCTCTTCAGGAAATTTTGCAAAAATCGCAACGCATCCTCGATTTGCTTCGGTCATGAACGATCCTGAACTGGCTCAGCTTTTCACAAAGATGGGGGCTTAAGCTAGGCACCCCAAGAACTTTCTAGGCGACACAATTGTAAGATGGGCGAGTCCTACAGTCTCGAGCTGTGCCATTGATAGACTCAGCAAATCTTTGCCTCCTGTCACCAAAAAATTCGCATCGACGGCCCTAGCAAGAGATAAATAGGCATCATCTTTTAAATCCCTACAGATACAAACACGATGCTTCACGATAGCACGCTCCATTTGAGCAATGAGTGGAAGGAAAAGCTGATTCCATCGAATTTGCTGCCATCCATTCAATTTTTTACCGATACGCTGATTCACCTTCAAAAGTTCTTGCTCAGTTTCGGGTGAGATCCACATCTCTTCCTGCAAAGCTAAAACGTGTGGCATTCATTTTAAACTCACGAACTGTTGCATACCTCATGACCCACCTCCTATAACATGTTACCACATATGTAGTCCCATTTTCAATCCAACCCGAGGACAGAGATAGAAAATGAGAACTCAAGAGCGACAGGTTGGCCCAGATGGACTTGAAGAAAACTCGAGGCATACCTGTAAGGTATGTCGAGATTTTCTGAAAGTTCAGATGGGTCAAGATGTCATGTTTTTATAGTCCCCAGGGGATGTGTCAAATTCCATTTTCTATCTCTGTTCTTGGGTCCAATTACGATTAGTTCTTAAAACAAGAACGGGCCATTTCTACTGGATTCAAGAGCATTTCTCCAACCGTCTGATATACTGGGTCCACCTCCAAATGGTCGAGGCATTCGCGGGTTTTGATCCTGCACGTTGCGGCCATGCAGGGGGAGCAACGTAAATCAAGCCGGACGACCCGATGCATGGAGCCATAGGGTCCATATCTCTCTAGATCCGTGGGACCAAAAAGGGCAAGGGTCGGGGTACCCCAAGCAGCCCCTAAATGCATGGGGCCCGAATCGTTCGTGATCAAAAGCCTTGCCCCTTTTAGGAGTTCTCCCAATTCCATCAAAGAGAATTCTCCGGTTAAATTCAGCCATTCTGAAGAGGGAAAGAAATTTTCGAATTCCTTTTGATCGCTAGAAGCCCCTACAATAATAACGGGAAGAGAATTTTCACTTTTTAATTTCTCCGCGAGTTGTTTAAACTTTTCAATCGGCCATCGCTTCAAGGAGCTTGCAGCGCCTGGCGCTAAAACCGCATAAGAATTCCGAGGAATCCCTTGATCTGAAAGTATTTTTTCAACTTTTTTACGATCCTCCATGCGTTCTGGAAAAACAAAGCCGCAAGATCCTTCAATCCCTATCGCTTTTAGGTTTGCCAAATGACGACGCACGGCATGTCCCTCTCCCTTTTTTCGAAAAAGAGGGGTGGCATAGCGAGGACGAATCAACACAGGGATCCAGGTATGCTTTAGATCAATCACCAAATCAAAATGTTGCTCTCTTAATTTTAACATGAGCGCCATTTTCTCTCGAAGAGAGGCCTGTTTATCATAAACCATCAGTTGATCCGCCTGAGGATGACCCTCGAAAACTTCCCGAGCCCGAGGGCCCACCATCACCGTGATTTTAGCCCTCTTAAAAAAACGGCGCGTCAGATCAAGACAGGGCGTGGTCAAAATGGCATCGCCCATATTGCTTAAACTGATAAAAAGAATTTTTTGAATTTTATCTGGATTGATTTTCATAGAATTGATAATGGACAATTCTCAATTAGATTTATGCTGTTAACAACACGCTGTCACCGTCCCCTTCAAAATCTCCGCCGCAGCTTGAAAAACTTCCTCCACTGTAATTTCGTCAATGCAACGGTTCGTTTCACACTCAGGTCTGTAACAGGGCACCTGACATCCTTTATTTCTAAAAATCACTTTCGCCCTTCCCTCTCCATAAGGGCCTGTGATTTTAGGATCTTGGGGACCGAAGAGTGCAATCAAAGGAACTTTCATGGCATGAGCCAAATGCGTAGGCCCCGAATCATTCCCGACATAAAGATCTGATGCTTTTAAAAGAGCCGCCATCTCTCTTAAATTTGTGTCGCCGACAACTGAGATTAAAGAGGGCCCCGCCTCTTTTCTCATTTCTTGAAATATTTTTTCATCCTTCACTGTGCCGATCAGGATCACCCGCGCATTCCAAGATTCCATCATCAACCTCGCCAACCTTCCATAGAGAGAGGGAGACCATCGTTTGGGTGCCCAGTTTCCCGCTGGATTCATCACAATCTTTAAATCCCCTTCCCGAATGCCTTTTTTCGATAGAAAGAGGGATGCCCAGTTTTCATCACTTTTTCCGACGCTGAACACGTATTGAACGGGTTCCTGAATTTTAGGCCCTAACACCCTCACAAGTCCCAAGTAGTAATCCACTCGATGAACCAAATCATAATCTTGATGCGGAAGGGGGACATTCAGGAAACGCGCTCGACCCGGCATTTGATAGCCCACCCGTTGTGGAATACCCGCCAAAAAAGAGATGATGGCACGGGTTCTTGAACGATGAAAAATAAAAACCGTGTCAAAATTTTTTTTCCTTAAATCAAAAAGAAGCCTGACCTTTCCCTTGAAACCTCGATAAAAACCCTTCTCATCCAAAGGCAAAATTTCATTCAGATCTGGATTCCCTCTCAAGACCTCTACACAACTTGGCCAAACCATTGCGGTGATTGCAGCATGAGGAAAATTTAATTTCAGCTCGCGAATCGCAGGAGTCGTGAAAAGAACATCCCCAATCCAATTGGGCAATATCATCAAAATCCGGCGGGGAATAAATTTCAACTTCATCTTTTCAAGATTTCCTGAATGGCATTGAACACCTGTTCAACCGTGACTTCCTCTAGACAATCGTGCGTCTTAATCCGACACGTCGGAGAATAACACGGGGCACAGGGAACCGCCTGCGTCAAAATTTTCACACGACCGGGAGGTGCATGACGCCTTGGATCTGTCGGGCCAAAAAATGCAATCACTGGAGTCCCGGATGCCGCCCCCACATGTAAAGGAGCCGAATCTCCGCTCACCAAAACACAGCATCGCTTCAACAGTTCTGAAAGCTCTCCCATATTCGCCTCGCCAATCCAATCCAAATAACGAATTTTCAACCGATCTTTTAAGATAGGTTTGAAGAGGGCGTCCTCTTTACCTCCGATAAAAACAGGGATCATCTTCAATTTCTCTGAAACACATTCAGCTAAAGTTATAAAATGATTCAGACCCCATTGTTTGGTCTGCCAACGTGCATTGGAAAAAGGGAAAAGGGCAACCATTTTTTCCCGAGAAGAAACTCCCTGTCTTTCTAAACTCTTCTCGACACTTGCCTCCTCTGGACGAGACGGCCACATTTCAAGATGAAAATCATTCATCGAAATATTTAAAAATTTCAAAAGCCGATTTTGACTTTCTACGGGCCCTGACTCTGGCTGATAACGCAAGGGATGCGTGAGGCAGAAATTCCGTCCTCTTCTACCATAACCGATGCGTTTGGGAATCTGACTGAGCCACCCCAGTAGATGAGATTTCTCACTGTTTTGAAAATCAATGAGGACATCGAATTTACGGATGCGAATTTCATGGAGCCAGCGAAAAAAATTTCTGAATCCTCCTTTTTTTCTCCGAATCAAAATTTTCTGATCGACATAAGGAGAATTTTGTACAATCTCACCGTAGGCCTCGTCAATCAAAAGAGAAATTTCCCCTTGAGGATAAGCCGATCGAAGCGCCCTCAAAGAGGGGCTGACGAGAATAATATCTCCCAAGGCGCTCCATTTGATGACCAAGATTTTTGGAGATTTCAAAAGTTCTTGATAGACCTCAAGCGTTTTTTCTACCATCAAATCCAATGTGAATCTTTCTTCCACCCGACGCCTCGCCTCTCGAATATTTTTCAAAGTGAGAGGAGAATCCTGCAAAACTGAAAGGAGGGTACGGGCCAAAGATTCTGAATCACCTGGGGTAACAAGCCATCCGTTTCTCCCATGCTCAATAACATCCACAACCCCTCCCACAGCGGTTGCTACAACGGGAACTCCCACCGCTTGGGCTTCAATGATGACACGGCCAAAACCTTCCGGCGTCGTGGTGGCTAAAACCAGAACATCCAGCGTTTTCAAAATTTCCGCCACCTGCGAAGTCCCTGATATAAACTCAATCGCTTCTTTTAAACCCAACTCGTCCCGCAAACGAATCAAAAATTCTTCATGAGATTTTTTGGAAGGAGGTGCACTTCCAACAACCATGCCTTTCGCATCCGGGAAAACGGCTCTCACTTTTTGAAAGGCCTTGATGAAATATTCATGTCCCTTGAGAGGTGTCAACCGACCTAAAATTCCAATGCGAAGAGAATGGGGATGAATCAACTTTTCACGATAGGAAAAATTCTTCAAATCCACTCCGCGATGAATCAAACGAATCCGATCCGGGAAAACATGAAAATTTTGAATCAAATGCTCTTGAATCGATTCTGAAATCGCAATGATCCGCTCTCCCCAGCCCATCACACGGCTAAAACAATGAGGGCGATAATAACCATGGGCGGTCGTGAGAAAGCGGGCCTTCGTTCCGCGAACCGCTAAAAAACCAATCCAAGCTGGCACTCGAGAACGGGCATGCACAATGTCTATTTTCTCATCGCGAATGAATTTTCTCACGCGGCGAGACATCCGCAAAATCGTCCCAGGAGATTTTCGGCACACAGGAAGCTCCAGATGCCACACCCCCCTGCGCTCCAAATCAGAAACCATCGGCCCTCCCGCACTGATCACAAAAGCCTGATGGCCTCTTTCGACCAGAGCCTTGGCCAAATCTAAAGTCCCCGTCTCCACGCCTCCCATTTTCATCTCTGGAACGATTTGTAAAATTTTCACAAATTCTCCATCGTTACTTCCCCACACCCCCCTTGGGGAAAGTGACAACTTTTATTCAAACGAAATTGCGGGTGGCCCGACTGGGGGTCCCCCATCGAGCGCCAGCAGGTCGAGACTAAAATTCGTACATCCCCTCAAAAAATATACCGAGACCGATGCCGTCGATGGGGGTGAGGAGGGACAGGACCCGCATTCCTTCTCTCTTTCACTTTTCCCCCATCAAATTCAACACCGCCTTCACCGCCTGTTCCGTCTCAGGATTATTCACCTTCTTCGAAAATGAACCTTTTCTTAAAATCATCTCGAAAGATTTTTCCAATCCCTCGGGTGAGGAACGAATCAAACGCCCCTCTTTTTCTAGACCGCAAAGTGTCTCCTCATATTTCAAAGACTGCCATCCAGGAAGAGACAAACGCAATGAAATCACAGGCCGCCCCGAATGAATGGCCTCCATCAGCATGGAAAAACTATCCTCCGTCACGAGGACCACATCCGAGATTCCCAGAATTCCAGGAATTGGATTATCGGGATTGTCTTTCACCCAAAGCAAATGCACACGATCCTGACCTTCCAAGGCATCTCTAATTAAATGTTCTATGATCTTCGGCGTTCTTCGAGAAGTTGCTAAAAGAATCTCATACTCCCCCTTATGATTCTGCAAAAACTCCACTGCCTTTTTCATCACCTCTACACCCATTTTTTGACGAGGAGAATCCCCCCCAACGAGAACTCCGATTTTCCGACCCGACCCTAACTTTAACCTCTCGACCCATTGAATAGAGGCCTGATAAAGCAGGTCCTGAGTGACAATGCTCGGAGATCCTAAAAGTTGTATCACATGGGCCCTTTTCTTGGGTTTGTCATGAAGGGGCAAAATTGCAAGGTCAAACATTTTCTCCACTTGCCAAAAGGCCGATCTCATCAAAACAACCGTTTTACTTCCATAATAATGTTTCAAAACATAAGCGGCTGTCGCGGTCGTTCCCCCGCAAGCCAAAATGACAGAGGGAGCCCAAATGGGGAGATCCTTCCGAGAGGAGGGGAGCAAGGCCCATCTCAAAAGACGAATGGAGGAAATGCTACACAAGGCCATCCCATACACCCAGGCCCTGTGAAAACGAGATTTAAATTCAATCAAACAAAAATTTTTCTCCCAGGAATCAAGTCCTCTCGAAATTCCCAAAAGCTGATTAAAATGTCCCGCCTTCCCATCTGTCAAGAAAAGGGCTTTCTTGCGGGGTCGCGGCATCTCTTGTGACGGCCTTGTCTTCCAACGACGATGGAGCCACAACCACTGCGAAGGATCTTCTCTGACAAATCTTTCAAGTGCTTGCGTAAATCTTTCCAAAACTTTTTTTTCCTTTTCTCTCAAGGGAAGATTTTCCAAACCCTTTGTTAAATCTTCGCCTATCCACAGACGATATTCTAAACGATCCGAAATTCTTCTCGAAAAGGCAGGTAGGATAGGCACTCCCGCCTTTAATCCCAGCCGAATCACCCCTGTGGGCGTAGAAGCCAAGCGGCCAAAAAAAGGAACAAAAGTCCCCCGACGTCCCGCATCTTGATCAATCAAGGCCCCGACCGTCCTTTGATGCTTAAACTCCTCAATGATGTAACGAAGCTGGCCTTTCCCAATCACTTGAACACCATAGCGCCTGCGAATCGAATCAATCCAGTGCTGCATTTTTTTAGAAGTAGGATTCCTTGCAATCACAGACTCGATAAAACCTGCCCAGCGGCCCAGCATCGCCAAAATCTCCCAATTCCCGACATGTCCCGTGAGAAAAAGAATAGACTTCTGTCGAAGCCGAGCCTCTTCCAAATGTTCAAGCCCTTCATCAAAAACCTTTTCTCTCCACTTCAATGGGGATTTTCGGGAAAGAATTAAAATCTCCAACCCCAATAGCACCAAATGTTGAAATGCCCCCTTTGCAATTTTTTTCAGATGAAGAAGTGTGTAGGCAGGATAGGCTTCTTTTAAATTAGAGAGGGCAATGTCACGATGTCTTCGATCTATTTTATAAATGAACGTCCCCAGCATGCGTCCGAAAAATAACGTGAGACGGGAGGGAAGAAGCCAAATAATCCAATCGAGTAAACGTAGGAAAATCATTTTTACCTTGTGTCAGTGTGCCAATGTGCCAATGTGCCAATGAAACAAGGAATGATCTTTTGACATTGGCACATCGGCACATTGGCACATTCGTACATTTAGTAATAACAAATATTGTGTACAAAATCGTTGAAATCCGCAGCGCCCTTGATGATTTTAATTTCCACCCTTAAAAAAAGCATTCGAATTCCATCGAGATGAAACGATGGAATTCTCACTGCATCCTTTTCTGTCGTCACAATCGTATCAACGCCTCTCGATTTGGCCTCGGCCAAAACCTCCTTCAACTCACGTCTACGATAGCGATGATGATCTCGAAAGCGAGAGGAAATAACAATTTCAGCACTCAATCTCCTCAAGGTATCTTCGAACCCTTCTGGAATCGCAATGGCTGAAAGGGCACCTATTTTTTTAGACTTTAGAAACTCGAGAGGAATTTTCTCCTCGGTCCGTAAATCTACCAAATATTTAGGATCGTGCATGCATTCTAAAATTTCCGAGTGGGGTGCCACCTTTTTAATTTCGTTTCGAATGAAGGCCGTGTCTGAAACCTTTTCAGCCTTGGTTAAGAAAATGAAATTGGCCCGGGAGAGTTCTTCAACAGGCTCCCTGAGAAGTCCTCGAGGGAGGGGATGCCCATATCCAAAGGGATTGGTGCAATCAATGAGTAAAATTTCATGGGTTTTCTGAATGGGTAAATACTGAAAGCCATCGTCCAAAAGTAAAACATCCACCCCTAATTTTTGAATCGCCAAGGTTCCAGATCTCACGCGATTTTTATCCACGAGCACAGAAACCCCATCCAAATTTCGGGCCAACATATAGGGTTCATCCCCTGCCTCTTTCGAGTTCATCTCGATTTTCTTGCCATCCGAGACAAGGCCTGTCAATTTTGAAGCCCGAAAAAATCTCCTTCTCTTTTTATAACCTCGGCTTAGAATTGCTACTTTCCTTCCACCTTGACTCAAGGCACGACCTAACATTTCTACCACAGGAGTCTTTCCCGTTCCTCCCACCGTGATATTTCCCACGCTGATCACAGGACAGCCCAAAATCGCCCGGCGAAAGAGACGCTGCCGAAACATCCAAAGCCTAAACCTCACCCCTGCTTCATAAACCTTAGAAAGGCAAAAAAGGAAGCCCCGAGCCCCCTGGGCCCATTTCCCTTCGGCATCCCCTCGAATAATCCTAACTACTTTATCTTCAATACGTTGCATAAATATACTTTAAAATTTATTTTGAGACAATTTGGGTAGCATAACATTTTAGAGCTAAAAAAGCGATTGGATTTTAAAGGGTCTAGTCCGCATTTCTCATCACATTTCTGCTGCGAGCGCCAATTCTGCCTCGTCTGGCGTCGCAAGAGAGGTCAGCCACGCTCAACATACTGCAAAGTATGCCTCGCATGGCACGGAGCGTCTTCCTCGCATCCAATCCACCTTAGGCGGACTCGTGACGAAATCTGATGAGAAACATTCATGCCGACTGAGGTCGGCACAAAGGGGAATGAAAATCACCCTTGTAGTCGCCCCATTTATGGGGCGGTCTATGACATTGGGGCATTGGGCATTGCCCGATAAATCGGGTGACTACAAGTCATCATGAGTCATTTTGGGTTAACTTAAGAGGGGGGAGAAAAACCTTATGACAGGCATCAAATAAAGTCTAAGCCTCCGCAGGTCTGGAGATGAACACCTCTGCAGGTTTTTTCTTTTCCTGAAATAAACTGAGAGACCAGGTGTAGAGATAGCCAATTTGAAAGAGGGCGAGAAAGGGGACCATGATGAAGCGACCCGTGTCCAAGGCAAAAAGAGTCACGCCTGTGAAGTAAAGACCCAGAAACAATTCTATCCAGGCGTATTTTGTTTTCTTGGCACGATATTTTTTGCCTTTCCAATTATCTTGTCGCGAGTTGACTCCATGTTTCGGGGTTCTCTGAAATGAACTTTTTTGATTGAACAGGGCCTCCATTGCGGCCCTGGCGTTGTTGATGGAAAGGCCAATCCCCAGAGAAGTTACAAAAGGAATGTATTTTAATTTCTTTAACCAGGATTCATCAATTTCTTTTTGCGAACAAATGTAAAAAAGGCTGATTGAAAGAAAGGATGCGATGAACAGAGGCGCATCAATAAAGACCAAATGTTCCCATCCCCCCTCGAATCGAATGAACATGGCAGGGAGCAGTAAGAAAGATAAAATAATCATGAGGGGATACGAGAGATTGTTTGTCAAATGAAAAGTCGCTTCGATTTTGCTCCCCAGGGGAAGAGGGCTCTTCCAGATTTTTCCAAGCAATTTTTTTCCGGTTTGAATCGAGCCCTTGACCCAGCGATGCTGTTGCGATTTGAAAGAATTCATTTCTACGGGGAGTTCTGCGGGGGAGACAACGTCTGGGAGATAAACAAAGTTCCATCCCTTCAGCTGAGCCCTGTAAGACAAATCCAAATCCTCTGTCAGGGTATCGTGATGCCAGCCCCCTGCTGAGATAATGGCCTCTTTACGCCAAACGCCTGCTGTGCCATTAAAATTGAAAAATCGTCCTGAGCGATTGCGGGCCGTATGCTCGATCACAAAATGGCCGTCCAATAAAATAGACTGCACTTGAGTTAACATAGAATAATCCCGGTTCAGATGGTCCCAACGGACCTGCACCATGCCGATTTTGGGGTCGGTGAAGAAATGAATGGTTTCTTCAATCATGTCTGGTTTGGGGACAAAATCGGCATCAAAAATATAGATGTACTCCCCTTGAGCTACTTTCAAACCTGCAGCCAAAGCCCCTGCCTTAAAGCCCGAGCGATTCGAACGATGCAAATGCGAAATTAAAAACCCTTTTTCTTTGAATTTCTTAACGAGCTCTTGTGCAATATACTGTGTCTCATCTGTTGAATCGTCCAGGACTTGAATCTCAAGAAGCTCCTTGGGATAACGAAGTTTGCAAACGGCTCGAATCAATCTTTCAACCACGTACATTTCATTGTAAACAGGCAGTTGAACTGTAACCTTGGGAAGGGATTCAAAAGATTTGAGAGGCTTGTGTATGTTTTTCTTATATCGGTAATAAAGATAGACCAAATAATAGCGATGACAGCCATAAATGGCCAGAATGACTAAAATGCCGAAGTAAACAATGACAAACAGTGTCTTCAAAACGTCCATAATGGGGACTAGAATACCACAGGGCTGGGTTTTTTCAATCCGAAATTTTAAGAATATTCCGGTAAAAGCCAGGCGAGGAAAGCCTCGTTTTTGAGTGTGGGACTTACAACTTTAAAGATATTTTCGTAAACGGGGGTCCAAGGAGACAATTCAGGATGGGAAAGAATGGACTGCGTCAATTTTTCAGGTGCCTTCTCATAAAAAGGGCAAGAGGTGGCAGAAATAAAGTCTAAACTGAAAGGCTGCAAGGTTTCTTCTGAAAAGGTTTTTAAAGTTTTTTGGGTAAATGCCAAAATCTCTTTTGCTCGGGAGAGAATTTTGTGCACAGGGCGTTCTTCATAACATAAATTTTCTGAAGCTTGAAAAATTCCACACAATCCTATTGATAAAAATCCGCGGGTTTTGAAATTTGAGACCGCTTGTGTATGAGGAAACATTCCTTGATTGAAATTTTGTTCAAAGACTTTCTTTTTGATCAAAAGGGCTTGTTTCGAAAGGATCAGAACATGTTCTAAGGTATGGAAGAAATCTTTTTGAGAAGCCGCACCTTCAGCCATCTTCTTCAAGTTTAAACTTACAGTGCCCACGTTTGTTTGAGGAATATCCAGCGTTTGCTGAGTAGGAATAATTCCGAGAATCAAACTTTTATCTTTTGGAGAGAGAATGATCTTCGCTCGTGAAATATTGTGCGAAATATTCTGGGCTCCTGTGATGAAGCCAAATGACTTTTCCTCCTCTGGTGCTGCCGAGGGTGTTTCCTGAAAAATATAAACTTGCTTCTTATGATCTGGAAATAAGTAGGGGGTGAGATTCTGAGTAGAAACAGGGTTCCTTAAAATGATGCGATTTGCCCATTCTCTCCTGATTTCCAAAATGGTTCTTAGATAAAGAGGTGTTGCCGTGATGAGATCTAGTTCAATTGCATTTCCGGCAATGGCGCTTTCGAGGTCATGAATAAAAATAAGTTTATCCCGATGGGCTTCGCTCACTTGAGGGGAATAAACTTTATTCAAGGCATAATGTTTAAGCACTCGGTCGGACACATGTTGAACGAGGCCGGGGAATGTTGCTTGAAGAGGGGTTGTGGTCATTCCTTCGATGTATTGATCTACCGTTTTTTCAATGGCCAGGAAAGAAGAGTGCGTTTCTCGGACTTCCTTGCGCTTCTGGCGATAGATAATAAAGGCCTTAGCCGTTTTAGCATGTCCTCCCTCAATTAAAGTTTTTTCAATAATGTCTTGAATTTCCTCGACCGTAGGAACTTTGCCTGGAGGAAATCTCGTTTGAAGGCGATCCATCACCTGCTGACCTAATTGGAGGGCAGTCGAGCGATCTTTACCGCCAACGGCCTGAGCAGCGCTAAAAATAGCTTCGACAATGCGATCCATATCAAAAGAGGCAGTGGACCCATCGCGCTTGAAAATTTTTGTGAAAGGGGATTCTAGAGTTTCCATATTTTTTAGTCGTGAGTCGTTAGTTTTTAAGGTTTTTACTCACGACTCACCCCTCACCACTCACGACTGATTATATCCTCGGCAATGTAATTTCCTGTTTCTGATCCTGATATTTTCCTTTTTTATCTGCATAAGAAATCAAACAATTCTCATCACTTTCAAAAAAAATCACTTGAGCGATCCCTTCATTTGCATAAAGTTTCACGGGGATGTTGGTAATATTTGAAATTTGCAAAGTAGGGTAGCCTTCCCATTCAGGTTCAAAAGGGGTGACATTGACCAAAATACCACATCGGGCGTAGGTGGATTTTCCCACACATAAAGTTAAAATTCTTCTCGGGATTTTGAATCTTTCTACGGTTCTAGCCAAAACAAAATTATGGGGAGGAACAATACAGTCATTTCCCTCATGGTCTTTCCAATTTAAGTGAGACGAGTTTTTAGGATCAATGAATGTCTCTTTTTCTGATCTTTGGAAAATTTTAAATTGATTGGAAATCCGGATATCATAGCCATAAGAGGAAAGCCCAAAAGAAATGACATCGTTTCGAACCTGCTTTTCTTCGAAAGGAGAGATCATCTCTTCTTCTAAAGACATCTTTTTAATCCAACGGTCTGACTTAATAGGCATAGGAACGCATTCTACTCATGTTATGGAGGGGATGCCAGAAAAATTTGAAAGATTTTAGATTTGCCAAGGATAGATGTAGGATTTGTTTTGGGGAGATCCTCTCAAACCTACAATTTTAAAATCTCCGACATGATATTTGTCACAGAAGTATCGAATCGGTTCAAGATGAGCTTGGGAGAAATTGAGCTTGACTTCAATGGGATGTAACTCTCCTTTGATTTGAACAATGAAATCGATCTCCCTTTTGTCCAGGGTTCTCCAGTAGTTGATGTTAGAGGATCCGTATTTTTTAGCCAATTCTGCAAACACGCTGGTTTCAAAGACTTGTCCAAGAATTTCCTTGGGAAGTTCCTTTAGCCAGAGCATTTGCATGAGCCCCGTGTCATGGAAAAATATTTTGGGCATTTTGGTTAATTCCGACCGGATATTTTTGCTATAGGGCCGAATGAGGCGTAGAATGTATGTCTCTTCAAGGAGAAACAAATAATCTTCAATCGTCTGTTTGCTGATACCAAGGGTGTTCGCCATCTCAGAGACATTCAGCATTTGTCCGCTTTGGGAGGCCACTGCCTCAAGCAACTTGTTGAATTTGGTGATGTCTCGGATAGCTGCTAAATCGCGGATGTCTTTACGAATGTAGGTGTCAATGATTTGTTGGATATATTTCTCTTTCATGGCGATATCAGGGGTGAGCACGATTTTAGGATAGCCCCCATAGCGGGCGTATTCTTCGTAGAGAAGAATCAATTCATGCAGTTTTTTTCCGTATAGGCAGGTGGAGGATGAGGAATGTTCTTAAAGGTGAGAAATTCTTCAAATGAGAGGTTGAAAATTTCGAAGGAGACGGTGCGACCTACAAGAGAATCTTTGAACTTCCCTTAGTTCTTAGGTAGGGGAGGATGTGATCTGTTGCGATTCTTTTAAACAACATAAAAGCCAAACCCCAATAATTATTAAAACACAGTATATATTATATAAAAAGTAAAGTATAGTTTATTTTTTATCAAAATCGGGAAACAGTCGGTGCCTTTTTTATACTCGGTTCGCCAGACATAGAAGAAATTCAAAGTCAGGAGGAGAATGAAAAGTTGGATTTGGCCTTTTTTAGGCGCTCTTTTGATCGGTTTTATATGGCTCTACAATCGCATGGTGTCCTTAAAAAAGAGGGCCCAGGGCGCTTGGTCTGATATTGAAGTTCAATTGAAGAGGCGCCATGATCTTGTGCCCAATTTGGTCTCTTGCGTCCAAGGTTATATGGTGCATGAACGAGGGACACTGGAAAAAGTGACGGAATTAAGGGGGAAGGCGCAAGGCCTTCAGCAAGTGAGCGAGCGGGGTCCCGTGGAAGGTCTTCTCGGGAGTCAAGTGAGGACGATCGTGATGCTGGCAGAAAAATATCCTGATCTTAAAGCCAATGCAACTTTTCTAGAACTGCAGCGTCAATTGACAGAAACGGAAGACAGGATTCAAAACGCCCGGCGTTATTACAATGCCGTGATTCGGGATTTTAATATTTTGATCACGCAATTTCCAAATCTATGGGTCGCGAAAATCTGCCATTTTGGGGCGCTTGAATTTTTTCAATTGGAAAATCAAAGTGAGGTGGCTTCACAGAAAGTGAGTCTATCGTGAAAATGAAGTAACTCCCCCAGCCCCTCTTAGATAAGAGGGGAGTTTGCTTGCTGTGCGTTTTACTCTCCCCTTATTTAAGGGGAGTTGGAGGGGTTAAGGATGTTGTTTTTCAAATAGCTTTTACAACCCTTTCTATGGAGATTATCTTGAAAAAAATATTTTCACTCTTGATTTTCTTACTGTTTTACTTCTTTGCTTCTCAAAAGACTTTTGGTTGGTCCATTCGTGATTTTGATGTTCATATTGAGCTTGAGCAAAGTGGGCGAATGGTTGTGGAGGAAAAAATAACGGCTGATTTTTCAGGAGATCCGCATCATGGGATTTATCGTTACATTCCACTGCGCAACCAGACCCGCTGGGGCCATACGCTTCGTTTGAGGACAAAATTATTGTCTGTCACCAGCTCTCAAAGTAATGATCGCTACTGGACTTCATTTCAGAAGGGTCAGCTTTATGTGAAGATTGGCAATCCCAGTGCTTATACAGAAGGCGTTATTTTTTATACCCTGCGATATAGCATTGAAAATGCAATATTGTTTATTGAAGACCACGATGAACTTTATTGGAATGTAACGGGCAATGATTGGGCTGTTCTCATGAACCATGTGCAGGCACGTATTACTTTACCTCAAGATACGGGTGAGACGGATTTGTCCTCCACCGCTTTTTTGGGTGTTTATGGAACAAGGAATCTTTATGAAAATCAAGATGGAACTGCTGTAGATATTCAAAAAGAAAATCCTCGCACTCTTTTGTATCGGGCTCGTAGGCGATTGGTTCGGTATGAGGGATTGACGATTGTTTTGGGTGTACCCAAAGGTATTTTAAAAAGACCTTATTTTTTGAAGAGGATGTTCTGGTTCTTGGAAGACAATTGGCCTTATGGAATTCCCGTTTTAACTTTTCTATTTCTCTGGATGAGCTGGAGAAAAAGGGGACGAGATCCTCAAGGGCGAGGTACGATAGCTGTTTCATATGAACCTCCTAAAGGGATGACACCGGGAGAAGTAGGAACATTGATTGACGAAAGGGCAGATTTACGAGATGTGACCGCGACCTTAGTTGATTTAGCTGTGAGAGGATATTTGAGCATTTCAGAAGTCGCGGATGATGACTTTGTTTTTCGAAAAACAGACAAGGCAGACGGACTTCTTTTGAAAAGGCATGAAGAAATTTTATTGAAAGTATTATTTTCAGAAGGAAATGAGCGGAAACTTTCGTCACTACAAAATCGGCTTTATTTACATTTGGAGAATATTCAAAATGCTATTTATGAGGAATTGGTTAGGGGCGGGTATTTTGTAGCTTCTCCCAAAACGGTGAGGGGGCGGTATAAGGCAAGAGGATATCTGATTGCAGGGCTCGGATTGCTGTTTTTTTTCATAGGAATTTATCATCCTCAGATCTTGTTTTTGACTTTGCCTTGTGTGCCTCTTTTCATTGCGGGTCTTTTGTCTGGGCTCATCTTTATTCTTTTTGCCCGCTTCATGCCGCGCAAAACGGCACAGGGTGTTCTTGCGCTAGAAGAGATTAAAGGTTTGGAGGAATACATTTCCAGGGCTGAAAAAGAGATGTTTCAGAAAGTGGATACCAAATCCCTTTTCGAAAAATTACTTCCTTTTGCAATGTGTTTAGGTTTAACCAAATCATGGACCCGTGTGTTTGAGCATCTGTATACCCAGCCTCCAGAATGGTTTCGCACAGCAGGGGCGGGTGCGTGGAACATGCCCTATTTCTCTCAAAGATTATTGTGGATGAACACAACGACGAGCCGCACTTTTACTTCTGTTCCAAGAACGTCAAGTTCCAGAGGTTGGTCTGGAGGCAGTGGTTTTGGAGGAGGTGGTTTTTCAGGAGGAGGATTTGGAGGGGGTGGCGGGGGAGGATGGTAAGCATATAGCGTTTTCTTAAACCTAATTGAGATTTAATAATTGAGAATTGATAATGGATAATTGAAAATTATCGAAATAATAGATCGATCTTTCCTTTATTATCAATTGTCAATTATTAAATCATAAACCTTCCGCATTGAATCAGAAAATATTCCCCTACCAGCAACATCAGCCAGCCAAAGATTTTCTTGATTCTTTCCATCCATGCGCCTGGTTTGGGAAGAGCCGTGGCGAAAGAAGCAAAAGTTCCCAGCAAGATGAGCAAGGTTCCCATTCCGTAGGCAAAAGCGAAAAGTGTTAAAATTCCTAAAGTCAGATTATGCTTCTGAGCGACAAAGGTGAGAATGACTCCCAGTACCGGGGCTGTACAAGGAGCTGCAACAAGACCTGCCACAAGTCCCAGGACAAAGGCTCCCAAATGACCTTTTGCTTTTCCCTGCGATGGATTTTTGCGTCTCAAGAATTCGGGGGCTTGAATGTTAAAAACGCCTAGCATGCTCAGAGAAAATAACAGAATGATATTGCCCGTGATAAAAAAGGCCCAAGGGTTGGTGCTAATATCCCCAAAGAATCTTCCCGTTAACGCAGCGAAAGCTCCGAGCGTTGCGTAAGTAATTGAAAGCCCAAGCACATGAGTGAGACACAGGAGAAATCCTCGTATTTTAGACCCTTCTCCTCGCGCCCCGATGTAAGTGACCGTGATGGGGACAATGGGATAAACACAGGGTGTGAAGCTGGTGAGAACGCCGCCGAAGTAAGCAGCAATGATCGCGATTAAAGGGTTGCCTTGCAAATAGTCCTTCATATGACTTAAGAAGTTGTCCATGATATTCTCCTATAAAAATAAATGACAAATTCCCAATGCACAAATGACAAATCAATTTTCAATAACCAATGACCAACCTTTCAAAGCTTAAACCATGTTAATGATTATCTTTTCGGTATTTTCAGTTTTTGTCCCACTCTAACAGAATGAACGTTGGTAATTCCGTTTGCTTGTGCAAGGGCTTGGCTCGAAACACCATAAGAAGCCGCAATTTTAGAGAGACTTTCTCCAGGTTGAACTGTATGGGTATCACCTTCCTGAAGAGAGGGTATGGGCGTTTTTTTCATAGAACGAATCTCGTTGTGCAGACTTTCATTTTCTTTGGAGATTTCCTCCAAAATAATTTTTAGCTTTTCATCCATTTTTGCTAAATCAGACGCCCTTTGTGTTTGGGCTTCTTTTGCCCGAGCTTGGAACTGAGTGTCTACTTTCGAAAAATTTCCCTGCAATTCGGAAATTTTTTGTTGTAGCGTTGCATTTTTTTGTTCGAGAGATTTTAGCTCGCTTGCATAAGCCTCTTGCTGTGAGAAAAGCTTTTGCTCAAGTGTCTTGGACCCTCTGGATATTTCTTCCAGATCGCTTTCAAGCTGGGCCGTTTTTCTTTTGAGCCCTACCATTTCCTCACTCAAATCAGTCTGTCTGGCTTGAAGGTGGCCCTGAACTTCGGTGACATCCTCTTTGGTCGCAATATCATTGATGGCGCAACCGGATTGGAAGAGGATTAAAAAAGCTAGAAAAAAATATTTCATCTGCTTACCTGCTGAAGGGGGAAAAATCACCATGCGTCGTCCGTCAAAACGAGATACGAATGACGGACGACGAGCGACGAGATACGAGCGTCTGTTTTTCTACTGCGCTGAAATTAAAAAATGCCCGCGTCGGTTCTGACTCCAAGCATCTTCATTGTGACTGGGGTCCAAAGGCTTTTCCTCGCCATAACTTACGGTGTGAAGGCGTTCGGCATCCAATCCTAAACCTGTCAGGTAGCGACGAATCGCCAGGCCCCTTTGCTCACCCAAAGCCAAGTTATATTCGTTGGAGCCACGCTCATCACAATGCCCTTCAATCATCAGCTGAATGCCAGAATGTTCTTCAAGCCATTTTGCAATCCCCTCTAAAATGGGTCGCGCATCATCACGGATTTGCGATTGATCATAATCAAAACGAACATCCGCGAAAACCGAAGAGTCGTTCGGTTCTACAAAGGAGCCTAGATCGGGTTGTTCCGTTAAGGGGATGTCTTCCCCTTTGAGAGCTGCCATTTGCATGTCTTCTCCTGACATGCCCAGTTGATCAGACATCACGCCCTTCTTTTTCTTAGCGCAGCCCTGCATGTTTAAACATAAAGAAAAAACAGCCATTCCCATCAACATTCCCAAAAAAACTTTACGCATTTATTCTCCCCCTTTCACAATGACCAAGCCGGTGTTAAATAATGATTCTTTTCTGCAGTCAAGCGTACCGTTTGACCGTCCCCTGTGTCTACAATAAAAAGTTGATAGACCCCGCCTAATTTTGAGCTGTACACAATATGCCGATTATCAGGTGCCCAATCAGGTTCTTCTGCTTCACCTCCTTCCTGGCTGACAATAGTAATCGTTTCGTCATTTAAATCCAAGACACAAATTTTAAAACTGCCGTTCATGTCAGAACTAAAAGCAATTTTGTCCCCTTTGGGAGACCAAGACGGAGACGAATTATAACTTCCTTGACGGGTGAGCCGTGTCAGAAGACCATTTGCAAGATAAATCATGTAAATATGAGGATGCCCGCTGCGGTCCGAGACAAAGGCAATTTTTTGTCCATCGGGTGACCAAACGGGTGAGCTATCCACACCTGGGTGATTCGTCAGTCTTTTTAAATTACGGCCTTGAAGATCACTGATATAAATTTCAGGATTTCCATCTTTAGATAGAACAAGCGCAACACGCGAGCCGTCCGGAGAAAATTTGGCTGCGGCATTGAGCCCTGGATAAGACGCGAATCTTTGACGTTGACCCGTTGAAAGATCATGCAGGTAAATCCGAGGTTGTCCCTCTTTATAAGAAGTGTACAAAATTTTGTTTCCATTGGGTTGCCAACTGACACCTAGAATAATGGTGTGGTCTTGTGTGAGCTGCCGGACATTTTTTCCATCGGCATCACAGATAAAAACTTCTTTGTAGGTGGGACCGCCTGCGACATAAGCGATTTTGGTTCCTGCAATGCCTTTCTCTCCCGTGAGGCGATAAATAAGATCATTGGCGCCATTGTGGGCGGCCGTTCTTAAATTAGGTTCGTTGAGCGCATACCTTTTTCCGAAAACCCTTCTTTGTGTGGAAACGTCAAAGGCATAAAGATCAAGTGTCCCCGTTTCTCCATTCCATTGACAGGCCGATTTCACAACGAGGTCTGCACCGAGGGCTTTCCAGTCGGGTCCTTGGGCCAGAGAGTCCGGTGATTCTACGCGGGCAATGCGTTCGATGTTACTGGCATTTTTGATCAATTGAAAATAGCCGCTTTGTCCTAGATCAAAACTGAGCGTTTCTTCAAAAATTTTGGGAAGCGCATTGGAAGAGTTTGTAACATTTTGAGGGGACGCAAGCGCCAAATCCATTTTACGCCCCACTTGTTTAGAAATCTGAAGCTCTACTTCTGTAGCGTTAAGACTCGTGAAAAAGAATAAAGTCAAAATACAGACGACAAAAAACTCACCACTCACCACCCACCACTCACGACTGTTTTTTCTCATTGTGTAAGCTCAAATTTAATTTTGACGCCTAGTTTACGATCCGGATAGTTTTCTGGCAAGGGCGGAAGCGGAATAGAGGCTTCGACGGCTTCCAAGACAGAATCATCCAAAGCAGAAAAACCCGATCGCTCGGCCCATTTAATTTTTTCCACCTGCCCCTTGCTTGTAATTTCAAAAGAGACAATGGCCGAAAGATCATTGTTGGGGGCAAGCGATTTCGCGGGTTCTTTCCAGTTCATCGTAATTTTATTTTGGATTAAGTCTAAATACCAACTGTAGGGAAATTCCTTTCCATCAGGAGAACCCCCGCCGCCCACTCCCTTGCCACCGGATCCGCCACCTCCTCCTGCAGAAATTTGGGTTTGGGATCCGCCGCGAGTCCTTTGAGCTTCAGACCATGCCTCGGGTTCCACGAAATGATAATTTTTGGCGGAGGCGTCTATTTTTCCGGCTGTCAGACTTGAGTTCTTCATCACAGAAGAGGGTTCTTTGAATCTAGACGCGACCTCAGGAGATTTTACTTCCTCTAATCTTTTTTTAAGTCTTTCTGAAAGGCTAGGGGTCTTAGATTCTGTTTTTGGGACGGGCTTTGTCAAAGTTTTGGCTTGCGGTTTAAGCGTTTGGACTTTTGGAGGTGTAGGTTGTTGGACCACAGGTTTTGTTGGGGGTTTTGTAGGGGCGGCAGGCGTGAGTACTTTTTGCGTTTGAGGTTTGGTAGGGGGAGTGATGGGGGCGGTTTTTGTAATCGTAGGTGCTGTCGGAGAATTTAAAACTGAAGATTTGGGGCCCGGGGCGGTGAGGGGTCCTGGGGAACCGCCCAGACTTCTTAGGTTAACCGTAAAATATTTTTCATGACGAAAAGGCATGTGAGGTTGAAAAAGACTGAAGAGCAAAATCGCGATTAAAAGGCCTCCGTGCCCGTACATGGATTTAATCAATTCTTTTTTGAGAGGATTCAAGGACCAGAACCGAATCATAAAATTTTTCTATCATTTTACATGGGAGGGTGTAAAGAAAAATTAGCTCGTTTCCATGGATAGAAACTCTCTATAGGAATCTTTGAAGTATTGAACTTGACACCCCCCTCTTTCTTTCCGAGAATATTCAAAAATTCAACAGGGGTAAAGGATGCAAGGGTCAAGATTGTTTGAAGGATTCCGAAAAGTTTTAGCCATTTTTTTTCTTCTTGCGAGCCTGATTGTTCTCGTCCTTTTACTTCATGGGGACTATGCCGCATTCACCTGGAGAAAATTTGTTCTTTCGGATTATGGCAAATACACGAACATGGTTTGGAATTGCGCTCATGGGGCCCCGTTTAAATATCTTTTAGATTACACCTATCTTTCCACGCATTTGTCGTTCATCCTCCTTTTCTTCGGCCCTTTGTTTTGGGTTTGGGATCACCCTTTTTTGTTGGTCGCCCTTCAGTGGTTTTTTCTCTTTCTGGGTGCGCTCATGCTTTTTAAGACAGCGCTTCGAGAAAAAATCCGAATAGAGACGGCCGCCGCGTTGATCCTTTTTTACGTGGCCAATCCCTTCACGCAAGCCGTTATTTTATGCGAGTTTCATGGTGTTGGGCTTTATTTTTTTCTCGTTCCTTGGCTTTATGACACCCTCCTTTTGCGAAAAAAATGGACATGGCTTCCTTTCACTTTGCTCCTTCTTGTTCGAGAAGACTCAGGGCTGATGGTAGCCCCGCTTCTTTTTTATTTTGCCGTGAAGGACCGGTGGAAGGGGGGATATTTTTTTGCCGCCTTGGCCATTGGCTATAGTTTTTTTGCGATTCATTTTTTGTTCGAATGGCTGGGAGGGATTAATTTTTTTACCAGGCGGGGACCGGTGCGTGATTTGGTGGAGTATCAATTTTTTAAGCCTGAATATTTGTGGATTCGCGCCAAGCCACTTCTTTGGTATTTTGCGAGCATCCTTCCCTTTTTCTGGAGAAGGGGCTCTCTCCCCCTTTTAATCATTCCGTCCGCGGCCTTGATGCAATTGGTGAGTTCCAAAATCCCTGAGGTTTACAGGGTGGAAAAACATTATCCCGTGGCTTTGATTTCTTGTTCTGCCGTTGCTTTGCTAGAGGCAATGGTTCAGTGGGTGAGGCGCGGAAAGACGGCTCAACGGGGTTATTTTTTCGAATACGCCCTTTTTCTCTTTGCTGTTACTTTGGGCTGGCATCTGGATCGAGGTTTTTTGCGGTGGGGAAGATACGATGATCGTGTCTACCGCGTTGCCCACCCGGAGGGGGAAGGGATTTTAGAGGCGGCGCAGCATATTCCTAAAAAGGGGATTTTGCTTTGCCCCAGCGAGCTGGCCGGATTTTGCGCCAATCGTGCGGACCTCATGTGTTGGGAAGTAGAGGAACTGAGCCACTACCAGGCAGATTATATTTTTATCCGTGAGAAAGACATCAAAAAGTATCACGAACAATTAAAAAAAATGTCAGAAGGGGGAAAATATCACATTCTATACCAGGATCACGGCTGCTTGATTTTGGAAAGAGGGTCTACCGAACAGGGGAATCGGGAAACTCTGGAATCTCTTTTATCTTAATTAACCCGCATTTCTCATCACATTTCTGCTGCGAACGCCGATTCCGCCTCGTCTCTCCGTGCAGACTCGGTCGGCCACGCTCAACATACTGTAAAGTATGCCTCGCATGGCGCGGAGCGTCTTCCTCGCATCCAAAGCGGACTCAGGCGTTCCTCGCGACGAAATCTGATGAGAAATGCGGGTTAAGCTGACAGAATGAATGCTATTTTATAGTGATGCGAGGTCAGCTTGAGTTTTTGGTCGTTTGTCCACAAGAGATGGTCTTCGACAAGGCAGGCGTAGAGGAGTTGGATATCAATGAAAGAAAGGCCTTTGGCATAAAGAGATTCTCTTTCAACAAAGTCTGACAGTTCCATCAAAGAATATTCTTCTAATTTAGGAAGAAGATGAATGTCGTGTAAAATCTGACGTCTTTGGGACCCAAGCTGTCCTACCATGAGTTCACCTACAATCCAAGAATGGCAGGCAACTTGATTCTGACTGAGCAGGCCTGATAAGGCTTGGGTGCTTTCTTTTCCTCTCAGGAAATCAATCCAGATGCTGGTATCAACTAGAAGCATGACCGTCTTCTTCTGTCAGGAGTTTGGGCTCTTTTCACTCGTCCATAGAGGCGAATCAATCTTGTTGTTGCAGCTTCTCGAATCAAGGATTGTAATCCGAGATGGACGAGCCTTGTTTTCTCCTGAACCCCCGTCGCACGCATGGCTTCTTTTAACAGATCATCTTTTAAAAGCAAGGTTGTTCTCATCGAGTAGAACTACCTCCTGTCCTTGTAGGGATCAGAAGGTAGAACCCTCACGGATCCCCGCATGCAGATTTCCCGCACGGGGCTCTTCAAGATTTGTTTCGGTTCAGAATATGACATAAGGGTTCCATCCTAATGAT
>JACPWU010000003.1 GCA_016196885.1 Chlamydiota bacterium | reverse complement strand
ATCATTAGGATGGAACCCTTATGTCATATTCTGAACCGAAACAAATCTTGAAGAGCCCCGTGCGGGAAATCTGCATGCGGGGATCCGTGAGGGTTCTACCTTCTGATCCCTACAAGGACAGGAGGTAGTTCTACTCGATGATATATCACGCTTGGCTCAATAACCCCCATTGGGAAGATCAGGATCCAAAGCTAAAGCAGCTTCGGGAAAGTCCGATTCAACTTCCTCATTTGGACGAGGTTTTGGAAAAGATTCCTCTCGCTGAGGGGATTTTTTCTATTCTAGGTCCTCGCCAGGTTGGAAAAAGCACTTTACTGAGGCTGATTGTAAAAAAATGTTTAAAGAAGCTCTCAGGGGATCGCGTGCTCATGGTCGAAGGGGATGAAATCGAATCTTGGCGAGAGCTGAAATCTGTTTTACTAGATTGGATTGAAAAACTCTCCGAAAAAGATTTCAAGGCAGCCATTCTCATTGATGAGATCACAAGCATTCCCCAATGGCATCGAGCCGTTAAATCATTGGCAGATCAAGGAAAGCTTTCGAATGTCTTAATGGTTTACACAGGCTCTTCCACAACCTCTCTCAAGGAGGGCGGAGAACTTTTCCCGGGCCGCAGAGGAAAACATGTAAAAACAGATTTCGAACTTCTACCTGTTTCTTACCGTTATCTTCACAAGTATTTGAGTTTGGAAGAATATTTTTTAACGGGAGGATTTCCCTGGTCTGTCAATGAATACCTCCGTCTTAAGGTCTTACCCGATTATGTTGGAGAGATTTATTGGAGCTGGATCAAGGGAGAATTTCTAAAAAGAGGGAAATCCGACATTCTCTTGCGTCACTGCGTAGAGGTTTTGGTGAAGCGCACCTCCTCCGGATTTTCTCATAATACCTTTGCCAGAGAAATGGGGATCGCCTCTAATGATACGGCCAGACAATATCTAGAACTTCTCATGGATTGTTTTGCCATTTATGAAGTGTTGTGGATGGATCTCAATCAGGACATTGCTCCCAGAAAAAATCGAAAATATTATCCTATAGACCCTTTGCTTTTTCATCTCTTTCAAACAAAAGGGACTTTGGTCGGCGTTGGAGCACAATCTCTCACCCCAGAGTTTTCAGGCCAAATCGCAGAAGGAATTGTTTGCCAAGAGCTGAAGAGAAGGGATAAAGCAGTCGGATATTGGAGCGGAAAAAGAGAAATTGATTTCGTGAGGCCCGAAATCATTGAGGTGAAATACCAAAACAGAGTTCAGCCTCACGAATTTGACTGGTTTGGAAAAACATTCCGCAATAAAAAACTTCTTGTTCTTACCAAGAACGACTCCTTCTATACAGAGTCTGTCCAGGGAATTCCTCTTAAGGAATGGTTGATGAGAGGTCAGTAAAAATTAAGGGGAAAGGATGACAAAAAGAAAACAAAGGCGGAAAGAGGTTTTCTCCCTTATCTTCCTTGGCTTTTCCCTTCCCCCCCCTTATCGAACTAACTCCCCTAGCCCCTCTTAATTTAATTCCCATGATCTTTCGAGATCATCGTGTGCGATAAAAGTTCTCCCTATCACGTTTTTTTGTAGTCGCCCGATTCATCGGGCAGCCCCATAAATGGGGCGACTACAAATAAGCCTCACTCTCATAGCAAGAGGGGGAAAACCGCTCCCCTTAGTTTAAGGAAGCGGGAAGACACATTAGTTTTTCCTTCTTTTTACTCTCCCCTCAAGATTTTATAGCCCTTTAGGGTTAGTTCAAAGGGGAGTTGGAGGGGTTATGTTACATGCTCGTCTCTCTCAAGTGAGCGGCCCTCTTAATTCTGGCGTCACGTTCACTTAAAGATTCAAAGAGGGAAATAGGCTTGATGCTCTTTGTGTCTATATCTTGTAAAGATCCTTGGAAAGGTGTCGGATCAATGCCCATTTCTCTCAAGGCGGCCATTACTTTTTGTGGATCACATGAAGTTGCAATAATGGCGACCCATAAAATTCTTGCATAACGAACAGGAACATTTGTGGGTAAACTAGGTTCATAAATACTTCTATTCCCCTCGTGACATAGAAACATCATATTTTGGGCTGGATTAAAAGGCTGATCGTTATTTTGTGCCCGAAAATTCTGGCTGTATATCTCTCCTACCCTTTGGGTCAATGCTTCACCTCTTTGACCTTCCTCTACCCCTGCCAAAGAAATAGCGTACACATCACTTAGGCCCATCCCTTTCAATTCCTGCTCAAGATCAGCCTGACTCTTGTCATGAGCCACTACAATCGGCTTTCCTAAACCCAGTCTCTTCGCAACTTCTCCCAAACCCAGACCTTGCTGCCCTTGCCTGACAAGCTCTATGTCAATGGGTCGAAGAACCACTTCATTTTTTAAAACCGCGTTACGACCCGAAACACCCGTGATCAATTTGTCCTCTGACTCTCTCAATCTAGATTGCAATGCAAGATGAGCGACGGCATGAGCAAAATAGTGAGGGTTCTGCATTGTGATCTGCTTGGGGGAACTCAATCTATCAGGCAGCTCGTTAACGGACTCTCTTGCTACAACCTTTCCTGTTTCTCCTAATTGTGAAAGCGTCGGGATCTCGGAGCTTAAATCAAGGACCACCTCTTCATTCAATTGAAATGGAGTACCATCGCGCCGAACAGCCCTCTCCACATTTTGAACCATTTGAGAAAGTCCTGCCTCTTGAAGGATCGTTCTCACATCCAGATTGACACGAATCTCTTCTTTAGCTCCCTCATCTCTATCCAACGCCAAGCGATCCCCCACTTCATCGGTCAAACGATCAAACTCAACATCCGTCATGGGGAAAGACCCGCGATATTCCACCAAATACTTTCCCAAATCTCTAAAAACTTGAGCCATATCCTGACTTTTGGAAAGATCTTGCAATACAGCTTTCTTCGAAAGCTTCATCCACTCCTCGAAACCATCTACATTAACCCATGAACGAGTAGGCTCAACCTTTTTTCCAACTGCCGCTGACATCTGAATTTTTTCTTTCGGAGTAATGCGATTCAAGGCGGCTTGAACCACCCGAGCATCTTCCAAAATACTGGCTGGCAAATCTCCATCATGTTGATTAATAAACGTACCTCCCCAACTTCCCAAACGCCCAATTTGACCCGTGGCACGTTCAAGATACGATAAAGCCGTTTCACTCAAACGTACACCGGCCGTGAGGGTAAAAGAGGTTTGAACAGGTGAAGAATAAAAGGTTGGATTAACGCCTGAAAGATCCTGTTTCGAAGCATTTTCAGCCCATTGTTTCTCAAAAATACGCCTGGCTAAAAGATCCCCCGCCGTCCATGCAACAAGGACAACATTTGGAGATAAACCCGAATTGTCCTTAAAAATTTTAGCAACCGATGATACATTTTGACCGGTGTTCATAGAAACATCTCCAGAATCTGTCAAAATCTTTGACTCTAGTAAGGGATCCATTTCAAGGATTGCGTTTCGAATCCGTTCCCACTCAGGACGATCTCCACCCCCTTTTCCCACAATGATGATGCGAGAAGGATTGAGCTTACGTATTGCCTCAACCGCCTGCCCTGGAAATTGAGGATCTGGATTCCCAAGGATTACAAGCGTGGAATTTTCTGGAATATTTAATGCTTCTGAAGATAAATGATTCAACAACCGATTCGCGGATTCTACTTCCTCTTGAGTCAATGCATTATGCGGATGCAATACATCAAGGTAGAGGCTCTGTGGAGCAACAACTCTACGCATCACCTGAATATACTCTTCAAGAGTTACCCCTCGTGCCTTTAAAAGAGCGAAAGTTAATTGAACATCTCTTGCGGTCAATTCCTCTTCTTGGGCATTTGCATCTGCTTCATGACCCAGTTCATGGAAAACAGAGACAGCGAAAGCAATGTCGCGAATGGATTCTAAAACCTCCCTGGAGGGGAATCCTTCTAAACCTTCAAAATCCTGTGGAATATTCGGGATCGCCATATTCACTCCACCAAAATGATCCCGCTGGTGGTTCTCGGCAAGATTTCGTGATTGATCGAACGCAGCAAAAACCATTGGACTTTCATCGGTTGTCCACGCATCCAAAGCTCCCACCATGGTCTGACGATAGCTAGGATCCATCAAATCAAGAGCAGATTGAAGAGCTCTTCCAACATTTCCGCTCCCCATGGATCCGGAAAATTTACTGTCAAAGACCATCCTTATTTCACCCGCTGTCTCTGTCAAAGAAAGATTAACTTTCTCAGAATTTGTATCCGTCCTTATCGCTTGTTCAACTTCTGTCCGTGAAGTAACCCCATTCCTTCTAGACGTCTCAGCATAATAATTTTGGTCTGTCGCTTTACTCCTATGCTCGCGATTCACTTCGCCCTGGAAGGGGGATGAACCTTTACCGGTTTGTTCTCCTGCAACAGTCCTTTCTTTTGGAAAGCGTGGCCCTTCACTTGTTACTGCCCCTTTCAGAAAGTCGAGAAGATAGGGATGGATAGACCCTTTCCCATCAATAATTCTTATTTGGTTAAAGAAAATGGTCGCAGCCTCTGAAAATGGCTCATTTCCTCCGTTTAACCTTTGCACTAATTCCTGATAGCGTTTAGAATGCTGCTCATAGAGCAGTTGTAGCGCTGACAAAATAAGAGGGGCTTCAGCTTCGACTTTCATATCCCAAACCCCTTTGATCAAAGCCAGAGGACCGCCTGTACGGGTTAATTTTGCCAAACGATCGGTCGTAAAAGCATCGATATGGATTCCAGCAAGGGTGATAAAAACCCAAACATAGCCAAGCTCACCCAATTTTCTCTGAAACTGAGCAATCTCGTCGGGGGTCATAAAATTACTCCAAACAAATGACGGGGAACAGTTATAGGCAAGCCATTTTTTTGGGAATTTCTTATGGACATATTTTGCAATAGTAGCAGCATCTTTTACATCTGGATTACCCGTCTCAACCCAAAGCACATGGGCTCTAGGGGCATAATGCCAGAGACGAACAATGCTCATCATGATGCCATATCGAATGCCATATTTTTCCCGCTTCGCATTCAATTGATAAAAACCCTCTCGTGTTCTGGGCTTTTCTGCACTCCACTTTGGATCATAGCCTAAGACATTGGCAAAAGCTTTTGCCGCATCCCAGCTTAAACCTCTCGTGCGGTCATGGATGGCATTCCAAAAACTGAGCAGGTTTTCTTTTCCGGATTGTGTCTTGAGAAAATCGCGAACTGCATTTTGTAAGGCATTAAGATAAGAAGGATCCCTTTGAGGATTCGTTTCGATAAATTTCACAAGATCGAACCCAAGCTTTTGAGCTATTTTTTCAGCAACCTCTACACTCACTTCTTCAAGAGGATGATTCACCGCTCTCCACAGCTCAAGGGCATCTGAATCAATTGGACTTATGCCGTTTTTGCTTACGATCGCTTCTACAGCATCAGCGTAAGTGACCAAATTGGCTTCTTTGAGCCAAGCCTTTGTAATCTCCTCCAGCTGTTTGGGGGTCTTGCCTTCTTCTTGAGCTCTTTTAATAACGTCATTTAAGCTTTCTAATTCTTCATTGGTCGTTCCTGTAATAAAGGCATGATCTGAGGGATGAATATTGGTGTCCAGAAGTTTTGCGGCTTCCATGTCTGTCCTTGCCACAATCACCAAGTCCACACCCATCATATCCGCTATTAATTGAACAGCAACCAAGCGATCCTCATGCTCTTGGAGGGCCACCCCGACTTTGCCACCCATATGCCCGCATTTTTTGGTTCCCGCCTTTTGATCCTCAATATGAATGGCAGCAGCCCCCGCTTCAACAAACATTTTGGTTAATTTCATCACAGCGGTAAGTCCCCCATGTCCCGTGTCCGCATCCGCAATGATGGGAGCAAAAAAATCTACAAAAAAGGGCAAGAAGGGATAATCTTTTAAAGGTAAAGGGATCCGTAATTTCTGACCCTCGTCAAAAACACCTTTTACTTCACTTAAATAGCGCTCAACCTGTTTTTGATCTCCTTCGATCAGCGCATCCATGAGCTCTCTCACCTTATTGGGGAGCGTATCATAGGGATAATCCGCAATATCAGGTCCGCCTTCTAAATTGCTTCCAGCGGTAGAAGAAGCCTGCCAGCCGCTGACATAAATCGATGTAAGAAACATCACCATTGTTTCAATTTGATTTCCATCCAGAGCGCCAAAGGTACTGGAAAGGGTCCCTTCTTCCTGATGACGCTTGAACATTCTGCGAAGTTTTGTTGCAACCTGTTGAGACCGCGAATAATCATCGGGCAGCGTCCCTTGCAAAACCGCGACGGTCTCGGCCGAATAAGGTCTCTCAATCCCATTCTTTTCTTTATCACGTGCAAATTTCTCTTCAATCTTACGCACGCGTTCTTGAAATTCTGGATCTTGAGTTTCTGTTGGGGTCGAGGCATGAGCTAAAACGTCGCTGAGCGCACCGGTGGCTTCGGTTAAAGTTTCAGGGGAAGCTTTTTTACTAAATTGATCAATGGTTGATCCCTGCTGAACAATCCCGGTCGAAGTGGTTCCTCCTGTGATGGCTTTCATAACATAATCAACGAGATCCGCCCCAGACCAGCCCTGATGTTCAACCATGGGAGCGCCCGCCTTAAGCTCTTCATGTTGCACATCCGATGTATAAGCCTCCATTTGCCGCTCAGGTTTGGCATATTGGTGAGAAAAAGCTTTAATCGCAAGCGCCTCTCCTACTGGTCCTGCCTCGGGGACTAATTGAAGCGCATAACCAAACTGGCCCAATTGCTCAGGAATACGGGTCAGCTCTTCTGGTGTAAGACCCGCAACCTCAGTGGACAAGGGCCAACTAAAAGCGAGAATTTTGCGCTCTGAACCCTCCGTATTCACCTCATCAGCAAACTGCTTGGCCTCAGACACAGTCTCTGCGAGATCTTTTTTGCCTCCATTTCTTAGAAGAATATCCGAAAAATCACTAGACTTCTTCGCAATGGCAATGGCCATATCAACCCCGCCCTTCACTTGATAATAATTTTCAGGCGTTCTTGCATTTTCAGCATTCCATCTCACATCCCCAAATCCCAGTTCTTTGGCCTTCGCTTTTGCAGCGGCAAGTGGCGCATGACGCATTTCACGCCACGCTGCCAAAGCATTTCCTCGTCCATCCTCATTATTTTCATAGCGACGGGCGATGAGAATAGCTCGTTCCACAGCTTCATAATACGTCATCAAACCGGCCTGAGCTTTCCACTCGCTGGTTAAATTAATCCAATCCTGACGAGACAGAGAACTTCCCGTTCCCATTGCCTCGCGCTTCTTTTCTATAATAAATGCCTTTAATGATGTTACACCCCTGCCAGTGACGCCTAAGATAAAGGGCTGATCGGTCTTGTCATCCATGCT
Organism: Chlamydiota bacterium; assembly: GCA_016196885.1. GTDB lineage: Bacteria > Auribacterota > JACPWU01 > JACPWU01 > JACPWU01 > JACPWU01. The sequence goes on along the minus strand of JACPWU010000003.1, from coordinate 97,695 downwards.
TTCAATCAGCGTGGCGTCTTCTGTGTCAATGGAAGCCATCAGAACAGTCGAAACCCCTAAAATATCCGCCGTATTTCGAGCCGTATTCAATCGCCCCACAAAATCCTCTGTGGAAAGCAGCACATGCCCCTCGACATACTCACTGTGATCGTAAGAATGATTGCTTAATTTGACACCCGATGCACCCGCCTGAACCAGCTCACGAACTCTTTTTCGGACATTGATATGACTGGATTTATCAGGCTGCTCTAAATCTGCACTCGCAATAATCGGGCGAAAACGATTTCCACTCATGTTAGCAACCCCTGTTTTCTCATAGGAAGCGACCAAATCTTTTCGATCATGGAGTTCTTGCGCCTTTGCAAAGCGACTCACGCGTCTCACAATGGGATCTTGTGATCTCTGGGTATCTCCCACATAGGCCACAGGGAGTTCTACCCCTTGCTCAATCAGCTGAGGAACCGTTGAGGTTTCATAGGTCGAAACTGATTCACCACGTTCCAAAGCCGTCTTAAGAAGATCAAAAAGCCTTCCGGAAAGCGTATTGACTCTATGATATAGATTCCGGACGGTTCCCCTTTCTCCCACAACATCTTGAGCTGAATCAAGACGATTGATTCCTTTAAAGCGAGAATCATTGCGTCTAATCTCTTCTTGCTCGATCTGATGCTGAAGTGAATAATGGAGAAAAACTTGTCTAATACGAGGTCTCGCCTGCTCGAAATCTTTATAGTCCCTGATAACTTCTAAAACCTTACCCAGGGAAGGAATCTGATATTCCGCTGTCAACGCCTGCTCTAAGATAAGAGCAATAGCAGGATATCTTGTTTTCGCGTAAGCTTCAGGATTTTGTTTTCTAATCTTCGATATTTCTTCGTCAAAAAGATCCAACAATAAATCCTCGTCCAATTTACGGCCATTCTCTAAAACCACTCCGTCCCGAACCCACGCCCTAAGCTCAACAAAACGCCGCTCAGCATCGCTGAGATTTGTAGATTCATCTGCGAGAGAACGATTCATTTGTTCGAGAATAGAGCGAATGTGAGAGCTTACAGGAACCCCATGGACATAATCATAAATTTCCAAAATTTCCGGCTTCCAGGTTCCCGATTGAACTCTCGCAACCACATCACTACGACTCTCCCCCTTCCATGTTCTAAAGAAAACGCCTAGATCCGGACGGGTGAGTCTTCGACCTGTGGATTTATAGACATTTAAATAAGTATCAATCGCCCGACGAGCCACTTCGGAATCGATCACTCCCTTTTCATCCTTGAGCTGGTCAACCAAATGCAAAATATCTGTAAACCAGGGAATAACCGTGTCAAACTTCACCACCCTCGATAAAACCTCTGCTACAACATCGTAATAGGTCGAAGAAACAGCACTGTTTTCTCCAGCCTTCACCTTACGTAATTCATCCGCTAGCAGTTGATCAAAAAGTTCAGGATTAAGATGACGACCGTCTTGCAAAGTCGCCTTAAGCTTATGCATGGCCGCCCAAAGTTTATTATAAGCAGTCTCATCGGTGGCTCTATCCTGCATCAATTTAAGCTCTTGACCCGCATCATACACGGCAACCGCCGCCCCGGTTGAAAGATAGGAAGCCACATATTGAAGCTTCATATTGATTTGGGCCCGAATACCTTCTTCTGTCAAAACCCCTGGATGAGGCTCTAAAAGCCCCGCCAAATCTTCGGGTGTATAGGTCACAGGACCCCGCTCAAGACCCAATTGATTGGGTTTTCCATGCATTCCTTCTTGAGATGCGGCTTGTAAGGTTTCAACCATTCCGGGATGTGCCATCCAGGCACCGCTCACTCCATAAGGATATTCATAAGTCAATTTATCCGCCTTGACCTTGGCCATGGCACGCTGATTAGCTGCTTCATTTTTTTCAGGAATTTGCTGCGCCATTCCTCCAATGAAAAGAATGCTGTGCTTGGCAGCAAGTTTGCCCACTCGCTCGACATAGTTACGCAAAAAGGCCTTGTCCATGGTCATTTGCTTCCAGTCTGGAGAAATGACATCTGACTGGCCCTGCATCGCCTGTTCCCAGCTATTGGCATAATCATAACGACCGACGTTAATGGCGATCATTCGATGACGAAGCACCCACATAATTTCTTCAAGCTCCGCCATGGCATAAACACGCTCAACCAACATCTGAGTCTTAACGGTCCCGCGAGGAAGATTCATTTCATCCTCAGCCAAAGACAGGATTTTGTCCCATAAATAAGCGTCTTTCACACTGTTGATCTTGGGTAAATATAAAAAGGGATCTTGTCCTAACTCGGTTAATGCCTGATAATTATTCACCAAATAACTCACGACAGCCACAACAGTGGCAGAGGCACTTTCTCCATCCACCATGAGTTCCGCCGCATCTAAATGGACCCCTGACGGACGGGCAATCACCAAGGGATAATTTTTCGGATGATGCCCGTAACCCTTTTTAGTTTCCTCCTCCAAAAAGTCAGGGTGTTCGTTTAAGGCCTGTGTTGTAAAATAAACCCCTTTAATTACATCTCTCAATTTCAAGGCATCTTCAAAATCAACCATCCAATGCCTTGGAGGATGTGCTTTTCCATCGCTTCCCTTAACTCCATTGAGGGCATAGGCAACCTTGTTTAAGCCGTCTCCGGGCCCTGTCAATTCATCGGGCTGAATAACCACCTTTGCCCATTTTTTAAATTGGGGATTTGCTTCAAACCAAGCCTTGAGCTCTTGAACCGTATTTGCATTTTTGGAAGCCTCAACCACTTCTTGAGGAATGGCCCCCGTCCAAGATTCAGTTCGAATTTTCTCAACAGTCCAGGATTCTCCTTGAAACGAAGGAATGGTTTCACTGGGATCAAGAAACTTCACGCCTTGCTCTCCTCGACGAATCCCGGCTATTCTGGCTTCCTCTTCCTCTTTACGAACCTTTCTCTCATCTCTGGTGGCTCGATCAATTTTTGCCGTCATCGCCAGTACTTCTGGAGAAAGGATATCTGAATATTTTTTTATTTCAGGATCCACAAGGGTTACTCCATTAGAAGGAACTTCACCCGCTGCTCCACCTTGAGAAGGCGATCCAGCCAACAAACTCAACCGGCCTCGGGGTGGACTGGCAATACTGGTTGCCAAATGAACGATAATGAAAGCAATCATAAAAGGGATTCCTGCCCAAGAAATAGTTGCGTCCATCGTCGCATCATGTGTAGTAAGATATTGAGCAATCGCCAAGAAGAATGAAACACCAAAAGATATTTGCCAAACAATTTTAGCTGTTCTTTCCAATCTGGAAATTCTAGCACCACTGGCTACAGCATCCTTTAGAGTGTTAAAAAGATCTTTTACTTCTTTTGCTTCCATCCCCTTTGTTTCTTTCTGTCTGATAAAAGGAACATCCCAATCTCTCTCTACATTAAACCTCCAAAACCACTTATCCGCAAAAGCGCTACCATGATTTATTTTCATTCGAACGTAAATTCTTGGCATCGATTTGTGACCCCATATCCATAACTTTTGAGAAATGAAATAACTTCCCAGAAGTTCCATGAATAAAAAAACGGGCAGTCTAGCGACGGGATTAGGAATGACAGGACTGCTAGCAACCAAAACGAGAGCCACTATCGAAGCGAGAGCCAGTATCGTAAAAGTAATTCCAACGCTTTCAAAAAAACCAAGCGTATATTCAAAAATATCAGAACCCTTTAGAAGAGACAGACGCCCTTTCGAGCTTTCTTCCGTAGAAGACGGTGGCCCTTCTCTTCCTTCTTCTTCCACCTCCACCAAACCCCTCCAACCCTCCCGCTCATACCCATTTCTCTCCATCAAAGTACCTAGATATCTGAGAATAACATTCGCTGTTGTGACCGTTTCAGCGTCTGAAGAATTGGGAGAAAGAAGCGTTTGAATTTGGGAAGCGCTCAGACCGGTAATGGTTTGAAGTCTTTCAGGCGTTAAAGGCTCGGTCGCAGGATTTGCAACATGCTCCCCTGCCACTACCCGTCTTTCAATCTCGGCAATTGCATCCGCTAAAGCGGGAACAGCCGCTTCCCAACCTTGAAAATCAGGAAGCTGACCCTCGTGTAAGTCTTGATAAATTTGAACTAAAGTTTGCCCTACTCTCTCTGGAAGAAGCAACACTGCATGGGTACGAGCCACATTAACCAAGGTATCCCACGGCATGGTCGCTAATTCATCAGAAGAACCCCCTAGAAAGCCAAACTGCTCTTTCATCTTTTTAAAATAGGCACTGCGATCATCGTGCTGGGTATAACGAGGGGCAATCACCCAATAGCCGACATGGGCCTTTTTAAAGGCTTCTTTCAGCCCAGAGGTATGAAATCCACCCACCACCAAGGCCGCATTTGAAAGTTTTCTCTCTTTAATTTCTTTGAGAGCTTTATCCAGAAAAATCCGATCGCGATCTAAGACCTGCTGATAAAACTTTTTGGCCAAGGAAAAAGTTTTTCCAAAATCGGGAGAGGAGAAGGAAAGATGGTTTTCTTGGGTTACAGATTTTAAACGCTGGACAAGGTTCTCTACAAAGCCAGAATTGTCTTTCCTGTCCGCTGAACGCTGAACGCTGAACGCTGTTTTTATATCTTCCCTTTTCCCTTCAAAGGCCACAATTCTTTTTAAAATCCCATGGTCTTTCTCAAGAGACAAAAGCGCCTTTTCGTTCGCACTCCCCGCCAATGTTTCCATCAACTTATTTTCAACCGCCAGAAGCTCCGCCTCCAAACGCTCCCAAGAAAGCTCCTTCATGATGAGCATTTGGGAAAACATGGATTCTAAATTCCTATATTCCTTGACCCCTGACTCCATGTTGTTATAGTCCCCGTGGGATTGACCCTTGACCCTCTCAAAATATTGACTCAAAAACAAATAATGATCCTGATCGCTCTCTCGTCCCAAGCGATATTCCAAAACATTTCTCAAAACTTTCGTGAGTTCATCTTTGGAAAGATTTTTTTCCAATATTTTTAAATAAGATAAATATTCTTGGCGAAGTGCATTCTCATCGAAACCCACTTCTAATTTTCTTAATTTCTCGAGGCTGCCCAATGTGGGATTCTCTTCCCCTGCATTTTTCTGAAAAGTTTTTTGATAAACACTGGAAAGATAAGCTTCATAATCATTCACATCCAACTCAAGATTTTCATAATCGGATTTTTTCTGAACAAATTCTAAAAGATCCTTAGAGTAAATTTTCTCGCGAAGTTTACCAAAGACTTCGTCCAGATTTTGCCAATCGGCCTGATGGACTTCATTTTCCTGAATCAACTCTCCCATGAGACGCACGTTGTTCACATAAGAGGACAAATCTTCAATACCCACTCCTTGAGCCTGAGAGGCCCCCTCTGTCATCAAGAAAGACTCTACACCCGTGACGTCATTATTTTTGAGGAATTGATCCTGAGCTATTTTCAAAACTTCTTTGTCCGGGAAGGCTGTAAAGAAAGACATGTCCATAGGACCTTCGGCCGCTTCCAAAAGGACATTGAGTTTGGCATGGGAATTCATGCTGAGGTTCGCGCGAAGCAGCGTGTTCAAGATTCTGCGAATGTTGAGCTGAACCTCTGAATGGCAATGGACATCTTCAATCAAGAAGACCAAAGGACGGTTAGGAATGGCTGATTTTTCTATCACCTCTCCAAAATCGTAGGGGATTTTTAAATCCTCTAAAACAGACTCTAGACTCAGCGAGGAATTTACAAGCGCTTTTCCGCCTTGGGCAGATGTTATAGGATTTAGAAGATGTGTTTCCTGAGCAAAACTTGAAGAGACGTCGTAAGAAAAGAAAGATAAGCAAAGCAGAATACTGGTGATTTTTTGGACAATTTTGTACATGTCTCCCCCCGTTGACAGTCTAAATTGAAGTTAAATTGAGAACTTTCTCAGTGAAGAAAGTATCCGAAGAGCCAAGGAGGAAGACCCTTTGAAAGGTTAAAAGGTAAAAAAGAAATTTAAAAAAGAGAGGTTTTTGGGGAATGAGAGAAAAATCCCAAAAAAAGTCCTTCCACTCGCTGTCAAGGTAGATAGGGCTTGGAGTCCCCATCTTTAATCATAAGAAAGCGCTTTAAAACATCCATAACCATGTAGAGTGCTGTGGGTTTCGTAAACATGTCCGGGGTCCAGCGATTTCTTTCGTAGGGGAGTTCTTTGACCTCTCTATAGAATTCAAGACTCTTCATCACATCCTTAAGAAAAAAGGGAACGCGCGTCGAACAGATGAGACCAGCCCCTTCATTTTGAGCCTTACACCAATTTCGTAAATCCCTCAGGAATAGACTCGAGGCATAGTCCACCATCTCAAAATCAAAGACCATTCTTTCCCCTTCTTGAGTCGCTTTGTCTAGGGTTTCATAGAAAATAATTTTAAGCTCTTTGGAGGAGGTAAACTTGCCTCGCAGTCTGACCAAGACGTAGGGGAAAGGGACTCGATGAATTTCAACATCAAAAAACCAGGGATGGGGTCGTCTCGCCTTCTTCGCTCCAACTTGCAGGGTGACATTCATCGCTACCCCCTTCACAGGTTGTGCTAGAAAATGTCCGGTTGCTTTGGATAAGGAAAAAGAAACTGAGAAGATTCTTAAGTTTCTGGGAGAGAAAAGCAAGGGAAAAATGAAAAAAAATCTAACCCCTCCGTCTCCCCTTATGGTTTCTGCCTCTCGGCTCTGGTTTCCGCCCTGCCGGGCTCCAACCACTTCCTCGCCGGCCGCTTCGCGGCACCCGTCTCGGTCGCAACCACTTCCTCGTCCACCCGCTGCGGCGGGTACCCGGACTCGGTCGTAAGGGGAGAGAAAAACCAGTGATGAAAGCTCTCCCCATTATGCTTTTTTGTAGTCGCCCGATTTATCGGGCAGCCCCATAAATGGGGCGACTACAGAACAAGAGGGGTTGGGGGAGTTAATAAATATCTACCTTTTACATCTGCTTCCCGGCTTCTTCTTGGGCACGTTTCTTAAAGTCAAGCCATTGACTCATGTGTGGTGGAACAGGGCCTATATGGCCACTGAGAACTCTGGAAAGCTCTGCCTCCCCTTCAGCATCTTTAATCAACTGAGCAAGCTCAGGATCCATTTCATAGCCAGCCCTGTTGAAGGCAATGGACAAGTCTTTCAAGGTTAGATCACCTGTAGCGATCCAGACGACGAGGTTTTGCAACGAATGTAGCTCTTCAGCCAATGGGTTTTGATCGGAGAAGAGTAAAGTCAAATTCTTTTTCGGATCAAATGACTCTTTAAGCCCGCTCAAAGTTCTGGCCGCTCTTTCAATCATATTTTGCAATTGTTCCGCAGTGGTTTCATGCCCATAAACCATAATCGCAATATTTTTATTGCCCTCAATGCCCAGAGCCGTACGAACATTTGTCTCAACTTGTTTCTTATCAGCTCCTTCAGGCGACGAAACCGTAATAATAGATTTTACATCCCAACCTACATCATGGATCAAGCCATCCAACACACTGCGATCGCCTGTGACCTGAACATTTCCAGAAGCATCCACATTCAATCCCGAAAGAATGTGATCCATGGCCAGGACATGTCTTTGATACGGAAAATGATTTTCATAATACTTGCGATAAAGATGATCCAGAGAGGTTATCTTCACCAGGATACGACTCTCATGATCGCCACTTTCACCGTTAAAACTGATTTCAGCTCTTAGCCCTCGCCCGTCATCAGGGAAACCCGGGCGTGGAGAAAGCTCAAGAAATACCTTGCCCCCTTGACCTCTAGAAAATTGAACATCTCCGTTCAAAAGAGCGTCTAAAATTTCAGGAAGCCATGTGTTGGGGTCAATGTAATCAATAAATCCGATGTAAAGATCTTTATAAGTCCTATGACTGTCGACCAACCTATCGCGAAGGCTTGCCCATGCTTTTTGAGTTCGCGCATCAAAAGAAACTGACTGATGTTGGCGTTCAAAGTCCAGATTGGTCATCAGAATCTCGTCTCCCTTTACGATAAAACCATACATCAAGGAAGCAAACGGGTTTAATGTAAAAGAAGAGGGAAGAAGCATGACTTCACCCACTGTTGCATTGCTAAGGTCATAGTCTTCTAAAATAGTGCTCATTTCACGAATGTTAATGGGAATAGATTCGAATGCCGCCCGCAGGGCTATCATCTGAGCTAAAAAATCATTTTTTAAATCAGAGAGTCCACTCTCTTGCGGTTCTTTTCCAGCGCTTTTTAATTCATCCATACGCGTTTGAATAAGATGATCCACTGCCGCGCTGAGTTGTGAAAAGGGCGTTTCCTCATCTAAAAGAGCCAATACACTTAAAAATTCAGCCTGAAAATTTTTATTCTCTTCCACATCTCCTTCTGGGTTCATTCCAGAAATCACCCGCCTGGCTAAATCTTCACAGATTCGGCTTGGAGTCGGTATAGAAGAAAGATGCCGACCTTGCTTGAGTTCACTGAGAGCTCTGCGAATATCTTCTCTAAAGCTGACTTTGCCGGACCCGCCGCCACTGCCTCCGCCATCACGTCTGACCCGTGCACGTAGGACCCAAGGAAGCATTAATACGAGGATTCCCCAGAGAGGAGTCATTCTCCCCCGTGGAAAGAGTCCTCCTTGTGAACAACCCGGGGGATAGATTTCATACGCGGCTGCCTCACTTTCCACTTTATGCCCAAACTGAATGTCTAAATTTAAATCTTCTCCTTCCAAACCTTCTTCCAAACTTTCTTTATCCACCAAAATAAAAACCGCGACTTTGGACCCATTTAATTTTCCCTTGGAGGTAGAATCAACCGCCGACTTGGGGATAGTCCAAGAATTTACGTTTTGAGAAATACCATCTAAAAATCCAAACCAATAATGGCCCTCCTCATCCAGAAAGGCAAGACGAGCGCTCTTGATCCCTGAAGCATTTCCCATCCAAATATTAAATTCACTCAAGCCGGTTAAATCTAAGAAGCCCGGGGTCACATTAAATCCCAAATAATCTCCCTCTTGCGAAAGATCATCTGAAGAAAAGGTGATTTTCAAAGAGCCGTTTCCATCTTTGGAAAGAGAGCGCGGTGTTGTGTCAAGGTTGGCATCACCCACCGGAGCCACACCCGTTTCGCCCTCAAAATAAGTAGGGGGAGGAGTCACTGAAATGGCATTGGGACCGAAGTTTGCACTTCCATGCTCACCCGGTGATCCTCCCCCTAACAATTGATCCAGAAGATGTAAAAGAGATTCAGGGACTGTCGAAATCTGTCCCGCCCCCCCTCCACCCGCAGGGGATTCAGCAGGATGAACGTTGCCCGATAAAGACGGGCCGTTTATTTCAGGAAGTGCGGATTGTGATTCAGATTCTCTAGCGCCACTGCCTCCTGAAGCCGTCACACCCGTTTGTGCCCAAGCAGCATAATCCACTCCAATGGCTTGAGTCAATTCAGAGTATAACGTGTCATCCCCAGCCTCTTTTGCTTGATTGATAAGGGTCATCAGCTCATCCGTCACATCTGTTCCATAAAAAAGCACTTGAGCTTGGGTCACCTTCGTAAAATCAACCTTTGTGTAAGCCGAAAAAGGAACTGTCCATCCCTTGACATTGCCCTTCTCCACATAAACTGCAGGATGCGCTTCTGATTCCAACTCTCCGTAGGCATTGACATATTGAAATCCAATCCAGATCCTTTTCAAGGTCTGAATCAGAGTCCCTGCATTATCATAAGAAGAAGACATGCCCTTAAAGAGAAAAGAATCTCCAACGCCATCTCCATCTGTATCAACCAAAACATCACCATATTCGTCGAGAATATTTAAGGGTACTCCTCCATTTCCTTCATCCAATTTCCAGTAATGAATCGCATAAGAATCTTTTGATCCAGCCACAAAAGTCTCAGAATCAGAATACAGTGCACGCACCTTCCAACCTGCCTCACCCAAAGCAGAATCAACTGCATAATCCGTGAGTCCTATCGTGCAATTTTGATAACCAGAATTCACAGCCTCGGAGAAATAGGTCGAGGCATAATCAAGATAATCATCCGAGGCAGGGTCAAAGGCGATGACTTTATGAGGCCCGACAAAGACAATCTCCGTTTTTCCTTTTCCAATACTGTCATTATCCGGCAAACCATCATTATTGCTATCGTTATAATCAAATAAAAAGACATCAACCCAAGAACTTAAGGTTGCAATATCATATCCTTCTGGAATTTCTAGTAAAACCCTACCTGCAGCAATCACTGTCGAATCTATTTTATACCTTAATTTTACAACTTCTCCTTCTGTTGTTTTTAATTCTATCTCCGTATAATACTCTTTAACAGAGCCCGATCTCACAGCCACGTTATAAACCAGGCCTCCCGCTGCTGAAATTTGAGATATTTCTTCCTCAGTAGGAGGAGCATAAATCCTTCTGTCTAGATAAACCTCCCCATTCGTAGCATTCCCTGTATCAATGGTTAAAACGATATTGCGATTTTCATAATCCTCAACCACTTCAGCAGAAACACCTCCATTGCTGGCAGACGCCCTTTCTGGTTCTGTTTGAAACAAATAAATAACATCGTCTGTAGTCGTAACCCCATTTAGGTTTTCCAGAGGGACCCTTCTGGGCGCTTTGAATACAATCGTGTTGACCCCCTCCACTCGTGTTGGCTCCCTTGGCTACCGTTGTCGTGGTTGTGGCACTAAAGTCATAACTGATCACCTCTATCCACTTTGAGATTGTTGAGACGTCATAGGTCGCTGTGTCTATCGGCATCTTGATCTTCCCACCTGCCATGTCAGAAGTGTCATGATGGAACTTTAAGACTTCCGTCGCGCCTGTCACTTTGTTTACGAGTGTAATCTCACTGTACATCTGTGTGATGCTTGTCGTCGTGATCTCTCTTATGATCCCACCATCTGCCTCCATTTGCTTGGCTTCGTCACTCGTCGGTGGCTCGTATATCATCATGTCTATATACACATCTCCACGCGTTGTGTTCGATGTGTCAAATGTCGCTGTCACGGTCTGACTGTCAAAGTCCTCTACTATTCCCCCGGTTTGACTGTCTACAGTGATCCCGTCTCCTACGTATAGTCCTGTCTTGCCTGCGTTTGTTAGGAACGTGTAGGCTTCGTTACCAGCAGGAATTACCTCTATAAGATTGCCACCCACCCCCGCCAACCTCTCCTGACTCTCCAATCCATCCAATATAAAATGAGCTGATGTGGCCCCGCTTGCCAAATGACTTTGTTTAACCACGACTGAAATGGTCAGGGTCACTCCCTCGGTTAAAATTAAAGAGGCAGGATCTTCTATTTGGGGATGATCCGTTTTGAATTTAGCCAAAACTCGAGCGACTTCATCGGCTGTAACAACCCATTCGGTCGTCCCATTCATCGTATGTTCTACATATACATAGTACTTATAAGGAATTTCAGAATTATCTGGATCAGGAACCGTGATTTGATACTCCACTGTAAAACCCGTAAGTGTGTTATCAATATCATTCACTCCAACGTCAACCGTCCCACTCGGATCGTATAGAAAATCTTCTTTTCCTTTGGTTGCGGAAAAGACAAAGGACTCTGCACCATAATCATCTGGATTGATAATTCCTTCCATGATCATTTCTCGAGTGAGGGTGTGACTTCCATGAGGATACTGGTCAGTCACAACACTTCTAACTGTGACCTCTGTTCCAATGGGTGCAATTTCATAATTATTGTCAACCGTATATTCATCCCCCTCACCTGTGTCCTCTGTGAGGTTGTATTGAATCGGAAAAAGATCCTCAGAAAGTATGCCGCGGATATTGACTGTAATAGAGTTCTGAGTCGTTTGGTTTTTCTTAACAACCAATGTAATCGCATCCCAATATTTTAAACCTCGATGGTCTAGATAACGATGATCAATGATCACACGAGGATTGGCTGAAGACCAACCCAACTTCCCATTCATGATCTCTTGAGTGTTTAAGACAGTGCTTTGAAGAAGCAGAGGCTTTACTGTTCCATCCTCGTCCGTAGACGTTAAAATATTTCCGTCCGCATCTCTCTGATACTCCTTCACCTCAACATTGAAACTTGCAAGCTCAGAACTTTCAACTTCAAAAACGGTTGTTCCATTCGGATCATAGGTCTTTTTATCTTCAGGGATCTCCCATTCATAGTATTTTGCTGCATCACTTGAATCGCTATCAAAAAAATGAACAGCCCACTCTTGAGTCGCTCTTCCCTTCTCATCCCAAGTTAAGTTGGGACCAACGCTAGGTTCATTCACTCCATCAATAATGCTTAAATCAGCCGCAGAACTTCCTTCTATAGGGTAAATAAGATTGATTGGACTCTTATCAATTCCAATCCAGCGGATAACGATCCCTTTCTGAGCGCTAGACACAGTAGCAAAATTAATAGATCCTAAAAAAACATCCACCTGCACACCATCCACTCCACCTATTCGCGCAGTGTCCGAAGGCTCCCAATCCAGTAAATTCCCATCAGAATCTCTGGCTTCTCTCAAATCAATCCATGCGCCCTGCAGTCCAGAATTGACGTTGCTTAAATAAATATATCCTGTTTTAACATCCCGTTTTACGGTGTCACCATATTTATCCGTTAATTCAACTTTAAGAACGACTTCGTCGTGAGTTAGACTTCCATCTGCTGAAAAGGCAATATAGATTTTGTATCCCCCAGCCTCTAATTGATCTAACGAATTGTCTTGAAAATTGAAATACATTCCCGCAGACCCTCCACCGCTTATTGCCTCATCTTCAGTCGTTCCATAACCTGCATCTTCCTTTGACGAATCCAGGTCAATAACACCAATCCTCGCTTGCATTACAGCATGAGGAGACGCAAATAAATCTGGATGATCTGTTTCATATTCATATAACCCTGTCCCAAAAAGATGGGAATTTATACTGCCCGATTGTGGCATTTCACCTTCAGGAGTTTCTTCTTCAAGCACTCTAAAAACACCACTGGGATCGTCATATTGCGCAACGTTGACGCCACCAAAATTGGTCAATTGCGAGGCATCTAAAGATTCAAGATTTACATCGTCCTCTTGCCTTGAACATCCCGACTGCGTTGCGCCATAGAGAAAGGCGATGGCGGCTGTGCCGGCAAGCTGAGCCGCCCGACCTGCAACAGTGGGGTCAGATGTGGATAAATCTAATTTCAGCAACAAATCCCGAGCAAAATCTCTCACTCTTTCGAATAACCCAGGTTCTTTAAAGAAGGTTATGTAATCTCCGAATTGGCCTAATCCAAGATCTCGCCCTTGCAAGCGATAAGCCCTTGTCTTTTGAGAACCCAAACGATGAAGATAAGGGCTTAAATTTCCAAGATTATTTCCGATCACCATCCAATAAGATTCAAAAAGACCCGCTCTTAATTTAATATATACGCAAGGGCCAATGCTATTTCGACCGCCTCGTCCTTCAGCAACTACAACCCTTTCAACCATGCCAGCCAAGCCTGCTGGCAAACTGGATCGAACGGCTCGAATCCTTTGCTTTTCCTTCTTCATGCCCTGCATTTTTTGAACATACGCTGAAACACCTTCATCTGTACCAAACTTTTTTTCCGTCACCCAACTTGATAGAGCTGCTCTATTTTCGGACGTGAACAGGCGATACACATCTGAAATTGAAAAGAGGCGTCCTATCCACTTGACTTGCCATTTTTCCATTCCCTGAATAGCTTGCGCAAAAGCCAGTTCCGTCATTCCTTGGCTTTCTTGGAATTCTCGCATCCTTCTTTCAAGCCGTGTTTCAACCAGATACAGAGTCGTGCCCCAATGTAAACCTAGCCCAGATTCATATATCAACTCAATAATCACATTGCTCCTAGAACGTCTACCGGAAGAACGGCTGGAATTAACACGAACAACTTCAACAACGGGACGGACTTCAGCTACTTGAGAAACAGATGCTGGACTGGATCCGTCCCCGAAATCTATAATCGGGGATCCATCTATTTCGGGGATGACAGGAAGTGGGGATCCGGGGATAACAGGACTGCTTGCACCAACATTTGTCATTCCCGCAGGCTTCAGCGAAGCAGCCCCTTGTCGGGATAAGCGGGAATCCAAGGTTTCAGACCCCAGTAAAGGTTTTGAAGGACGCATGGCTTTCAAAAGTCTAGTGAGCGCCCCTATAAAAATGATTCCGATAAGCCACCCTCCCATGACGAAGTTGCGAAGACCATTGACCAAGACACTTGCATTATTTTGAGCCCCATTTTCAAGAAGCCCTGCGCCAACGGCATCATATTTCTTTCCTTCAATCACAGGTTTTAACCAGTCGAAAGGCTTTACTTCGGCTACTTTAACCCCCGCTCGACCTTGAGCCGCTGTTTGAGCAGCAGCAACTCTCGCGGCTAAAGTTTCTACTTTCATTCGAAAGCCCCATTCATTCTCCCGATCACTTCGGTCTCTCAGATAAAGACCCGCGGATTTTTCAGGTGTTGGACTTCCTTTAAATTCAAAAATTAGTCCCTTAACTTTCCCAGCCGCCTTACTGCTCGCATAAGCAAATTGTTTAAATCTATCCATTAAATAATCTGGATTCGCCAAGGCAGCAGCAAATTCAGATATGACTGCATCTGTCTTCGCACTACGATCCCCTCTTCGCACAAAGAGAAGCTCCGCAAAAATCTGTCGATCTTGCCTAGAAAGGGATTTCCAAATTCGACCCACTTCTTCTCTGAAAGCTGGGTCCGCTTCATAAAGACGATGCGTTGCAAGATGCCCTTCGACACTACGGGCAAGCGCCTGATCAGCTTGACTCAACACAGGCGGATTCGAAACCGTCCGATACTCTACACTCGCCTCTCCTCGGGCAACACGAGCCTTTAACACCCCTTCTTGACTTGGAGTATATCCATAAATTGTATAAACCCCTTCTCGGAGTTGACTGGCTTCACCTCTCTCAACCTGTTCATCCATTGTCTTCATTTCTTGAGGCGTCTTGGCCATGACGGTATAGACCGCATGCCGTGTCCGCCTCAAATCCGCTAAAGCCCCCCCTTCTCTTTCAATCAACTGAGCTAAAGTTAAATGTGTTTCCCTGGCCGCTGGCCGCTGGCCCCCGTCTTTCTGAACCAGCGCTGATTTTATAGGTTCCACAGAAGGCAGAGCCGCCCTTGCCTGTGGGCCTGGTGCCACAAACAAAGCTGCTGCGGTTAAAGCTAGAACCAATAAATTTTTGACTTCAGCAAAAACGTTTGAATTAGGACTGACTGAAGCACCTGCTTCAGCCGCTGATAAAGCCTCTCTAAAAACCCCCGGCGTGACCAACGGGGCCTCATATATGTATCGAAGCATATCTGTAGCGACTTGCAAATTTCCCTCGTACGTCTCTGATACCAACAGGGCCTCTTCCCTCGTCAGAGTTCGACGAGGCGGTTGCATTAAATCAGGATTGTTGACCTTTTCTTGCCCCCATTTTGCTCGAAGGGCTTCGTTATAATTCTCTTCCAGTTGACGTCTATTTTTCTCTACAGTCTCCTCGGGGAGTTCCCATTGTTTCGCAGAAAAAAATCGAATTTTTTCTAAAACCTTTATTTTATCTTCCCACGATAAGGCAAAATAAGCTAACAACATCCCTTCGTTTTCTATCAACGCACGCACTCCGCGAACCCCGACCGCTTCAACCAATTGATCTACGGGAGCCACAATGGATGAAGTCCATAGATTCGTTTCTAATGGAGCCGCCCCTTCTCCATTTTTAGTTGGCTTGACGTCAAATAGTTTTAGGAATTTACCCCTCCCCCTCTCTGCAACCGCCTCTAATTTTTCCACATCCCCGTTCGCATCTTGAAGCTCCTGGATAAACGCATCAATCGTCTGCCCCTCACTCATATACAAACTCGCTACAAATGAGGGCGTCATGAATCCGGCCCCATTGTTAAACCAATAGCAATTTTCTGCGGTAAGAGTTGAATCATTTTTTGCCTTGGCCGTAGCCGCAATAATCGCGTCCTCACCAATCCCCTGCCTACCACCAACCACAAGCAATCCCCCCCCCTTTTGTCCAGGGGATCGAGGTGATACCTCCGGCATAAAACCCACACCCTTTTTCAGGAACAGACCCAAGGCACGCAACCAAACCCGGTCAAATTTAGCTCCGCTATTGTCTATATTTCTCACATAAATCCATTTTTTATTCTTTTCCAACATATCGAGCAAACGGCCGCTGACCACCATCTGATGCAAGTATTCCCCATGACCCCAAGGACCTTTTTCTTTATGCACCACCGCTTTTTCATCGCCATTGTCAAAAGCGGCTTGAATCTCCTCGGATCTTTTCTTGGCTGCATCAAATTTTTCGTTATTCAAATTCTTCCTGAGCGGTCCTATCTGGTCAGGCGGGGCATAAATTTTATTGACCCAGGGCTGAACATAAGAATAAATTCTTTGTTGCAGTCCAAAACTTTCATTTTGCCTTAAATGTTTTGCCTGCTCTTGGGCGTATGTGTCATTTGTAAGATACATAATGTCATTATCCTCCAAATGATTTTCTATATTTGTCCCTTCCGCTTCTTTCTGAAGACCCTCAAACAATCTCTTTATGTTATAAAAAAATGCACCGAAATAGGTTATCGTCCTTGCTCTATAACTTCCAAGTGGAACCAATGCCTTTGAATTTATATCAGCATCACCAATATCCTTCTTATAACGCTCTGGCATTTTGGCAATGGCCATGCGCGAACTCCCCCCTGCTGCCAGTATAGAAAGACAACCCTCTCCAGCCATGACAGAACGAGCGCCTACCGCTTCATCCGTCAGTCCTTCCTCATCTGACAGCTCTGTTACATCCACAACATCTCCTTTTATGCTCGGGCGAACATCTGGCTCGATCGGTTGTGCCCCTGTTTCACCGTCAAACAGCTTGGCCCCCACACGCACCACTCGGGCAGGAACATCCAAAGCAAGGGCTACATCCTCTTTCTTTTCCGCCACTACTTCCAACAAACTTGATTCATGATTGTCCTGTGTGATGGGCGCTGTTCTTCTGGTCAAGCGTTCAAAACGAGGATTGATTGTAGATACTTCAAATCCAAAAATGGTTTTCTCAGCATCGTCTTTCGCTTCTAACAATGCTTTCATTTCATCAGGCGTAAAAAACCTTCTCTTCAGCTCCTGTCCTGAGGGCTGATCTCTATAAGGAGTCAAACCGTCCTCTCCAGGTTCGCCAGTCCGACCTTGATACAGAACATCGTCTTTGGATTTGACAACCCAATAGAACTTTCCACCCACTTCGAGCATGTCGGATATTTTTCTGAGCACCCGCAAAAGATACTTCTGGGGCAAATGGTGCAAACTCAAACGGGCATAAATGGCATCATATTTTTTCCCCTCATCCAATTGAAGCCTTCTTAAGATGTCATTAATGATTCGTTCCTCGGCTGCTTCTTGTGTTTCTGCTTCATATACCTCAAAGTCTTTATCATCACCTTCTGCGTCCCCTCTCATTTTGACCACTTCCACACCACAATTACGGGAGCTAAAGAAATTTGCCTCTTGATAGTCTCCACCTGCTCCAAGACACAAAACTTTTCGACCCCTTCCCTGATTATCTAAATCCTGAACCAACTTTGAAGGAAAAGTAAGTCTTCTGGCCAAATCCCTCACAGAATTTTCAAAGGTCTCAAGTCGCTGCCAATCGGCATCGTTAAAACCTGAAAGATAATGTTTTCTCAAAGGATTATGAATGCGATTTCTCTCTTGAATGGTTTCGTCAGAATAAATGGCCTGAAGTTGGGCAAGATTTAATTTTTGAATTTCTTCTTTCAAGAAGGGGCACTGTTCAATATTATCCCAACCCTCTTCGAGAACATGCTGTCCCCAAGCGAGGATATGAGCCGCAACATCCCGAGAAAGGCCTAATTGCATCCAGAGAGGTTGAGGAGTTGAAGGATTCTTTTCCAGGCGGTTCCGGTAGGCTATTCCCTCTTTTTTAAGCTTGTACTCCCAAAGCGATTCTAAAATTTCATGCCTCTTGCGAAAAGCGTATTCCCTTTCGTCAAGCCTACGAGGGAGAAACGCATAAACCACTATTCTTGTTAAACCTGGTCTTTCAGAATTTGGAACGGCTGCCGCCATATAATGGTAGGCCTTGATACTGTGCGGCTGAAAAATATCATAAACAGGGTCTCCCTTCTTTTCATCATAATCCACCACGCGACAAACCACCTCGTCATCACCAAACGTTTCCGTACTGGAAGGAATCGCATATCCCCCTTTTTTGCTTGCAAGACCTTTCAACGTCTTAATCTCCTCACTCTCTAACGCCTGATAACTTCCGTCCAAACTACGAAGAGGGCCACCTACCCACTCCGATGTTTGCTCAGTCGGAGCAGAAACTTCAATAGGCACAATACTCTCCACCAACTTTTCAGGATTATTTTTATTTTCAGAATTCAGGGTGATTTGAAATCTGGGAATGCCAGAAATGAGAATAGTGACGGTGTCACCTTCTCGAGTGAAAGTAATATCATTTGCCGAAATATCGGAATTTAGCAGCCCACGTACGATCAAAGCCGATCTAAGAGCTGCTATTTGAAGCCGAATCGTTTCCTCTCCATTCACTCGTGCTGGATCATCTGCCTCCAAACCACTGAGAGCAGCAACTTCTGTTTTTAGATCTCCCTCTAACGGTAGAGTCGCCATCGTCCCCTTTTCTTTCTTCTCCAAATCCATCAACATTTTCTCTAATTTCGAAGGCTCGTTCTTGATAATAGATAAATACGGGGTCTTGAGTTTGAATTGTGTGATTCTGGGAGCAACAACGACATAAGACACGCCCTCTTCTTCCAAGCGCTTCGTGAGTCCATCCGTATGAAATCCTCCCGCGTATAGAATCGCAATCGGGCTCTCGTTCTCTTTCATTTTCCGGAGCGTGTTCTGGACCATCGCCTCTTCACGATTGTCTGAATAGCGATAGAATTGTTCGAGGTCTTTGAGATGAGAGTCGAGGAATGTGATGTCGTCATTTGTAACCCCTCCATCTCCCCTTAAACTAAGGGGAGGGGACGTTACCCATCTCTGCTTTTCCTCCCCTTTTAAAATAGGAAAAGCGCTCTTTGTTTGCTCTTGTTTTTGTTTTTCCTCCCCTCTTAGTTTAAGAGGGGACCGAGGGGAGTTACCCTGGACCCTGGACCCTGGATCCTGGATTTCTTCCAACCCATCCACTATGTTTTTTGCTGAAACCCTCTCCTTATTCTCCACATAATATTGAAACTCACTCTTCTTCATCTCCAATTCAAAAAAGTTTCTCAAAATAATAAAGTCTTTCTCAATTTGCCTGAGCGCCTTTTCTTCTTTGGTCTTTAACAACTTATCCTGTACTTCCTCTGATATCTTTTCACATTCCTTCAAAAGCTCATCACTCTTGATCTCGTGAAATATTTCAGTCATTTGGATATATTTTGAGAGGTTGGGATAAGTTTTCTCTAACGTTGAATTCTGACCACTCACCCCTAACGACTCACGACATGTTTTTATAGTCCCCGCGGGACTCACGACAGTCTTTAAATATTCATAATATTCCCACGCATCCATTTTCTCGAGTCTGTAATACAAACTCTTCGTCATCAGTTCTACCATCTCTTCTTTCACGAGCTTTCTGCTTAAAATCTCAAGGACATGAACTCTTTCCTCTTCTACTTTTTTAAGATCTATTTGCTTTTCTAAATCTGCCACTTTCATCATGCCTTGAAAATTTTTCTGCCCCCCAACATCCAGCTTAAGAGTTAACGCCTGGTCTACCAAATATTTTCCATACTCATCAATCTGAGTATCCCCTTCCAAATAGGACTTCTCTTTGTTCAAAACTTCCAACACTTCTTGGGAATAAATTTTTTCGCGCAGATCTGTAATTGCCTTTTCTATTTTGTCCAAAATGGGCAAGGCTTTGTCTTTTACATCCAACCCTCGGTCAAATTGGAAGAGATGTTCAAAATAATGAAACATGTTTTCTACGCCTTCAAGAGGAAGCGGTTTATCTTGAATGATAGAAAGATATTCAGCACCGGAAATTTTTCCTTTTTTCATGAGGTATTCGGCGAGGACTTTTCGAAGTTTTTTATCAGGATAGGAAGTCAAAAGAGTTGTATCCACAGAACCCTCTGCCGCCTCAAGACCGATCATCTTAAGACCGTGATCCCCATGTTTCTGGAGAAGGTCAGAAATAATTTTAGCGGTATTAGACTGGGCCTCGAAATGGCAGTGCACGTCTTGAATCTGAATAATCATGCGGTCGTCTTTGCCTTCATAGCGGTCAATGACATCGCCTAAGTTTGCGGGGATGGAAACCTCTGCACCATGAGAAACTTCAAGCAGAGCTGATTTAGGAGAAATCGTATCCGCTGGTTTTCTGTCCGCTGTCCGCTGAACGCTATACGCTGTATTGAGTTCTTGTGCAAATCCCGTATCTTGAACAAGATACGTAAATGAAAAAGTGATTAAAAGGAGAGTGGAAACGAATTTCCGAAAGGATTTTTCATAATTTACATTGAAACTTGTCATAAGGTACCTTGCTATAACAGCTTTCAACATTAAAGACATCTGAAAGGGCCAGAAGGTCAAAAGAAAAATGAGGAGTTTTTAATAATTTAAGTTACTCTAGGAGAGAAAGTTAAAAATAAGATCCGTTCTAGAACCTCCCTCATTTGTCATCCTGAGGAGCTCTTTTGCGACGAAGGATCTCGTCTTTAAACCCAGATTTTGCAATAGGCCGCGGAATTCGACGCAACATCTTGGGGTACTTGGCCTTCAGAAATGCTCGACAGGCATCTTTTTATGCATACCTGCGCTTTCTTCAGGCCAATCCCACAGGGACTGCAAAGGCCTGTCTGGCTCAAGCTCTTGCTCTTGAGTTCTCGCGTCTATTGTAAAATCTGGCTTAAAGGAGGAGGATTAAAGAGATTAAAATGGAGAGATGTAAACCAGCAGTCCCCGCTTGTTCTCGGATTCGACCCGTTGCCGTTGGGCAAATCGAGAAAAGATTGGGGAAAAGTGTCGTCCATTTGTAGTCGCCCCATTTATGGGGCCATACATGGATTGCCCGATAAATCGGGCGACTACGCTTGAGGGATCAAGAATACTGGAGCCAAGTGCATATGCCTATAAAAATTTTCCATCTTTATCCCTAAAGGACAATTCCAGACTGGTCCTGCAGAAATTTTCGTATTCGCAAGACAAATTTTTGAGCATCGTTCACCAACTTCATAGCTTCTTCACTGCTGAAGGTGACAAAAGTCTCGTAATCTCCTGTTTCTCGATCCTCTTTTTCCTGCCTCAAAATATCGCTATATTCAACCTCTATCAAACCTGGCTTCACCAAATGCATTGCAAACTGACTGATTAAACCTTTATGGGAACCCGTTTCAATTCCTTTCAACATCAGTGCCGAACGAGCACCATGAAACACTGCATAGTAAGCACGGGAAACAGCATCCTCAGTCAGGGACTCCGACAAAAGTTTTTGAGCCGATTTCAAGGCACGATCTGCTTTTTTCATTTCCTCTCGAATATATTCGAGAATTTTTTCATCAATATTCACACAAGAATACCCTCTTTTAAAACATTCTTAATAAACGGCGCCTCCAACCATTTCATGTATTGATAATGTTTTTGCCCTAATACTTTAATAGACAAATAAATACCTTCGTCGAGAAGAATATCCGTTGCAAGTCGTCCTATTTTATCCTTGAGTTTCCAGTCATCTTGCTGGGTGATCACCAAAACATCAATGTCCGAATCACTTTTCGAATCGCCACGCGCCTTGGAACCAAAAAGAAATATTTCGCTCACTTGCGAACGGAAGCGTTCTAGTAAAACTTTTTTGAAATCTTGCAACGCAGAGCGTTCTTGCGGACTCAGAAACATCGCATCATCCTCACAGAATATTGTAGAATCTTCAGAATGGCCTTTTCCCTGGCTACTCTTAACATTCTATCACAGTTTACATCTGCCTTCCACGTAAACCAGCAGTTCCAGCCTGATCTCGGATACGTTCAGTCGGTGTTCGGCGATTTGTGGGGATCAAATGCTTGAGCCGTTAGGCAACAGTTTTAACCCAGCGAGAACCTGAAACCCCAATAATAACAAGATAATTGTTAAAACTTTTTTGTTTGTGTTTATCTAAAAAAGGAATTAAGAGAGAAGCAATCGCACGTCCAGAAGTAGGCTTAACCCTCACTCGAATCACTCCTGAATGTATTTGGTTCAAAGGAAGGACCGCCCAATCTCCAAAATGCTCATCCAATGTGATCAAAATTCTCTTGTCTCTAATGGCAAGACTGAAAATCTCTTCATCATCTGATCTCGCCATACCGACTTGAGACACTCTTAGGACATCATACCCCTCTTGAGAAAGTTCGTTTGCAACATTTGAATCTATCATTTGATCCAACAATAAATGCAAAGACTTCAAATGATTTCCCTCTCTAGTTCTGTATGCTCTATAACAGAATGACAATAGCGTAAAACACCCGTCACTTGTTCCAAAGAAAGTTCAGGATATTTTGTTAGAAGTGCTTGAAGAGAAAGACCCTCCGCCAGTTGATCTAAAATGACCGTGATAGGAATTCTCGTTCCCGAAATAACTGGCTTCCCACTGCAAACGCGTGGATTAATTTCTATACAGGGATTCATAGACTCTCCTCTCCTCAAAATAACGAGGCAATTGTAACACATTTTGAAGAATCTTAATACTGCCTTCCACGTAAACCAGCAGTTCCAGCCTGATCTCGGATACGTTCAGTCTGTGTTCGGCGATTTGTGAGGATCAGTGGAGGCGTACCCCCCAGGGTGGTCATCGGGAAAACTTTGATTTTGTTCCTATCGCGATCAAAAATGGCGACAAGCTCAAGGCCTTCTGGCAATGTACTAGAAGTTGCAATGTGAATCGGAAGAACTCCTGTTTTCATCCATTCAGAATTAGCAGACATAATTTCTTTTAAGACGATCGAGAAAAGATTCGGAGAAATCGGGGTAAGATCGATGGTTACAGAACCCCCTAGATCAACAACCACCTCTTTTCTGAGCATCTCCTTAGAAACATTCATACGGCGTAAAAGCTCCGGAGACAACCCATCATCGCTCACAGAAAAAATGAGCGACTCGGCATAAGGAAGATCTGCCATATAAAAAAGAATCGGCAAAATATCTTCTTTCATTTTTCGTAACGCACTCTCATCGAGACTGGCTCCTTGAGCTGAACTTTCAACCCCGTCTTCAGCAACAAACGCGATCATCGCATCTGCAGCTGCTTCGATATCTTGAGGCGTCACATCAGGTCTGAGCAAGGCCCGAGCCAATTTTTCAGCCTCTTCTTTGAAGGCTGCATCATCCAGGCCATTCCCCTTGGCTTCTCTCACAAATGTTTGAATAATCATTTCGATGATTTCGGGAGGGGGGGTCATGAAGTCGGGGATGACCTTTTCTTGATCTTCTATATTTTCATCTTCGGCATCCCCTTTTCCCGAGATCTCATACGGAAAAACTCCGAACATGTGAGAACGATAAGAAATTGTGTAAGATGATGCTCCTCTTGCATAATAATCAATATCAAAATAATCTGGTTCACTTCCATCATCTGCCACTGCCTCTACAGGGGTCATCTCAT
Source organism: Chlamydiota bacterium (assembly GCA_016196885.1). Lineage (GTDB taxonomy): Bacteria > Auribacterota > JACPWU01 > JACPWU01 > JACPWU01 > JACPWU01. The sequence goes on along the minus strand of JACPWU010000003.1, from coordinate 74,119 downwards.
CCAGCTCCTCATCATCTTCATCTCCCTCTTCTGTTTCATCACTTGGAGAAGCAATCAAATAACATGTATAAGTTTGCTGCTCTACAAACTTAAGAGGTGGAGCAATCTCAACTAGCTTTAGTTCATCTCTTTTCTCTTCTATCACTGGTCCGTCAACTCTGGGAGTTTCTGTTTTACTTGCAATTACTTGCAGATCAGAAGTCTGCTGAGGCAGCAATGCAGCCAAAGGCTGATTTGAAAGGTCAGAAGAAGCAGAAATCGCAATCCCAAAAAGCCCCAAGATTAAAATCGCAATCCCTGCCATCTTTTTCAAACTGGGACTTTCGTTTTGAGAATGAGACCCCACATACCATCCGATTAAACCTGCCAGTAAGAGAACCCCCAAACTAACCCAGACAAATCCATAAAAAATTTGAGATAAGACGAGCAAAATCGTGGGATCCATACTTAAAGTACGAGAAAAATTTAAAGAACCCTGATCTGCAGTTCCCCCCCCTCTTAGATCTGCAGCTTTCCCCGCTCTTAGATCCACAGTTTTCCCCCCTCTTGGAGTAAGAGGGGCTGGGGGAGTTACCGTTTTATGCCCATTGAGTTTTGAAGAAGCTTCTCCCCCAGAAATCTTTTCTCTGATCTTTTCGAGTCGCAGCAATTCATTAAGAACATCCACCCCTAACTGCAGGTCAAGATCTAGGCCTAATTGATCAGCTTCCGATATAGATTCCCATGCCGAATTTAAGAGCACTTCTGCATTATTTAACAAAACCAAGCTTTTCGAAACATCCGAAGCCCCTTCTGCCCTGGCTAGAAAACCACGGGCAAAGGTCATATCATGTTGAATCCGCCCCATTCTCTGTACAGTCCCTTCAGGGGATCTATTCAATGAACCAAACTCCCCCCAATGACCCCACGCCTCCATCACCAAATCTTCTGCTTCTAAAGGAGCCAAAGAACTCTCACCTTCAAAATCCTCATTGGATTCAAGAGATCCATCACCCCCCTCATCCCCCCCTCCCCCAAGATCAAATTCTGAAGGATAAAACATTTCAATAATTTGAGCAGGCTCCACACGATAGGATGTTTTAGGATCTCCATACAAATGATGTTCTCTGATCAATCGCGGCGCCACATCCAGAAAATGAATTGTTTCCAACGTCTTTATCCGCGTAACCCTATAAAATCTTCGCGCCTGTAACGAGTTTCCTAATCCGTCATTCACAACAAAATTTATACCCCCATAAGAAATAAAATAGGTCTCTTTCCCAAAAATAAAATTGCTCTCGCCTACTACGCTTTTCAGAGCATGCTTAATGGCTTCCTCTAAAGGTAGGGCCAAGTCTTCATGCCGAAAGCCTTCTCTTGAAACATAAGCTTCATCTGAAGCAATCAAAGCAGAGACATCACATCCAGGGGAGAGATATTCAACTCTTGAGGGCTGAGCTACGCTAGATGTATGGGCAAGTTCAGATGCTAATGCACTAACCCCTCCATCTCCCCTTACACCCAGGGGAGGGTTTTCTGCTTTTAAATCAAGTGAAGGATTTTCCGTTCCTTGATCAGGCAAAAGGTTTCCTGCGCTTATAGACTCACCGTTCTTAGGAGGGGCCGGGGGAGTTAATTCACTAGAAACTGATTCCGAACCCTCCCCTGTAGCGACCTGATTCGTCGGGCCCGATGAGGCAGGTAAAGCGGTTGGAGCTGGCGATCCGCCTTCTTCTATAGAAGGCGCTTGCCCTTGGCTCCTCGCCCGAGCCGCTTCAAAGGCGTCTCTTTCAATAGGAGCAGCAGGCAACAAATCTCCACCCTCATCCACTTGATTAGAACAGTAGAAATACAATACCGATCCCTTCCAACTCGTAGCAAAATACACCCTCTCATCCTCAACAAAAAACTCCACCACATCTGGAATCTCCCATCCCTCTCCCCGTACAGATGGACGTACCTCCAAGTAAACAAAAAGACCGTCTGCATATGCTGCCAACCCTAGTCCCGGGTAAGAATCCCGAGGAATCTGAGCAATGGCTTTTCGAATTTCATCCAGGGTCATGATGTGAGGGACATTAATTCCAGCAGATTTCTCGTAGGTCATTGGACGAACTGGGCTCAAAGCTGGAGCCTGGACACCTGAGTCAACAACTTCTCGCTCGTGTGATTTTCCTTCCACCCTCGGCCTTCCACCTTCGACCTCGCCTAAAGGAGGCGCCCAGGGAGCTGGGGGAACGTCAGAAGGCTCAGAATCTGATCCCCCACCGCCCTGACGGTTCCACGAGGTCACCCCTTCCAAAATACCAAGGTCAATCAAGAGCTGAGTGTCTGGGTTCGTTGTGCGAAAATTATTTCCTTCTTGAAATCCAGGCTCAAGTTCTTCTCTGAGTCCCAACCCTGACTGTACAATAGCATCCATCCTTTTTTCATCTTCAGCGCTCTTCCAGAATTCGTCCGTTCGAGCTAAGTAATAATTCAGAATATGATAGAGGAGATATAAGGCGATTGCGGCAAAAACCAAAGGAAGGGTTGGAAGGGCTGACAAAAAGAGGGTTGCTCCCACCGATATTTCAACCATGAGAAGAAATTCCGCAAAAAGGCCAAAGGTAAAGACCGTTCCAAAAACGGCAAAGAGAATCTTGTGAGAACGCTTCATAGCCCAGGACATGATGGCAATGGTGCCTGCAACAAACAAAATGATTGCACTCACATGGCTAAAATTAAAAAGGAGGCCGATGGCTGCTATCTTTAGAAGTGCAAGGACTGAATAGAATAGGGTGGTCATCACATTTTCAGATCCAGATTTCCAAAACATCAATTTCTTAAAAATAGTTTGAAGAAGATATCGGGGCAAGGAAACCTGATGTTTACGGGCTTCAGGATGAGCCAAGGATTTTATGCTGAGTGCTAAGTATTGTCCAGATCCTAACATGCCCAAGGTCGCCAAGAGGGCAAAAGAAAGAGGTACGATGAAGGAGAAAAATCCAAGATAGGCACAAAAGAAAAGCCAGGCAGGGACAAAGACGGCTGAAAAAACCAATAAATAGGCCCACCAGGGTCCATCCTGGGCCAGGGGATATTGCCAGAATCGGGTGTGACCCGCAAAGACGCCCGGCTTAAACAAAAAGCGCTCGGCAAAAATTTCCAATTTTTGGTCAAGCGTTTTGCCTTCGATGGTTTGCCAAGACTTTTTCTCTTTTCGATCTTTTAACCATTTTCTTAGCTCAGGCTCATAAGGCCACGTAAAAAATGTTGAGACAATCCGCCTGTTAAATTTTTCAAAATTCATCGCACACCAAGCGTACAGACGCTCTACATCACGATGGTTTAAATCATAGATCTCTCCTAAATATTCAAGAAAAGGACGTAAATCGGTTTCCTTGATTTCATTCTCTTTGCCTCTCAATATATTTAAAATGGCTTCCAAGACTTCTTTCTGAAGTAGTTCAACATGTCCCTCTCTACGCTTATTGATTCTTTTTAGAATTCTATTAATATTTTGATCGAGAAGATTGTCTTGGATGTATAAAAGGGGAAATATTTCTTGGAGTTCTTGCTCTGCCAGAAAATAATTTTTAGATAAGTAAAGTCGCGCTAAATCTCGTTCTCCTAATTCATAACCTTTGTCCTTACTAAACACAAGGACGGGACCTCCGATTTGACGAATACGACGGCGGAAGGCGTATTCATCTTTATCACTGTTCTTATATCTCAGATTGAATTCCTCCAAACTAAACACGAGTTCCTGAATGCGGTCCTCCGCCACGCCCATTTGAGGAAATCTATAGAAGCGTTTCATGCCATAATCGGTAGTCCATTTATCCGCCAGCCAGCCTAGCATCAATGAAAAGATAATAATGGTATAAGAAGTACCCAAATAGGTGGGTTGTATAATGCCTAAAACAGTTAGGACAACAGGCCCTGACCCAATCAAGAAAAGGGGTAGACCATTTTTGAAGAAGTCGGTTGTTTTAATAAGATTATCCATCATAAATCCTTCGATCACCGACCCTGTGGTCCATTTTGCGGGAATAGATCTCACATGTGATTTGAGGGCCACGATCCCTGCTTCTGTCACATTCCATAAATTACGGATGAGGACCAATGTACTGCAGAACACCAAATACATGCCGCGATAAAATTCACGGACAATGTCTCTTCCTACGGATGTGAAGCCCCAGCCTAAAACCATGGTCAGCACATAGGGAACGCTGTTAAATATATGAATCCACGGATTAATGCTTAAGAAACGATTTCCTTGACCTACTGTTAAGCTATAACTCATTCTGAAAAAGTGGCTTAGGCCGTCAAAAAGATCCTGGGTTAAGCCTGTCCACTCTGTGGAGACGAAATCACCCACCAAAACAGCAATAATAATTGGGATGACAAAAGCAAGCAAATTGCGCCCCGTACGCAAGAGCCAAACTCTCATATTAGGAGATGGCTCCCTAAAAATTCTACGCAGAACGGGACGGATTTGATAGGTCACACTGATGAGAAGCATCATGGCGCTGATAAAGAGAAGGTCTGAGAGCCAGGGGAAAGCCAATTCCCTCATGCCTGGCTTAAAAACCGTAAAAAATAAAAGACCCAGCCAACCCGCAAAGGTTGGATCATTTTGAATGCCCATAAAATTCATCCAGGTGATAAATTTTTCGATGAGCGTGGGAGTCTCCTTAAAGGCCTGAAAGAGGGTTTTAATCGCCTTAGGGAAATTGCGAGGCTGGGTATAGCTTCTGATAAAATAGACAAAGGCCCGATAATAAAGATTTTTGATATGCTGAATCTTGTTGTCCCCGACTCGCCACTCTTGTAAACGGGCCTTTGAAAAAGTATAGCTCGAATGGGCCTCCTCCATTTGCTTTCCTTTATGTTTAAATTCATTTTTAAGCCACCAGGGATTGACCATGAGGAGAAAAATAATCCATACCGGTTTTGAAATATAAGAAGGGGCAAATGCAGAAGCTAAAAGACCTATCCCTAAGAAGACAATTCGGTAAGCCCACGCGACCCCGCGCCTGGGCCTTCCTGCCTCTACGGCTTCAATCAAAGCGGAACCCCCCGCCCCGGCCTCTGTATGATCGTGACTTCTCTGGATGGCTTTGGTCGCCTCCATCAGAATGATTCTGCGAAGGAAGGTAGATCCCGTGTGAGATCCCTTTCCAAAAAAGGCAGTTTTACCTGCGAGTCTCCACATCAATGCCAGGGGATAAAATAGTTTATTTTGTGCAATCGTTTGCGTAGTCGGGTAATGTGCCCTTCCCCAACTGCCCAGGTCAAAAGGCAATTCCTCTTGGAAAATGCTGTAGTCATTGTCAAATTCGCGTTCTAGGGCCTGCCTGGATCCTACATAATGGACTGTCCCAATCAGAAACTCATTATCCCCATCAGGCTGATGAAAAATTTCTACCGCATGATCCGCTTCGACTTTATGGCCTGCAAGATCTAAAACCACTTGCCCTGTTTGAGCGTTATGAAGATAAAAAAGGCCACTTCCTTCTTTGCCTTTCTTACCAAGAATAGGAGGCTTACCTTTCTCACGAAGAATCATTGTATCCTTATCTTCTACTGGCTTTAAGAGATCAAAATCTCTAGCCTGCTCAGCCACGACACTCCAAACCTCAATCCATCGACCATTTTTTAGCTCGATGCGTTTGTGGACCAAAGCACCTTTTCTAGCGCCCCCCGTATCATTTCCTTTACGCGTGGCCTCACTTAAATTCTCTCGCGTCACTTCAAAATAGTCATCTGCTTCATTCACCAAAAAGCCACCTCGGACCTGTCTTCCAGGGGTAGGGGCTCCACCCTCTTTTAGTCGAGAAATTAAATAATGCTTTTCATCCCCTCGTTTCCCCATGTGAAGACTGTGAACATCTCCAAGCACCGTATTTTTTTCTGACATCTGGCGAGCTTCTTTAGCCGTTAAAACTCCACTCTCTTGAAAGCCTCCAATCAAATCTGGATTTACCTTCCATATAGGGAGCAAGGGATTTTGCCTTCTCCAATCCCCCTCACCGAAAAACTGTCCTTGTATGAAGGGGCGCCCTTCTTGATTCGGATCCTGAACCAAATTTCCCTTTCTATCCTTCAAGAAAAACCCATTTCCATACGTGGTTTTCCATAAACCTTTTTTAAGAGCATTCCCGAGAAAATTTTCACCAAATTCCAGAGAACCGTCTTCTTTGATTAAAACAGCCTGCTTCTTCTCAACCTCCTCGTTAATCTTCCCTCCAGAAATTAAATCTCCTTTTCTTGTTCTATGAAGCAAATCTTCTGGGGTTGCGATTCGAACCGCCCTAATTTCTGGCTTTGCGTTTTCACCATCCACAGGAACCAAATCAAAATATAAAATTTCTACCTCATTTTCAGGAATCAAATTTCCATTTTGATCTCTTGCCGCTCTCAGTCGAAACTGCTTAGAACCAATGATTTTGGTAGTGATAATTTTCCCTTCTTCCAGAACATCGCCACTATACTCAAAATTTTTAGAGGTTAATTCTTGACCTTTGTATTTAGGAAGTTCGCCTTTAGGTGTTGTTAAATCTCCAACCCTTAAAAAGACAGCGGGTTCTGTATCTTTAAAATCATTCAAGAACTGCAAGTCCACATGATTTTCATTTGCAGTATAGGTTCTTTTCACAATGTCCACACGGAGGGGTTTATTCTCTTCATCTCTTACAAGTGTAGCCTTGTCCGTTTTCCAATCTACTTTATAAAGATGATAAGTGAAATCCAACTCATGCGTACCTGCCCTGGAATAAATACTTCCTCTGGGATAGAAAATATTGGTTCTAGGATCCGTATAATCTTCCAGACAAAGAGTATTTCCTTCGGGGTCAATGCTTAATTTGACAGCACGATCTTCGGAATCTTTATATTCAAGTATGCTGTCCATTGAAAAGCGTAGAGGACGAGGTGTTAAAACCCTTCCCCTTGAATCCTTGAAAGGCTTTCCTGTTTCACGACTCATAATCGAAACATGATTAAGATCTAAATCGCTGATTTCATATTCATGTTCATGCGCAAGATGAACACGTTCTCTGATTGTTCTATCCCCTTCTTCACGGTATTGGATTTCATAAAGTGCACCTTCCTCAATTTCAAAAAGGGGATTTTCCGGATCATCCCCATAGAAATACATGTGAAACGAGAAATCCGCGTCGTCGCTGATTTTCATTCCCTCCACTTTGAACACCCTCCGTTCCCTCAGCCCATACCGGTCAGAAGGGTCATACCTTAAAAGCTCTACTTTTTTTCCACTTTCTTTATCTGTTCTGATGATTTTTTCTCTCTTATCTATGACAGAACCTGTATAGACCGCGGGGCGAAAATATTTTAAGAGTAACCCCGCAAGGGCATCATACATCGTTCCGGGCTTTCTCAAGAAAGGATCATCCATGTTGCGATGTATCCAAATAAAACGATCGTCTCCCAATTCCTCCTGAAATTTCTTGATCAATTCTATCTCTAATTGCATCACCTCTTTATCCTTCACCTGACTGTTGATAATCACCTTGAGCTGATCTCGTGGGTCTGGAATTTTGATGAAGTCCTCTCCCCCTCGACTAAGACCCTGTATCCTTTCCCGCAACTTCTGATTAAAGAATTCGATCGGAACATCTGGATCCTTTGTTCCATCAAAATGTTGAATGGTGTAAGTGCCATGGTCATCTTTGGTTACCTCACACATTTTTACATTTTCAAGGAACGAGCGATGAACCAACATAAGAACATCTCGGGCATCCGTCTTAGAACTTGCTATAAAGGGAACAAAGAGGGCACTATGGTATTTCATGGGCATAATGCCATGGTTCTTAATCCAGGGATGTTCATTCAATGTACGGGGCGCAATGATCACATCCCCCACACCTGTGACAGAGACATAGGCATTGGACCAAAAAAGAAGTGAGACCATCGCCGTAACGAGGGCTGTCAACCAGGGAGATGAGGATACGTGCATGGTGATGAGAACACCGTAAAAGATCGCGAAAATGAGCATGACAAAACGGTGTGGAATCATGTAGAGATTCATTCTTAAGGGGGCAAGGGCATGCTCTTTTTCACGATCCATGTTTTCTTTTAAAAACAAAGCCTTCAAATAAACCTTGAGATAATGAGGAAGGGTTTCGAGAATCAACTTACGAATCGCTCCCGTATGATAGAGGGTGAGAATAAAAATAAGGGTCAATGTCACCAAATGTCCCAGGGCCTCAAAGGCAGGTCCTATGGGCCCAAAAGACTCTGTGAAGACCAATCCCCAAAAGACTCCGACCGGAAGAAGAATTTCAATGGCAGTATGTACGATTTTTCGGGTACGATTTTTCAATTGGTTTTTGCGGTCAAAGAGGCCATGGGCCACAAGTCCTCCCGCATAAATAGAAAAGAAAGAAACCAAAATAGCCAGGAGTGGTAGACCATTTTTATAAACATTGAGACTCATAAATTTCAGGACATAAAATATTCTGGGTAGTGAACCTGTCTCAAACTTAGGAGGGATAAAACCAAAAAAATCTCCGAGAGATTCTAAGAACGAATCCAAGTAGCCTCGTTCAAAAGATAAATCAAAGAGATAGGCGGCAGCAAAGGCGATTAAAAAATGACAAGCGACTCTGAAAAGAAGCCTTCCCGCTATACCTGTCAACCATGCAGACCCTTTTAGAATTTTTGAAATCCTTCCTGATTTCACAGATGTTTTGACGTTAGCTAATATTCCCACCCCCCATCCGACTGCACCCATTCCTAGAAGGATTTTGGGTATCTTTTCATCTGATCCCTTCGGTGTCTCAATCTTATCCCCATATTTTTTCTCAAGATCATCCTTTAAAAGATAGGTCCAGACCTTCTCCATGGCATCGTTCATCTTAAGTTCATGCTCACGAATATCTGATATATGCAGGTCACCAAACCCAACGGACTTTAAAATTTCTGCATTGCGCTCAAGATATTGTTCCAATTCCTCTTCTTGAGGAAGAGAACGGGACGCAAGATCCTCTTGAGGTAAATACTCTAATAAATTGGTTTTCCCACTTCGAAGGGCGTGAATAAAAACATCCCCGAATGTGCGGGGTCGCCCTTTGTTTTCTTGCTCCCAATAAATGCGTAGTAATTTCCAAGCCTTTTCAGCTTTAGGATTTGGTTTGTCGGGAAAAAACTCTTCACCCGTAAATTTTGCGCCCGTCCAGATGGCTCTGGCATTTTCAACCACCAGTCTAATCTCATGTGGAGCCACCCGAACTTTTTTGCCATCAGGTGTCAGGGCATTTTTTGTCACTTGATCTATTAAAGCCTTATAATCAGCCTCTGAAAGGTTTAAATCAGCCTTGATTGTGCCAAACCATTCCTCCACGACTTCCCTTATCATAGAAGGAGTCACCACCGGAGTTGGAACAACCGGTTGACCCCAAACCGAGTCTTGAAGGACCGTTGAGAGGTAGTACACCATCTCAGTTAGTTCTGGCGCTTTTGAGCCTATTCTCAAGTCCTTGTGCTTGGAGAGAATGGCCTCGCTCAAAATCGTACATCCATCCCTCAATTGCCGGGCATCATGATAGGAAAGTCCCTCGCGAACATAAGCATTGGCCATGATGTCAACGCTGGCTTGATCCACCAAAATCATCCCCCGCATGCGTGAGACGACCGTGGCAGGATTTTCTCGGATAAGATTATAAAGTTCAGGCCGATAAGACCCTTCTGTGAGGAGCATGGTCAGAGAAAGCCATTGTCTAGCCTGTTCAGAAAGTTTTGGAGGACTTATTTTTTTACCTTCTTGTGGAGAAGAAAACTTTTGATCGAGGACAATCTCCTTTAAAAGATCGACACGAGACTTGTCATCTACAATGACTCTGAGGGCTCTGAAATATTCATAAGCAGGATCTTTTGTATCCATTCGGTGATAACGAATCACATCACAAGCCGTTGTATCAGCTAAAACTAATACTCTCAGCCGATTAAAATAGTCAGGGTCCAATAAGGTTCTCAAATGAACCAGTATCGTTAATGAATTGTTATCAAGATCAGGCAAAATTTCATGAAGCTTATCCAGAGTATTTGGAATGGCTAAATCTCCAGGGAATAAAGAAACCATACGGAGTATCGTAGCTCCATGCTCATCTCGAGATAGAATATTTCTTAGAGTTGTGATCTTCTGAGGGTCTGGGATTGTATGATCCAATAAAACTGCTTGAATTGAAGAGACAAGGGTCTCTCCCAAAAGAGGCTTTAGAGGCTCTAACCCTTTACCTTCACCCAACTCCCCTAAGGATACAGTCTCAGAGGCAAAAATAACATTCATTGAGTCAAGAAGCGGTGCACCCAAAAGACCCGTTAATTCCGTTCGTAAAGGCTCAGACATCGAAATATGGCTTTGATGGAGAGAATCTGCTGATGTTCTCGTCATCTGAAGAGCTGTCTCAATCTGATGAACAACATCCTCTCCTAAAGCGCTGTTTAATTCATCGCGAACCGTGTCTGGCATTTCTCGATCGAGTCCTTCCAAATTCGAGAGCATCAGTTTCACCCGCCAATCTACTCCAAAATTACTGTAAGAGAGTTTGCGCAAGACATCGGCTGTATCATTTCCAAAATTGAGAATTCGATTTACAACTTCACCACTATCCCCGTTACTGATATCTCGCATCTTAAGCCGTTCTAACTGCTCGGGGGTAAGTCTAATTCCTAAAGAATCCTGTAAAGCCTGAACTAATTTTGCTTCCAACTCATTTTCAGGGAGAGCCATCAACACACGAACTTCAGGGTGATAAGTTGGATAAAGAATCCCTGTTTTTTTAAACTGAACGCGAGGCCCTCGATAAGGAAGCTTGCGATAAGCCTCTACCAAATAAGCCAGTTGAGTTATTTCTGTTTTTAGAGGTCCATCAACCGCATCATCGAATTTCTTTCGTTCTTCAGGGAAAAGTTCTGAAAAATTGTCTGGGAACCGTCCTTCCAAACGAAGGAGCGAACGTTTGACTTGTTCATCATCCAAATTGTGCATCACAAGAAGAAGGGCATTCGCACGCTCACGGTGTTCGAGATAATGACGGATATCAGAGGCACGATATCCTTCCTTCATCCGTGTTTCTAAAGTTTCTAAATAACCTGGATCAATGTGAAATCCAGGATACAACTGATCTAAAATGGCTACCGCCGTTTGAACATCGGCCTTTTCAGCCTTAAGCCGAAAAACTCCCCTCAAGATCCAATCCTCTTTCGCAAAAGGCTCTAATAAAGCAAGCCCCCCCTCGATATCTCCTTCTACAGCCCTGTCTAGGGCTCGAGTTATGACTGCTTCATCTCTGCAATAGGCTTTTAAACCTTCAAAAGCCTGATTTCGATCTGTCGAGGCTATTCCAAGAATTTGACGAATAGAAGAACGATTTTCATCCGTGAAAGGCTGTATCTCAAACTCCTCTCGGTGTCTGATAAGATCTTCAAAGAGCTGACCCAAATGCAAACGCAGTTCAGGACTTAATTTTCTCTCCCACTTTAAAGTAAATTGAAGAGGCTTAAGAGGTTTAAAAGGATCGTTGTCATTGACAACATCTTTCCCATGCGACTGCTCCAGTTTATCGGGCAATACCAATGCCAATAGCCCCTCTAAATATTCTCTTGAAGAAGGGCCAGCATCTCTTAAAGCGCCCTGAATGCGACCCACGGCATCTGCATGCTTTTCAAAAATCCCTTTTAAAGAGGCATTTTTAGAAAGAAGAATGGTTTTCAATTGTTCAAGAGCGTGCTCCATCCCAGGCTCTCTTGGTTGTACTTGAACAGAGCGACTCATCACCAACTCGAAAGTGGCTGGATCACTTAAAAATTCTTCCCGAATCCACTTCACTTTCTCCAAAGCTGTCATGGAACTCAATAGAGTGACCGGTAAATATCTTTTCAAGGGTTCTGGGATCTTTGCACTCAAAAGTTCCTCTACAGCATTGACGGAAGAAAAAAGCACATCATCCAAACCCTGCATCAAAGGCGACCCCAATAACCTTGTCATTTCCTCTCGCATTTCTTCTGACATCCCCACCCTCAAGGCCTCTAGTTCTCCTCCTAACCTTTCGTCCGCAACTAACCGGATTCTTAAGTCCTGACTCACGTTGCCCGCTAAAAGGCCGTCCAATTCCCGATTCGGTTCAAGAAATCCTGATTGAGTTAAATATTGCCAGAACTCATCCGCCGTTTTTGGATCCATTCCTAAAAGACGCAAATCAGATTTTTTAAGATCTGTCTTCATTAAAAGGTTGGGACGTTCTCTCATAATGGCATTTGCACGATCAGCCGTATCCGCCTTTGTCTTTTCATCATCCTTTCTAACTTGAGAGAGTCGTTCTTTATTTAATTTCCAATCTTGAGCCTCCGTGATTCCAATACGGCTTTCCAGAACACCCCAAAGCCAATTTTCTAAAGATGGACCTAAAGAAGATGGGCTCTCAAGCAATTCCTCAATCAAACGGCGAAAGGCCGTCTTCTTTTCTTGATTATGAAGGCTCGGCCCCAACATTTCTATCATCACATCCCTCAAAATTTGAAATGCTTCAATGCCCTCTTTCATCCGAGTTTTTGACCGATCATTGGGAACCCCTTTCCCTGAAAGTTCTAAATCAAGATTCACCAGGCGCTCAACCAATTCGCTAGACGGAGTTCCTTGAGCAATCATGCGTCCCAAAAGTGAATAGATTTTCCAGCGGTTTCCCTCCGGCCCCAAATCCTTTTTGTCAGGCTCTTGGGTCCACAATTCAACAATTTTAGTTTCCGTACGATACTGCATCAGCCACTCAAAAAGGCCGGGTTCGTTCCAAAAATGATTCACTAAATAGGACACACCATTAAAGTAGTCCAGCGTCACGAGACCCGAATCCAAAAGTTTGGTTTGAAAATAAAGAGCGGTTTCAAAAAATAGATCAATCTCATGCTTATCCATTTCCCCCTTTTTAATTGCTTCGAGAAATTCTTTTACTTCCCGATAAGTAAACGGCACGATCCGAGCCTCTTTCCATTTCTCTAAAGCCTTTTCGAGTTGCTCGATTAATTTTTCATCTCCGCGCTCTCTTGCCTCAGCCAACTGTTCCCTAAGCTCAGGAATATGCTTCACCCTCATTTCTTCAAATTTCCATAACATCTCTCGTTCGCCGCGAACAATCAAGGCCGACATCTGAATATCATGATTACCCATGTCAAAATAGGAATCGAGTCCCATTTCGAAGCGATAAAGATAGGACCCCTCTTCCCCCGGTGACAATTTCTCGGGGGGGGTTAGAGGTTGGACAAAAAGCCTTCTCTCTTTCTGTGAACCCATGATCGTTTTATTCTCGCGATCCACTTCCTCAATAAACGGCTCCAAACTTTCAAAATTGCCCGCGGCACGATGATAAAGAGAATAACTGGATCTTAGGTAAGTTCTGGCCTTAAAATAATCCAAAATGAAAGTAGGAGAGGCGCCTCGCTTAAAAAAATCTTCTCCAAAAAAAGTCACTTCATGAAAGGGGAGTGTCAAGGGAGCCTTCTCGATTTCTAAAATCAGAAGGACATATCGAATATATTGCTCCACCGGCCTTCCTCGGCTGGATCCCACCATGGCCTCTTCGGCCCGGTGACGAATGTCAGGAGAAAGTGTAATTTTCGCAACATCTTCTGGCTTGTCAAGCCTCACAGCCTCTTGAATTTGTTGAAGGATGTCTTTCCCAAAAACCTTCTCAAGTTCCCCCCAGCCATAAACCGACATTTCTGCCTGCCAAATCTGAAGACCTGGGACAAGATCGGTCTGTAAAGAAAGATGAGATTTACGATGGGCCTTGAGCACTTCGGCCATCTTATCTAGCATGAGGTCCATATGGACAGCACCCTCACTTGAAATAAACTGCAGAAGGGATATTAAATATCGATCGACATTAGGATCAATACAAACCTTCGATCCATCCATAATCTCTCTTTTCAAGAGAAGTAAAGCCTGTCGATCTCCTCGTTCAACCGCTTCACGTACCTGATTTGAAGTCTCAGAACCTAGCAATGATTCTAAATAGTTTAAACTAGATTGACTCCGTTCCACGGCTCGTTGAAGATCTTGAAGATGCGCAAAGGCATTTTCTGTGGACAATCCCTGCCGTCTCAATGTGATGACAAAAGCCAACGCCACATCCTGGCGATTCATTCTCTGCCAGAAAAGTTTATCGGAGGAAATCTCTGCCTTTTTCCATTCAGTCTTTACACGATCCAGAAATCGATTGACGCCTTGCTCCAATTGAACCAAGGAAACTTGATCAACCCCCCACCGGACCATAAATTCATCCACCAAACTAACCATTGAATAAAGCAAGGCCTTCTTATAGTCTTTTCCATATTTGAGATCAATGTCCTGAGCCTTTTCATGACCCGCCGTCCAAAGCATTCGTAATTGATCATTTGAAACACGCCACTCCTGATCGGGTCGCCCAGCTCGTGCGGTCAAAACTTCTTCCAACGAAGACATGTCCTTCCAAAAAAAGGCAGCCATTCGTTCTGCCTTCTCTACCTCCCCCCCCAAATACCACTGTTCAATCATGGTGAGCTTCATCTCTTGATTCTTCAAAATCCACTCTACATTTTCTAAGTAGCGAATCACGTCTGAATCTCCCCAATTCCATTTATTTGCTCTAACGGCATACATCATGGCCGCTCCCATCTGATCTCTATTTTCTGGATCTAACTCGTTACCCGCATGAATGTCAAAAAGCTTCAATACACGCCGAAAAACATCCATGCTTCCAATGGACACCATGCGATGGTGAAGGGTTCGAAGCTCCTGGGCCTCCATTCCCCGAATGGCACCTATTTTCGTCCAATAAACCAGAACTCCAGAATCCCTGGGGTTCATGATGTCAAAAGACCGATCGGGATAAAGCCCCATCGGATCATTGCTCATCACTGCCTGATATTGGGGTAACAATCTAAAAAATTTCTTTAACTCTTCAATGGGATCAACCTTGGGATCTTTTTCACGCTCGAGCAAAAATTCAACAGCCCAGTTTGTCCAATACATGAGAAGGGAACGCACCAAACGTTTCTTGAGAGCCTGCTCTTCTATCTGTGCTCGTTCTCGATATTCCTTGGCCATTTTCTCATTTTCTGCAGCCATTGCAGTATCGCCTTGAGCAAGCAAAGCCTGAGCCTTCTCCTTATGAAATTTTTGAGCTCGAACAAGATGTCTTAATTTACCAGCATCCTGAGCAAAATAAGGTTCTGTCAAAAAGGCCTCACGCGTCAGGCGAGACGCATAAATATTTGCAATTTCGGGTCCCATCACACGGCGGGCCTTACCGGCTAAATCAAGCATTTTTTCAGGAGAAATATGATGTGCCATGGCAACGCTGGCAATAGACAAAACAAAGCTTTGACTCTCATAGTCATCTGACATGGAGAGCTTACGTCTTAAAGTCTCAAGGTCTGCATGTTCCAAACCGCTCCCATTCTTATCCACAATTCCAAAGTCAGAGCTATACATCACGGAATATAGAATTCTTGCCGCATCGGTATGATCAATGACCGCCTGGGCGAATTTTCGTTCTTTCAATTGAGAGAATTCATCCACAAAAATACTTTCCTGATAATGAAGATCATCCTTGATAAATTTCTCGTCGCTTTGAAGAGAAAGCGTCCCCTGACCAAAATGAAGAGCCCGGGTCTTCATCCAGTCAAACGAGTGATCTAAATCGCCTCCGGGGGCAACCATTTTTCCTATCATCGTCTCCATGGAATCTTTTGGATTTTCGTGTCGCATCTTCACAGCCAAAGAAGATAACGCACTGAAATAGCCCAAGCGCCTGATACCTGCATGAGGATTTCCAAGTTCCTGATCTGTCAGAGCTGAAGAACGCTCAATCCCGAGTAAACCCGAAAAAGTCGAGGCAAAACCATTCGGGAAAAAAGTCCCATTCAGCCAATCATTCCATTCCCTTTCATCTGAATTTTCTAAACCCAACTCCTTT
Source organism: Chlamydiota bacterium (assembly GCA_016196885.1). Classification (GTDB taxonomy): domain Bacteria; phylum Auribacterota; class JACPWU01; order JACPWU01; family JACPWU01; genus JACPWU01. Next base: position 58,181 of record JACPWU010000003.1, on the reverse strand, counting down.
CTCAAAGAAGCCAATTTCTGATCTATATGTGATCCCAAAAGAGTCCACGCATCAAAATAATCATTCATGTCCTGGGGAGATCGACCCCGAATTTGACCATACGTGTTGAAAACCCATTTCAAACCGTTTTCCGTAATAATACGAGGATCAATCCCTGAAAAATGACCTGCAGACATGGCATTCCTCATCTTCTGAACAATCCAGGGCACATTTTTCAACTCAATCGGATCCGGGTAAGTTGGAAACATGGGAAGATCAATAAAAGACCGCCAAAGAATATAGGGCTCTGTTTTCGTTCTCTCCTCGAGCTTGTCATGATGAGCCTGAGTGTAATCCACCGTGTGAAGAAAAAGCCCATAGTGCTCTTCAAAAATCTGTTCACGTTCTTCTTCAAGTCGAGTTCGTATTTCACGAAGTTCTTCCCTTGCTTTTCTCTCCTGAGCCTGGGTTCCCTTTTTTTTCAATTCTTTAATACGACTGGCATCATCCACCTCAATTTCTCTTTGACGACGCAGCAATTGTTGTCCATTTTCAAGAAGATGAAGACGTTCCAAAGTAGCTACAACCTCATCTTCTCCTAACCAATTTAAAATAGACCGTCCTATTTTCCATCCCCTACACCAACGCATAGACCTCCACACCCAGCCCTCCGGATTCAAAAACGTATGTTCCTCCTCTCCCACATTGGGTTTCGGAGGCTCCTCTGGTTTTGGCTCTGCACGATGGTTCTCTTTTTTGGCTTCCGGCAACGTCTCGTCACGAGCTTGATATTCCAAAGGCGGTTCTGGAACCAGACTCTTAAAAGCAGGAACTTGATTCCTTTGAACTCCCACACGAGAGGGAAGCTCGACGGGTCTGGAGACAGGAACTCTCGGCTCCTCTGTCCCTTCCTCTAACTTTTTATCCAAAGCCTTTTGCGCTTTCAATCCCTCTCTTAATTCTGTCGAAAGCTTTGTCGCAGGCTCGACCTGTACAGGCGCAGTTGCAGATACTTCAGCCACATGCGTTGAATCGAGAAAGGCTTGTACCTCATCCAGATATCTCTTGCGTTCAGGATCTGGAGAACCATGGGCCTGGGCCAGGGCAAGGGTTTTCTTGAGTGTCCAAAACCTTCTTTCCATCTCAGCCACGGCGGTTTGAGAACTCACTTGAACATCTCTTAAAATCGTCCAGGCCTCAAGCAATTTGCTAAAAGAGTCCTGCACATCGGACGCGTGTGTTTTAAGATCATGAGGATTTGCTTGATCGTTGGAAGGCACATCTAAACGCTCCATTAAAAGCTCAACTTGCTTCTCAGAAACTTTAATTTTTTCTAGCTCAACCTCTAAAAGCCCTGCTTGAGAAAGAACTTCCTTGAAAGCCTGCGCCACATCGAGAAGTTGTTGTCTCTCATATTCTTTTGCCTCTCTTTTTGCCTTCTTTTCCAATCTTTTATGCAACTGAATCGCTGATTCTTTCTTTCCGCCATCCAAAAAAACTTTTGTCCACGTCAGCATCGCTTCCACCTGACCTTTTCGCCAATCCGGGGAATCAAAAACCAATTGCCAGGTTCCCAGACGATCGCGACGAACCGCCTGCCCGGCCGCTCTTTCCTTCTCTCCCAAGGCCTGAAAAATAACCGACTTTGGATCTCGAGCACATAATTCTTTTAAAAGATTTTCAATTTCCGTACTGCCTGTTCCCGTAGAAAGAACCGAATGCATTTGAGCCACCAAAGAAGAAATATCAGGCAGGCCTTCTGACGGGACCAAATCAAAATCAATCATCAACAAACTTCTGGCACGATTTTGAGCCTGCCCCATTCCGGAGGGTGAAAGCCTTAAAAGAGAAGTTAAGGCTTCAATACCCACTTCATGGGTATCAATCTGGGAGGCCAACAAAAGTCTTTCTCTCAACCACATGGACCGCGCCAAGGCATATTTATGTTCTGAATCTTGGGAGTAAGCTTTGGCTTTTTCCATTTCAAAAACAAGATCATAGTAAAGAAGAACGCTTTCATAAAAAGCATTTAAAACAGCTTGCATTAAGTCTGCTCGAGCCGCCCCTAATTCTGCCTCTACTTCTCTGACCTCTGAATCATCCCAAAAACGAACATTGCCTGTCGCCGAACCACTCGCCTGAACTTTTGGCGGCCATTCTGGTTTTTGTCCTTCAATCCCCGGCTCATATCCAGCATATCCGCTATTATAAATAGAGGGATAGCGTTCATTCGCCAGCTTGGGAGAATCACTCCTCGCACCCCCAGATAAAGTCACTGCTGGCCACTTATGGGCTTGAGCCTCTTTCTTCTTCGCCTCAAGCGCCTGAACCTTTAAATAAGCGCTTTCCACATTGGGGTGGTAGAGAATGGCTCTTTGGGCTACTTGAATCAAAGAATGCGGGCCTTGAGGATTGAGAGTCGTTTGAGACCGCGCCTGAGCAAGATTTTGCGAAGAACTAGATGCAACTCCTGTCTGAGGCACCTCACCCTTTTCAAGCCTTGCAAGAGCTTGAGCTTTTCTCTCTTCGAAATTACTTTCATCCACACCCAACTTTCTTAAATTCACATGCTTAAAACCATTGAGGGACCACTCCACACGAGTCCATTCCTCTTCAACCATCGAAATTAAATTCATCACCCTCAAAAGGTTCTCAGGCTGATACTGCTTCCCCCACTGTCCCGGAATTTTTAAATCTTCCTGAATATCCTGATAGAGGGATTTTGCCTCCGCTAACAATTCAGATATTTCATCTACCTGAACTTCTAAACGGGTATACTCTCTCCAGTCCAAAAGCTCCTCCGCTGTTTGTTCCTGTTTTAACCGTTCCAGTTCTCCCTCTTCCTCAAAAACTTTTTGTTGTGCTGCATTCACTTGAGCTTTTTTCAGGCCAGGCTGCGGCAATGTCCCATGAATACCCACCCAACCCGCAAGAAACGGAAGCACCCTCCAGGCCTCATTTTGATCCTCAGCTCTGAAAAGTTCAGGGAAAGAGGGTCCTGCTGCTGCGCCGACAGTCCAAGTGATTGTAGGAGCAGCACTGGTATTGCCCAAAACCTCTCTCGCTACATTCACCTGTGCGGTTTCCAAATTCAAATTAGATTGAGGAATTATTCCAGAAGCAACCTCTTTCCCCATCTGAATCATTCTGGCCCTCTGCTCAGACGGCTCTTTCGGCCAATCTAGAAATTGACCTTTTAAATGTTCATCACCCATTCGACTCAAAACATCTATCCGATAACCTTCAAGGGTGCTTTCCATGCGGTTAATTTCAATTCTCTTTTCCATGATTCTGAGCCAAACCTTTTGAGCTTGAGAAAGGTATTGCTCTTCAGTCAAAGGCACCTCTGTGTGTTTTCTCTCAAGCAATTCTTTAAACGCCCTTAATTCTGCAAGTTCTTTTTGAAGTCTCTGAAGATCCGATTGAGCCAATGCTACATTTTTAAAGACGTTATACAAACCCTCCATCAATTGATTTGTAATTTCCTCTTCACGCGCTTGAATCCATCCCTTTTCAGCCTTCACATGAGCCCTTTGTTCGGACGTTTTTCCAAAGATAGGGAGAGGTCCAGTCGCCGCCAACCAAAGAGAGGTGCCCCCCGTCAAAGTCAAATGGGCGTGAGGATTGTCCCCAATGAACGGTTGGCCCTGATCAAAACGGTATCCAATCGGATCCCCATAAGTTCCCAGATTAAAATTGACATTCAGCCCTCCCTGAACAACCGGAATCCGACTGTTAAAAGCTACTTTCCCTCGTGCGGTATGAGCTTGTTCCTCCAACTCTTGTCCCCTTAAAGCGCCCGAACCTTGAACAGCCTTCTGGGCTGCGATAGGAAAAGAAAGTTGAACTTTAAAAACTTCAGGATATTTCTCTTCTAAAACCAAACGATTCAAAGTATAAATTTGGAATTTTTCTTCTGGAGTCAAATCTTGTTTTGGATGGTAGTCCTGAGCATTCAGCACTCCATCCTGAATCAGAATATTTAAAAATTGCATAGCAGAACCATCGAAACTTAAAGAACCTATAGAGGGATGACGAAAAAGAAAATCCTCCTGTTGAATCAATTCATTCATTTTTTCTATGATTTTTTTCAGGAGATCTTGATTGGCGTCTATTCTTAAATCATGATCATAATCCTTTATTCCTTTCATCCGTTCAGCCATGTCGGATGGGAAAATTTTTTCCCACGGAACAGAAGTCAAATCCGTCACCTCACCACCCACCCATTCTGTGGCCAAAGCTTTGAGAAAAGCTGAAACATTCAAAGCCCCAAAATCAGGGCCGAACAATTGATCAAAATCAACGAGCGCGTCTACTTTTTTCAACTCTTCAGGAGGTATCTGAGCGCGGTACCCCGTCATTTTGAGTCGGGCACTGGCAATTCTTGCCAAAGCCTCATTGCGAGCGATCTCCAAATTCCGACTCACGCCAATCCGGTCCCACTCAAGCTCCAAATCACTTTGCAGCACCGGAGGCTCCACACTCATTTCTTTCAACTCAACCTCTAAAACCTTCTCTAAAACCTTCAAAATTCTCTGGGCTGCCTCCAGCTCAGCCTGGGCATTTAAATACTTAAAGTACAAACCTTTTTTTGCCTCATCCATCCTCAGAACCGCCATTTGATTAATGACTTCACCCACCCTTCCTTGAGCCTTTGCAACACAATCGAGGAGAGAAATTTTTAACTCAAATTCTCCAGAAACAAAGGGATTAAACGGCCATTCAAAACCACCCGAAGTATCCATGTTCCATCGCCCCTGTAAGCCTGCTCCCAATTTCATCTCAAGCGAAACGTCATTCTCGTCCAATTCCTTTTTCCAAAAGGCAGCCTCATTCACCAAAGCAGTGCTAATTTGAACGCTTTGATCCATAAACTTTGCATTCACTCCCTCATTTTTTAATTCCTCAGAAATCTCTTTAAAAAGAGATTCAATATCAAATACACTCCACTCCTCCAAAGAGCCGGGTATTTGAATCTCATCATCAACAGCCATTCCGGAAAGCCCTTTTAGTCTTAAGCAAGCTGTCTCATAAGCTTCTTCAGCCTGAATACGGCTGGCCTGAGCTTCATGCCAACGATTCAAGTATCGCGTTTGAAAAATCCTGGGGTCCCCCCCTTGAGCCTCATCCATCTCGCGGGGTTTCAAGAAACGCTCCTGCATTTGATCCACCAAAGATTTAGCCTCTGTCTCAAATTTTTTCTGAACTTCAATATTGGCTTTTGCCTTCAGCACTTCTCCCGTCAATTGATAAATCCCAGCCCAGGCGTCATATTGTCCCTGAAGCTGCATACGATGTTGAGCTTCTAAACGCCAAAAGGCTGATTTCATTTGCTCTTTTTTTGCATTATCAATCGTCTTGTCGAAAAACAAAGTCGCCACCACATCCTCTTCCGATTGAGCTTCATAGGAATCAGATCCAGCAGTCCCATAAGAATAATAATTCTGCCACCCAATCCTAACTTCTCCTTTTAACTCACCCCTGCCCTTCAAACGATATTGATCATAAAGATACTGGGCCAGCGCATCATCATCCTGACTCATCTCATCAAAATGTTTCACCCCTCTCTCAATAAAATATTTAATAGACTCACGCAAACTCTGGGGGGAAGAACCCTGAGCAGGTTTTAAATCTTGAGAAGAAGGAATTAATTGAACTTTGGCAGAGGAACTGGATTGCGCTTGAACACCGGAATCTCTCTTTTTTGTACCCAAGAGATCTTGCATCATTGCTTGATAACGTTGTAATCTGACATGAAGAATAAAATATTCCTTAAGATGCCCTTTCATGGCTTTCTCCAATTCTTCATCTGATTTTTCTTTAAAACCCTCTTCGATTTTTGAATCATGCCTCATGGCATTTATCTCAGCGTTTAATTCCTGAAGAGACTGTTGACATGTCTGAAACTTTTCTTCTTTTCCATGAAGTCTTTTCTGAAGACTCTCTTTATCAGTCGGAGAAAGTTTTTCTTCCTGATTCAACTGATCTTTTAAGGCCACGATTTCCTGCTCAAGACTTGCGGCTTGTTGATTCAGGGTTTCCACTCGAAGCTGGGCACTTAAATATTCGAGGGTATCAATGGTTAACTCTTCAAGTCTTTTTTGTTCTTCTATCGCCTGTATTTTTCCTTTTAAGTCAGTAAGATTTTCTGTAGGCTGAAGCGTAAGATTTTCTGAATGAGGTGCACCTGCCTTTTTCTTAAAAGCCTCTCTCTCTTTTGCCAAATCTCTTTCATACTCCTCTCTCTTTTTCTTCGTCCATTCAGGTTCGGCCTTCTTCTTTCCCCCTTCAGTCTTTTTTACTTCTTCTACGGGAGGTGCTTTCTCTTCTTTTGCGCCAGAGCCTGAGGTCGCAGAAGCATTTTCCTCGTTTAAAGCTTGTATTCCCTTTTCTAATCTTTCGATATCCGCCTGAATGTCTCCCTCACTTTCTACGTCTCCCCCTTTCTGAGAAGGTGCTTTTTGAACCTCAGCAGAAAGAGTTCCCCCATGAGACGAAACATCAAAATAAGCTGCATCAGCTTTCGTCGGAGAACCAAGACAACCAATGATGATGGCGCTGAACGCAGTCCCTATGAAGAGACAAAAACCCATTGCCATCAACCGACCCAACCAGGAAGTGCCAAAGTATTTTTCCAGCATCTCATCAAATCGTTCTCGCTCTCCCTTTGTCATCCACAATGCCAAAGCACGCAAAACATTCCAGAAAGAAGGACGCTTCTTCTCTGCCGCCTTTGAAGCCCATCTCACAAAAAACTCAACATGATCTCTGTCCCCTAAAAGATCTTTCACATCTTCTACAGAAACATCATTCCTCCTGACCATTTCCACTGAAGGAATAGAAGAGAGCGAACGATAAACCGAAAGAAGTTCATCATATCTTGTCCGGTCCCGAATCAAGGGACAGTCGTAGACCTGATCTGTAAAACCAGGCACATAGATCAAAAGCGAAAAGGGCTGACCCTCTCTATCATAAAGAACAGCTGTCACCGCCTGAGATTCCAATTGATCCAACAAAGGTACGACTCTTTGCGGATGTCCCTTGATCTGCCCTGCCAATCTCCATAAAGAACCTGCGTTTTCTTGGCTGACCAACACCTTTCGAATCCCGCTCGAATAATCAACAAAAAGTCTACCGTCTCCCTTCAAAACTTGCTGAGGGAGTGCAATCAAATCTCTGCGCCCAGACAAATCTCTTTCACGCTCCACCTTCAGTCTTTCAAAATAAGACCTTAAATTTGCTTTTGCGCCCTTAGCAGAAAGAAAGGCCCCTAAATTAACAACCAGACCTCCCTCTTCCATTTTCAGAGCCCATTTTTCAGATGGAGTTTCATTTACAAATCGAACATGAAATCTCAATTCCCTTGAATCTAAAACTGGATATTGACGGAGCAAATTTCTTTCCCACATTTGAAGCTCATCACCTAGAACATCCTGAAAAAATGCTGAGGCACGCTCTCTTTCAGATTGAGGAATATCTGAAGCGAATTCAAAATCAAAAAGATGAACTCGGGAAGAAACTGTTCCTGAAGAAATCGTTTCTGAAAGAAGTTGCGGTTGCTCCACCTCTTCCACAATCGCTCTTATTCTTGCCTCCACCCATCGAGACTTAATCTTGCCCAAGGCCCAAAACATAAAAACCAATCCGAGCGGGATCGCAATGACCGCTGCATACGTCCACATCGAACCCCAAATCGCAAAATGACTGTGCAAGGCAACCAAATCCATTCCTGGATCAAAAAGAGGGGCTTTGACAAAAACACTCGGAGCCGCAGAAAGCGATTTAGTTAAAAAAACAAGAAAAAAAGAAAATACTGCTTTTACCCATGGCGGCACTCCTGACTTTTTTACTTCCCCCTTTTCTCCTGAAGCCGGAGGTATTAGAGCCACAGGCTTAAAAGCATCTTCGATACGATTCATCATTTGTTCGATGCCTTCATGAACATTTAGAGTCACGGTCAAAGATTGTTTGCCACTGATCAAAACTTGAAGGGTGATTGTATTGCCATTCACCACAACATCTCGATCCAATTTAAATTCAATGACTTCAACTTCTTCTGAATTAAAATTATTTTCTCCCGAAAGCCTCTTGAATTCATTTAACCAGCTTTTCTCCAAATCCTGAATCTTGTCACCCACATGAGCCAAGGCACTTAAATTTTTTAACTGATCTTTTAGCATCAAGGTTTTTAAAATCAAAAGAGCCATGGTTCTATCAGTACGAAGCAAACGAATCGTATCGCGAATCCAAACAGTGACGAGGTCAGTGTCAGCAAGCTGAAAATCTGAAATAATTTTTTCTAATTCCTCCGGCTTCATGCTAATCAAAATCGCAGCCAGGTTGGACCCTTCTTTTTTATTCAAATCCATCAACATTTTCTCTAATTTCGAAGGCTCATTCTTGATAATGGATAAATACGGGGTCTTAAGTTTGAATTGAGTGATGCGCGGAGCAACTACGACGTAAGACACTCCTTCTTGCTCCAAACGCTTGCTCAGTCCATCAGTGTGAAATCCTCCTGCATACAAAATCGCAATCGGACTCTTGTTCTCTTTCATTTTCCGGAGCGTGTTCTGGACCATCGCCTCTTCACGATTGTCTGAGTAGCGATAGAATTGTTCGAGGGATTTGAGATGAGAGTCAAGGAAGGTGATGTCGTCATTTGTAACCCCTCCATCTCCCCTTAAACTAAGGGGAGAGAACGTTACCTGCCTTTGCTTTTCCCCCGCTTTTAAAATAGGGGAGGAACTCTCTACTTGCTCTCTCTCTTGTTTTTGTTTTTCCTCCCCTCTTAAATTAAGAGGGGACCGAGGGGAGTTATCCTGACCCTTGACCCTTGACCCTTGACCCTCCAACTTCTCTAAGCCTTCCACTATATTCTCAGCCGAAACCCTCTCCTTATTCTCCACATAATACTGAAACTCGCTCTTCTTCATCTCCAATTCAAAAAAGTTTCTCAAAATAATAAAGTCTTTTTCGATTTGCCTGAGCGCCTTTTCTTCTTTGGTCTTTAACAACTTATCTTGTACTTCCTCCGATATCTTTTCACACTCCTTCAAAAGCTCATCACTCTTGATCTCGTGAAATATTTCTGTCATTTCGATGTATTTCATAAGGTTAGGATAAGTTTTCTCTAACGTTGAATTCTGACCCCTCACCCCTAACGACTCACGACTCACGACAGTCTTTAAATATTCATAATATTCCCACGCATCCATCTTCTCGAGTCTGTAGTACAAACTCTTCGTCATCAGCTCCACCATCTCTTCTTTGACGAGTTTGTGGCTTAAATCTTCTAAAAGTTTGACTCTTTCTTTTTCAACTTGCTTGAGATCTATTTTGTCCTCTAGTTTCTTCATCTGGAGCATGAGAGAAATGTTGGGATAGCTGGAGGAGGAAGGAATGTTGGATGTTGAAAGTTGGATGTTGGAAGATGACAAGGAGTTTTTATCTTTTTCTTTCAACTTCGAACTTTCAACTTTTAACTGTTTTATATACTCCCCCAACTCCATATCTCCCTTTTCATAAGCCTCAGACTGATTCAGAAACTTCCTCATCTCTGCGGAATAAACTTTTTTACGCAATTCTAAAATCGCCTTTTGAATTTTATTTAAAATCGGTTCCGCCTTTTCCTTCACCACCTGACCCTGATTAAACTGCACAACATGTCGAAAATAATTCCACATGTTCTCGATTCCCTCGAGGGGAAGGGGCTTGTCTTGAATGATTGAAAGATATTCAGCTCCAGAAATTTTTCCGATTTTCATGAGATAATCGGCAAACATTTTTCGGAGTTTGGGATCCGGGAAAGAAGTCAAAAGAGAAGTGTCCACAGGCTCGCCTGCTGCTTCGACTGCCACCATGTGAAGCCCATGGGATCCATGTTCATCCATTAACCCTTTGATAATCTTGGCCGAATTAGACTGCGCCTCGAAATGGCAATGCACGTCTTGAAGTTGAATCACCAAACGATCGTCTTTACCTTGAAAACGCTGAAGGACATCTCCTCTGACGGAGGGAATAGAGACGCTTGAAAGCAAGTTGGAAGTGGGAGGTTTGAGGTTGGAAGAAAAAACCTGAGGGGATTTATTTTCCTTTCCTTCCAACTTCCAACTTCCAACTTTCAACCCTTCTTGCGCAAAAAGGGAAGTTTCACATACGGAGGTAAAAAAGAAGGCCATCAGGGTCAGTGTGGAAACACACTTCAACCCGAGGTGGAACCCTCTGGTCCTTTTAGGTGAAGAATTTATCATAAGTGCCTATAAGTACCTGATTTAAAGTACTCACAAATAAGGACATTTCAGAGGTGAAAAAGGTCAAAAAAGAAATGATTTATTTGAAGGATTTTTAATGAATTTAACCTATTGGAAGAGATTTGGTTATGATAGAAAGAGATATCTTAAGACAGGGTCACCATGTCCACGTAGAGGGTGGTTTTATACTTTTGAGCCTTCGCATATGAAAAATCAGCTCCGAAATAGAGATAAATTTTACCTTCATCTGCAGTCCGAGACGATCCCCCAAAATTCGCTAAATTCCCATGGAATCCGTCTAGCTTATAGGCGGCATTCCCATAGCTGTAGAGATCAGGATTTGTGACATCTATCAAATAGGCCTCTTCAGAGGGATCCCCACTGAAGTCATAATTGTTTGCGACTCCGTCTTGATCCGTGTCTTCGGCATCACTCACCCTTTGCGGAGTCACAACCCAAAAAACAGGAATATGCGCTTGTGAGTCACTCACCCCGACCAAGCCATCTCGCCCATCTTCATTTTCCGTATGAAGATTAATGACCTGATGAGGAAGGCCGTCATAGTGATAATGTCCTGCAAATTTAATTTCCACGGCTTGGCCCGAATTGACCATCCCTAAAGACAGCGCTCTAAAATTGATCCCATCTGCAGAACTTCCATCGTCTGTATTAAAAACATTGGCCTCAAACCCCATCACAAGCCTTGTCATATAAATCACAGGATCAATAGGCCCGTTGGTCACATTGTGACTAGACCATAGCCAATTGGCGTCCTCGGCCGTAAAATTAACCACATTTTTAAACCAGGGACTCGCCCCATAATAGCCATAATTTGAGGCAGGCGTCCAATCAGAGGCATCATAGCCCTTTTGATTCCAACCGTTTATTTCCTGAGTCGAAACCTTCCAGTCATCACTGTTGGAAATAAATCGCTTTCCTCCTTGTACCCCCTCCACCAAAAAACCTGCCTTCCCGCCATAATCAAGACATTTGAAGGCCAAGGTATCTCCTGCACTCAATTTGAGAGACAAAAGAACGGCCTTTGTCCAATCACTTCCCGTCGCAACCAGAACCCCATTGTGATAGAACTCAAAGGCATTGTCCGCCGTGATCTTAAGCGTCGTAACGTCTGAAGTATTCGTAGCACCCACCACAAATCTAAAATAGGCTTGGTCTTGATTCACAGGATCGTTCCCCCAAATCCACTGTGCACTCCCGTCAATGTGTTCCACGGTCCCCCAAGGGGCAATTCCATTGGCTCCCATAGAAATGGAATAGCCCCAAGAAGAATCGTCGAAACTCGCCTGGGTCCACGAAGGATCATTGTAGGGTCCCAAAGATGCCTTCCAACTGGAATTGGTGAGAATGGAACTTGAACCATCCAGAAATGCCACCGATCCCAAAAAACCAGCGATCCCCCCAGCATCCACTCCTTTGACCGCAAGCACATCCCCTTCTTGAAGATAAACCCCTACACTTTGGGGATGACTCCAATCAGAATTGGAAAGCAAATAAACCCCGTTTTGGTAAAGCTCAAAAGAATTATCTACGGTCAAAGTGAAGATGGCGTTGGGAATCTCCTTTCGAATCCATACCTCATTGATTCCTTGAGAATCCTGGCCCCAAATCCATTTTGCCGAAGAATCAATAGACGATAAGGTCCCTGAATTTCCCCAAGGAGGATCCCCCTTTTGTGCGATCACCGTCGCACCGGACCAGCTAGAATCATCGAAATCCTGTGTCTCCCAACCACTCATTTCAGAAGTTGAAAGCGTCCAGGTTGTATCGGTCGTGAAAAACTGTTTTTCCCCATTGCTGTCCATGATATCTACTTCAGCAATCAGAGATGCCACCCCTCCTTGATCCCAAGCGTCAATCCCAAGAATATCTCCCGGCGTCAGAACAGCCTGTACAAACTTAACTTTTGACCAATCATCTCCTTCTGTCATTTCAGTCCCATTCAGATACAAACGAAAAGCATTATCGGCCGTCACCTTAATCAAACCATTTAAAGTTGGATCATACGTTGTCCAGAAACAAACACGATCATCCTTTAAGGCATCCGATGACCAAATCCACCGGGTCTTAGAATTGAAACTGTCCATCCTTCCCCACGGTCCTCCTCCCACCTGAAAATGTTCTGTGGCCCCCACCCAGCTCGAATGATCAAAGCCCTCGGTCTCCCATCCTGAAGAAGCTTGAAGCGAACATTGCCAAATAAAATTCGAAACCTGCACTTGAGTCCCATTGGAAATATTCACTGCCAAACCTGCGATTCCCCCTGAGTCTATCGCCTCAATCGCTACATTTCCTCCCGGCTTCAAATCTACAACATACTTTTCCACCGTACTCCAATTGTCATCCTCACCCACCTTGACCCCATTCACATACAAGACATAACGGTTATCCGCTGTAATCGTGATCTGGGTTGGCTGGCTCTCTGGATCTTTAGGGTCAGAATTTGTCGAGGCCTCCTGGCCATCGGTGAAACCATCGTCATCTGTATCCGCGTCTTTTGGATTCGTCCCATTCTGATTCACTTCCTCTCCATCACTCACGCCATCTCCATCGCTGTCGGAATTATTCGGATCAGTCCCCAAAGTTGCCTCCTCCTGATCATCCAAACCATCCCCATCTTTATCTGAGGTATAGGCTTGATCTTCAGCTGGCTCACTTTCCAAGCCATCATCCGAATCATCTGAATCTTGAGAATTGTCAAGGGCGATCACGCGATAGGTGTATTGTTGAGAGGGATCAATCGCAGTATCTGTATAAGAAGTTCCTAAATAAACATAGCCATTCTCATTGGCCGTTAATTCCTCAAAATTTCCAGAACTCTTTTTGCGATAAATTTTATAACCCACCACATCCTTAGAAGGACTTTCTTGCCAAGAAAGTTCGACTCGATCGGGAGTCACAAATTGAGCCTTAAAATCTTGTGGGGAATCCGGGGAAAATACATCTTCCAAAAATCCAACATCGTCCACTTGGATAACGCCGCCACTAGAAGTAAACACAAAAAAGATTTCATCCAAACGGGTGAGTCGTACCCCCGCCTCCACAAAAGGCTCCAAAGGAATTTTCACTTGCGTCCAAGATTGTGTGAGTGCCCCTTGAGGATGATAACTTGCAAGCGACACCGTCCACTGATTTCCATCTGTATCTTTGAGTCCGACTTCTAAAGACCCCCCCTCGGACAAAGCCCTCACCCAAATTGAAAATCCATCCCAGGGATGAATGGAATGCCCCGCAAGCCCCATGAAAGCCCCATCTCCGATATTTGAACCACTCACCTGGGCAGAGAATTCCGATCCATCGGGCGTATCCGTCACATAAGAAACATCGCCCCCCCCAATCCCCCCCGAATCTCCCCCAAAATCGTTGGGATCCGACCCGCTGTCAAAATTTAAAACATGGGGTTCGACCGGCTCGGTACTGAACCCCATGTTGGCCATGCCCGACTCGGCAATCGCCGATCTAAAAAAATATTTCCACAAAAGACCCGTTCTGTAATCTTCCGCCATTCCTACAATCGGGCCCAAATCAATTCCTATCACCTGCGTGCTAAAATAGGGTTTCTGTCCTCCTGAAGCTGTGCCGGTATTAAATGCATTCAAAAAACCGTGACGTCCCCAAATTGTCTGAGCACTCAAGAAAGAATTTCGATTCTCATACATTTCTCTCAATGCCCCGAGAGACTCTTCTGGAGTAAAAGGTAAAGAACCCAGGGGGGCAAAAGGCGCAACCGTTCCAGAATCATTGTACGCCTCAATCACAGCCTCATCCTCTGTCGAAAGAATGGGCTCCAAAGATTGGTACCCCTTCGAGGCATTCGCTGCAGAAAGCCCCCACACATTTTCCCCATAAGTTTCATATTTCAAAGGATCCTTTAAATTCAAATCTATCGCAAACTGCCGATTGACCTCTGTGGCCACTCTTGAATTTTCAAAATAATCATAGCCCAAGGCATCGGGCCGACTCTTCAAATCCAAAAAAAGATGGGAATACTGGTGGGCATAAAGAGACCCCACATGAATATAAGAAGGAAAAGAACCATATTGTTCCAAAGGTCGGGCAATGTTAGACCAAGCGACTTGCGGAATGTTATACGCCCCTTGGTTTCCAATGGCCAAGTTAAGAAGAATAATCTCTTGGGCATAACTGTCCCATTTCGCGCTACCTCCCACCCAACTTCCGCCTTCCACAGGGCCGCCATCCTCGACCCAGCCCCTATATAAAAAAGACCCATCCCAGGCCCAATTCCACTCGGTTGAAGAATAAATTTCGTCAGCCAAATCCTTTATTTCAGTCCCACGATAATATTGGCCCGCTAAGAGAGCCCCCGCCACAAAAATGGCATGATCCATCGTTGAAAGTTCACTCCCAGACGTTCGAATTCCATTCACATCATAAGAGTGATAGAAATAACCATGCTTGACCTTCTGATCATCTGTGCTGGTCTGTAAACTCCTAAAAAATTTTAAAGTCGCATCAATTCGGTTATACGCAGAAACATGATCTATCCAGTCACGGTCATCGGCCACAACCATTGCAGCTAAACCAAATCCAATCGCCGCAATGCTGTAATAGGTAGCGGGACTCCCCCCATTAAAATCAGAGTGATCTGGAATCAAAATAGGCTCTGTCACTCCACCCGTGCTTGGAACCTTCGCCTGCTCCCAGAAATAAAGAAAGGCCTTTCTCGCGGCAAGATCCACCAACTCTGAGTCACTCAGAGTTGGATCGGGGGCATGGGGATCGTGGTTGGTAAAATACTCTTCATCATTCATGATCCCATCCCCATCTGAATCTACTGTTCCATCGGATGCATCGCTTGGATTAAGGCCATGCGCACCTTCCCATGCATCGTCCATGCGGTCAGAATCGGAATCTACAAAAGAGGCAAAGAGAGAATGGGAAGAAAAGGAGAGAAAAAGAAAAAAAAAGAACCCTGGCAAAAGGGCATAAACACCCTTAAAATTTTTAGCATTTGTTTCAGAGGATAAATCCATACTCATCACCTATCCCACCACTCTGCCATTGCGAACCCGTATTCGAGACCATCATATGCAATGAAAGTTCTCCCCATCATGCTTTTTTTGTAGTCGCCCGATTCATCGGGCAGCCCTCTTTTGTAGTCGCCCGATTCATCGGGCAGCCCCATAAATGGGGCGACTACATAACAAACTTCCAGAATGCTCTCCAAAACTCAAGATTGCTTCGCCTGCCTACAGCTTCCTCGCAATGACAAGCAAAGCACTCACGACTCACGACTCACGACTGGTATTCCCACCCTCTCGGCAAAAACAACCTCATTCGCCACCAATCTCAAATCCAACTTCTTCGAAACAGAAAGTCCCTTCGCATCATTCACGCCATAATCCAATTCAATCACACAAAGATATTTCTCCGACTCTTTCAAAACTTTCATATTAAAGGGAAGCGAATAGGGCCTCTCTTCCCCGGCAAAAAGGCCCGGCGTCTGGGCCGGGTCCAAAACCCCTTTCCAAATCACATCCCCCTTTTCATTCAAAACCTTTACTTCACCGCCTAATTTAATATGGACATTGCCTGCATCCTTGATCTGAATTTGCAAAGCAGAAACGCCATCCTTCTGTTGGGTCCAAGAAACCATCCCAATCTCAGCCTTAACCTGAATGTCCTCCTTCGCAATGGCCATCAACAAAACACCCGAACGAACACGAATCGAAACACCCTGACTGGAATCCCCCGTCGGAACAGGGGTAAAAAAAACCTGGGCCACTTTTTCCCCTCTAAAATCCTTATCCAAAAGAACCTTGTACTTTAGCTCTGTTTCCTCTCCCACATCTAAAACAAATTCTGTCTTCTCAAAATTAAGCCATCCCTCAGCTCGAACACGAGGCTTGCCTTGTCGAAATTGAACCCAATCCTCAGCCTGAACCAAAATCTTTTGAGTCGTATTCGATGTATTTTTAATATGATAAACCCCTTCTTTTTGCTCACCTGGCTTTAAAACCACTGTGGCTCTTCCCGGGCTCACCCTTAAACCCACAGCAAAAACGCTACTCACAGGAAAAAGCAAACTTAATATTAAAATGGTCAAAATTTTAAACTTCATAAAAAACCCTCTTTCCTTTTTTGAATCTTTAAATATCCTAAAGCCATTGTCATTTCGACCCTGAGTGCAACGAAGGGGAGAAATCTTGCTCTAATTCTAAGACAAAGATCTCTCGTCGCAAAAAACTGCTCCTCGAGATGACAAGCGCTACTTGCTTATGATAATAACCTAGACACCCACGCACTTAAGCACTTAAAACCCCTCCCTCCCCGCCCCCGCGACATACCATCTTCGGGGGACAGAGAAAGAAGAAGTTTTACACCCTCTTAGAAGTGATGATTGGTATCGCCTGTCAACTCAGTATAAATCTCAACGTTGAGAGTACCTTCGTAGTTCTGAGCAGGGAAACCACGATAGTCCGCACCCACTGTAACCTGGAAAGAACCACTGCTGATGTTCTTAAAGTCATAGAGAAGATCCGTTGTCGAACCATCCTGGTTCAGATCAGTCGAGTCAAGCACACCGCATTCTCCAGCAACTCCATCCTTGTTGGTATCCTCTGTTGAACATCCAGCAGAATCAGAACGGTACGTATCAACAACTCCATCACCGTTTGTGTCATAACCTGTATTACAGTCAATGTTTCCATCCCCGTTTGTATCTGTCGTAGCACACACACCAGAGCTGGCTGCAAGAGCGGCATTCTGCCCCAGAATTGCGAAAGCCATATTGGCGTAGGAATCCAGGAAGCTGTACTTATTGTAATTTGAGCTTAATGGATCCACATCTTCCGCATGGATATCTGTGACATAGCCTTCAACTCCAGAGTTACCTGTAACAGCCACAGGCGTTCCATCACCCTCCGCAATATGCCAGAAGGCAGGAACCACATAATCGGGATCAACTGCACCGATCAAGCCACTTTTCATCAAAGTAGACGGGCTGGCCCCGGTTACAATAGAACCTTCCTCGTACTGCTGATAATCAGGAACACCATTTAGATCCGCATCACCCTCATAATTATCCATGTAAATCTGGATATCACGTTTGACATTGTTATCATCAAAACTAACGATAATATGTTTGTCACCCGTGGTCACCAATTCAGATCCACTGGCTGTTCCATCGCCATTCAAATCCACTGGAGCAACAGAAATACTACCTGGCACTTCAGTATGGAAAGCATCATGCAATACCACATTAAACACCGTATAACCCTCCAGTTCACCACTCATCTGAATTCCTTCATAGCAATCTTCGCCCGGGAAATCACTACAATTATCTGTATTTCCATCATGGCCATGACTTGCATAAGAAGGCATTCCCCACAAACTGCACAACACCAACAGCGCGTAGGTCACGCCTTTCATCTTTGAGAACCTTTTCATCTCTTTCTCCTCCTTTTTACACATATTAGAAAGTCCTTTAACCTCCACGCGCTACACAAGTAGCTGCATTTCCTCGATTAAAGCAACCTTCCTACCCATTAAGACAACTTTCGAAACAGAAAAGTAAAAAACACTTCTTTTTTTATCCCTAATGCTTTACATCTTAAAGACTTAAGCACTTAGCCACTTCCTCACACCTCCGTATAAATCTCGATCACCAAATAGGCCCAATAATACCCGGCAGTAGCACTGCGAAAATCGGCTCCCAGAAAGATCACAAATTCTCCATCCTTAACTTGTCTAAAGTCATACTCCTTCACACCATCCGGAGGATCACTTCCAGCCCCATCATCGTCACCGCATTCCCCGGGCTCTCCATTTCCATTTGTGTCTTGATTGGCAGGTGCGCATTCCGGAAAGGCCGCCAAAAGGGCCCCCTGCTCAAAAATAGAAAAGGCAACATTGGCGTATTGGGTATTGAACTTTTCACAATAACTGAGCGTCCCTGTATCATTCTCCTGATGAATGTCCGTCACATAGCCCTCAATTGTACTGTTTCCCACAAAGGTATAGGGCTCAAAGGTAATTCCATCCCCATCTGTGTCTACATCCTCATCTTCTTCCTGGACGACCCAAAGGAGAGAGGCTCCGGGAGATTTATTATTTAAGGCCTTATCCCCAGCGGGCCCTTCCGTGTACAGCTCATCTTTGTTGTCATCTGTCCCATCATCCTCATGGCCATCTCCATCTAAATCCTCATCGCTCTCCTCACCTCCCAAATCAGTTCTGCTATTGGTCGTGCTGTTTGAGACATTAAAAATGTCAGTCCCCGAGGTATAAACCTCGTCAATCCCATCTCCATCGTCATCCGACTCTTCACCCCCCACATCTATAAATGTGTCAAAGCCCTTGGTATAAATTTCATCAATATCATCCTCTGTTCCATCATCCTCTAAGCCATCCCCATTGGCATCCTCATCACACTCTTCACCCCCCACATCCACAAAAATATCCCTTCCAGGCGTGTAGATCTCATCCCGAGAATCATTCGTCCCATCATCTTCATTTCCATTACAATCCAAATCCTCTTCATCGTAGCAAGGGGAATTTCCTGTAGGATATCCATTGGTGGCATTGTCTTCCCCTCCTTTGTTAATAAAGGTGTCCACCCCTTTCGTATATTTTTCATCCCATTCATCGGAATCATAGGGATCCCCATCTTTATCATCATCATCGGTAGAAAGTTCACCATCGGGATAAAGATTCACACTTTCTTCCGCGCCTCGGTTAAACCATTTAAAAAGCCCTCCATTCATACGTACAGAACTAGAAGACGCACACGTCACATCCGGATAACACGGGCAATCGGTCTCAGGAATCAACTCGCCCCCGCACTCAGAACCCTCTAAGGAGCCATAATTCCCATATCTACAGACTTCATCCTGCGTATAATTGTCGGTATAAATACGAATGGAGCGATTCAGATTGTTATCGTTAAAGGTCACCTTGATATGATTAGGCGAGGTAAAGATACTGCCCGTACTACCGTTCAAACTAAAGCCGCTCACGACGTTATGCCCACAATTGTGATAGGCATAATCAAATTCACTGTAGCCCTCTACCTCTCCGCTGATTTGAATGGCCTGATAGCAATCCTCACCCGGATAATCGCTGCAGTTGCCATCATGACTTCCCACATGAGTTGCATAGAGGGGGAATTGCCAGAAAAGGAAGATGAAAGCCAGAGAGAACCTAGAAATGGCGTAGACGGCTTTGTGGGTCATGCCTTGTGCTTTCCCCTTTCCAGTTACAAAAATGTACAACTTATTTTGCAACAGACACTTGAGCAAATAAAAAAGCTTACAAAGGCTCAATACTCAAGACACAGGGAAAAGGGAAAAAGTAAAAAAAGAAAAAATAATTTAAAGAAAATAAAGAGTGATTTGAGATTGAAAACTGTTATTTATGTAACCTATTTGTAGTAAAATAGTTGCGATAAAACTTACGTCACAGCCTTAACTCTCGTTTGGGTCATCCCCGAGTGCTTCAGCGAAGCAGCCACCTTCGGGGTTGTCGGGGATCCATTCTGGATTCCCGCTTGAAGCCTGCGGGAATGACCCATACTCGGTGTCATCCCCGAGTGCTTTTGTCGGGGGGATCCAGCCTTTTGGATTCCCGCTTACCCCATAGGGGCTACTTCGTTGAAGATTGCGGGAATGACAAGTGATAATGTTTTCGTACATTCATTTCCTGGACATAATAAAAAAGATATAGTATAAACATAGTATGTGGATTGTTTATGAACATCAAGCGTTAACGAAGAAACTTTTTCGGATCCCGATAGAGATTTTGAAACGATATGAGAAGTGGAAAGACATTGTTAGCATTTCAGGCCCCATGGGCTTACGTCAGATTAAAGGCTTTCACGATGAAGCTCTGAAAGGTTCATGGGAGGGATACCGCTCGTCACGACTCGGTCTTCAATATCGTGTGATTTATTGGAGAGAAAGCGACAAGATATACGTGAAGGTAATGGATATCACAGCACACGATTACAGGAGAAAGTAAAATGAAAGATTACAGAATCGCAAGAAGAAGCGTTGAAGTATCTGTTGGAGAATCTGTACGTATTTTGAGAGAGCTCCAGAATTTTAGTCAAAACAAACTGGCTTATTTAAGTGGCATTCCCCAGCCCACCCTATCTGCCCTTGAGAAAGGACACATTAAATTGGGCGTTGAACGGGCAAAGGCGCTGGCTCGAGCACTTAAATGTCACCCATCTGTGCTCCTTTTTCCCAGCTGGGACATCCAGGAACGATCGGCTGCTTAATCTATCGCAAATTAGCATTCCACCAAAATAGAATGTTGACATCGTCCCTAGCCCGCATTTCACCTGAAAATAGTCTTTAGTCATTCTTATACAATGACTCATGATGACTTGTAGTCGCCCGATTTATCGGGCAATGCCCAATGCCCCAATGTCATAGACCGCCCCATAAATGGGGCGACTACAACATCCCCTTTTGTGCCGACCTCAGTCGGCATGAATGTTTCATAGCAATTGAACATCCAGGAACGATCGGCTGCTTAATCTTTATAAGTTTTAGAAAAATCCCAGAACTCACGCGGGGTCAAAATTAAAATGGATTGATACCTCTTGAGAAAAAGCAAGTCCTTATCACCTGTTATAAGGCACCTCGCTTTTGCGCTCACAGCCAATGCGAGAATTTGAAGATCTTTCGCATCACGACATGGATTTTCAGATAATCTGACAGGTTCAACAAAAAAGGCGCGAGATTTAAGAAAGAAAACTATTTCTTCAATTTTCCCTGAAGGAAGTTTTATCTTCTCTCGAAGGGCCTTTTTGACCTCATCTACAATGTAAGGGCCCAGTACGATCTGGTGCTTTGCGAGACAAACCTCGAATAGGGCATGGCATAATCCACGAGCCGCAAAGGCAGCAACAATCACATTGCTATCCAGAAGAACCTTCATGAAAGAACTCTGAAAACATCTTCGTCTGAGAGAAGCCCTTGGGCCTCGGCAAAGGGGAGCACTTGCTGTCTTAGCTTACGAAATTTTCTCAAAGAAACAAAATTGGCCAAAGAAACCCGAACAAGTTCACTCATGGGCACATGCTCAAGCTTACTCATCTCCTTGAGTTCCCTGCGAAGACGGCTTGGGATCCGTATGGTCAATGTCGTATTCATTCGAGGCAATCCTCCCTTTATGTAAGACATTGTAACACAAAAATATCTTGAATAGCAATGTCAAATACCTAGCCGAACTAATACAAACGCGTTAAATTGCGTGTCATCTCTCGTCCCCAGCCCTTTGTTCACAAAGGGCTGGGGACGAGAGATCTTTCTTTTACACACAATATGATATAATGCCCCCATGATCATAGACCCTATCTTGCAAAGATTCATTCAAGAAACCCTTCGATTGAAGGGGCCCATGGAGGAGCTTTACCTTTTTGGCTCCAGGGCCAGGGGCGATGCTCGACCTGATTCTGACTATGATGTTTTGATCGTCCTGTCTAGAATGGACCTCGAATTCAAAGATGCACTCTACGACATCGTCTTAGACATCCTCTTAGAAACAGGAAAGGTGATCTCTCTGAAATTTTTCAAGAGAACTGAATTTGATCGCTTGAGACAGATTCCAACCCCTTTTATGGAACATATTCAAAAAGAAGGCATCAAAATTGGATAAAAAAACTTCTTCCCTCATTCAGGGATATATTGAGAAGGCCAAGGAAAAACTTTCAGTGACTGAATCGCTTGTAAAACTGAAAGCCTATGACGATGCGGTTTCAAGAGCCTATTATGCCGCTTTTCATGCTGCACAAGCTGTTCTTCTCACAGAAGGCTTGTCCGCTCAAACACATCAGGGATTGGTCAACCTCTTCGGCCTTCATTTCGTAAAAACAGGGAAAGTGGATCGTAAATTCGGTCGCTATCTATCCAATCTCAAAGACGATCGCGAGAACGGCGATTATGAGATTTATTCTGCCATTGACCAAGAAGTAGCAGAGAAGGCCCTCATCGAGGCCCAGGAATTTGTGGAAGAAATGGACCGATTCTTAAAGCAGGCTCTTGAAGAATAGAGTTTTGATCATATCACAAAGCTTCCAAGAACAATCTGCTGCTTGAAGTAAATAAAAGTCACCCTGGAGATTCTACTTTGAGGCCGGACACCCTTTTGAAGTCTTTTATATTAAAGGTCATCAAAGTATGATCATAGGCAATTGCCGTGGCCGCCAACCAAGAGTCCTTCATTCCAATTTTAGTTCCTTTAGACTCAAGATCTGAATATAATCGGGCATGAATCCGAGCCACCATCAAATCAATGTCAATCAGAGGAAATTGGCCCAAAACACCCTCTACAAAAGCGGAACGTCGGGTTCGATCACTGGCATGCTTGGCGCGAAAAACTCCATGAAGTAGCTCGCTCGCGGTCACAACAGATATAAAAAACTCATCATCCTCTCGCCCTTTGATCAGCTTTGCAGAGTCTTCTCGACCCCTTTCAAGCTCTATCAATACACTTGAATCAATCAAGACGCCCATGGATCCCTCAAGGATTCTTTCCTGGATTTTCTTCTTAAAAGATCTACATCCCGCCTAAAAGAAACGGCCTCTTCTTCAGATAAATGAGACAGCGACTTTAAAATATCCGGCAACTCCCTCAGGCGCTTTCCCCCTAAAACAGGCTTAATTTCTGCAACCGCCTTTTTTCCACGCAAAAGCACAAAACACTCGCCCCGATAAGCTACACGATTGATATACTCCGCAAAATGCCGAGCCATCTCCGTTACCGCAAGAACATTTTTCATAGAACACCTCCAGAACTGATAATCATATTATCATATAATCTGATTTTACTCATTTAAAAAAATATATCCATCACCCGTTTACAACCCCAGCACTGCTCTAAGAGCCGCTTCTAAACTCAACATTTCTTGAGAATGAAGCTCATCACAAAGTTTCACAATTCTTGATTTATCAACCGCTCTGATTTGATCAATCACTGCAATAGCAGGTCTTCCCATGCAGGTAACTTGAATTGTCAACGGAGGGTGTTCCTTTCCAGAACTTGAAATTCGTGGTCATCTAATCCATCGTTTAAGGTGACGTCCCATATTTGCATCTCCTGATGCAGCTTCTTATCTTTTTCCACAGCTCTGGCCACCTTGTAAAGATTGTTCTCCACCCGCTTTAATTCCTTTTGAATCAAATTTGTAACCAGCTTGCTCCTTTTTCTTTCAGGAACCAGAGCCTTTAAAGCTTGATAAAGATTTTTGGGCAAAATAAAATTAACCCTCACAAAACCTACGGCGCTCATATCCCCTCCTTACATCTATACATCATACAATGAAACATTCATGCCGACTGAGGTCGGCACAAAGGGGGATGAAAATTACCCTTGTAGTCGCCCCATTTATGGGGCGGTCTATGACATTGTGGCATTGGGCATTGCCCGATAAATCGGGCGACTACAAGTCATCATGAGTCATTGTATAAGAATGACTAAAGACTATTTTCAGGTGAAAGCAAGGGAAACGCTGAACTCAAGGCGCGTCCCTACATGTTGGTCTGTGCCTCTTCTCTCGCGCTTATCTTCCCTTGTAAAGCATCAGACACACGGACAGGTTTCACAAACAAAGCCGTTAAATTACCCTCTCTCACTTGCGCAATCACTTGCTCTACCTGAGCGCGTTGCTCAGGATCATCAAATTGAGCGAGTAATTCATCATAATTGTCAGCAAGGCAGGCCATGAAAACAGCAGAGAATGAAAGGATTTCTCCTTCACCCGGCTTTCGGACCACGACTTTTTGAATCGTTAAGCCCTTAAAAAAAGCTCGGTGTTCTTCAAGGTCAAGATAGGCTGCAGTCACATTTTCATGGTCTATTCTTTCTTCACCTAGAAGATCCGTAAGTGTTTGATCCCCCCTTGTCAAATCCATAAATTTAAACCATTTTTCTTCTTTAAATTCTGAGAATAAATTTAAGGCAGCCCCTTGGGCATCTAGGCCCGTAATCCAAACTTTTAGATTTTGATCCTGACTCCTCTCGATCTCATCTCTCAAAGCACGTAAAGTCACTTTCATTCTTTCAACGTTCCCCTCCCCCTGCAATATCCCAGCATCCATGATAATAAGGCGCGGCTTCTCACCCGCTTGGGTGGGCTTTAATTTCAACCGCAGAAATTTCTGAAAGGCGGAGAAGAAGGGGTCTATTCTTTGGACAAAAGCTTTTTGATAATTGGATATTACAACTTCTAAAAGTTTCCAGAGTTGGGCACCATTTAAAGAAGGAATCCCTACAGCAGGTCCATTGACTGGAAGATCCGGCAAATCTTTTCCATAAAGATCATGACCCTCAGGAAATAAATCAGTCATCAAACGAACTCGATCACCTAGATCTGGATTCTTTTCTGAAAGACGATCTTTAATATTCTGATCGGCAACTAAAATTAAACTGGCAGATTGAATATCAGCATCTCCTAAAAATTCTGCCCTTTCTTTTAAAAAATAATATTCATCCGCTGCTCTTCGACCTGGACCTCCCCTGTCCACTAAAGAGGAATAGACACGTTCTCTCGTTGGAATATACTCTTTATACAGAGTGCGCCATGGATCTCTATAAATATGTTCAGTGAATCCTCTTGAGCTCACCTCAAAAAGAGACCCAAATCCCAATTTTTCAAACATCTTCTGCAAGAAAAGTTGAAGCATCTGACTTCTAAAAATATTTGCACGGCAGACGGTGATGACTTTGTAACGATCTTGACCGGGGCGAAGAGGGGGTAAAGATTGATCATCGATAGATCTAAGAATCGGATAGCCTGCTTTTTCAAGTTCCTGCAGACCCTCTTTTCCTAATGAATAATTAAGCACCACCATTTGATATTGAGAAAAATCCTCTGCCAAATACCAATAAAGCATTCGATCATAGGCCTGCCAGTACAAATCAATATCCATTTTATCCCTGCTCCGTCCTTGTATTCTTGTCTTTACTGCTTCAACAGGGGCATACATCCCAACTCTTCTGAAAGAAGAATGGGAAGCATGTTTCAAAATAGAGCTACCAATATATTCTTGAAAATTGGATTGTTGAAGAGCTGATCCTTCAATGATATAAATCACTCCTTCTTCATACTCTAAAGAAGAGTGAATATTATCTGTTTCAATCAACTCAACACGAAAATAAGAAGAACGCGATCTTAATTCCTCTGTCAACCTTTGTCCAAATGTTGTTTTACCAGAGCCTGGAATGCCAGAAATAAGAGTGATTTGTTTTGGATCTCGTAAGATATCTCCCGCTAAGATTTTAACCGCATCCGATACATCGGCATATCTTGCCGCCCCAGAAGGTGGTTTATTTAGATCAACACCTCTTTCTTGAAGCATTTTATCTCTTAATTCTATCAACTCACTTTCTCCTTTGTAGTGAGCAGACGAATTAACCACGTCAATCAAAAGTTTGAAAAGCCCTCCAGGTATATTCCTAAGAATAGAAAGAGAACCTGATTGAGTCAGCTCTCTGATATCTCTCACAATAGCATCTTCACAACATCCCCTAACCTCGCGAGAGAATTCATTGGCAACTTCTTCTCCTTCTCGTCCATATTTCTCACGGTCGTATTGATAACCATTTAAAAAATCTTCTAAATATTGTTGAGCCGTCATATCCCCATTTAATGCTTTTAAGACAGCTAGCCCGACAGCCCGTTCTATTCTGCGCGGAATAAAATCCTTTCCTCCGGAAAGCCTCCAGCGAATGAAGGGCTCAAGGCCACTGGCGACTTCAGGGTGTAAGAGGCCTGCTTTTTCTTCGCCAAACTCGTGGGCGACGTAGGAGAGGATGATCTCCAAATCTAAGGCCTTTCGATTTATCACCACCGTCAGCACACCGTCTTCAAAAACACGCGTCGCCTCAACATCATCATTGTCAAAATCGGCATAAACAATTCTGATTTTTCCACGTTCGAGAGCCTCGCTAACGTTCCTCAAAATTTGTTCGTATGTAGAATGTCTTTCCAGACCCGGTGGCGCTCTTGTGGCATCCTCATCCACATGAGCATTTCCAAGCACAACCTGAATCACTTCGATTAAAGATGCCTGCACTTCATTTGTAATATCAACTTCATTGCTCCGATCCCATTTGACATCTTTTTCATTTGCTCGAGTTCCAATGCGTTTGGCAGTCACTTCTGACAATCGTACTCCTCTTGAAACGTCAAGATGTTCTAATTCTCCCGGCAGCCAATCCAGTGAGTTCACTTGGCCTCGTTTACCGATGAATGCCCTCATCCAATGAACAAAATTTTGAAGGAAGGACTTCTTTAAAATACGCAACCTATATAAAATAATGATGGGAAGTACTACGACGGGGATTAAACCATAAAGAGAGAGGAGGGCTATTCTTTTAAACTTATCCCATCGTGTCATTAATTGCTGTTGAGAAAAAACTGTTACTCCCCCTTCCAGCACAAAAGTCTTTTGAGGACGTAACGCCTTTTGAATCACTTGATTAAACCACTGTGAAAAATCACCTTTTTCATCAAAACCCAGCTCCAGTGCACTGAACAATAACTCTTTAAAGTTCAATCGAACCGCTGGAAGTCCTTGTTTTGCACGGCGCTCATTTGCCTCTCCAATTCTGTTGAATAATTTCATCAATTGGGCCCTTGCCAAATCATGAGGACTAAACGCCTGACCCCGATTAACATCGGCCGTCATACCGGCAGAAGCATATTGTAAAAATCCAATCGCCTCTCGAATATCATGAACGCCCTCACCCTGGACAGAACACATCATTAAATCACTGATTAATTCGTTCTGGGCTTTTTCTAAGAAAGTTTTGTATTCTAAATAATGAACCATTTCTAGGAGGTTATGCCCAAATTCATGATACAAGACTCTGAAAAATGTCTTGGGTGACTTCATTTCCCTCAATAGTCCTAAACCAATGGTTAAGGCGTGATGCGCATTCTTCAGGTGAGATTCCGTATAAGCCTCCATGACAACTCTGACGAGCAGAGTCTTAAATGTCTCGATAGGCATTCGACCTTCGAGATCCTTATAAGAGACCACCAGCGCATGAATGAGAGACATCTTGAATTTTGATTTATCCCCTTCAACATCCCGAATGAAATCATCCATTTTCATCGCTGATACTCCCCCAATATATCGGACACTTGATTCATATTGCTGATTGATCAAAGTTTCAAAAGCTTCTCCCTCTAAAACAAATACATCTTCCACCCATTTTGAAAGCCCTCCCGTTTCTGACAATTTTTCATCGAAAAGAAAGGGAATGCTGTCCCTTTTTCGAAGATCATCAGGCAATTTATATTGTCTCATCAATAGATAAGCAAGCTTTGTACTCCCCTTTTCAGAAAAGCATGCTGCGAGCGCACCTTGATAAGACTGAGCAGCTGTTGGAAATCTCTCTTTCAACTCTAGCTGACCATGGCTATCCACCCCACTCAGAAACTTGTTGATGGCATCTGGAATTTCTATCAATGTTTTTAAAAACTTCTTCCCAAAATACGACTCGCCTGCAAGTTCCCCCAAAGATTTTCTAACCGATTTATAGATTTCAGCTTTTGTAACAGGTTTAACTTTGACATTATCTTGAATAGGAACTGGCAAAAGGGACCCCTTCAAATAAAAAACTGGGGAATATCCGGAAACTTCTATCTTCTCAATCTGACCGAATAAAACGCGTATACCCGCTCCATTTACAAGTGTTATCTGAAGCATGGTCCCTTCATCCAAATATTTCTGAAGCAGTCTATTTGGGGTCAGGTCTTGCAATGACACATTGCCCGCACTATGCAAGGTCAATTCTTCATGACCGAACCAGAAGCGAATGTCATGGATGGCATGAATGAGCGAAGGAACTACGATAGAAACTACCTCGAGGAGAATAAACAAGGGAAATGTGAAAGAAAAACCTGTCACTTGTGTGAAAATCACCCCTGCGACAAATGTGATCAATCCTATCAAGGCTATGTTCATCGCAAAATCATGATGGGCCTTGTATTCAGGAGTCTTCCGATATTCTGCCTCTGAAAGTTCTTTCCCGTTGAGAGATTCTTCTCTTCCTTTTCCTGCCAAATAATTCTCACTCGTTACTACATAATGTGCCTCTGCAAAACTCATGGCCATATCATCTACAACAACTGAGGTTAATAAAGTGATCGCAAGACCTGACAATATTGCAAAGCCAAGTCGATCTGAAGAAAGAGATAAAACAAATGCGGCCATCCCACTGATCAAAGATCCCACAAACCCAATCGCAAAAATTCGATACCACGTCTCTCTTGAGAAACCCACACTTAAGCCACCCAATATATTCGCAGCACCCAAAGAATAACGGCGCATAAATTGTGACAAGCCGCGCCTGATGGGAGCATATCGCTCTACGAAGTCAGCATTTTGATCAATCCATCGCTTCACCTCATCTCTAGGCTTATCGCCCAGGGTAGAGTGGAGAAAGCTGGGATTTCGAGAGGTCTCTCTTAAGCTGGTTCTTACCAACCTTGAGAGCTGAGAAACATGAGCAGGTAAAATTAAGAATTTTTCTACCCATTTCCTTAATGGATCTGTTTTCATTGTTGTAAGTCTTTGTGTCGTGCCTTCTTGTTGAAACAAGTCTTCTATTCCTAAAATGATAGGGTTGCTTGAAAAATCTCTAACAAGTGTGATGATAAGGGTCACAATCTCATCTTTATTTTTCTGTATTGAAGGAAGTAAACTGGAAAGTCGCTTCAAAGAGTCTCTAAAAATGAGGCTTTGATTGTCAGCAAGAACACCTAATCCGGTATTATACTGATCATTTTTGATAATAATGTCCGCTGTTCTTCGTTCCTGATCAATGGTATAGCGATCGATTAGATTTTCTACTCTCGCAAAATCAAACATCGAGTTTGCACCTTGTGTTCTAACAGCTAAAAGATGTTCTAAGAGTAGTTTCTTTGCAGCTTTATAATACCCACCTGCCTTTGCAACATTTTTTTCTCCATCTACCTGTTGGACTGTATCCACAATCCTTTTTTCTAAGGACTCAGGCAAGTATCTGCTTGCAACCCGAAGAATATCCTCTCGATCCTTGATCACTCGATCCATATAGGCAATCCAGGATCTATCACGAAAATGAGCTCTCTCAAAAAGACGCTGAACGCGGGTATCTTCGTGTAATTCCACAAAAACTTGAACGTCCGCTTCTATTTCAGGAGCATTCTCTTCAAAAATCATTTCTCTCCCACGCAATGAATAAGTTCCCTCTAAAATAATCAACTTCTTTCCCTTTTTCTTCTCGACCTCAACAGCAAGCCGCATAGAGTCAAAACCAACTAAATCATCCGCATGCAAGACAGAAATTTCTGATGGTAAAATAGGGCCCAGTCCCCACTTACCCATCTCATCCGCAATACTTGTTTTGCCGGTGCCACTTCGTCCTCCAATGCGCAAAACCACAGATTGCTTACCCTGACTTAACTCTGATTGAACTTTTCTAAGCATGGGACCATAAGCATCTTGGAGACTTAAACGTTTAACACCTTTAAGATTAGCAATGCGTCTTCTATAGGGACGATATTCTCCTTGAATAGCCTCTGTTTTCTTTTCTCCAACGCTTAATTGAAGTTCAATATTTTCAAGATCCTGAATGGTCATTTTTTGATTCGTGAGCGGATCTGTAATGAAGATATCCTTTTCGGTCCACTTGGCTTCACCCTGACTCAGTCTATTGGCTTCAAAAGCATCTGTATAAGCCTCATAAAAGAGTTCCGCCAATCCTCTTAATCTCTTCAACTTCTCTGAATCAACAAACTCTGCATTCGAATTTGAAAACCGATGGGTAGGCTCTTGTCCCACAAGAGGATTTTTAGACAAACCTTGAGACAGGCCTCCTATATTCTGATCCAAAACGCTGACCGTCCTTAATACATTTTCTGTCGTGATGGGTTGCCTCAAAACTTGTAACGTCCTGACCACCTCCAGAAACTCAGCTAGAACGTGAGCCGGATCGGATTCATTAGAAGATTTAAGACTCGTGATCTGATTGTTTTGAATTGTTAGAGAAACATAAAATCGCTTAAAAAACTCGACTCGAGCATCGGGACCCGTGGAATCCACTTGAATTTGATTAAGCGCAGAAATAATTTTCTGGTTCGTCTTCGCATTGACTTCGCTGATTTCATGAACACAGAGCTCGACCCAAGCCTCGTCAGACGCTTGATCCCAAAATCTTGCTGTTGTATAAACGCCGCCTTCATCATCTCTAAAAGCAACGATTTGGGTCGTTCGAGATTCTCCCTTTTGGGTCTCTGTCACTGTGAAAACAGAATCGCCTTTCTTGAGGCTCACATGCACTTCGGTTCCATCCGTCGAGGTGTAAGACAAATCCACCTCGTCAAAAACCGTCATGCTTTCCAAGCCTTTGTTTCCTTCACCTGCAAGACCTAAAGGTCTTAAGAAATCATCCGTTTTAGATTCGATGCCCTTAAAGCGAGAATCATCTCTGGCGATCACCCGTCCTTGAATTCCCCTTTCCTTCATCTTGCCCAAAATTTCGGTGACTCTGTTTGAAGAAAGAGGATGTGTCCCGCCCGCGGCTTTGGTGGAAGTGGAAGTCAATAGATCTCGCCCGGCCTCATTGACATATCCTGGGGCATGCGATAGACTTAGCGGATGGCTCAGATTCGCAGCTTCGTGGTCGACCTCTTGCCCAGGGATTGCCGATTGAGACATTGGCACCAGCGATTTGGAAAGCAAGTCGTGGAATTTGTGGTACAATTGGAGTATTGGAGTGGGAACGGTTGGGAGCCAATCGTTCGTTATGACACGGCGCACGATTTCGCCCATCGTGACCTGTACCGGCCTGGCCGTGCCGTCGAAAAAACGCCCATGGGGTTGGTTGACTTGAACGAAGCCCTGACGATTGCTGAACAAGATCTTAAAATCAACTGGCGCCTCTACCGAGACCGATACATTAAGGAGCGGATGAATTATGATGCGTGAAGAGAGCTTTACCCACAAGACCATAGAACTTACGACAGAGTGGAGTAAACTCATGTTGAGTGACGACAAATTGGCTGGAAAAGTGCCGAATGAGGCATTGATCGTCTTCCAAATCGAAGACAACCCTGAATATAACAAAGAGAGTATGGCATTGGCCAGATTCAGCCATGAGCGTGAACCCAATCGTCCGATTGTCGTTGTGCGTGTTAAGGGTCTGACCCCTCCTCTCTCATCAAGACTGATAGATCCTCGTTTGGAACTCGCTCCTCGGTTTTGAAAGGTGATATCCTCAATATTGGTATTTGTAGGCATATTACTTCTTCCACCAACCAAGACAGATAACGCAGAACCAAAGCAGCCTAGAAAAACAAAAAACATCACAGCGCTTCCACCCGAAAGAGCCCGAACAAAGGTTTCTATCATGGCAAAACCTTTTTGAGGTTCTTTGCCTGGTTTGCCGTGACGCGCCTCTTTAGGAATGGCGGGGGTAGAAGCCGACAAATTAAGTTTGGAACTCGCTCCTCGGTTTTGAGGCGTACTCACCGGATGCGCGCCGGCCACGGTTTCAGTGGGGATACCTCTCGAGAGGGTCTCACCCAGGGTCTCTGCCCCTGACCCCCCTTCATGTCCACTTTCGCCTGTCGATCCAGAGGCTCTGGTATTATCTACCATGAGAGTATATTTCGAAAAATCCTCGCCGAAGTACCAATAATCGAAACGGGTGTCAAGTTCGGCCGCAAGTTGTACATCCGTTGTATGGTCTACTTCTAAGGTACGACCGCGCTCTGCCAATTGGCCGCGAATTTGATCGATGGGAGCAAAAATGCCAATTCTTCGAATTTGTTCAGCTCGAAGCGGAGGAACCCCATTGACCATGTGAGTTCTAAACTCTTCTATCATTTCCCCAGCAAACACGGGTCCTTCCACATCATAAATCGTGTCTGGATCATATTCCTCTTCTGCACGATACCATCCACCGGAAGGACTAAAACATTTATCTCGCTCGATTAATTGAACTGTTCTATCTGAGCCTATTGATTGTAGTGTCGATTCAAGTCTTTGTCTTAATGCTTTTGAAAATACGCCTTTCCCAGCACCGGGAACACCGGTAATAATAAGCAGGTTAACTTCAGGGTGTTGGACAATGTCATTCACCAATTGATCTATGGCAGCTTCTATATTTTTAACCTCAACCCCTTCAGGAGGGAGATTTCTATTCACGCCCCGTACTCTCACAACTTCGCTCTTTAAAGATTTCAACTGCCTAAGCCTATCTTCATCCCCAAAATCAAAACCAGGGACAAAGTAACCCGCCTGAAAAATTCCATTTTCTATTTCCATCATCAACGAACGAAAATCTTCGGAAGAAAGAGACACAACCGAGCTTGAGTAACCTGAATCAGAGAGAAGCCCTTTAAGATATTGAGCTGCATCAAACATCGGCGTCCGAGGAGATCGAAGATGCTCCTGAAATCGTGTGATCTGGTAGGGTCTCATGGCAAGCATTCCATGTCCCACATCTCCTCGAGCCATGTCAGGCCTCCAACCCATTTCACGTTCTTCAATATTCCCTTCGGCATTTCTAAAAAAAGCCTTCCAGAAATATTCTTTAGTTGTCTCATCAAAAAGACGTCGGACAAAAAAATCCTTAAATCCAAGCGCCTCCAACTCTTTTGCCAAGGCTGTTCCCTCATCAAGCTTTGCAATTGCCAATCCGTAATTAACCTCGTCTCGACGATCTACTCTTTCCTTTTCCACGGGACTCACCATCATTCGCGTGCCCGCCTCAACTTGAATCTGAGAAAGGCCCTCTTCTCCAATCAATTGAAGAGCCTCTTGGGGAATCGCAAACGTCAGTTCATCGCCGCCCACTTCAACCAAGTTTAAGGTCTTTTCTTCATCAATAGAACCATCGGAATTTAAGAAAATTCCCATTTGATTCAATAAATCTGGCCTCTCTTTTAATCGCTCTGCTATCACACCCACTGCCTTTTTCCCAACTTTAACAAAATTTTCTGTGACCGTATCCCCTGCAATCAATGTCTGGGAGAGAATTTGCTCATTGACTGTCTCTGTCAGGGAAGGATTTGATTTCTTCTGTTGAATCAGTTCATGAATTTTCTCTACACGCTTCAGAAAATCCTTAAAGTTCTCCCGCCCCATGCCTTTCACATCCAAATTGATAAAAACCATTCCTTTTTCTGAATGGCTAAACGCCCGAGCGTCAAAAACTCTTCTGGAGGTACACCCGGGAATTTTTCGATCGGAGGAAAGAAGGCTTTGAGCTAAACGAATCTTTTCTTCCATACTCTCTCGTAAAGACGCTTCATGGGTTTCGAGGGATGGAACTCCTTCAGATAATTTTCCAATAATCTTTTCATATTCAGAGCGATTTTCCTGAATGTACTTCAAAGCGTCATTTACCTGTCGAGATCTCTCTTGTGCCTTTAATGCATCACTCTGCCACTCTTTAATATAATCTACAATCCCTACCCACTCAAAAAAGTGCTTGGCCAAATGATAATGATAAAGTTTCCGAAGCAAATGGTTTTGCAATAATCCCGATGCGTTTCTCGATTCAAGAAATTCTGGGTAGCTCATTCCCTCTGAAACGGAACTCTGGACATCAGTCAACGTCATGGAGGATTGACCAAGAACTCCACTCCAAGTATCATGCTGAGATTTTTCAAACTTTTCCCACTTCCTTAAATGATCAAACGTGTCTGAATCAAGTTCACCTGAAGCTGTAAAAAGAGAAAACCGTGCCTCTATCAAAATATTCTTAATTTTTACAGCTTCTTCAATACCCGCTTCGAACGTCTCCTGATCAAATCTTCTTGCTTCACTGTGATGCGCCATAATCGCGGCTTTAATCGCTTCGGAGTCGGCTTCCACCTTGGATCTTAAATCTCCGCCACGAACGGTCCCTATTCCAAAATCAATTTGAATTTTCTTCTTAGGATCGCGAACACTTTGATGGAAGCGACTTACAATCGCTTCATCAGGCTTACCTAAAAGAGCTGTTTCCTCCCCTCGCACATAGCGATTGAGTGCATCGTTTAACTGAAGTTGTATATTTCCTAATCTCAATTCATAATCTCCAACCCTGCGATCTTGCGCAACACGAAAAACAGTAGATTTATAATTTTTTCGAATCAAGTCTCTGCCGTTTTTGATATGAAGCACACCTTTATCATCTGTCTCTAGGGTGAGCTCTACGAGCCCACTCTCCTCCATGAGCGTCAAAGCACCTTTCTGTACCACACTGATCAATTGATTGGTTAAACCATATCCCCATATTTCATCATTAGCCTGTTTCAACCCTATCGTTTCCTCATCGCCTGTCCCCCGCCAATAGAAATTGACCACATCATCTCCCACCTCAAGTTTTCTGTCTAACAAGGCCAATGCATCATCCGACTCTAGCTCACGAACCAGTGCATTCAAGCGATCTTTAATTCGAGAGGGATCATCGGAGGAAAGATTCTGACCCGTCTTAATTCTCTCTACCCGCTCGTCCACCACGGATCTGGCATCCATATCTTTACGACGTGAGGTCATGAAACGCGCATAACTGATTAATTCTGGAACAGGTTGATTTGAAATGATTTGACTTCGAAACTCCCTCACCAACTGTGTAAATTGATAATAATCGTAAATCGCCACATCAATGGGATTTTTTGAGGCATAGACACGGTCCCGTACAATCGTTTGTCCTTCAGCATAGGATGAAAGAACTCCATGAATCGCTTGAATAGATGCGTCACCACTCTCACCGGACATCATGTCTGCAAGATAATGCGCATCTACCTCCATTAAAATATCGCCTGAGCGGCCTCTCCTATGCTCGGGCCATATCAATGAAGGCCAAATCAAGCTAGCTAACTCGTGAAGAATCGCAAGACGCATCAACTGCCTTCTTCCTTGAGGATCTTGAATCGCTAAAAGCTCTCGAGCCAAAATAAGACCCGCCCTTTGTTCTCCACGCTCGGGTGTTGAACCCGCTAAACTTTCAAAAAAACTTGCCACACTTAAGTCTAAAGTTTCAGGCATACGAAAACCTGAAATTCGAGACAGGGTGGATTGCTTGAGCCAATCAGAAACATCTCTTAAGGTTTCATTGATTTCAGTAACAATCCTTCCCTCCTGATTTTCTGGAAGCACCCCAGAAGGAATTTCCACTTCATAAGTCCCATTAACTAATTTAATTTCTCCCAGCGATTTAATCTTCACTGGACGTTGCGCGTCACGAAGACCAATGGGTAAACTTCCAAACAAGGGATGAACAGTGGTGTATTCAACATCCACTTTAAAACGGTCTTTCAAACTTATTTTCTCAAGATCAGAGGGCGCATGCGCAAGAAAATGTTTTTTAAATAAAGAGATGGTGGCTGGATGTTTTGCATCGGTGGCCAAGGTGAGTCTACCACTCAACGTTGACTCAGCCAAATACCGTGCCCACTGAGAAATGACACTCGACATCAGACCTCGTCCACGCAGAAGAGACTGTCCAGACGTGCCCAGCGTTATGTTATGCAAGAACACCAAAGTTTCTCCAACACCTTGTTCTTCCCTCGCTCCATGCTCGCTGTAATTGAGAATAAACTCAAAACCTTCTAGCCCGCATTTCTCATCAGATTTCGTCGCGAGAGCGTCAGGTCTGCCTTGGATGCGAGGAAGACGACCGAGGCCATGCGAGGCATACTTTGCAATATGTTGAGCGTGGCCGACCGAGTCTGACGACGCAGACGAGGCAGAATTGGCACTCGCAGCAGAAATGTGATGAGAAATGCGGGCTAGATCAAGAGAACCTTGGGTCAACTGCAAAACATCCCTTCGCAAGTTTTCTACGGTATCTATAACGATGACATGATTAACCACCCCTTGTGAAAGTTCAACATCGATGCGAACCATCATGTACTTGGCATCCTCATGTCCCTCTAAAGCTTGTCTTAACGGTTCAAGCACTTGACCCGATTTTTCAGAAATAGAAATTTCTTGAAGAGGCCTATCCCCATTTAACTTCTCAAATTCATCCAAAAGTTTTTCACCCACAATATTGCTCGTTGCCTGGCTTAGGGTCTGTGGGGTGGGGGTTGCGAATATCGCCGTATTATGTGCAAAAATTCCATTTCCAACAAAATTATGCGTCCCCTCTACTTCAATATCGTAGACATGCTCAAAACCCACTGACTCAATGGAGACAATGGGGTCCCAGAGGATGTTTGAGTGACTTCCAAATTCGGTAAATATCGCATTCTCTTTTACATTGAATTCGCAAAAATTATCATTGATGGCGTTGACGCTCGAGAGGACGCTTATCGAAGAAGGTAATTTTTCTTTGGACACCGCAATCTCATCGCCCACCTGAAGAGCGCTGACTTTGGTCCACTTTGAAAAGGATGATGGATGATGGATGATGGATGATGGAAAATACGTAGAGACACAATCCAGAATCCACGATCCACGATCCATTTTATTAAGATACGGATGATTTGCTGTCGTCTTGATCCTTCTACTTTGGCGTTTTATTTTCTCAGAAGGGTGTGCTACAATGGATCCATGATGAGACT
This sequence comes from Chlamydiota bacterium, assembly GCA_016196885.1. Lineage (GTDB taxonomy): Bacteria > Auribacterota > JACPWU01 > JACPWU01 > JACPWU01 > JACPWU01. The sequence continues at coordinate 21,410 of JACPWU010000003.1, read as the reverse complement.
TGATTTCACTTTGCTGGTGTTTAAAGAGGGGAAGACCTACGTTAGCTTTTGCCCTGAGCTTTCTGTCACCAGTTGCGGGGATAGCGTGGACGAAGCCAGGGAAAGAGGCAAGGAAGCCGTCAGACTTTTCCTCGAGGAAAGCAAACGCATGGGCACCCTTGAGGATATTCTCCGTGAAGATGGATTCATAGAGAAAGATTCTTCCAGAAAAGAATGGATCGCGCCTCCCCTGATCGTCACTGAACATAGTCAGGTCGCTCTCTGATGCGTCCACATGTATTCTAAAATCACACCTATTTCCTATCAAGTGCTCTGCCGTGTCTTCGAACGGGCTGGATTTCAGCTCTCCCGAGAAGAAGGGGATCACAGGATTTATACAAAGCCAGGCACACTTCGTCCTCTGGTCATTCCACGCTACAAGGCCATTCCCGTCTTTATCATCTTGAACAATCTGAAAGTTGCCAGTATCTCGCGGGCGGAATACTTCCGTTTGCTCTCTCAAGTGTAAAAAATGATCCCGCGCGGTATCTACCTGATTCGATCTTCCAGCCCCTAACTTATTTTTTGCCCCCAGCCCCCAGCCCTCAGCCCCTAACTTCTTTAAATAAGGATGATTCGCTGTCGTCTTGATGCTTCTACCGCTCTCAGTCGTAAGCTTAAACACGGGCTTAATCCCCATATCGAGGAGTCCCACAATGCGATGAGGCTCAACCTGGCCCGTGCCTTCATTGAGAGAATAGACATAATCGCCAGAACGGACTTGGACGATCGGGATGACTTCTGAATAATACAGTTCAGTCTCTTCTTTTTCTCCCAGATCCAAACCTATAGCCCCTCGCTTTCTCAAGATTGGCAACAGGGTGTCCGCTGTGACACATTTTCCGAGATCTGCTAATGGCGATCCAAATGTGAGTTGACTCTTCCACCTGCCAACACGTTCAGAAATCTCTTTTAATTGGGGACGGTAATATCGGTAAAACATCACCGCTCCTATAGAGCCACCCAAAATAACAAGCGGCCACCAGGAAAGGAAAATCTCCAGAGGCGAAAGAGATGTCATAAAACTTCCATCTTTGAAAATTCCCTCTCCAAGCCCTCTTGCCGCCGCAGGCAAAGTGGTTAGAAGTAGAATGAGGGGTTGAGAAAGAAGGGCCATACCTAGGGGACTGGAAATTCTGGAGGCGAGGCTTGTCGTCTGAGTAGGAGTGGATTTAACCGAGGGTAAAACCAGAGAACCTAGTTCAATGACACCGTCAGGAAGAGCCGGTGGTACCGTAGGGAAAAAGGGTAATGTAACAGAGGACGCAGGGACAGGATCTTGCGTTAAAGAAGCTTTTAATCTATCAACATCCGCTTCAGGAACGGAGACAAGGAATAAATAATCTTCTCCCTGTTGAAAAGCATATTCTGCTGCCTCATAAACATATTTGACTTTCAAACCATCAATATCTGGATGCTTCACACTGATTTCATGAAAGGGAACAGAAAAAACACCCGATGAAGCAAAAGAGTCATAATGAGCCGCTTGCAATATCTTGGGATATGTTTTCACCCCTAAACGAGAGAGATCCATTTCTAAATTTGCACCAAAACGCCCTTCGCAGGCATTTAAAAAAAAGACAACCTCATCCACTCTTTTGCCACTTTTCTCCCTTGCCTTTAAGGCCTCAGCTAATTCCTGGTCTGTCAAATAGACGGCTTTCACGCCACCCAAGAGCCCCTCATAAACACCCACCTCCAATTCATGATCATTCCCATGAAAATAAAGATTTACAAAGAGCGGGCCCTGATTTTTAATAATTTGATTGGCAAGCCACATTTTAGTTGAAATTAAATCCCACCACAAAGGACTTACGCGAAAAGAATGAACTGAGTTATGGGGGACCTTTGCCCAACCTGCAAGATTTTCTATAACATATTCTGCGCCCGCCCCTACTGTGTTGTTGACCACACCAATGACCGTGTGTGCTGGGCCTAGAACAACATCCTCAGCCATTCTCTCGCGTTTCTCAATCAAAAATTGAACCATCTTTTCGATATTGTTTTCATTCAAGGGGTAGCCTCCCCGTGTTAAAAATAAGTAGGCCGAAAGCGACAAAGAATATTTAACTTCATCGGACCTATTTTCAGTAAGACGGGTAAAAGCAGGACTGAAATAAAATTGTCTCTGAACAAAACCACTCCCTAAAACAGAGGGCGGTATAGATTTCATAAAATAGGGCAGCGTCCCGTCCACAATCAAATCAGGTTTTATCTCCCCTAAAATATGAATCGTATAGGCCCACATGCTCCGAATATCAACTTCTAAATAAGGTTCTTCTTCCACTTTTTTCTCATTCAGACCTTTATCATAATTGGAGAGAAGTTTCTGAAGGAGAGCTTCATTCGCAAAATCTTGTCTACGCTGAAGGATATTTTTAAAAAACTCTGTGAAATATGGAGAATCAGTTTTTTTCAACACATCCGGGGGCATGCTTAAAAGAGCATCTAATGTTGAAGCAGTAATGATTTCAGAATGATTGTTAACTAAATCCCTAAGCTTGGATATCGCAGAATCATAATCACTTTGTTTCAGTCCAGTTGCACGAAGGATTCGCTCAATTTTAGCCAGATCAGCTCTCTCATTTACCAGTTGATCAGCAGCTCCTTCCGATTCCCCACCTATCTTTTGCACTGTTCCGGAAGGAGGAGCCGACGGCAACCCCTCGGCTCGAACCACATTCACCGCAATAAGCCCCAAAAGGCCTAGACCTAAAACGGCTGATCTTCGTCTAAAAATGCGCGACTTCAATTGCGTTAAAAGCTCCACCGCCAGCCCCTTAAAATCTCCATTCTCTTCTACAATAAATCCAGCAGGATCCAGAACAAGGACACGATTAGAATTTCTGATGGGGACGAGGATTTGTCTTGATGCTCCACTTGTGCGTAGGCTAAGGTGAGTGAAGTCGAGGATAGCTAAAGGGTGAATAACCCCCCTAGCCCCCCTTAAATTAAGGGGGGAAAAAGAGGATGAACTTAAATTAGAGGGGGAAGAAGAGGATGAACTTAAATTAGGGGGAGGATTTGAGACCACCCTCCCCTTACCCCTCCCATCAAGGGAGGGGAATACGAGACTTTCGGAAGAGGGGGAAGAAAAAGCTAAATCGCTTCTCAAGCGTTCTAGATCAAGCGCTTCTCCCTCGTCTGTGAAACGGGCTTTGATTAAACCTGCCAACATCTCTAAGTGCATACACAATTCTCGAAGATATCCTTGAGCATCAACCTCTTCATCCCCATATCGAACGAGCATGGAAGGTGTCATCAAGAGCCCGTCGCGCGTGACATGAGATGCACCCTTTGTCAGAAAACTTCGATTGCTGACGCGGCCTCTTCCCCCGCTCACTTCGAAATGAACATCCGTGTTTTTCTCCCCTCTTAAAGTAAGAGGGGTAGGGGGAGTTAGCTGTATGACATTGTCATACAGCCACTTTTCAAACGGGGTCTTTTTCCCCATCATCACATCTTGATAATGATCGGGTTTCGTTGCATCAAAAGTGGGAATCACCACCTGATAAGAATAGCCTGCATCTTTAAGCGCCTGAGTCAGGCTTTGCGTATGAAAACCTCCGGCGATAAGGGCACTCACTTCGCTCTTTTCATTTTTCAGGCGATCTATCAAACGCGCTTTCATTTCTTCATCTCTCTCCAAAGCCGCTTGATAATAGGTCTCAACCTTTGAAAGCTTTTCTTCAAAGGGATAGTTCAATGCTTCTAGATTTTGATCCATCAAATACTCATCCGCCTCTTTGCGAATAAAATGAATCATCTCTGGAATTAATTTTCCGTGACCGGCAACATAAGTTGCATATTCAGACTTGGAAAGAGCTAAATCGGCTACCCGTGTGAGCATGCTCACAAACATCTCATAACGACACAAAAGCTTTTCTTCATCAGTTTGGCACTTGGCAATCAAAACTTTTTCACTCAAAGACCGAATCTCATCAAACAGGCGCAAATCATTTACCTGCAAATCCAGTTCTAGGTATTCCATGTAATGCTGAATGTTGGGATAAGGCAGTTGTGAGTCGTGTGTCGTGAGTCGTGAGTTATCCATCAATCTTTTAACTGTTTGATAAAATTCTAAAGGCGAGATCTCATTCAGCCGATAAGTCAACGTGAGTTCTAAGAATTTGGAGAGCTCGTCTTCATCTACCTTACCTTGCAGGGAAACGAGAAGCTGGGCCATTTCGTCGTGAAGGGCTTTAAAATCTACTTTCTTTTTAGCGTCTAGAACTTTCAAATACAAAGTTAATAACGATGAAGAGTCTGAACGAACCCCAGCGTTTTGGGCCTCGCTCATTAAAAAAGGAATAAATTTTTCCAAATTAATTTTATGCTCTCCATAATCCTGAAATTTCTTGGCAAAGGCCTGAACGCTTGAGGAATAAACATACTCTTGAATGCGAGAAAGAAAATCTTTTAAGCCCTGAATTTTTTCCTTCAGCTCTTGACGTAAGGCAAAAGAATCTCTATAGGCATGATAATTCTTAAGGTAGGCTTCAAGATTTTCAATCCCGTAAAGCTCAAAGGTTTGCGCCCCATTGATCGCCTGAAACTCAGCCCCTGAAAGCTCTCCCCGACCCAGATATTTTTCTGTTACATTCTTTAGAATATTCTTATCCCGAAAATCTCTAAAAGACGCCACGTCCACGGCTCCCGAGGCAGCTTCCATGCCTACCAAGCGTAATCCATATTTTTGAGCTAAATAATCCAGGGTCGCCGCCGAACTTTTCTGAGCCTCTCTTTGGGCATGAACATCCTGAAAGAGAATCACAGTATGATGAGCCCCCAAAGCCTCATATTTCTCCACCACACTTGCCAATTCTTTGGGGATAAAAATATCAGATGAAAGTTGCAAAGGGACGTCAGTCACATGAGTTTGAGGTGCAAGCGTAGACGCAAAAAGAGACCCCTCATCCATACACAAAAAGGCCAGGAGAGTAATGGAAGAAATCACACGTTTTAAAAAAGAATTAACCATCTTCATCGTTGTTAAAAAATCTTAACCTCTCCCATCCTCCCATTTCTTTTCGTGAAAGGATGAGATCCTTCACTTCGTTCAGGACGACGCCTTGCGTCGGATTCTTCGGTCGGCCGAAAAGGCCTCCCTCAGAATAACGGACGAAAAAGCCATCCTCCTAAGTCCTATTCCCCTGTCATCCCGAGCTTTTTCCTCTTTTGTCATTTGGAAAATGACAAAATATCCTCTCTTGACTCTTCTCCCCACACTGTCTTAATATTCTTTTTAGGAGATGAATATGAAATCTGAGAATATTGACCGACTTCGCAGACAGTTTCGACACGAATGGCTCTTAATCGCAATCGATAAAGTGGATCAGAAAACAACGACTGTCCAAGAAGGTCATTTGCTAGCTCACAGTCCAAGCCATCACCAGATTTATAACCTTGCAAAAAACTATCAGACTCCCTTGATGACAGTGTACTCTGAGGATTGGCCTGAAGATCTTGCAGCTGCTTTTCCCTATGTCAACATTCATCCTCAATCCTAAAGCCCCTGTTATTATCATTGATGCAGAACTTGTGGGCCCAACGCGTACCCACACGATTCGCATGATTGTTGACACAGGTGCTACCTTTACCATGATTCATCCTGAACCATTGTCTCTGATCGGATGCAATCTCGCGTCTCAAACTGAGCACAAACGCATTACCACAGCAAGTGGCCTCGAATATGTCCCGTTTATAACCTTGAATGGAATAAAAACACTGGGACAGGAGAAAGCAACTTCGTCATTTGTGCTCATCCCCTGCCTGCAGAACTTCCCGCTGAAGGTTTGCTGGGTCTTAATTTTTTGCGTAATTTCAATATTCATTTTAATTTTCTTGAACATCTTCTTGAAATAAACTCCTAACTTATTGTCACCCTGAACCCTATTTTCCCATCATCCTGAGCCTTTTTTGTCATCCCGAGCCAGAGCGAGGGATCTTGCCTTTAAAAGCCAGATTCCTCGGCCCGAAAAGCTGGCCTCAGAATGACAAATCTTACTTATCTGGCGCCTTCTGCCTTCTGTCTCATTACGCCTGGGTCGCAGCTTTTTGGGCGCCTCTCATCAATTGATCCCTCAAAATTTCTAAATTGCGTTCTTGATAAGGAACATGCAAAATCCATTGACCCTTTCTTTCCTCAACATGATCTTTCAAACTTGCAAACCTTGAGACAATTTCTACCATCCTCTCATCCAGAACAATATCCATTTGCTCAGGCCCAAGCAGCATCAGAGCTAGACCCACCAAACCTTCATAAAGCCTTTCGTGACTGCGATGGGCCATCACTAGCAATTGATCCCTCGAAACATTTCCCGCTCGAGCAAGAATGAAATCAACCAGGGCATCCCGTTCCCTTCCTGAAAGCTCTTGAGAATCCAGAACAAAGACCTTATCCCGAGTTCGTAAATCCGAAAATCCTGGCAACTGTTTAGAAAGTTCATCCAAATCCAGGCCATCATGATTCATCAAAGAAATTCGCATTCCCCCTTGCAGCCCTCCATTTAAAAGAGAAATCAAGGGTGCCGCTTCAGGTTGAATATGAATTCCTTCGCTATCCACCGTGGCTAAATTGGCAAGATCGAAAACAAGAAAGGTTTTTCCGTTTACAAAAGAGTTGAAGGTGTGTTCAAAATCATCCGTCAAAGAAGATAGACCTTCCCCCATCGTCACTTGCGAAGACCCAGCGGCAAAAACCTCCACCTGACGAGAAAGGATGGAAGAAGCGGGGGTTGCCGTAGCGCTGACCCAGGCCATGGAGGCTGAAGCAGCTTGAGGCAATTCTGCCGTTTGGGCTAAATGAGGAACTAAAAGTGCTGCCAAACCACCTGCGACGAGAAGGGCTGGAAGGCCCCCTTTGCTACTGGGCCTTCGTGCAAAAGGGATAACCTGACCCTTTTTTGAAGGGGGAGAAAGATCCGGAGCCCCCACATGATTCAAAACGGCTTCTTTTAGATCCTTCACACGTAGGAAATCAACCACTTCCGTCTCATCTTCTTCACGGACACCGGAAGGCTTATATGCGGTTGGCCTCTCATCAACAAGTGTGGGCTCTTCATGTTGCCTCAGAAGCGGAGAAGCAGGTGTAGGACCTTGCCCATCATAAGCCCCAGATGAAGTCAATAAAGAAACTGCTTTCAATTCCGTAGGATTATTCCCCTTAAGTGAAGGTGACACCTCTTCATAAATGAGTTCTTCCGAGTCGTCCCACTCTGTCAGATCATCAGAACGATCCCTTTCTTCTCTCACGACATGAGGCGGAACAAAGGTTTCTCCTTCATCACCAAACTCTTCAAGATGAACCGTTGTAGAGGGACGTCCCACTCGATCATTTCCTGCTGCTACTCGGGGTCCCATGATCCTCTCCGTCTCATTCGTCTCTGTCACATCCCACTGAGTCGGATCTTGCCCCGGTACATAAGTTTCATCATCCTCTCTTCCTCCACCCCCCTTGGCAAGCATGATAGGCAATCCAGCTTCTTTAGATGCAGCTCCAGCAACCGGTCTCTGTAAAGAGCCGTTCTCTGAAAAATCTGTCAAAGATAATTCCGGCAGATTTTCCAAATCTCCCAAATCCTCTTCAGACTCCAATGTTTTTAAAGCAAAAAGAATGCTTTGACGAATGGGACCCGTAAACCTTTTTAAAATTTCATCTATCTTCTCTCTATCTGCTTCTGGCACATCAGGGCTCTCCTCTAGGAAGCCCTTAAAGATCTGAGAAGAAACATTTCCTCTCTGCAGAAGTGCCGATAAGTTCTCGATGGATTCCAAAACAGCCAGAACTTCACGTAAATCGCTCCGGTCTTCTCCCCCGCCGAAGTAAGAATGGATGAGCGTTCTCGCCCCCTCAGAAACACGGGGGTCTGAATCCTCAAGTTCGTAATTCTTCAAATCTGTTGAGGTAACCCCTCCTCTTTGAAAAGCATTTGCATAAGCCAAGTACAACTTTTCTGATAAAGCATGACGATCCGTGTCTCGCGTGAGAGTCCACGCAGCAAGAAAGCCCTGGATTTCTATCTTTTCTCCGTCACTCAAGGTCAGCTGATCGATCAAAGGGGTCCCGCGAATGCTATTGGTTAGATGCCCAGGCGCATAAAGCAAATCACGAGACCGGCGCAAACCGTCTATGTCATCCTTCTTGGGATTAGAAACATATTGAGGCACCTCCCTTAATTGAACCATGAGACGTCCTGTCATACCGCGTATTTCTTCTTGAAGAGACTGCAAAGAAGAAGGGATCCGGCCCTCAAAACCCAAAGAAGGGGCGATTAAATGAACGCTATTCTGGGCCTCCCCCCAATACCCTTCTAATTGCGTCATCGTGTCCAAAGCCCTTACTGGACTGGGCGCAAAATCCGCTCGAGCACGGGTCAAGACACCCTCCAAAAAGGCAACATAGTCTTCCAAGAGATCTCTTGTCACCAGAGCGTCGTATTTGCTGATCAAGGAGAGATAGGCATTTTGGACAAAGCCGCTCTGATGAGAAGCTTTTAAATCTGAGAGACGGCGGACCATCAGGTCAAAAACTTTTTGGTGCAAATTGGGATCAAAACTTAAATCTAATTTTAAAAGAGAAGTGACCAAAGCCAAGCCATTCTCTTGAGACTGATAACTCCAGGAAGCAGCCTGGATTAAATAACCTTCAAGAAGGCTAAAATAATATTCCTTTTTATTGAGGTCGCCACTCGCCTGACGGACTTGTCTCGCCACAGCCTCTATAAAGATATTGAGATGACCATAAATATACGTATTTAACTGGTCATTCAATTCCTCCCTCATGCCTTCAGGAATGGAAGAAAGCGAGCGCTGAATTTCCAAATTTTCTTCAGCCGTCACAAGGGGAATAGAGCGAATCAATTCCTGAAAAGGAGCTTGGGCCAAAAGAAGCAGCTCATCGTCCGTTCGCTTGGGGAAATAACGGGGTGAATTGCGGATAAAAGAGTTTATCTCTCTCAAAAGAGAAAATGAATCTATTCCAGGTTCTCTTTGTACCCTGAGCCGAACATAACCTATATAGAGAGCTTGGTCCAGACCCAACCCTCTCAAAAGGAAAGAATATCCTGATTTTAAAAATGCCTGAATGCGAGGATGAAAATAAGAATCAACGGCCACTTGGAACACCCGCTCTCGGATACCCCGCCAAAGACTCCAAAGGGAAATGGACTCCCCTAAAAAGACAGAGGTGATATCATCTGGCTTCACTTTCTCCTGATAGGGATAATTTCTGGGCTGGCTCGATACTTTAAACTGTGACAATTCTCTTTCTATCTTGGCAAAATCTCCGCTATTTCTGATCACAGAGCGATAAATCACCATCTCAGGAAGATCATAAGATAGAAGCAAGCCCCGGGCACAGGCCCTCCCATTCATAACCCTCAGCGCCTGTCGAGGATGGTCGCGATAGCGCAGCCAAATGTCTCGAATCTCTTCATCCTTTAAATTGTCATGCACTCCGTCGGAAGTGAGAAAGAGAACATCGCCCCTTTCAAGCTCATACGAAAAGATATCAGGAACCTCCCCACTCCTCAGGATTCCCACCGCCTTTGAAATATAAGACCCAACAACCCTATCCCCTTTAATCAAGGACAAAAGAGTTCCATTTTTCTTCAAGACATAGGCCTGGCTGTCTCCGACACTGGCAATCAGAACCTTAGGGCTGAAGGGAACTCTCAAGGCAGTCACGGCCGTGGTTCCGATGCGGCCTAGGTTCAGTCGAGTTTCGCCATCTCTTTTAAGCTTGGCATCAATCAAGGGCGAAAGAACCGACCCCAGTTGATCCGCGAGGGATGAAGACACGTTTTGAATAGAATTGAGCGACGGCCTTAATTGAGCCTGAATAGATTGAAGCGTGAAGTTTGGCCCAAAATCTATTTTGTTCACTTGCCCGACAAATTGCGCAATCATCCCGTCCGCAAATAAATAAGCACTCTTTAAATCCTTCTTCAACTCACTCTCAGTCCACCCCCTCGACAAAATCCCCATTTGATTCTCGATCACACACCTTGCAATCGCACTGGCAAATTCTCCCCCCATTGGATTGGACATGCCATCACATACCATCGAAATTCCCCGCCCTCCTCTGGCCGCATCCTCATTCCAAAGACCCTTTTGATGTCTGACGCTGGCAAGACTAAAAGTATAGGACGATTCTGGAACTGCCAAGAGATTTTTGACCTGGTTCACCCCCCAAGCCGTGAAAAAAATGAAGAAAGGAAGAGCCGCCATCAATAAAGGGGCCCCTGCAGAGGCGATACCATAGGCCGAAGCACCCCCCTGAGAAGAAAGGTAGGCAGCCACAGTGCTTCCCCCCAAAAAGAAAATGGCGAGAATCCAAATGTGCTTTTTGACCTTATCCAAGGATTCTCCTTCCTTGGGAACTCCTTCATCAGGCGCTCCAGAAGCTTCATCAAACAAGCTTGTCAATGCACCAGGCTGAAATCCATTTTCACCTTCAACAGGCTGCGGGAGAGATAAAAACTGGTCACCTAATGTAGAAGAGGGCACTCCCCCTCCTGCTTGCGTAGAAGACACAGGACTGGGTGCAGCCGTTACAGGAGCTTCTGGAGCAGGCTGGGCTAAAGCTGTTTGAGGACCCAGTTGGACAAATCTAGATTCCATCCTTTTAAGGTAACCGAACACTCCCCTGTAAATATTTCGCTTACGTTGAGCGTCGTCGCCAAAACCTCTGTTACGAATAATCTCCTCTATTCGATTCATCAATGCGATCTCTTCTCGTGTAGGCAGAATACCCGTTCTCCCCACCGCCAACGTCTTGGAAAGTATTTCTTCAAACTGAGCCAATCCAATTTGCTTATTCCTTAATGTTCTAACAATGTCCACCACTAACTGGGACGCCTCCCTTTCAAGCTCTGCTTCATCTCCCCATTCTAGAAGAGGCATGTGAGTCATTTCTTCTTCTACTGCCTCAGAACTCACCCCTAACAATTGATAGACTTTCATCAAATCTTTAAACATTTTCAGAGCCTCCCCAGCATCTGAAATTCTTCCATCAGCAGGATTTTTCCAGATTTCAACGTCGTTAAGAGTCCTTTTAAAATCTGACCTATTTAACAAATCGTTATGTAACATCTTCCTAATAAATTGATGAAGAGGAGTCCCAAGATCAAGAGATGCACTCAACTTTGGATTTTGATAAGGATCAAAACAAATCTTTGATTTTAAACGCGTCTCTCCTCCCTCGGGAAACTCTGAAAAAAGAGAGCCTGGATTTACATCAACCTGTTTTTTCAATGCTTCCTCATCCTCAAACATGGGAAATCTCACCCCTGTAAACAGTTCATAAAAAACGGCTCCCATCGCATAAACATCCATCGTAGGAAGAATACCCAGGGCTCCCCCCATGCTTTTTCCGTAGCCATTCAGGGCTTCTTCCGGGCTCAGAAATCGAAGCGTCCCGATCACGTGATTCCCCAGAAAATACTCAGGAACATTTTCATCCCCCTCTCGACCGAAGTTCTTAGCCACACCAAAATCAAATAATTTCACAACAGGCCATCCATTGACATCTGAAACCATCATATTTTCAAGTTTAATATCTTTATGTACAATCCCATTTCTATGACATTCCTCCAAGGCTTCTAACAAACCCTGTGCAATCCGAAGCCTATAAGGCAAAGACATCGCACGTCTCAGAGGCATCCCCTCCAAACTTTCCATGATGAAATAGGCAGGTTGGCCCTCTTTATTTCTTCCGTCTGTTGAATGCCCCAAAATTTTTACGGCATGTTTGGCTCCCGCCTTTTTCAATTTGCCCAAGATGTCCATCTCATCCGACATGGTCATCTCTTGAGACTTACGCCTTAAAAATTTAACAACAAACTCCAGCCCCTTCTCTGCCCCTGTATCGTCCGTCTTAAAGAGAGGAAGACTTTCTCCATGCCTGAAGAGAATCTCTAAATCCTTTTCAGCCCCCAGAATTTTTTGTATTCGATCCTTCATGTTTGGCGCAATGACAATCTTGCAAACGGAACCTTGGCCCCCCGAACCAATGACCTGAATATTACACAAGTCCATCAAATCTCCTAACTGAGCCTCTGTGAGATTTTTCAAATTCCTAAACCCAAAAGAGAATATATCCTTCAGAACTGGCTTTAAATCTTCCGACGCTTCTTCTCGATCGCTTTTAGACACAACCCCCGTAGCAGATTGAGCCGAAACGGATGAGCGGAGAGAGGTTTCATGAGCCATACGAATAGTTTTGTCAGCCCTCCTGATACGTCCGCTGGTAGAAATCAATCTCTCAGAAATACTGGTCCCCAAACCGTTGTTTGACAAACCCCTTTCTATCTGCTTAGCCTGCTCCAATAAACCTTCAGCAACAGTCATAACATTTCCTTCTTGTGTTTTTCCTCTTTTGAGAAGATCTTCTATTTGCGTCAGCAAAGCTTCAAGCTCGGTCAATTTTGCTTCTGCTTCTTGCACCTGATTAAAATGATTCTCAATCTCTCGAGACAAATCTTGATAAACGCGAGGGATTAAATGGTTCAAATTCAGCGCTTCAATGTCTGTTGCCAAACGCCTCGCCGCTTCAAGCGATTTTTGAGCCTCTGGCCAATTTCTCCCCTCTACATAGACACGAGCGTCCTCCAAATGGCCACGGAGGTTCTCTAGTTCGTTCTCGACCCTTTCCAACTGCGCCAGTACTTGAGAAACCTCTACCCATCGGCCTGCCAACGGAGGGAGCAAGGTCGCAAGATTCATCGCTTGAATGGCACATTGCAAAGCCTGAACTTGTTCTAACACACCCCCCGCAGCATCCCAGTTCTCTACGCTCACACGATTTTTCAGCTGATCTCTCAAACCTTCCAGCTCGGACAGCCTTTCCTTCACTAAAGGTTCAACAGTAGCCACTAACTTTCCCCTTTGTGGAGCATAGGCTTCCCTAAAAAAGGCTGCGGTGGACGAGACTTGAAGAAGAGGATTTGAAGCAATCGCAGAATGAAGCTCCTCCCAAACTCCCAGTAAATAAAGCTCATGATTCATTTGCTGGCCGACATCTCGAAAAGTTAAAGAGGCTGCTTCTCGTAAATGGTATTGCAGAAAAGAAATAATTTTTTCTAATGGATAGGGATATTGCCTTCGCTCATCCAATAACCGCAGAAGATCTTCAATAGCACCTAGGTGATTCAATCCCTTCACTTTTTCCATCACTTCATCATCATAACGGTTAAGAACGTCCTCCAAGGCTTCCCTGGGCGCTTCAGGCATTTTTGATAACACCCCAGAATCACGAAGAGAACCGCTTATTGCAAACATGGACTGAGAAAATCCCAGAAGAGGTCTCATATTTGAAGGCATGTTTTTCATTCTGGTTGACAAGATGTGATACAAGATATTCCCCGCCCAACCCCGAACCATGGGCAGGTTCGAAACTTGAAGCAAACGGATGGCCGATTGAATCACTTCTAGCGAGGGAGCGGTTTGAGAATCCCTTGAGAGAAAATAAAGTCTCAGTCCCAAAACAAATTCTGTAAAAAATCGCTTCCACCCACCAAACGCAGGGAAGGTTACGACTTCCACCGTTACATCAGGTACCCTAACAGGATTTCCCTCTTGAACAGCAGAACTCAGTCTCTGATCGTCCTTTGCTCGGGCAAAATTCCATTGATACTGATCCATCACCCTTCTCAGCATCTCTGGATCCTGAGTGTACCGGGATTTTAAGACCTGCACGAAGGCGCTACGAGCGAGTTCCTGAGCCAAAAGATGGGAGCTTTTCAAACGGCGTTGAGCTATTTTTAGAATATCTTCATCAGAAAGACCCTGATGAAGGCCCGGAGAAGAAAGAAAGAGAACATCCCCAGGCTGAAGAACATGGATGCTGATTTGAGGAACGCCTGTCATTCCTTCTTGTTTAAATCTCAAAGGCTGATCAGGGGCCTCTTCAATCAATCGAAGGAGCCTACCCCCCCGAATCAAATACGCGCGGGTGTCTCCCACGTTTGCGACTGCAACTCTTTGAACCCCATACCGATCCGTGAACAACCGGGCCGTCGCAGCCATCGTCTCACCGAATTGAAGACTAGCGCGGGCATACGCATCCTTCAAGCCTGCTTCAATGTCTTCTTCAGAAGCATCCCGAGGCAAGGAAGCCATTGCATGAGAAATGGCCCCGCTTGCAGCCCGACTGGCAGCCCCATTCATCCCATCAAAAACCCCTAGATTCTGACCGTCAGAAAAGGAGGCCGCTTGATTCATCCCGACAAGGCTTTCTCCACCCCCATCCACTCGCACCATTCGACGCCAAAGAGCCTCGGAAAGGGAGGCAAGCCAGGGGCCGATTCTCCGGCCCAAAAGAAGCAAGGAAGGACCCGCAAAGAGCAACATCCCAGCCGCCTGAGGTTCAACAGATGAAAATGAATGACGGGCCAAAGATGCCATCACCCCTGCAAGTGCAAAAACAAGTAAAATGATGGCTGGAGAAACGCTCGAAAGGGAAAAATGGTTAGAAGAGCCACCCGTACCACTCCGCGAAGTCGAATCAGGAATTAAAACATCCCCCTCTTCTAAATCAAGAAGACGAACCTGATCAAGAAGTTTATTTATTTCAAGAGATGAATTAGCAGAAAATGCCCGATCTAATTTTTCCATCACTCGACTGTTTCCCTTAATCCCCTGCAAAACAAATCTCTTGGAATCATCGTCCGTCAGTAAATGGATATCCGATAAGACGCCTCTACAAACAGCATCGAGGCCATCTTGTCCTACATCCAAAAGCCTCCGAATAAGAATTTTCTCCAGAATAAAAACAGCTGAACTTTCTGTAGCAGCCTCTTGCAAGCGCTCCGGGAAATTTGAATCTAGGGAAGATAAAGCACGAAAAACCCAGGGAAACTTATGAGAGGTATTCTCCTCATTTAAACCCTCTACAAGCTGAACACAAAAACTTTTCCAAACAGTCGTCCCATTTTCTCCAGAGAGAGATTGAAAGGGGCTCAAAAGACGACCGGCCATCTCAGAGACTTCCTCAGAACTTTCTCCCAAAAGTAACCACTCTGCAAAAAAGGCACCTGCTTGGTCATAACGAAAGCTATCTAAAGCACTTTGAGCCTCAGCAAATTTAAGATTTTTGGAGATGTCAGCAACATTAAATTCTGGCAGACCTTCCTCTTTTAACAATTCTCCCAAATCAATCCGTTCGCCCTCTTCCTGTGCTTCAACCCGACCTTGCAAATTTTCAGCAAGATTGGGCATGGAAATAGAAGGGGCTCTTGCTATCAGTACCGTTTTCTCTGTTTCCGCTTCGGCCAGTCCAGCACCTCTGGGTGGAACCACTTCTGTTAGCTCGTCCACTCCTTCCTCTTCCGCTTCTTCTTCCGCTTCCAAAGTTTCTACAATAGCACCTTGTGCAGGAATATCTGTTGCGACTGCCTGAATTATTACATCAGGGACCCCTCCCAAATCAACGACGTCATGAATATGAGAGACAAAAAACCCCTCTCGAGCTGTCTCTCCTTCAGGGGGCAATGACAGACCCTCCCCTTTCAATAAAAGATCTACTGGGGCAGGGGGGGCACCTGGTGTCTCTGATGTCTCCGGTAAATCTGCCCTCAACACTTCTTCAGGAGGCATTCCTGGCTGGCTTTGAAAAGAAGTTGAAACTTCTGGGCCCAAATCACCTGTTTTTTCCCACAGTCTAGGAACTAACGCGGCGGCCGCCGCCATTTCCTCAGGGGATAGGGCCTGCCCCATCATTTCAGAACCGGGAAGCAGCTCTTCGAGAGAAGGCATCGGCATAGCCGCCAAACGAGAGGGACTCAATAGACTCTCCCTCGCAAGGCGGGCACGTTCTTCAAGCATTTCTTCCTCTCTCTGGGCAAGACGACTCAAAGTCATGCAAAGAACATCCAACGTTGCCTGAGGATATAACTTGGCTAAGAACCCCCTTCTCAACCCATCCACTTGCGTCAGCAATTCACTTCGAGAAGATTCATTGGTCGGGGCCACTTCGCCTATGATTTCATGAATATCTCTCCCTAAAATACTCTGTCTAAAAATATCAATGTAAGCCCTTAAAACATCCGCTGGGATAGAGGCCTGTGTAAAAATTTCTAACAACTGAGAAGAAGAATACATTCTCACATAGAGCTCGCTCACAACATCCAATGCCCTTTGAAGAGCGCCCGTAAGCGTATTTTGAGCACGTTCCCTCTGAAGAGATTGATCTTGCCCCTCTATCAGAGCTCTCACCCGAGCTTCTCTTTCTCGAGAAGCCTTCCCTTCTAGCACTTCTCCTACCGTCTCCAACACAGCACGGGTCATCTGATCTTCCAACCGGGTTCTCAATCTTCTTTGAAGCACATGGTATTCTCGGCTTCCCGGCTCCAAGCCAGATCCCCCTAATTCCTCTTCCAATTCCCTTTCATAGCCAGGCCTTAAGGATGGATCAATCACAGGCCTCAACTCTCCCTCTAAACGAACGCGAAGCCTTGATTCCCGAGCTGCCTCCTGCACTTCTTTCGATTTTTGTCTTGCCCTATCCCCTGCCCACATCTCTCTCTCTTCATAATCTTTTCCCGTCTTCCCGATGATTCTTCCCTCATAATGCACATCCCTTATCACCTCCCCCATCGCTAAAATCCGTTCATACACAGTGCTTAAGTGATGTAACATCTTATAAATTTCAGCAACTTCAATGTTGTCTCCTTGATTGATTCGATAGACCTCCCTTTCCAATAATTCATTCGCAGCATTGAACCTAATCACAATGATTCCTTGAATGGAAGATTGCATCATTTCAAAATCATGACGCAGTAAACCCTGAAGTTCAGGGCTCAGACTCCGATAAGAGGAAGACAAGTTTTGATACAGCCCTTCTAACCGAGCCAGAGGGTAGTCTCTCCCAAGAGTCCCTCTATCTACCTGAAGAACTTTATAAAATGCTTGATAGACTGGCACCTCTTCGGGGCGTAACAGCCTTAAGATTTTTTCTGCTCTTGCCCTTCCGTCGCTCAATTCCCTTTGCCGTTTATCCCGAACAGACCTTTCAAAAGTTACAGACAAATCCCAAATGCCATTAAACAAAGACATCTGTTGTCTGGCTCGAGCCAAATCTCCTGTTTGAATCGCCTCAAAAGCATCCCGAAGAAGACCCCTCAAAGTCCCCATGATTTGATTCTGAATACTTTCCAGAGAAGAAACATCTGAAGAGAACGCTGAAAGAGTCTGGTACACCTCCCTGATAACAAGCGGGTTTCTAGCTTTAATCGCCTCTTGAACACCCAAAGCTAAACCCTCAGCAAAGGCCTTCCTTAAAGCAACCTTATTCAATACTTGAGCAAAAGAAGGTTTCGCCAAAGGTTGAACAACTCTTTGAGATAAAGATTGAATCTCTATGAGAATAGAGGTAGCCGTTCGAAAATCACCCTGCCCAATGGCGCTCTCGATCATTCCAAAAACGCTTCCACGAAAAGAAGTGAGATCTTCTGGAGAAAGGCGCGTCTGTCGAGCCATGAAAGTTTCAAAAAGATCAGAGGGAGCCCCTCGAACCTCCTCCCACGGAACGTGAGAAATCCCCTTTAGAGGCTCTCCGCGAGACTCTACCCCTGGAGTCGGGGATCCCTCCTCCCAGGGAGCCGGGGGAACTTCCCTGACTAGAACTTCGGGGGCACCTGTTTGGGAAACTGTTTTTCCAAACCACTTAGACCACCACTGTGGCCACCCCATTAAAATCATTGCCATCCCACCGCCCTGCTGTCCCCCCGCCACAAAATAGACGATCAGTTCCGCAAGAGAAGCCAAAAGCAAAGAACTCAAAATCGCTTCGGGTGGACGTACGGCCCTCGTCACAACCGGTTGAGCAGCTCTTACCCGAGCCAAAACCATATTCAAACGCCTGGCCAGTGTCTCAGGACCTCCAGGTCGAGAGAGCATGGGCTGCGGAGCCAAATTTTCATGAGAACTCCCTTTTAAAAAACCGGATTCCTCAGTCATCTTGCGAATAACGCGTGGGAGGGGTCTTTCATCCTGAGCGGAAGAAAAGGTAGAAGCGGATGTCCTTTGACTCAGCATCACCTCTTCATAATGGTCACCCGTTATATCCTTAACATGAGGGATCACGACCCAATAAGAATAACCCCTCTCTTTCAAAATTTTGGCAATGCCTTCCGTGTGAAATCCTCCTACGATCAAGGCACTCACCCCCGGGCCCGCGGACTTTAATTTTTCAAGTGCATGAACACCCATCTGACGATCCCGCTTCAGAGCCAATTCATAGTAGACCTGAAGCTTCAATAACTCCTGATCCAAATGCCCTTTTATTTTCCCAACGGTTCCCTCACTAAAATAAGTGTCCGCCTTCTTTTGAATGAACCGAATCATCTTGGAAATATTTTCTTTCTTCTTGGAGAGATAAGACTCATATTCAGAACGCTTCACGCCAAAATCTGCAACGCGGCTGAGGAGATCGGCGTAAAAAATATATTCGCAAAGGGATTTTTGCTCCGGAGTCTCGCACTGCGAAAGAAGCGTCTGAGAAGAGAGATTTTCAACCTCTTCGAAGAGTTGCAGGTCATTCACTTTCATGTCCTCTTCCAGATAGGCCATGTAATTTTGAATGGCTGGATATTTTTCAACTCCCGTTCCCTGTTCTTCAGAAAACTTTTTGACGAATTCATAAAAGTCCCGATCCGAAACCTCATTCAATCGAAAGGCCAATGTCTTCTCTAAGAATTTTCCAAGCTCTTCCCCACTCACTTTTCCACTCATGGAAATAAGAAGCTTCGCCATTTCCTCATGAAGCTTTTTGAAATCCACTTTTTTCTTGAGCTCTAAAATTTTGAGATAGGTTGAGAATTCGGGGAAATGAGAAAAACGAGATTCTTCGGTCGCCCCGACTCCCTCAGAATGACGGGGAGAGGGCTCGGAATGACGAGGGGAGGGATTTTCTCCCCTCATGGAGAGTTTTCCCCCCCTTATTTTAAGGGGGGCTAGGGGGGTTACTTCTAATTTTTCCACCCACTTCTCCAAAACCGGAGCAAACCTTTCAAGATCCATTTTATTCTGTGAATAATCTTCAAACTGACGTGCAAAATCATTCATGTCGCGCGAAAAAATATAATCCTTCAAGAGCGAAAGCCAATGTTTGATCTTAGAGATTTGTTCCTTGATTTCTTTTCTTAAGAGGAGCGTGTCCAAATAAACAGAAAAGTTCTTTCCATAGAGATCCATGTCCTCGATTCCAAAAAGCTCAAGGTCTTTAGCTCCATTTAAAGCTGCAAACTCAGCGCCTGTCATTTGGCCCAAGCCCACATAAAAATCCGTCACCTCCCGAAGCACCTCCTTGTCCGGGAAGTCCTTAAAAAGCTCTGTCGGAATCTTGCCTGAAGCGGCCTCCATGGCCACCAGCCTTAAGCCATATTTGCGAGAAAGGTATTCTAAAAGCTCAGAAGTGCTCCTTTGAGCCTCACTGTTAGCGTGAATGTCCTGAAAGAGAACCACGGTATGATCCGAGCCGGGGGATTGGTATTTCTCAACAACGCTGCCCAAATCCTTTGGAATAAATATATCGAAACATACTGTTTGAGAAGGACTTACAACTTTAAAGGGGTTGGACGAAATAGAGGCCCACAACAGAGCCTCATCCAGGGTACCAAAGGCGATTAAAGTAATAATGGAAATCAGTTTCTTAATAAACATAATCGTCCTAATTATCAATATAGCAGCAAGTTACGACTTTCTCAAATTTCGCTAACAAGCGCCTAGCCCGCATTTCTCATCAGATTTCTGCTGTGAGCGCCAAATCCTCCTCGTCTCTCCGTGCAGACTCGGTTGGCCACGCTCAACATACTGGTCACAAAGGGGGATGAAAATCACCCTTGTAGTCGCCCCATTTATGGGGCTGCCCGATGAATCGGGCGACTACAAGTCATCATAACTTATTGTATAAGAACAACTAAAGACTATTTTTAGATGAAATGTCTGGCTAGACAGCCCCCTTCGCTATTAAAGACACATTGGGTGCCAGGATTGTAAAAAGGAATTAAAAGAAAGGATAAAAAAAGGATGAGATCCTTCACGGAGCCTGCCCTCGAGCGAAGCGAAGGGTTCAGGAGGACGCCTTGCGTCGGATTCTTCGCCGATAAAACCCTCCTCAGAATGACGTAGGCGGAGGGGTTGTCATCCTGGGTTGTAGCGTTGGATCTTGCTTTTAAATGAGGTTCTTTCTAAATTTTTTCAGAAAGTCTTCAACAACTTTCTGTTTTATTCGTTGATGATCAATCAAGGCACAATCAACCGCTTCGATTAACTTGGTCTTTTCGGAGTAACCTTTGCTTAGCTTAAATAGCATTTTATCAAGCAAAGGTATCTCTTCTTTAAGAACAGCCCAGACAATTTCAATATCAACTCCAAAATATTCATGGGTAATTTTATTTCTAAAATCAACTATTTTACGATATTGCTCATCCAGTATTGAGTTCTTGAGAAGATTCCCAATGGCCTCACCAATAATTTGAAGCTCCCGAAGCACGGCATCATACGATTTAAAATCCTTTAAAAGATCACCTTCCGATCGAAAATCTTGAACCATGTAATTGATCTTAAAAATCGCAACAACAAGATCAACAATGTAGTGTTCAATATCACGATTAGACATAGATCACATCTTGCTTGATTCTACGACGGATAAATTCTTTAAGAGAGGATTCAAGACCTAAATCTATTTTTTTCTTAAATTGAGTTTCAAGGAAACTTGATAAGTCAAAAAAACTTCTAAATTTGTTGGAACTTGTTATCTCAACCAGAAGATCAATGTCACTTTTCTCATTCTCTTCTCTTCTCGCATAGCTACCACACAATCCGATTTTAACAACCCCATATTTTTTTTTAAGTTCGGTTTTATGCAAACGAAGGAAATTTAAGATACCGTCTCGCGTCATTTGAATAACCTTTTTTCGAAAAATATTCTCATGCCTACATTTTATCAGGACCATGAGAACTTTCAAACAAGTTTAATGAGTGATTTAGGGGACGTTTAGTTTAGGGGACGTTGTAGGTTTAGGGGACGTTGAACTTTAGGGGACGTTGTTAACTTTATGGGACGTTTAGTTATTATTTAGGGGACGTGTTAACTTTATGTTTATTATCATTTAGTATTTAGGGGACGTTTATTTTTAGGGGACGTAGTATTTAGGGACGTTTATTTTAGGGGACGTTGTTAACTAATTAACCAAGTTTCTTTTTCGAGAAATCTTTATAGATCTTACGTAGGGTCTGCTGATAAAAGGTTTCGATCGTTTTAGAAAAATTCAGAGCATTTATTTTTTGTTCTGGACAATACCTTTAATTTACTTTTTCATATTCTGGCCAGGGCGGTCTTCAGATTCATGGCCAGAATCCCTCCCCGT
>JACPWU010000009.1 GCA_016196885.1 Chlamydiota bacterium | reverse complement strand
ATGACTTTCAGTCACAAAGGGGGATGAAAATCACCCTTGTAGTCGCCCCATTTATGGGGCTGCCCGATGAATCGGGCGACTACAATTCATCATAACTTATTGTATAAGAATGAGTAAAGACTATTTTCAGATGAAATGCGGATTAATGCAAAATCACATCGCGGCCTGGACCCCCGTTTCGTCCCTACCAGAGCTTACGAGCATGGCCCTGGCCAAAATGAATTCTGGAGTAGCAGCAACATTCAGGAAAATCTTCTTTCCTGAAGAACTTCTTGCCAAGCTCCCCTGTAAGCAGGCGGCGAAGCGACCTTTGCCCTGGGCTTTTAAGGCGATTTTTTTCCATCCGGCCAAGCCAAACCAGGGTATCTCCAAGGCTTTGAAAACCGCCTCTTTCAGGGCCAGGATTTCGCCCAGGGCCCTGGGTCTAGAGCGACTGCGGCGAATATAATGAAGTTCCCCAGGGGAAAGATATCGAGAGAGACGACTCTCGTAAGTTTCGTAAATAGATTTCGCTCGAGACATGTCAATAATGTCAATGCCGATCATGATTGCAGCAAATCCTTCAGGGCCATTTCAAGCTGGGGATATTGAAATTGAAAACCGTTGGCGAGGAGTTTTTCTGGGATCACGCGTGTGCTCGCCAAAAGCAGTGCATCCGCCAATTCTCCAAAAATCAGTCGGGCCAGAAAAGCAGGCATCGGAAAAACAGTGGGACGATGAAGCACTTTTCCCAAGGTTTTCGTGAATTCAAGATGGGTGACAGCCAAGGGAGAAACCACATTGACAGGGCCTTTCAGGGAATCGTGGTTTAAAACATAAAGAACGACGGCCGCCAAATCCTTCAGAGAAATCCAACTCATGTATTGATCACCCCTTCCCACTTTCCCACCCAGACCCAAACGAAACGGAAGAAGCATTTTGACGAGCGCACCCCCGTGAATATCGAGCACCACTGCGAATCTCAAATGGACAACCCGAATGCCCTTTTTTCTCGCAGGATCTGCCGCCTGTTCCCAGGCCTGACAAACTTCAGATAGGAAGCCTCTCCCCACCGAACTTTCTTCCTTTAAAATTTCACTCCCTCGATCACCATAAAAACCAATCGCTGAAGCCGAGATGAGAACTTGAGGAGGCTTCGAAAGTTTCTGGAGTGTTTCGCAAAGAAAGTGCGTCCCTTCCACACGGCTCTCTCGAATTCTCTTTTTCTTCTCGGCCGTCCATCTCTGGGTAGCAATGTTTTCACCGGCCAGGTGAATCACCGCATCGAAGCCCTCGATATGAGAGGCATTGAGTTGATAAGAAGGGGGATTCCAAAAAATTTGGTCTGGGCCTGGTCTATGACGAACCAAACATGAAACCGCATGATTCGCTCTTGAGAGATCAGCCACCAAGCGAGATCCGATAAAACCGCTGGAACCGCTGAGGAGAATTTTCATGGTGATAACAATTGAAAGTCAACAGTCAATGGTCCACAGTCCATAGATAAAAAACCGCTTAAAACGATCGACTGTCGACTATGGACTATCGATTGTTTTTCTATCTCGCCTCCACCGGAATATATTTCAAATCCCGGGGACCCGTGTATTCACACTCCGGCCGGATCAAGCGATTCTGATCCAATTGTTCAATCACATGGGCGGACCAGCCCGCGATGCGGGCCAAGGCAAAAATGGGGGTGTAAATTTCGATCGGAAGACCTAAGACATAATAGACCACTGCAGCCGGAAAATCTACATTGGGATAAAGCTTTTTCTCTCTGAGCATGATTTCTTCCAAGATATCAGAGATGTCGGCCCATTTCACTTGCTTGAATTTCTCAGCCAAGGATCTGGCCAAGGGTTTTAAAATCTTGGCCCGCGGGTCTCCATTTTTATATTCGCGATGGCCAAAGCCCATGATTTTTTTCTTTTGGATAAGTGCATCCTGGATCCAATTCTTCGCGCGACTCACCTCTCCAATTTCCTGCAACATTTTCATCGCGTGTTCATTGGCTCCACCATGGAGAGACCCCTTTAAAGTCCCGAGGGCCGCGGTGACTGCAGAATAAAGATCCGAAAGCGTGGAGGCCGTCACCCGAGCCGAAAAGGTAGAGGCATTGAAGCCGTGCTCCGCATAAAGAATCAAGGTTCGGTCAAAGACACGCGAGGTGTCCAGATCCGGCTTTTCGCCTTTGAGAAGGTAAAGAAAATTTTGAGCATGCGAGGAATCGGTGGAAGGCTCCAGAGGAATTTCCCCCTTTGACATTCTGTAACTGGCTGCAATCAAGGTAGGAATTTTTGCAATCAGGCGCATGGCCTTTTTCAAATTGGCCTCGTGAGAATGCCCTTCCCGGTCCGGATCAAACAGGCTCAAAAGGGAAACCGAGGTGCGGAGCATGTCCATGGGGTGGGCATCCTTTGGAAAATATTTTAAGCTCTCCAGAAGGGGCTTGGGAATCTCACGGTTTTTGACAAGCTCTTTGGAAAATACTTGCAATTGACTTTGATTGGGCAAAGTCCCCATCAATAAAAGATAGGCGACTTCCTCATAAGTTGAAAATTGGCTTAGCTCATGAACATCATAGCCGCGATACGTGAGCCGTTCGTCTTTCGGTTCAATTTCTGAAATGGCGGAAAGACCCGCCACAATGCCCTCCAAACCAGGGCTGTAAGACCTCTGTGATTTCAATGCGATTTCGCTCATAAAATCTATCCTAACATGGATTTCTCATCAATGTGTGTCATGACCAAAATCTTGATAACCGATCAAATCATAAAGCTCTTGGCGCGTCTGCATCTTGTGCAAAAGCCGTTTTTGAGAACCTTCTTTTGCTAGAATCTTGAAACAATCCTCTACCGCCTTGGCCATGACTCGAAAAGCTGTCATGGGAAAAATTACGAGATGATAACCCAATTCTTGAAATTCTGGAACAGAAATATAAGGGGTTTTGCCAAATTCTGTCATATTGGCCATGCGAAGGCCCTTCACCTTTTTGGCAAATTGGCGAAATTCCTCCCGCGATTCCAAGGCCTCCGGAAAAACAGCATCGGCTCCTGCTTTCAAATAGGCCCTCGCCCTTCGGATCACCTCCTCCAAACCCTCTACACTTCTTGCATCGGTTCGAGCCACAATGGAAAAATTTTTATTCTGCCGGGTCTCGACAATTTTTCGAATTTTTTCGACCATCTCTTCGCTTGAAATCAATTCCTTCCCGGGTAAATGCCCGCATTTTTTAGAAACCACTTGATCTTCCATTTGGAGGGTAGAGGCGCCCGCACGCTCTAATTCTCTCACCATCCTGGCGATATTCTCAAGACCTCCAAACCCTGTATCCACATCCACCATGAGAGGCAGGGTCACGCCATCGGTGACATAACGGACCTGTTCACAGAGCTCCGTCAAAGTCACGAGGCCAATATCCGGACGACCCAGCACGCCATTGGCAAGGCCTGCCCCCGACAAATAAAGGGCCCGGAAGCCTGCCTTTTGAGCGATGAGGGCAGTCACAGCATTAAAGACGCCAGGGACAACGAGAATTTTTTCTTTTTTAATAAGATTCTTTAAAGAAACTTCCATCTTTATCCTTTCATTCCTAATAACTTTAAAATAATGCCTACATCCTTGAGTTGATCAAGGTCCCATATCTTATCAAGAATTGCATTCTGCTGCCTGGGTAAAAGAAGACGCGAAGAAAGGCGACGAAATTTCTCTTCCACTTCATCATCACTCAAGGGACGGGCCGCATGCCCCTTGGCATTGAGCAATTCCCTGTTAAAAATGCCCCGTTTGGTTTTCACTTCCAAACTCACGGCATTGGCCTTTGGATACAGACGCGTCCAACGAATGTCTTCTTCAACGGTTACTTTTTGGACCAGGCGGCAAAGCACTGGATCTTGAATACGCCTTTGGGAGAATTGCTTCAAAGTCACTTCTCCATCCATCAAGGCCACCGCCACACAAAAGGGGAGGCTGTGATCCGCCGTTTCCCGGGATACGGGATGCCATTTTTCTTTTTCTCCCCCAATGATTTCAATGGCTGTGCGAAAAGTCTTGACACGAATCGCCTGAATTTTATGGATATCCGAAATTTTCTTTCGAATCTCCAAAGCCGCCTCAATGGCACTCTGGGCATGATATTCGGCAGGAAAATATTTGATGAATGTGTCTAGAATTTTAAACGGGATGCGACGATGGCCCAAGCGTTGAATCTGAAAAGGCCCCGAAACCAATTTAAAAAAACCTAAATCACCTTCAAAAATGGGCGCTGGCCCTGTGATGCCCGCTTGGGCCAGGAGCGCCGCGAAAACCCCATTTCTTGCGGCATTGGCAAAGGCAAAGCCCTTCCACATCGAAAGCTCTCCGACGCGGGTTTGGCGAAGTGCCACATTGGCGACTCCTGCAAGATTTAAAGCATGATAAATTTGATGCTCTTTCAACTTCAAAAGTTTTGAAGCGACGAGGGCGCTCGAGAAAGCACCATACGTTACATGATCCCATCCCCGAGAACGAATGGAGGCCGCATCACAAAGCCGACACTGGATTTCATAGCCTAAGACAACCGCCGTGATAAAATCTCTTCCCGACCGATGAAGGCCTTCCCCCAAGGCAAGAGCCGCTGAAAAATTGTCACTCGGATGGGCTGGCTCTTTTGATAAATAGGTATCGTTGTAATCCAAATAGCGAATCAAAAGACCATTGTAAAAAACGGCCAAATCAGGACTCACCTGATGTCGGGTCCCCAAAAGCGTCGCCCCATCAGGATCTTGAATCCGACTCACCACCTTTAAAGCACGCCTCGCCGGTTCACTGGACAAAGCCCCCAACGCACAACCCAAAGAATCCATCAGCCGTCGCTTGACCTCATGAATCACCTCTTCGGGAAGATGATTAAAAGAAAGCCGAAAGGCGTAGTGACTTAATTTTTGTGCAAGATTTGGTTTCACATTTGACTCCACACGCTCATAAACAATGCCCGTCCATCCACCCACTTAACCACACGCAAAGCCGTAGCCGTCACAAAGAAAGAAATCAATACTGCTATAAACCATGCCCCTCGACTTCGTCCCTCTCGATAAGAAAGTGCCATCATCAGGGGCAGAAAAAAAATTGCTTCAATTCCAAAAGCCAAAAGATTATTTTTTCCAAATAAAAAATTACGCAAACCAGCCCGATGAATATCCTGAAAAAAAACATAGGGGCTCATCACAGAAACCTTGGAAAAAGGATATCCCAAAGGGCAACCATAGGGAGAGGCTGTATCCAGCGCCAAAACATCCATGAGGGGATGCAGGGAGACAAGCCCCATGAGAAAAAATAAATCGTTCACCTTCCAAACCCGCCGCCACAACCCATAAACCACCCAAAAAAAAGCGCCCATCAGGCCTGCACCTAAAATACTATGTGTAAAACCATGATGATAAAGACTTATATTTCCTAAAAAAAGGCCCGGTAAAAAATCTAAATCGGGCGACATGCCGCAGAACATGTGAAAAAGAAGTCGTTTCCAATCACCCGACCAAGATCCCGGCACCTTTTTCTTGTGTAAAATAGCACTCGCCAAAGCATGTCCTAAAGGGGATGGCATAAATTCATTTCTGCTATACGTTCAAAAAAAACACGAAACTCGAAATCCGAAATGGGCATATGCACTTGATTCCCCTAGTAGTCGCCCGATTCATCGGGCAATCCATGCAAGGGGCACAAGGCTGCCCCATAAATGGGGCGACTACAAATTCTTGCTATCTGAGGGGAATCAAGTGCATATGCCTAATCCGAAATTCGAAACAAATTAATAGACTTCGATCAAAATCCTCTTCCTCACTTGCTCATAAAGTTCTTGAGGGCACATCACTTGCATCGCCTCGTGAATCCCTTTTTCCATCCCTTTCAGCCCACAGATGTAAAGGAGGGTGTTTGTCTCTCTGAGCAAGGGAATTAATTTTGCTTGATGTTCAAGGATACGATGCTGCACGTAAACCTTTGAACCATCTTTATTTTTCTCTTCCCGACTGATCGCAGTCACAAAATGAAAATTTGGATGGGATCGATATTGCCCAAACTCCTCTTCATACAACACGTCCGTCTTATAAGGAGTTCCAAAAATAAGCCAAATTTCATTTTTGAAATGGTTTTGAAAAAGATGTGCGAGCATCCCTCGAAAAGGGGCAATCCCCGTCCCCGTGGCCAAAAAAATAAAATGATGTTCTTGAAAATTCTCCGGTAAAAGAAAACGATTTCCGACAGGCCCCGTGAGTTTGACAGAGTCCCCTGTCTTTAAATCGCAAGTATAATTCGAACCCACGCCCCTTTTCTCCTGGCCCGTTTGAGGATTTTGATAGACCACCCGCTTCACACACAAAGAGAGGGAAAAGGGATACCCTTTTTCTCCGCTGCGATGAGAAGCAATGGAGTAAAGACGAACCGCATGCGGTTTTCCCTTTTCATCCATTCCAGCCGGAAGAACCCCTGCACTCTGCCCCTCTAAATAGGTATAGGAGCTTCCTTCCAAGCCCACCACCACATGGTGCGTGTCATTGGGGCTGGACGGCTGCGTGAGTTTCTTGTTCTCCAGCACGGTCCCCACACAGGGACTGGATATTTTATAAATGTTTAAAGGAATTTTTCTATCCATCACGAAGTCTCTAACGTCATAAAAAAAGAGTTGATAATTGAGAATGGAAAATTGACATTTCACTTTCATTATCAATTTTCAATCATTCATTCTCAATTTTTATGCTTTATTTAAAACGGCCATTCCTCCTGAAGCCTCGCCCTCAATTGATTGATTTCATGCGGAGGATGTGAGTGATTCATCATTTTCACCATGGCTTGATCCATTTGGCGCAAACGAAAACTTAAAATTTTTGCAATCTGATAAACCAGTTTAAATGCGACAAGACGCCCCTCGGCCAAAAGCCTTTCAAAAACCGCGCGCGTTATTTTAAGGAGGGTCGAATCCCTCAAAGCCCTCGCAGTGGTAGACCTCACCTGATCCGTCAAAAGGCCCACCTCTCCCAAAACGGCATTTTCTTCAAGTTGAGTAATTTTCTCTTCGCGCCCCTCTTCCACCATGCAAATCTCAACCCCCCCTTTACAAATGATGTAAAGGGCATCCGACCAATCCCCTTTTTTGAAAAGGACATGTCCTTGAGAGACTTTCATCATTTCTACATAACCTTTCAATTCCAGAATTTCTGGATCTGAAAAACCCTTGCATAAGTCAGAACGCTTTAGATATGTGAATACATCCATGATCTCCTCTAAAAGAAGTCCATAGTTGATAGTCCATAGTCAACAGTTTATAAGGAATTTTTTTCTGTGGACTGCCGACCCTGGACTGTGGACTGTCTTTACAATCCCCTCAAAGTCATCGCCTTTGCGACTCTTCCCACACCCAATGCAAACGCCGCCGTTCTCAAGGGTACCTTTTTGGTCGTCGCAATGTTCACCACGGACTCATAAGCCTTCGTCATCACGCGCGTGAGTTCCTCCACCACTTGTTCCAAAGTCCATTTAAAACTCTGAAGATTCTGAACCCACTCAAAATAAGAAACCACCACGCCGCCGGCATTCGCCAAAATATCAGGGATGACCACCCTGCCTTTTTTTTCAAAAACCTCATCGGCCTCCGGGGTGGTCGGCGCATTGGCTGCCTCCAAAATCACCCGCGCCTTCACATGCCTTGCATTTTCTCGCGTCAACACCTCCCCCAACGCGGCAGGCGCCAGGCAATCACAATCCATCACCAAAAGTTCTTCATTGCTGATAGAATTTCCCTGTGGAAAACCCACCACGGTTTTCTCGCGCCTTTGATATTCTATCAAGCGGGGAATGTCAAGCCCCTCCCCTCGCATCACCCCCCCATGAGAGTCTGAGACCCCAATGACAAGGGCCCCTTTTTCATCCAGGAAATGAGCCAGATGAGAGCCGACATTGCCAAATCCCTGAAGGGCAAATCTTAATCCCTTCAAAGTTTTTCCCTGACTCTTGAAAAAATTTTCAATCACAATCGCACAACCCCGTCCCGTGGCATCCTCACGCCCCGCCGAGCCCCCGAGCGCTAAAGGTTTTCCCGTCACCACCGCCGGGGCATATCCCTTCATGCGCGAATATTCATCCATGATCCAGGCCATGATCTGGGCGTTGGTATTCACATCGGGCGCCGGAATATCCACTGTGGGTCCTATGAATTCATGAATCTGCTGAACGAATCGCCGTGTCAAAATTTCCAAATCATGTTCGCTCAAATCTTGGGGATGACAGGCAATGCCACCCTTCGCTCCTCCGAAGGGAACATCCACCACCCCCGTTTTCCAAGTCATCAGAGAGGCCAAGCCCTTCACCTCTTCAGCATTCACTTGATGATGGTAACGCAACCCCCCTTTAAAGGGGCCTCGCGCATTGTTGTGTTGAATTCGATAACCCACAAAATGGGCCAGGGTCCCGTCCTCGCGCTCAATGGGAATGGAAACCTTCACCTCACGGGAAGGATTGAGAAGGAGGGTACGAACCCTTTCATTCAAACCCAAAAGATCTGCAGCACGGTGGAAATAAATATTTGTCGTTTCAAAAGCGTCCATGTTCCGCCCGTCTCCTGTCATCCTGAGAGCCGC
The DNA here is from genome assembly GCA_016196885.1 of Chlamydiota bacterium. Taxonomy (GTDB): domain Bacteria; phylum Auribacterota; class JACPWU01; order JACPWU01; family JACPWU01; genus JACPWU01. The sequence continues at coordinate 31,808 of JACPWU010000009.1, read as the reverse complement.
AGCGACGAAGGATCTTGTTTTTCAATCAAGACCCTTCGTCGTTCCACTCCTCAGGATGAAAACATCATAAGGTTATGAATATTTCTGTCTGTTTTCAATTTTATCAAAAAAAATGTGCTAAAATGAAATTAAAGTGAAAACTTTATTGAGGCTAACCACTTTAATAGCTGTTATCGTAGGAACAGGCCTCTTCTTCGAAAACAGAAAAAAAGAAGAATCTTCCACACGTAGCTTACAAGTCGCTTTCAAAAAATCTGTCATCCCCTCCCATCCTACCTCCCAAACCTGGGATGAAAAGACACTTCAACTGCGCCATGGATTGGCGATGGAGGCCCAGGTAGCTGAAAAATTTATCTCCCTAGAAGATGTTGAATTTAAACAAGACTTTCCATCCTTCACTTTTGTAAAAACTCCTGTTTATTCCATTCTCACGGAAAAAAAATCCTTCGCCTTTCAGAATGCACTTCAAACCTTACTCTCCTTTGAAACTCAATTTCGAGGCACCTTTTCCATGCTTCTTTCTGGCCAACGCGGGTTGGGTCTTCAAGTGGTTTTTTTTGATTCTGAAAAAACCTTTCAGGAATTCCGCCGAAAAAACCGTGTCCCTGAGTGGGTCTGCGGTTTCTACAACTTCAAAGACCACCGGCTTTATCTCTACAATGCGCTCGACATCACGAAAAGCACCTCTCCCCTCGCCCATGTCAAAATCCCTTTTCGCTACCAAGAAATTCTCCTGCCGACTTTGACAGGCCAAATGGACCAGACCCTCAGCCTCATGCGCCATGAAGCGACCCATCAACTTTCGGCACAATACAACATCCTCCCGAAAAATGTGGCGAGCTGGCTTCTGGAAGGCTGGGCGGTCTATTGTGAAAAGGCGCAAATCGGTCTTCCCCATCGCCAGTACATGCTTCTCCTGGCCTACCTTCCACCCATGAAGGTTTCAGAATTGATGAGCATTCGAAGTTTCCTCGGTCTGAATGAAAACCAGGCCCTCGATGCCTATGCCACCTCCTGGTGTCTCATTTATTATCTCATGCAATCGCCCCGACAAACCGGCTTCTATCAATTTTTGAAACAGGTCCAGAACCACCCAGAGGAAAGCACTCAAATCGCAATCTTGGCGAGAAATTTAAGGACAACCCCTGAGCAACTGGAGAAGGACTTTCAAAATTTTAGAAGGCAAATGGCGAAACGATGAAAAGTAGTGGGTGGCCCGACTGGGGGTCCCCCATCGAGCGCCAGCAGGTCGAGACTTACGCCAAGAATCATGATCAAAAACTATTTCGAGACCGATGCCGTCGACCGTTAAATGGAAAACAACATCTACTACCGCGGTCGGCTGTTTCTTCCACTGGAAGAAACGCCTTCCTTGCTGGGTGAGGAGGGACAGGACCCATTACTTTAAAAATACGTCAACGCCTCACACGGATCCAGCCTGGACGCCTTCCAGGCAGGATAAAGACCAAAAAGAAGTCCCACCCATAGAGAAAAATGAAATGCAACCCCGATTGAACTCCAAGAAAAAACCGCTTCCCACTTTTCTGTGCTCGGAAGCAGGGTATTCAAAAGCCAGGCGATGAAATCTCCCGTGACAAGCCCCAACAAGATGCCCACACAAGACCCGGTCAGAGTTAAAAAGACAGACTCAAATATCAATTGAAAAAGAATATCTCTGGAGGTCGCACCCACAGCCTTTCGAAGCCCCATTTCACGAATCCGCTCTGCCACAGAGACCAAAAGGACATTCATGACCCCGATGCCTCCTATCAATAAACTCACCAAGGCAATGGATCCCAAAGACCATTTAAAGGCCCGCGTGATGCGATCCTTCTTCGAAAGAAGTGCCTCCTGATCCCAAATCTCTACATCTTTACGGGAAAGTAAAATTTCCATCTGTCTCATCACCTGCTTCGTCAAATCCCCGCGGGGGGTCCGAATCCAAGCCCCCTGCACCTCCCCTCTTTTTCCCTGAATTTGCTGTAGAGTCGAAAGAGGCATTAAAACCTCGCGGTCAAAATCCACTCCAAAAGTCCGCCCCTTTTTCTGAAGGACGCCGACCACTTTAAAACTTTCATCCCAAAGGTGAACTTTTTGGTTCAAGGGATTCTGAAAAGGAAAAAGAAATTGGGCGAGATCTTTTCCAATCACCACCCCGCGTGATTCCTTTAACACATCCTCATCCGCGAGAAACCGGCCTTGATCGAGAGCCAAATCCCTCACCCTTTGATAAGAAGGCGTCGTCCCCTCCACGGGAATGACCTGCTGAAAGGTGGAGGCCTGCATCAAAAAGGCAGAGCTTAAAATGGGGGCATAGGCCTCTATTCCTTTCACCTCTTTGAAACGCTGACATTCTGCTTCAGTCAATGGAATGTATTCGAAACCCGCGTCCTGACTCATCCCTGCATGCGAAGAGACGTAAATTAAATTGGATCCCATCGCCTCAATCGTCTTCATGATTTTTCGACGTGTCCCCTCTCCAATAGACAGCGTCACCATCAAGGTCAAAACCCCAAAGACAATCCCCACCACACTCAAAAGGGATCTCAGCCGATGCGTCGAAACCATTTGAAAAGCCGTTTTTAAATGATCGTAAAAAATCAGGTGGGATTTCATCTCGCCTCACCTCTAGAACTCAAACTCTCTACTTTCCCATCTTTCAAAAAGAGAATCCGATTGGCTTCATTCGCAATCCGAACATCATGTGTCACAACCACGACCGTTTTGCCTTCTTCATTCAACATTTTGAGCATTCCCAAAATTTCTTTTCCCATCTGAGTGTCTAAATTTCCAGTGGGCTCATCCGCCAAAATTAAAGAAGGTTGACTCACCAAGGCCCTCGCAATTGCCACTCGCTGAGACTCTCCCCCTGATAACTGCCTGGGAAAATGGTGCGAACGCCTTGCAAGCCCCACTTTTTCAAGAGCCTCGAGTGCCTTTCTCTTCCTCTGGCCCCCACTGACCCGTTGATAGATGAGAGGAAGCGCTACATTTTCCAAGGCATTGAGAGAGGGAAGCAAATGAAAGGCCTGGAAAACGAAACCGATTTTTTGGCCTCTCAATCGGGCCAAAGCCCATTCGCTCAAACAAGAAACATCCTGTCCCTTAAAGAAAATTCTTCCTTTGGATGGATTTGACAAAAGACCCAGGATGTGAAGCAAGGTACTTTTCCCAGAGCCACTCGGTCCTAAAATGGATAAAAAATCTTTTTCGTAAAGGCGAAAATGGATGTCTTTGAGAGCCATCACATTTCCAGAATCGAGTGAATACTCTTTTGAAACAGCGATTAATTCACAGAGAATAGGGGAAGAGATTTGAGGTCTCTCAAGTTTTTTTTCAATGGAATTTAAGATTATGGTTTCAGACATAAATGACAAGGATAATGAAATAACTCCCCCAACCCAGCAAGGGAGGCTGCATTGCCAGTGGCAATGCAAAGCCGACCGCGGTAGTAGATGTTTTTTTACCTAGCCCAGCAAGGAAGGCTGCACTGCCAGTGGCAGTGCAGCCTTCCTTGCTGGGCTAGGGGGGTTACTTCTTCAAGACTCAACCCTCGCTCGCGGCAAAATCACTTCCTCTCCCTCTTTGACTCCCCCCATCACCTCAATTTTTGCATCATCGCTCAGACCCAATCCCAAAGGAACGAACCGAGCCTTTCCTCCCTTTAAAACCCAGGCACCTCTTTGACTTTCTTCATGCACCACAAAAGGAAGCGGCAGTGTTAAAACATTTTGTTTCTCCTGAACAAAAATTTCATAATCCACCGCAACACCCAATCGAGGCACGCCCCGAATTTTTCCATCAACACGCAATTTCATGGGGAATTTTCTTCCACCCCCGACGCTTTGCGCCATCGGGGAGACCTCTGTCACTTCTGCCTTTAACCTCTGACGGGATCCCGTCATTTTAATCCAGGCCTTCTCTCCTTCTCTCACCTCATGCACGTCCGATTCGTAAAGTGCCCCCTTGACCACAAAGGGTTTTTCCAAATTGACCAAGCTTAGAATCGGATCCTCTCGACCCACCTCTTCATTCACCTTCTTTGAAATATCCACCACCCAGGCCTTAAACGGGGATTTGAAACGACGGCCCTTCCACTGAGCCTTCAGATTTTTCAATTCCATTTTTTTCTTGGAAAGCTCTGCCTTCTTAAGGCTGCGATCCTCTTGTGAGGAAGGTTTTGAAACTTCGCTCCACCGCGAAAAGGCAATGTCTTTTTCCGTCTTGGCCGTGCTCAAATAATTTTGCGCATCTTCTAATTCCTTTTGAGAAATAAAGCCCTTTTCACAGAGGTCTTTTTTATCTCGAACCTCCTTTTCTGTTTCTTGGAGCACCTGTTTGGCCTTCTCCAAGGTATTTTTGGCCTCCAGCATCGCTGCCTCGTTCGGAAGATTTTTCATTTTCTTCCATTCCAAAAGTGCTTGATCGTACTGAGCTCGAGCCAATGCGAGATCTTGTTTAAAATGATCGTTTCCAATTTCGAAAATAATTTTTCCCTTTCTAATTCTATCTCCGCTGTGAACGAAAATATTTTTGAGCGTTCCCTCCAGCGGCGATTGGACGGATTTGATTTCATCTGCCTCTAAGGTGCCTCCCCCCTGAATCACCTGACGAATACTTCCACGAGAGACCACGGCCTTTAGCTCCGGGGCCACAGACTCACGGAATGAGCGCACCCAAGCCCCCACAGAAAAAAAGAGAAGCAAGGTAGGAATGCCCCCCCATAAAAACCAAGATTTTTTCTGAAATGTCATTGCGGATCCGCCATCTCTTCCAAACTTTTCAGTCCCATCACTTTTGCCAAGGCAGCCTCTCTGCGAATCACGGCTAGCCTCAAACCTAAGGCATGCGCTTGGGCTCTTCTCAGACTCAATTCGCTTTCCTCCCATTCATAAGGAGAAAGTTGGCCCTGTTTAAACTCACCCTGCGTTTTTTCAAATTCCTGCATCACACCCTCATATTGAAGCTCTCCCGTTTGGAAAAACCTCTTTGCATCTTCCCAATCTCCATAGGCACTTTCTAACTCCCCCAAAACTTTTTTCTTAGCCTCCTCTAATTGAAAATGGGCCTTTCGGACCGCCATTTGGGCAAGCACAATTTGAAGACGGGCCTCGCCCCCATCGTACAAGGGGTAACGGGCAATGACCCCCGTGCGAAATTGAAAGGGATCTGAATTCTGGCCCACATCATCCAGGGCAAACGCATTTCCAGCAAAAAGGTCCAAGCGAGGCAACAAACCCAGTTTGGAGACCCGAAGGGCCCGCTCAGTCAATTGAGACTGAATCTCAGCCTGTCGAATCTCCACACGACACTTCAAAACCATCTGGACACATTTTTCATAAGGCAAAGTCTCCGTTTCAATTTCAGGTGGAGCAATATTTTCCACAGAAATCACATCCGCCTCATTTTTAATCTTTTGAAAGTTTGCTTCATACTCTCTTCGAGCCTGATCCAAAAGATTTTGTTTCTCATACATTTCAATCCGGTGCTTCAAAAGATCATTCCTGCGCACATTGCCCTGATCAAATTCCAACCGAAGTTTTTCAAACCCCTTTTGAGTAAAATCCTGCTCGGCCTCTTGCAATTTCAAAGATTCTTGTTTCTCCAAAAGATCACAAATCAAAATTCGAATGTGATGCGCCAGTTCAATCTCTTTTGCCTTCTTTTGGAGACGGGCTAATTCCACCTGGGCCTTGGCCTGCTCGACCCGATAAAAAACCAGTCCATTTTGAAAAAAATTCCAATCTAAAATAAGATCCGATCCCATGTTGCGATTCGGGTCAAAATCCTCCAGAGAAAAAAGATCCACCCCCAAATTTCCCTGAAGCGTCAAATGCGGCCAATAAGAGGTTCTGGTCACTTTCAATTCCTTTTCAGAACGCTGAATATCCTCGTCCAAAAGCTTCAGTTCCTGGGAATTCTCAAGCGCCCGCTGGACCAAGTCTTCCATGCGATACACAAGAGGCGACTCTGAAAAAAGGGAGGTAATAGCAAAGAAGGAAATCAACCCTATCAAGAGGCTTTTTGAAAACATAGCTTCCTCATTCTCACAATCATGTGAAGTGTATCAAATTTGGGAGGGAACACACAATATTTCACCATCTCTTGAATCCACCCCCTTCAATTTGGTAAAGTACTTTAGCGTGAAAACAAAAAGCGAAGAAAAATTGCTCGCCAAACTTGAAAAATTGATTCGTCATCCCTTCAAGCATAAACATCTTGCCTACGAGGCCCTTTGCCACAAATCCTTTGTCTATGATGGCCAAAAAATGGATGTCAAAGACAACGAGCGGCTCGAGTTCTTGGGAGATTCTGTTCTAGGATTGGTGATCACCGACGTTCTCTTCAGAAAGTTTGAAACCTATCAGGAGGGTGAGCTCTCGATCATTAAATCCATGCTCATCCGAAGAGAAACCTTGGCCATCCTGGCTCGAGACATCGACCTGGGCAAATATTTATTCTTAAGCAAAGGAGAAGAAGCCTCTGGAGGGCGCAGCCGTGATTCGATCTTGGCGAATGCCTTTGAAAGCCTGATGGGGGCGATTTATCTGGACGGCGGAATACGCTCTGCTCGAAAATTTATCCTCTCACAATTCAAAGGATTGCTCAAAAAACTTCCGCATGAAATCCACACGAAGGAATACAAAAATCTTTTGCAGGAAGTCTCTCATATCAAGCACAAAAGCAATCCTGTTTACGCCATCATCTCTGAAACAGGCCCGGATCATAAAAAACATTTTGAGGCCACGGTCACCATCAAGGGAGAGGTGTACGGCCACGGTTCTGGCCCCAGCAAGAAAGAAGCAGAGAAGAATGCCGCGAAGGCAGCGTATGAAAAAATTTTGGAAGAGAAATAAAAATGTGCCGAAAACGATGTGCCGATGTCATAAATCATTCATTTGTCATTGGCACATTGGCACATTATGACGTTGGCACATTTTCTCAAGCACCTCCCCCAACAAATAAATAGAACCTGTAATTAAAAGAGGTGCCTTTCGATTGTCGTCGTGAATAAATTCTAACATCTCCTCGAGAGAAGACGCGTGAATCTGAGAAGGGGGAAGAACTTTTTCCCAAGCGTCCTCAAGCTCTCCCAGTGATAACCCTCTTTCATGATGAACTTGGACTAATCTTACCTCTCTCACAATATTTGATAATTCCTGAACCATTCCCTCTACATCTTTGTCTTTCAAGGCACTGAATATGAGCAAGGCTTTTTCATTCTTCAAATATTTTTTCCAGGTTCTAGCTAGAACCTGAGCCCCCGCTGGATTATGAGCCGCATCCAAAATGACCAAAGGATCCCGTTGAATCACCTCAAAACGTCCCGGCCAACAAGCCTTTTCTAAACCGGACAAAACGGCTTCGTTTGAGATTAAAGCGCCTCCTTCTCTCAAACACTCTACAGCCGCTACCGCCAAAACAGCATTTTCCATCTGATGAGAACCCAAAAGTTTTAAACAAACATCATAATGATCGCGCGTTGTATGAATTTTAAATCTCTGAGCTTCTAAATCTGCGTTTATTTTCTCAAAAGAAAGTTCATGACCCAGACGCAATACCCGAGCCCCTAAAAGATCCGCCCTTGCCTCAATGACTTCCAGTGCCTCTCCCTGAGCCGCTGTGACCACATGAGAGCCTGATTTAATAATGCCCGCCTTCTCAGATGCAATTTCTCCTATGGTTTTCCCCAAATACTGCGTGTGTTCTAAATCTATATTCGTAATCACTTGCGTTTTAGAATTCACAATATTGGTCGCATCCAAACGCCCCCCCATCCCCGTTTCTAAAACCACCCAATCTACCTTCTTTTGGGCAAAAAACCAAAAGGCCAAGGCAGTGATCAATTCAAAATAAGTGGGGAAAATATTTTTCGCCTCCAAATTTTCAGTGATACATCTAATCTCCAAAATCCCCTTCACAAAATGCCCTTCTGAAATCCACTCCCCATTTTTTTGAATTCTTTCTCGAGGAGAAATTAAATGGGGAGATGTGTAAAGCCCTACCGAGTAACCCGCCTCTCTGAGAATAGAAACCATCATGGCACAAGTGGAGCCTTTGCCATTGGTCCCGGCCACATGAACAACATTGAGCTTGGAATGAGGATTTCCCAAGGCCTCGAGTAACTCTCGAATATTCTCAAGGTCCAATTTCATCCCGAAGCGGGATCGGGTGTCTAGCCAGGAGAGAGTCTTTTGATATTCGATATTCGTATTCATTCTGAAAAACAGGGGGTAGGTTTTACTTTTTTCAATTCTTAATTTTTAATTGTTAATTCTAAATTTTACCTTCTCCCCCACGAAAAATAATTCAAAAACTTCGCAATCGTCTTTTTCAATTCAGGGCGCTCGACAATGCCATCAATCATGCCGTGGGCGAGCAGAAATTCAGAGGTCTGAAATCCGGGAGGCAATTCCTGTTGTATCGTTTGCTTAATCACACGCGGGCCTGTGAAACCCAAAAGGGCCCGCGGTTCCGCTACAATCACATCTCCAAGAGAGGCAAAGCTCGCCATAATCCCCGCCATGGTTGGATGCGTGAGAACCGAAATAAAAAATAAACCCGCTTCGCTCAATTTGGCCAAGGCCGCGCTGGTTTTCGCCATTTGCATGAGAGAAAGACACCCTTCATACATGCGAGCCCCCCCACCCGAGCCCGAGACAATGATGACATGAAGTCCCTCTTCAATCGCCTTCTCAATGGCTCGCGTGATTTTTTCCCCCACCACACTGCCCATCGATCCCATGATAAAACGAGAATCCGTCACGGCTAAAACAGTTGAAATACCTTCTATCTTTCCCCTCCCTGTCATCACCGCCTCTTTAAGACCTGTCATCGCTTGATCCTGAAGCACTTTTTCAGGATAAGATTTAGGCCCTCTAAATTTTAAGGGATCCGACGGAATCAAGTTGGGATCAAATTCTTCAAAAGTGCCCTCGTCCACCAAAAGACGAATACGTTCAGGAGCCGACAAACTACAATGATGTTTACACTTTGGACAAACCTTGAGTGAATTTTCCCATTCCTTGTTGTAAATCAACTCTTGACAGCTTTCACATTTGGTCCAAAGCCCGCCTGGAACACCGCGCTTCTTGCTTTGGGTCAGAAGAAAATTCGGTCGTTTAAAAAGAGCCATGATAAAACTCCTAGCGTTCAGCGATCAGCGTACAGCGTTCAGTTTATCAGGAATTGTGTTTTTCCTGTACGCTGAACGCTATCCGCTGTACGCTATTTTTCCAATTCTTTCACCAACAACTCATTCACCATCTTCGGATTTGCACGACCCTGAGTGGCCTTCATCACTTGTCCTACCAAATAACTCAGAGCATTCTTCTTTCCATTTCGGTAATCCTGAACCGAAGGTGGATTTTCCTGAATCACTTTTTTGACCACACCCTCAATTTGAGAGGAATCTGAAAGCTGACTCAATCCCTTCGCGCTCACAATCTCTTGCGCAGATTTTCCTGTGCCAAACATTTCAAGAAAAACATCTTTGGCCATTTTTCCGCTGATTTTTCCTTGATCCATCAGTTCAATCAATCCTGCAATATGCTCCGGGGACATAGGAGACTGGGCTATTCCCAAATCTTTCAACTTCAATTCTCTCATTAAATCGCCCATCATCCAATTGCTAATCGCCTTTGCATTTTTAGAATATTTTAGGCAGCGCTCAAAAAAATCGGCAAGGTCTTTTTGGGCCGTCAAAACCTCCGCGTCATAGGCCGTCAAAGCAAAATCCTTCATAAAGCGCTCTTTGCGCCTCTGGGCAAGCTCTGGTAAACTCACTCGAACGGATTCAATCTCTTTAGCAGAAAAGACGATCGGAACTAAATCGGGTTCAGGGAAATAACGATAATCATGGGCGGCTTCTTTGCTTCGCATCGAACGCGTAAAGCTTTCATCCGCATTCCAAAGCCGAGTCTCCTGAACAATACGCTCACCCCGAGACAAAAGTTCTTTTTGGCGTTCAATTTCATATGTAATTGCTTTTTCAACATTGTGAAAAGAATTCAGATTTTTGATTTCCGCTCGCGTCCCCATTTTTTTCTCACCTACCGGCCTCAAAGAAACATTCGCATCACAGCGAAGACTCCCCTCTTCCATGTTGCAATCACTCACATCCAAATATTCTAAAATCGTTTTCAGCTCTTTTAAGTATTGATAGGCCTCCTGAGGAGACCTTAAATCGGGCTCTGATACAATTTCAATCAAAGGGATTCCAGTACGATTGTAATCCACACCTGTGTCGCCTTTGAAATGCATGGATTTCCCCGCATCCTCTTCTAAATGAATGCGCGTCAAACGAATCTCTTTGCGTGTCCCTTCTACCTCAATGTCAATTTTTCCTCCGAGACAAATAGGCTCATCATATTGTGAAACTTGATAAGCCTTGGGTAAATCGGGATAAAAATAATTTTTACGATCAAATTTACTGTAGAGAGCAACCGTCGACCCCATAGCTAGACCCGCCATAACCGCAAGGGTCAGAGCCTTCTCATTTAAAACAGGCAACACCCCGGGATAGCCTAAACAGACCGGACACACCTGCGCGTTAGGAAGCGCTCCAAACTTCGTCGAACAGCCGCAAAAAAGCTTGGACGCTGTTTTGAGCTGAACATGAACTTCTAGACCTATGACGGGTTCGTAATCCATAAAATACCTTTTCTATCTTACAACGGGCTTTCTTTTATGATGATCTGTCGCCTGTTCAAATGCATAGGCAGTCCTTAGAAGCGTCGCCTCATCAAAATGTTTTCCCAAAATCTGAAGCCCTACAGGCAAACCCTCTTTCGAAAAACCGCAAGGAATCGAAATCCCAGGAATCCCCGCCAAATTAGCCGAAATCGTAAAAATATCGGAAAGATACATGGTCAAAGGATCATTCATTCTTTCCCCAATTTTAAAAGCACACGAAGGAGAAGTCGGTGTCAAAATCGCATCGCATTTTTTAAAAGCCTCTTCAAAATCTTGCCGAATGAGCGTTCTCATTTTTTGGGCTTTTAAATAATAGGCATCATAATAACCCGAACTTAAAGCATACGTTCCCAAAATAATTCTGCGTTTGACTTCAGGCCCAAATCCAAGCGAGCGTGTTTCAAAATACATGTCAACCAGATTAGAAAAGTTTGGAGCACGATAACCATATTGAACGCCATCATAACGAGCTAAATTTGAGCTGGCTTGAGCCGTCGCCAAAACATAATAAGTGGCCACCGCATATTCGGTATAAGGCAACTGACATTCCACAACTTCCACCCCCAAATTTGTATAAACTTTTATCGCTTCATCAATCGCCACCTTCACCTGAGGATCTAAACCCGAAATAAAATATTCTTTGGGAAGGCCAAGCTTCATGTCTCGAATTCCCTTTTTTAAATGCTCTCGGTATCGAGGCACTTCCACTTTGAGAGAGGTCGAATCCTTAGAATCATGTCCCGCTAAAATCTCTAAAAGAAGAGCCGCATCTTCCACATCTTGAGTGATGGGTCCAATTTGATCCAAACTCGAGGCAAAGGCAATCAATCCATAGCGAGACACACGTCCATAAGTCGGCTTGAGTCCGACACAACCACAAAGAGCCGCCGGCTGACGAATGGAGCCCCCCGTGTCTGTTCCCAAAGCAGCAATTGCAAGCCCTCCGGCCACTGCAGCCGCAGAACCCCCGCTCGATCCTCCGGGCGTCCGAGTTAAATCCCAGGGATTTCGGGTCACCCCAAAGTGGGACGTCTCTGTCGAAGACCCCATGGCAAACTCATCCATATTCGTATTGCCAAATAAAATAGCCCCTTCTCCCCGCAACCGTTCAACCACTGTCGCATTGTAGGGAGGAATATATCCTGAAAGAATTTTAGAAGCGCAAGAAGTCTCAACCCCTTCGACACAAATAATGTCTTTATTGGCAATAGGAAGCCCCCATAAAGATCCTTGATGATCTTGGACATTGTCCCGTTGGCGCGCCTCTTCTATTGCAGCTTTTTCATCCCAGCGAATATAGGCATGAATTTGAGGTTCTCTCTCTTTTAAACGCGCAAGCTTTGCCTGCATGACCTCCAGAGAGGAAATTTTTCGAGCGCGCATTAGCTCAGACAATTCATGCAATGTTAAATCCATCAACGATTCACTCATTCGCTTTTCCTTAAAAAATCACTCAATCACCTGAGGGACAATGAAAAATTGATCCCGGCCGAGAGGTGCATGTTTCAAAAAAGAGTCTGGATCCAGAGAGGGTTTTACCTCATCTGGTCGCGTGACATTTTGAACCGCTTCAACATGATCAGCCGCCTGAACATGCGTCGTATCTACGGCATTCAATTTCTGAACGTAGGAAAGAATATCGGACATTTGAGATGAAAATTTTTCCCGTTCTTCAGCGCTTAATTTTAAGCGGGCAAGCTTTGCCACATCATCAATGTTCATTTCAACTTTCATATCAATACCTCTCACCTAAAAATTTTCACCAAATTCGCAAAATCGACCAGCTTCAAATTCTCAGCCCGCACATTCACGGGGAGTCCAATTTTGTTCAAAGCCCGATCAAAATCTTCCCCAGTGTAGGGGAGGCTGGAAGAATTTGTCAACGCGTTTTTAAGCGTTTTACGCCTCTGTGCAAACCCAAAACGAATCCATTGCAAGAGTTTTTGTTCCTCCTCTGAAGTCAGTTTCAAATCTAATTTTCGAGGAATGAACTTCACAACACCCGTATCTATTTCAGGCGCAGGATAAAAAGAGGCCTTTTTAATCTTAAGCACTTTCTCAACCTGGGCATAAAACTGGGCTGTCAAAGTCATAGCCCCATAATCTTTAGTACCAGGACTAGCCCAAAGCCGCTCGGCCACTTCCCATTGAAAAGCAAAAATCATGCTTCTGGGTTGAACCGAACACTCCAAAAACCGAAATAGAATTTGGGTTGAAATGCGATAAGGCAGATTGCCCATCACCGTAAAAGGAGCGGATCCAAAAGATTCTTTCAAAAGCTTAGGCAGATCTGCTTCCAAGATATCGGCTTGAAGCAGTGAGAAATTTTTCCTCACCTGAAATCTATTTTTTAAGAATGATGCAAGTTTCTCATCAATTTCAACCGCCAAAACTTTTTTTGCCTGTTTCACAAGAAGTCCTGTTAAAGCCCCCAAACCCGGCCCTACCTCCAGAACATTGTCTTCGGTCCCTAATTGCGCAGCCTGAGCAATTTTTTCAAGCGCATGACGATCCACCAAAAAATTCTGTCCAAATCTCCGACGGGGAAAAACATCCTCATCCGAAAGGATTTTTTTGACTGACTGCAGACTTAGAAAAGAATCTATTTTTATCGATTCCATCTAAAGAATTTCCTGAAACTTAATTTCACGGCAAATGAGCTAGCCAGCGGTCGGCACTGACCACAGAAATATTTCCTTCCCTGCGTTCAACATCTTCCTTTAATACCAATTGAATTGCCGGAACATTGAGACGTCTGGAAAAATACTTCAAATTTTCTGAAATTTGAGTTTCAGATAACTTGGCTTCCAGCAAAAACCAAGGTTTACGGTCTTTTGTGATTAAAAAATCCACTTCTCTCTGGTCTCGGTCCCGAATAAAACAAAGCCCTAGATCTCCCTCACCTACATCTGTCCATACCTGAGCCGCTTTCCAAAGATGGCTTGCGACAAGATTTTCAAATCGAGCCCCTTCATCTGGAATTTGGGACCAATCATAAAAATAATATTTGGGCCGCTTTTGAATCGAACGCGCAATTTTTCTAAAATAGGGCGTGATTTTAAAAACGATAAACAATCTCTGAAAAATCTCCATCCAGTTCTGAATGGTCGGAACACTGACTCGAATATCTTCCGAAAGTGAATGGTAACTAAACAAAGAACCGATGCGATCCGGCAAAAGCAGCATCAATTGTTCAACCAAACCGATGAGATGGACTTGTGTCATTTCTCTCAATTCTTCCTGAATCAAAAGATGCCGCCTCGCGTTAGACCAGCGACGATGTTCCTTCTCTGAATGTGTATAAAAGGGTTCTGGAAAACCTCCAAATTTTAAAAGAGGCTTCACGCTGTCTACTCCCTCATGCAACATGCCGACATCTGTCAAAAGAGGGGGTAAATGTGAAGAGCGTAGTTCCCCACAGGTCAAAGGATGCAGATGATGTAAATAATATCGCCCGAAAAGGCTATCGCCTGACTTTTGAAACACATCAAGCCGAGCACTGCCCGTTAGCAAAAGATGAAGGGACTCATGATATTTGTCGTAGACCCCCTTGATCTGACTTTTCCATCGGGGGAATTTATGGAATTCATCGAGACAGACCCAAGATTGAGACACGTAGGACTTGGCCAGAATTTTCTGGCGATCTTCCTCATCGTCGTAGAGAAGATAAATCCCTTTTTTTTCCCTCACTATTCTCTTGGCAAGCGTGGTTTTTCCGACCTGCCGAGGTCCGGAGAGAAAAACAAACTTCTTCTCTAAGTCAGAGAGAATAACTTCTTCAAGGTTTCGAACTCCACCAAACATAAACGTAACTTAACATTTGGTGTACCAAATGTAAAGTAGTATTTATATTTGGAGCATTCTTAAAACACTCAGGCACCATCCCAAGCATAACCCACCGAAGCCCCACTTTGCTTGATCACAGAATTTCATACCCAGCAACGCCTATCTTTCTATCAAAAACCTCAAAGTTTATTGCGAAGGTGGGTAAAGTAGTATTTACTAAGGAGGCCATATCCCACCCTACATGAATAATATTTCTGGTTATGGTTTTTAACCTTTTTATCCTTAGTACTGTCAGAATTTATGAATAGAACTTAATGAACTGACCTGTAAATTTGCCGGATCTCCCTTTTTACAAGCCGTGCAGCCATCTGAATCGCTGAAACCATGCTTTCTGGGCTTGCAATGCCACGCCCTGCGATAGGATAAGCCGTCCCGTGATCGGGAGAAGTTCTCACAAAGGGAAGCCCCAACGTCACATTCACGGCTTCATCAAAAGCCATCATTTTAAGAGGGGCCAAACCCTGATCATGATACATTGAGACAACGCCATCGTATTTCCCCTGCCATGCCTTATAAAACAAGGTATCTGCTGAAAAAGGGCCTTCGACATTCATCCCTTTTTTCTGAGCTAATCTCACTGCGGGTCCAATCTTTTTTTTCTCCTCTTCTCCTCCATCTTCTCCGCCATGAGGATTAAGAGCACACACACCGATTTTGGGTTTTTTGAGTCCCGCGCTTTCCAACGCCTCATGAAAAATGGAAATAACATTGAATATCTTCTCTCGTGTCACATTTTTTGAAACCTCTTTCAAAGGAACATGGGTGGTCACAAGCGCCACTTTCAAACGAGGACTTGCCATCATCATCACAACACTGCGAGTTTGAGTCAGATCTGCTAAAAATTCTGTATGTCCTAAAAATTGAGGATTTACCTGACGAACGTTTTTTTTATGAAGCGGGGCCGTCACCAAGGCCTGCACCTTTCCTTCAAGTGCATCTCTTGCCGCAGCATGGACTGCATCTAACGCTGCCTTGGCAACTTCTTGACTCATTTGGCCTGAACCTACTAAATCGAGAGAAATTTTTCCAACAGGACGAATTAAAATTTTCCCTTTGATGGATTTGCCAAAGAAAATTTCCCGAAGGGATTTCTCTAGAAACTTTGAAGTGTGTTCCAAAACACCTGGCGGGCCATACACCCAAGGCTGACAAACCTTCCAAATCTCGTCCCGAGCGAGGGCCTTGGCTACAACTTCAGGGCCAATACCTGCCACATCCCCCAGGGTGATTGCAATGATGGGTTTCATAAAGACAGTTGTGGGTCGTGGGTCGTGAGTTTTAAAGGAGTTATTTTTTACTCACGACTCATCCCTCACGACTCACGACTGTTTTTAATACACCACCACATGGGCCTTTTTCTTCAATTTCTCCACCCATTTCTCGTGGAATGCTTCGACCTTCTGCTGATAAAGTTCTTCCTCAATCTCAGAATAAACTTCAGAAAGGGGCTTCACCCGATCCTGCTTACGGGCTTTCAAAGTTAAAATATGATACCCTAGATCGCTTTCGATGGTTTCACTCGTTTGGCCCACCTCCATTGAAAAGGCCTCATCTTCAATTTCCTTCATCAAATTGCCTTTGGCGAAAAAGGGCATGTCTCCTCCCTCCTTCGCGTAAGGATCTTCAGAATATTCTTTGGCCACCGCCTCAAAAGAAGTCCCCCCTTTCAACTTTTTTTGAGCCTCCTCTATTTTTTGCTTGGCGGCCTCGGCATGATCTCCTTTTTTGACCAAGATCTGGCCCATTTGAACCATTTCAGGTTCTGAAAATCTTTGAGTATTTTGACTGTAATAATCGCTGACCTCCTTGGGACGAACATGGATAGACCTCAAGATCTCTTGCCGAGAAAGCGTCTTGACCAAAAGCTGCTCTCGAATATTTTCTCTCAACTGGTCCGTTGTCATCCCCTCTTTCTCCAAGGCATAATAAAATTCATCGTCCGAATCAAACTTGGATTTAACAGCCTGAAAACGCTCCTCCACTTTCTTGTCTTCAATTTGAATGTTTTGCTTTTTAGCTTCTTGAAGAACCAATTTGCGCTCAATCAATTGAGAAAGGGCGTCTCGCCTGGCCTCCTCCATATGTTTATTCAGTTCTTCTCCCGAATAGGCCCTTTTGTATTTTGCGTAAAGAGGCCGAAGCACTTGATCCAACTCTTGAGAAGTGATGATTTCTCCATTGACTTCTGCAACCACGCGAGAGACAACAGCAGAGTGGGAAAGAGAAAGGCATGAAAGGAAAAGGGAAAGAAAGAGAACAAAAAATGAATTGGATAATCTCTCCTTGCTTCTTCCATTCATGTCTTTCCCCTCCTTAACCTCAAGCTACCATACACCTTAGACCCTTTCAATAACTTTCGTAAATCTCGAACCAAAGACAATGAATCCTTTGCAGGGGGACATATCTCCATCCTTAAAATAGCGGACCCCCTCTTAAAATAAACCTTACCCTGATAAATTTGAATCAGGGTGATCCCCAAAGACCGCGCCAAGTTTTTCAAAGAAGCTGCCTCGATCAACAAAAGTACTTGTGCGGAAAGTGGACCAAAGCGATCTATCAATTCCTGAGACACCTGGACCAATTTTTGCGAAGAGTCCACTTCAAAAATCTTGCGATACATTTGCAGTCTCAAAGAATCATCTGGAATATACTCTGGCGGCAAAGTGAGGTCCAACCCCAATTGCAAGCCCACGGGGTGGCGTTCCTTCACTTCCTCTTTTTTGATCCGACGAATGGAAGCCTGCAGCAACCGGCAATAAAGTCCAAATCCAACGGCCGAAATTTGCCCATGCTGCGCTCGCCCCAGAATATTTCCAGCTCCTCGAATCTCCAAATCCCGCATGGCCACCTTAAATCCAGAGCCCAGCTCCTTAAAGTCCTCAATGGTTTTTAGCCGGAGCTTGGCATCCTTCGTCAAAATCCCATTTCGAGAATAAAGCAAATAGGCATAGGCCCTGCGATGGAGACGCCCCACCCGTCCCCTCAATTGATAAAGATCCGCCAACCCAAAATGTTCTGAGCGATCTATGATAATGGTATTCGCATTCGGGATATCAAGACCCGACTCTACAATATTGGTTGAAACCAATACCTGAATTTTCCCCTCTATAAAATTTTTCATCACCTCTTCCAATTCATCCTCTGGCATTTGGCCATGCGCCACTTCAAAATGAACACCCGGAACCCATTTTTCGAGCCTTTCCTTCATGCGATAAATGCTTCCCACACGATTGTGGATGAAAAACACCTGCCCTTCCCTCGCCACTTCCCGAACAATGGCATCTCGAACCATCTGGTCATCATAGGCCGCCAGAACTGTTTCTATGGGCAAGCGATTTTGAGGTGCGGTCATGATGAGGCTCATGTCTTTGGCCTCCATCAAAGACAAATAGAGGGTCCGAGGGATGGGGGTTGCACTCAGCGTTAAAACATCCACCGAAATCCTCATCTTCTTTAATTTTTCTTTGGCGAAAACACCGAAGCGCTGTTCTTCATCAATCACCAGCAACCCCAAATCTTTAAAAACCACATCTTGATTTAAAAGGCGATGCGTCCCAATCACCACATCTAATTTTCCTTCTTTCAAGTCCTTTAAGATTTTCCCCTGCTCAGACTCGCTGCGAAACCGCGAGAGCATTTCCACCTGAATCGGATATCCCGAAAATCGCTCCTGAAATGTGTAAAGATGCTGCTGCGCTAAAACCGTTGTCGGAACAAGGATGGCGACTTGTTTTCCCTCCATCACCACCTTAAAAGCCGCCCGAATGGCCACCTCCGTTTTCCCATACCCCACATCGCCGCAAACCAAGCGGTCCATGGGTTGAGGAGATTCCAGATCCCGCTTCACCTCCTCAATCGCCTGCCATTGGTCCGGTGTCTCTTCATAAATAAAGGAAGCCTCAAACTCGTTCTGCCATGGCGTATCACGCCCAAAGGCGTAGCCCCCCAAAGCCTCGCGTTTGGCCTGGAGATCCAGAAGCTCCGCCGCAAAATCGTGAATCGCCCCTTCGGCCTTTTTCTTCGAGCGTTCCCACTCCCCCCGACCCAAGCGGCTCAACCGCGGGACCTGCCCCTTGATCCCAATGTAACGCTCCACCAGTTCAATTTGATCCACCGGAACATAAAGCTTGGCCTGATTCGCATATTCCAAAGTTAAATATTCTCCCCGCTTCCCCTGACTGTTACGACTCACCCCCCGATATCTTGCAATCCCATGCACCCCATGCACCACACAGTCTCCCACCTCAAACTGGGAATATTCCTGGACGGGAAGACTTTTACGAACCTTTGTCCGAACGGGACGCACCCTCAATCTCCCAAAAATTTCTTCGTCGGTAAGAATGGCCTTTTTTTCAAGGGGAAGTACAAAGCCCCTTGAAAGGTCCCCGACCACAACATGGTGCACGGCTTCTTTCCACATCTTCTTCTCCTGAAGAAGTTCCTTCAGCCTCTCTCCTTCTGCCTCTTTCTTCACCACAAAATAAATGTGAAATCCCTCTCGCGTCTTCTCGCCGATTTTTGAAAAAATTCGCAGAGGATGATCACCCCATTCCTCGTTCAAATTTTCTACTCTCAAATCTTCCCAAGAACAAGACCTCTGGATAGAAAAAGCCATTCGCTCCATCTTTTCATCACCCCCTGGCCCTTCCATCTCAGAAAGATAAAACTCAAGACCTCTGGGATTTTTCAACACCTTAACCCCAAAATCGCTTGCCCTCTCCAGAGATTGCGCCTTTTCAAAAATATTTGCGGCCTCATCCAAGACGAGCAAAAAATCACTTGAAAAAAAATCCGAAAGATTTCCCCATGATAAATTTTTCTTTTGTCTTAATTCCAACTCAAAGGCAGGCAAAATCTTGGCCCGTTCTACTTGTTTCAAAGAAACCTGACTCTGAGGATCAAAAACCCTCAAAGAAACAATGCGATCAGCCTCGAATTCCACCCGGTAGGGAAAATCCTCTTGCAGAGAATAAAAATCGAGAATGCCACCCCTCACTGCAAAACGGCCCTTCTCTTCCACCACAGCCCCTCTGGAATAACCCAGCTCTACAAGACGCTCCATTAAAAAGCGCAAAGGAATTTCATCCCCGCAAGATAAATTTAAAATCATTTTTTTAAATGACTCTGGGCTAGGAATTTTCCAGAGCAGCGTCTCGACAGGGGCGATGACGCATTCAGGTCTTTCGGATTCTAAAAGGGTCATCAGGGTCCCAAAGCGCTCTCCTACAATATCCACATGAGGGGTCACATTCTCATGCGGCAAGGTTTCCCAAGCGGGGAAAAGGTGGCATGAGATTCCAGAAAAAAAAGAAAAATCCCGATAGAATCTCTCGGCTTCTCCCAATCCTGGAGTCACCACCAGAATCCGTTTTTGGAAATGATCCGCAAGACAAGCTGCCAAGGCCGCCTTGGAAGAATCCCAAAGGCCACTCATCTGAATGCGAGAACCCTCGTGGACCTTTTTCAAGACCTCTTCGAAAAAATGAAGATTTTTAAGAATCGGATGTGTCATAAAAACAGTCGTGAGTCGATCGTTATGAGTCGTAAGTCAATTGTAAAAAACAAGAGATAAAAACCTTAAAACCCATTAAACTATGAGAAATAAATCCCCTTCTTTTTTTGTTTCATTAAGTGGAGATTTCCATGCAAGAATTTGAGACACTGATCCAAGAACATTTTAATCCATTGTATCACACAGCCTTACGAATGACTCGCAATGAGGCTGATGCTAAAGACCTCGTTCAAGAGGCTATTTTGAAGGCCTTTCGCAACTACGACAAATTTGAGAAAGGAACAAATTTTAAGGCGTGGATCTTTAAAATCATGACCCATACCTATATCAACCAATACCGCAAAAAATCGAAAGAGCCACCCCTCACCGATTTCTCGACGGTGGAACCCATTTATGAAGAAATTGTCAAAGAACAGCCTTCTTTCTCATTGGACCAAATTGAACTTTTGCGTGACCAAGTAGAAGACGAAGTAAGCGTTGCCCTGGATCATTTGCCTCCAGAATATCGTCTCGTTTTTCTTTTGGCAACGGTAGAAGATTTTTCATATCAAGAAATCTCCGAAGTGGTAGGCTGCCCCATCGGGACCGTGATGTCTCGACTTTTCAGGGCCCGAAAATTCTTAAAAGAAGAACTTTTCTCTTATGCAAAGGAAAGAGGCATCGTTCGCCCCCAGGAGGGCAAGGTGAAGCCATGAAATGTCCTGAGGCAAAACTTCAACTCTATCTCTTTTTAGACAATGAGCTGGGCGTTCAAGAAAATCTTGAAATCCTGACCCATTTAGACTTATGTCCGTCGTGCAGCGAATTCTTTGAAGGCGAGAAACAATTACAAGAATTCTTCAAAGAAAAATTAAAGAAATCAAGTGTCCCTGAAGTTCTTTGGGAAAAGATAAGACCTCCCCTTCTCACACCTCGAGCGAAAATCCTTCACTTCTTTGATTTGAGAAGACACCTTGTCATCTGGGGCTCTGCCATTGCAGCCACCTTAACCTTGGTTGCCACCCTCTCTTATTATTTCATCTGGCCTCAGAAGCTCAATGCCGATACCCTGGTCAATCAATCTGTTGAGCTCCACAAACAATTTTTAAATGGCGGAATTTCTTCGCAAATGCCAAGAGGGTTCAACGAAAATCTTGAAAGGGCACGCGCTTTTTTCTCACAGAAATCCGGCATTTACATCTCTCATTACAATTTGGAAAAATTAGGATATGCACCTCGAAGCATTTGTCTTGCCTCTGGCGAACGCATCTCTGGACAACCTATTGCCACGATTCTTTATTTCAGAGGCTCTCATCAACTATCTCATTTTATTCTGAAAGATCCGGCCATCGATTTTCCAGAAAATTTAAAAAGAGTGGTTCGGGGAAGACATGTTTATTATTATTTTTACAGAGTTCCGCCTTATAAAATCATCATTTTTAGAAACGGTCAGAACCTCTGCGTCTTCGTGGGCCGCATGAAACAAAATGAAGTGGAGGATTTGGCAACTCTGGCTGGGAATGAAGTCATTTCTTAAAAGCCGTCGTTCGTATTTCGCGAACCGTCACTCGTTTATAAGCAAAATTCCTTTAACGAAATACGTTTCACGAACGACGAACCACGACTTTTAACACCTCTTCAATCCGGTCTGACTGTAGATGGCCAGAGCAATACCCTCCCGGATTTTTCTTCAGATATTGTTGGTGATATTCTTCCGCTTGATAAAAAGGCTGCTCGGGAACAATCTCCGTCACGATGGAATTCTTGAAAACCTTTTCTCTCTCTAAAATCTCTTTGGATTTTTGGGCGGCTGCCTTTTGGTCTTCATCGTGATAAAAAATGACGGAGCGGTATTGGCTTCCCCGATCAGGTCCCTGCCGATTGAGCGTGGTCGGATCGTGATATTGCCAAAAAGTGATGAGAAGTTCCTCATAAGAAATCTTTGAAGGGTCATAAGTAACTTCCATCGCCTCCGCATGCCCTGTGTTTCCCATGCATACTTGTTCATAGGTGGGGTTAGGCTTATTTCCCCCCGAATACCCGACGCGTGTCGAAACCACGCCCGGCAACTGCGCGAAAATCTTCTCCACCCCCCAAAAACACCCGGCTGCAAATGTCGCTTTTTTCATCATTCTTTCCTTTTCTGGGAAAACCTGATTTGGGAAAAAACCCAAAAATAGAACAAATCCCATACCCAAAAGAATCAACTTCATTCTACCCATTGAGAGCATCTCCAAGGGGATATCATACAATACTGGGGCAGATGTGACATAAGATTTTTCAGAAATAAGTGAGCTTTTTATAGTTGAGTTTTCTTTTTGCTGGATGATGTCCGATTTCTAAATGAAACCAAGTCTGAGGCAAAGAAATTTTTGTTTTTAGGAGATTGGCAACTGAATCGTCCTGTTGTTACCGCGCAACTCGAATTGGCTAAATTTCACTTTTACCAAAATTTGCCCAAAAGACGTAGACGTATTACATGAAAATACGAAAATAAATAAAATACTCCACATTCCCCGCCGGGCCCTTGAGAGTCGAAGTTTCTGTCCCCAAATATTTTAACCCCAGGGCCATTCCAAAATTCTTCACCTTCTCAACTGCTTCTAATCTGTCCTTTTCACTTCGAACCACACCGCCCTTGCCTACACGACCCTTTCCTACTTCAAATTGAGGTTTCACCAAGGCAAGAACGACGCCCTCCTCTTTAAGAAGCGGAATCAAAGCCGGCAAAATCTTTTCAAGCGAGATAAAAGAAACATCAACGGTGGCCAAATCCATTTTCTCGGGAAAATCTGTTGCCTTAAAATAACGGGCATTCACTTTCTCAAGAACGATTACTTTTGGATTTTGCCTCAAAGAAACATCCAACTGCCCATATCCCACATCTGCCGCATACACCTTTTCGGCCCCGTGCTGAAGGAGGCAATCGGTAAAGCCCCCATGAGATGCCCCTACATCCAAACACGTCTTTCCGGCAACAGAAATGGAAAAAGATTCAAGGGCCCCTCCTAATTTTTCTCCCCCTCGGCTGACATAACGCCTCTTTGCCAAAATTTCAATGGGGACCTCCGGATCGAAAAGCTCATTGGATTTGTGAACCAACTGAGAAGACGCCTTCACAAAACCAGCCAGAATGGCCTTCTGAGCATCGGTGCGACTTGGGAAAAATTGGCGATCAACCAGAAGGAGATCTATACGAATTTTTTTAGGCATGAGACCTGAGCGGACAGCGTGGAGCGGTTAGCGGATGGTCAGAAAGGAATATTTATTTTTTCTATACGCTAAACGCTAGACGCTGTACGCTATCTTTTCAGTAGAAGAAACAGCCTTTACAAATTCTTTTTTAATTCTCTGGACAATCAAAGGCGCTGACAAACCAAAGCCTTCCCAAACCTTTTCACGCACACCCTGTTCAATAAAAACATCCGGAAGGCCCAACCGAATGAATTCCACAGAAATTTTTCGGGCCTGTAAAAATTCAAGGACCGCACTTCCAAATCCGCCGGCCAAAACATGATCCTCTAAAGTGATCCACTTCGTGATCCCCTTCGAAAGCCTCTCGAGAAAAACTTCATCGAGGGGTTTGATAAACCGAGCGTCTATGACCTGTGTCGAAATCCCATCCTTTTCTAAAAGGGCAGCCACCTCTAATCCCATGTACACCATGTCCCCCAGGGCCAAAATCGCAACGTCTTTTCCCTTCCTCACCACATCCACTCCCCCTTGATCTAAAGGCCGGCACGTGTCATCCCCCAGACCCTCGCGTACATTGCCGCGAGGATAACGAATCGCGACCGGCCCCTCTTCATGAAGCGCCCATTTCAAAATGGTCTTCAGGGTAGCTTCATTTCGAGCTTGAACAATCTTTAAATTTGGAATGGGCCTTAAATAAGAGATGTCAAAAACGCCTTGATGCGTGGGTCCATCATCCCCCACCACCCCGGCTCGATCAATCCCAAAAATCACGGGTAAATTTTGAAGACAGACATCATGAAGCACCTGATCGAATCCCCTCTGGAGAAAAGTGGAATAAATCGCCAACACGGGTTTTAGCCCTTGAGCTGCGAGGCCTCCCGCAAAAGTGACGGCATGCTCTTCGGCAATGCCCACATCAAAAAATCGTTTGGGATAACGCTTGGCAAATTCTGCAAGGCCCGTCCCCGATGGCATGGCTGCGGTAATGGCTACAATGCGAGGATCCTTTTCGGCCTCTCTCCACAGGGCATCTCCGAAGGCATTGGAAAAACTTTTTCCGCTAGATCCCTTTAAAGGCTTCCCGGTTGTCAAATCAAAAGGACCCATGCCGTGAAATTGATCCGGCCGCTCCTCTGCAGGTTTGTAACCTCTTCCCTTTTTTGTGACCACATGAAAGAGAATGGGACCGTGCAAATCCTTGATGTCTTTCAAAATTTTAATCAAGCCGTCCAAATCATGACCCTCCACAGGTCCAAAATACCGAAACCCCAGCCCCTCGAAAATAGTTCCAGGAACCAGCAAATTCTTAATGCTCTCTTCTAATTTATGCGCCGTCTCCACTACCCGATGGCCAATCGCCGGAATCCGATCCACCCAATGTTCCAAATCGTCTTTGACCCGGTTGTAGAGAGGATGCGTAATCACTTTATTCACATAATGAGAAATGGCACCCACATTGGGGGCAATGGACATTTCATTGGTGTTTAAAATGACAAGGAAATCTGTTTTCAGCGCCCCTGCGTTGTTCAAGGCCTCGTAGGCCATCCCGCCCGTCATCGCCCCATCTCCAATGATTGCGACCACCCGTTCCTCAGAGCCCCTGACATCTCGAGCGACCGCCATTCCTAAAGCCGCTGAAATAGAAGTACTGGCATGACCCGCCCCAAAGGCGTCGTAAGGACTTTCAGAGATTTTGCAGAATCCAGAAATCCCATTCATTTTTCTTAAAGTGGGAAATGGCTCTCGACGGCCCGTGATGAGCTTATGCGGATAACTTTGATTACCCACATCCCAAACCAATTTATCGGCAGGGGTATTGAACACATAATGAAGCGCCAAGGTCAGCTCCACCACACCCAAATTGCTGGAGACATGACCCCCATTGATGGAAACCACCCGAAGCACTTCTTGGCGAAGTTCACTGGCGAGAATCTCCAACTCAGAAATGGAAAGACTTTTCACATCTTGTGAACCATTGATTCTTTCTAAAATTTTGGACACGATAAAACTCCTTCGCTCTAATGACAAATGACCCATAACCAATGACAAATTAATCGCCAATGATGCAATGTCTAATTGGAAATTGGAAATTTTTTAAATTGTGATTAAAATAACAAACTCTCTTCAACATCTCCCTTATTGGAAGCGCGAACATTCTTTTCCATAAAAGGCTTCTTCACCACTTTTCCTTCTTCATCTCGCGTTAAAACCTCTATTTTCTTCTCTGCCTCTTCTAATTTTTTTGTGCAGAATCGAACGAGCTTGACCCCGTCTTCATATTTTTTTAAGGCCTCATCGAGGCTCACCTCATCATTTTCAAGAAAGCCTACAATCCCCTCTAATTTTTTCATGGCCTCTTCAAAAGAACCTGAATTTTGTTTCATTTTTCCCTCCAACCATAACCCCTCCAACTCCCCTTTCCCACAGGGACTATCCCGCGGGGACTATAAAATCTTGTAAGGGCTTGAAATAAGGGGAGGGCTAAAAACCCTTCTATCACACAAAGGGAGCTCCCCTCTTATTTTTTCATTTCAATGACCCTGTTGGGGGTCATCGTATGCAATAAAAGCCCCACCCGTTCTTATACAATGACTCATGATGACTTGTAGTCGCCCGATTTATCGGGCAATGCCCAATGCCCCAATGTCATAGACCGCCCCATAAATGGGGCGACTACAAGGGTGATTTTCATCCCCCTTTGTGCCGACCTCAGTCGGCATGAATGTTTCATAGCAAGAGGGGTTGGGGGAGTTACCTCATTTTTCACAGTTGAACACAACCCCGCAATTTTACTAAACCTATGGAGTAACTTTCAAGTCCTTTACAACTGACACCACACTCCCTTTAGAAAGAAAAGTCTCAACTTCTTCTCCAACTTTAAGTTGTGTCACATTCTTAAGAATGGCCTGCGTTTTCAAAATCCGTGTCAGGCTGTAACCCCGACCTAAAACAGCCAAAGGGCTGAGCGCATCCAAACCCGTAGAGAGCGTTTTAAGCGCCGCTTTCTTTCTCTCCAAAAGATGAATCAATTGCCGAGAGCATCGTTCAAACGCCAAATCCAGAGATTGAGATAACATTTCTAGACGGGCCCCAGGACGTTTAAAAACAGGATGCTGGGTAAAACCTTCCACGACCTTCTTTAAAAAGCCCACACGATTCGAAAGTAAAAGAACCATTTTCTTTTTGGCCTGAACGAGCGTCTCCAAAAGATCTGACTTCTTCGTAATCACAAGTTCCGCGGCGGCAGTCGGCGTTGGCACTCTTAAATCTGCAACAAAATCGGCGATGGTCCAATCAATTTCATGGCCCACAGCAGAAATGACCGCAATACGAGACTGAAAAATAGCCCTGGCCACCCCTTCATCATTAAAAGCCCATAAATCTTCCAGACTCCCCCCGCCCCGCGTGACAATGATGACGTCCACTTCGTCCATTTCATTGAGCAAATCCAGCGCCCTCACAATTTGCGACGGCGCTCCATCTCCTTGAACCAAGGTCGGAGCCAAGATAAGATGCACATTTGAAAACCGTCGGTCTAGCACATTTAAAATATCTCGAAAAGCGGCGCCGGTCGGACTTGTGATAATTCCAATTTTTGAAGGGACCCAGGGAATAGGGCGCTTGCGTTTGGCATCAAAAAGTCCTTCCTGCAAAAGCTTTTTCTTCAATTGCTCGAAGGCGAGCTGCAAGGCACCCATTCCTGCAGGCTCCATCCTTTTCACATTGATTTGATAATTTCCCCCCTTCTCATAAACGGTGAGAAATCCAAACAGCACCACCTTCATCCCATCTTGAAGCGTGAAAGAAACCCCCTTCGAGCGAAAGGCAAAAAACACGGCCTGAATTTGGGATGTGGCATCCTTGAGCGTAAAATAAAGATGCCCGGAACTGGGCATCTTGACATTGGACACTTCTCCCTCCACATAAAGAGAAGGGAAAGTCCCTTCGACAGCAGCCTTTACCTCGCGAGTCAGCTCGGTGACGGTATAAACTTTCACTTTTTCTTGTGTTAGCATAGAAAAGCAGGTTTAAAGGTTTAAAAGTTCAAAGGTTCAAAAGAGGGAAGTCCTTTGAACTTTTAAACCTTTAAACCTTCGTTGAACCTTTGAACTTTTGAACTTGTTTTATCTCGCAAATTCAACGGCTCGTGTTTCGCGAATGACCGTGACTTTCACCACCCCCGGATATTGGAGAGAACCCTGAATTTTTTGCGCGATATTTCTCGAGAGAAGAAGCGCCGCATCATCATTCACTTCACCAGGCTTCACCATCACGCGCAGTTCTCGACCCGCTTGAATTGCATAAGTTTTTTCCACGCCCGGAAATGAATTTGCAATTTCCTCCAATTGATTCAATCGCTGCAAATAATTGCCAACGGTGTCAGACCTTGCCCCCGGCCGCCCGGCAGAAATCGCGTCCGCCACCTGGGTGAAAATCCCCCACACCGTCTGCTCTTCCGTCTCACCATGATGCTCGGCAATGCCTGCAATCACCTCTGGTGACTCTCCATATTTACGGGCCAAATCTCCCCCAATCAGGGCGTGGCTCCCCTCCTCCTCATGGCTGAGTGCCTTTCCAATGTCATGCAGAAGCCCCGCACGTCTGGCAAGCTTCACATCCATTCCCATCTCAGAGGCCATCACCCCCATCAGCCAGGCCACCTCTTTCGAATGATCCAACACATTTTGACCATAACTCGTTCGATATTTGAGACGCCCGACCAGCTTCACGACTTCAGGATGAAGAGCGGTAAGCCCTAATTCAAAAACCGCCTTCTCGCCTGCTTGCCGAATCGTCTCTTCAATTTCTTTTTTTACTTTGGCCACCACCTCTTCAATACGGGCGGGATGAATACGGCCATCTCGAATCAATTGCTCCAAAGAAAGACGTGCAATCTCGCGGCGCACCATGTCAAAAGCTGAAATCACCACGGTCTCGGGCGTATCATCAATGGTTAAATCCACGCCCGTCGCAGCTTCAAACGTGCGAATGTTGCGCCCATCGCGGCCAATAATTTTCCCCTTCATGTCATCATTGGGTAAAGACACCGTCGTTACCGTCGCCTCTTGGGTATGCTCCATCACGCAGCGCTGCATGGCATTCACAATCATCCACCCGGCCTTCCGATCCACTTCTTCCTGGAGGCGGGCTTCGGCCTGACGAATGGCGAGGGCAGCTTCATGTTGAACTTCCTCTTGGATCTTGGAAAGCAGTTGGTGACGGGCCTCGTCTCGAGAAAGGCCTGATAAGTCCTGCAACTGCAGTCCCTCTTTTTCGATCAGGGCCTCCCACTCTTTTTTCTTCGCCTCGATTTCTTCATCTTTCGTTTTCAAAGATTTTTCTTTGGCACGAAAATCATTTTCCTTTCGATCAAGGCCTTCTAATTTCTTCTCCAGCATTTCCTCTTTTTGGATCACCCGTTTTTCTAAATTCGAAATCTCTTGGCGCCGTTCCTTCGTCTCTTTCTCAAACTCTGACCTCGCCTTAAAAAATTCTTCCTTCGCCGCAACCTCCGCCTCTTTGCGCCTGGTCTGAGCCTGAAGAGCCGCCTCCTGAAGAATTTCCTCCGCCGCCTTTTCTGCCTTCCCTCGACGCAACCTCCCTAACCATGAGCGCAAGGCATAGCCCAGCCAGAGGCCCGACGTCAAGGTCAGCAAGAACGCCCATGGCAAATGATTCTTTAAAATTTCAGATACACTCATTTCAATTTTGGATTTTGGATTTTGGATTAAAAAAAACTTCCCTTTTTTCTGTCACCAACACATCCATCTTGACATCATGAAGATCCACGGGGAGAGCCGGAGCAATCTGCACTTCATAGACCAAGGCGATTTTCTTCTGAGACGGCTTCAAATCCGCCAAATATCGGTCAAAAAAACCCCTCCCCCAACCCAGGCGATTCCCCGATAAATCGAAGGCGATCCCCGGTATCACCCAACACTCTAGCTCATCTTTCACTGCTTTCAAAGTGCTTTTCTTGGGGCTTAAGATGCCAAAATTGCCCCGTTCACAATCCCTTTCTAAATCCTCAATGTATCGAGCCTCTAAAAGATCGTTCGAGAGGCAAAGGGGAAGCGCTACCTTTTTACCCGCCTTCAAGGCCTCCTGAATTAAGACAAGCGTATCCACCTCACTTGACTTGGAACAATAAAAAAAAATCTTCTTCGCCGCTCGATAAATTTCCAAAGATAAAAATCGCTCCTGAATGGCGAGATTTTTAAAACGCCTTTCATCTTCACTTAAATTTTTTCGGGCTTCGAGAAAGGTTTTTCGAATGTTTTCTTTGGATACTTCCGCCATGCGTTTAACCTCTTTGCCATTTCAAGCTCGTAACCGTTGTCGGACAACTGAAGAAAATTTTGTGGCCTTTCCAGATAATCCTGCTCCACAAAATGTCCTTCAAAATCATGCGAATATTGATAGGAGAAGCCCTTTTCATCTGGAGCCTTCACATTTTTCAAATGCGCTGGCACTTTCTGAACCCTATTTTCCCGCACGGCCTCTAGCGCCTTGTCAATCGCAAGATACGCCGCATTGCTTTTGGGGGCACAGGCAAGATACACCGTCGCCTGAGCCAAGGGAATTCTGGCCTCTGGAAGTCCAATGAATTGCACGGCTCTTAAACAGGAAGTTGCCAAGGTCAGTCCTTGAGGATCCGCATTCCCAATGTCCTCACTCGCCAAGATCACAAGCCTCCTGGCAATAAAAAGAATATCCTCTCCCCCTTCCAGCATCTTGGCCAGCCAATAAAGCGCCGCGTCCGGATCGGATCCCCGAACACTCTTGATAAAGGCCGAAATCGTATCGTAATGTTCATCCTCATCCCAGTCATAATGAACGGGTTTTTCTTGAACCAGTTTCAGAACCATTTCTTTAGAAAGAGGCTGTCCCTTTGATTCAGAGGATTGCATTTGATCCAACATCTCTAAAAGATTCAAGGCCCGTCGCGCATCGCCTTCAGAAAAATGGGCTAAATATTCCAGAACACCTTCCTCTAATTTCAAACCCTTTTTCCCCAAGCCTCTCGCCTCATCCTTCAAAGCCGCTTCTAGGATTTTCCGAACCTCTTCTACGGTGAGAGACTTGAGCCGATACACCTGAGAGCGCGACACCAAGGGAGCCACAATCGAGAAAAAAGGATTGTGCGTGGTGGCTCCCATAAAAGCGACGGTTCCATTTTCAATGTGAGGAAGCAAAACATCCTGCTGGGCCTTGTTAAAACGATGGATCTCATCCACAAACAAAATCGTTCTTTCCCCGCGACTCAAGAATTTGCGGGCCTCCTCAAGGGCCCGGCGAAGATCCGTCACATTCGAAGTGACAGCACTTAAGGGTATGAAACGACGATGTGACACTTGGGCAATCAAATGGGCCAGCGTGGTTTTTCCCGTTCCAGGAGGGCCGTAAAAAATAAATGAGCCAAAGGCATCTTGATGAATGAGACGCTCGAGAACCTCTCCCTTCCCCATCAAATGGGCCTGCCCCACAAACTCCTCAAGCCTCCGAGGTCTCATGCGAGAAGCCAAGGGCATATCATGAGAAATTTTGAAAGGTTTGCGGTCTTCTTGTATGAACAAATCAGGAGTTTGCATAAAACAGAATCCAGAACTCAGAATTCAGAATAAAAAATAATAGGCCTATGCACTTGACTCAACCGTCAAACGTAGTCGCCCGATTTATCGGGCAGTCCATACATGGCCCCATAAATGGGGCGACTACATATGGACGACACTTGAGTCAAGTGCATATGCCTAAAAAATAAATAACATCCTTATTGTTCTGATTTCTGAATTCTGCCTTCTGAATTCTGCCTTAAAAAAATACCCCGCACTTGCCGTGGAAAAGACATCTTTTGCGAGCTATCCTCATCAGGTGGGCGCACTATGAACGACTTTTAGCTTCCCTTACGGGCTTGCCAGCCATCACCCAGGAAGTGCTCCCTTTTTAGTCGCTGTTGGCTAAAAGATCTGTCTTCCCTACGCACATAGCAGGGTATTTCGCTAAAAATCTATGATTCCAGTGTGAAGCAAAAAAAACAAAAAAGCAAGGATTTTATTATAAAAAAATCATTTTGCGTATTTCTCATACCACTTATTCACAAAAATCTCTGACGGATCATATTTCTCTTTTGTTGCAAAGAAAGCGTCAATCTCGGGATATACCTTGTGCAATTGTTCTTCTGAATAATAGAGAATTATCTGAAGTTTATTGTTTAGCCAGGGCTCGTAAATTATCCCGTTGATCTTCGTGCGCCAAAGAAGCGACTGCATAAAGGGGTCTGGAATCAATTTTATCAATGATGGAGTAGGGATGAGACGAAAATCGAATCCCATAACGAGCCTCCGGATGGACCGCTAAAAAGAGATGCAAACTCCGCAAGGTTCCACTTTTACCACTTTTGACTTCAATGGGGATAATATCGTTTGCGTATTCATATAGATAGGGTCTGCTGATAAAAGGGACAAAAGGGCGAAACCAGCATAAAACAAGGAGAAAAGGAGAGAAGAATAGAATTGGGCGTGGTAGAATTGCACAGAAAAGTGAAATCAGAGATCAAAAGGCGTGCAATTTTATATGGGAG